>NZ_JANIFL010000003.1:0-594647 GCF_024518695.1 Mesorhizobium sp. LMG17149
GTGTCGATGAGGTTCATCGCGCCCTTGATGATGCCGTTGGTCTCGAGGAATTCCTCGTCGCACTGGGCGATGATGTCGACAATGGCATTGCCGATGCAAAGCACGTCATAATCCGGCATCAAAATCTCCGCCAAAACCCGAGCCGGCTTCTTGCCACGCCGGTCCGGCGCGGGTCTAGCGATTTGAAACCGGTTTGCCTAGGGCGTGACACGCAACTTTGGCGGAACAGGCAAAAGGCGCATCAGCCGCGAGGCGCTATGACAATTCGACCGTGGCCGAAGCATTTCATCGCCGGACCGCCTACAAGCATGGCTCACCCGATCCCGTCTGAAGGCGAGCCATGCCGACAAAGAACGAGCCTGCAAAGAACGACATGACCACCGACCTTGCGCTGCTCGTCGTGCTGGCGGTGCTCTGGGGCGCCTCCTACACCTTCATCAAGATCGGCGTCGAAACCATCCCGCCGGTCACCTTCATCGCCGCCCGCACCCTGATTGCCGGTGGTATCTTGTTTGCCATCCTCCGCTGGCGCGGGCTCGCCATGCCGGGCGATGCGGCAAGCTGGCGCCGCTTCGCCTTCCAGGCCTGCCTCAACAGCGTCATCCCGTTCACCCTGATCGCCGCGGCGGAACGTTCGGTCGATGCCGGCCTCGCCACCATCCTGAATGCGACCTCGCCGATCTTCACCTTCCTCTTGACAGCGCTCATCACCCGCCACGAGCCGGTCACGCTGCGCAAGCTGATTGGCGTGGGCGCCGGCATTGCCGGCATCTGCCTCATCATCGGCACGCAGGCACTGGGTGGCCTCGGTCACGAGTTGTGGGCGCAGTTGGCCATCGTAGCGGCAACAATCTGCTATGCCGGGGCCGCCATTTTCGGCCGCGGCTTCAAGGGTCTCGATCCGATGCTGCCTGCCGCCGGTTCGATGCTGTGCGGCGCCGTCATCCTCGTGCCGCTCAGTCTTGTGTTCGACCAGCCGTGGACGCTGGCGCCTTCGATCGCATCGATTCTGGCCCTGCTCGGCCTGTCGGTGTTTTCCACCGCACTGGCCTTCGTTATCTATTTCCGCCTCATCCACACGCTGGGTTCGGTCGGCACCACCTCGCAGGCCTATCTGCGGGTGCCGATCGGCGTCGGCATCGGCGCCCTTTTCCTCGGCGAAAGCCTAGGCTCGACGGCATGGCTGGGCATGGGTTTTGTCGTGGCTGGGGTCGCCGCCATGACCATTCCGGTTCGAAAGCCAGCATTTGCGCGGTAGAGCAATTCCAGGACAAGTGTGAAGCGGTTTTCCCGGGAAAAGCGCATAGCGCTCTCCCATTGGGGATTGCGTCAAAGCAAAAGAACCGGCCTGCTTGCGCTCATGCCGTGCTCTGCTTATCTCGGAAGCATCCGCCTTTTCGACGGTGTCTGGTGTGACCTAGGGGTAAAGCACGGTGATTTTCGACGCTGCCCGCACTGCGGCCCTCGAGCTGCTCTCGCCTCCCTTTCGGGCCGTGTTCCTCAAGACATTGGGTCTGACGCTGCTGGCGCTTGTCGCCTTGTGGTTCGGCCTGACCAGCCTCGTCGAGTGGCTCGCCCTGCCGTGGCTGCAGACGCTGTTGCCCGGCATACCGTCCTGGGCCGGCTGGCTGGGTGGCATCATCGCCGCGATAGCGCTTGCCTTCGGCATGGCATTGCTCATCGCGCCGGTGACGGCTGTTGTCGCCGGCCTGTTCCTCGACGATATCGCCGAAGTGGTCGAGCGCACCGACTATCCCGGCGATCCGACCGGTCGCGCCATGCCGGCGCTGCGCTCGCTGGTGCTGTCGGCGCGATTCCTCGGCGTCGTCATTCTCGGCAACATCGTCGCCCTGCTGCTTCTGCTGGTGCCGGGCGTCAACATAGCCGCCTTCTTTATCGTCAACGGCTATCTGCTCGGGCGCGAGTTCTTCGAATTCGCTGCCATGCGCTTTCGCGGGGAAGAAGAGGCCAGGGCCTTGCGCAGGCACTATGCCGGCACGGTGTTTCTCGCCGGGCTGCTCATCGCGGCTTTCCTCGCCGTGCCGTTGCTCAACCTGCTGACGCCGCTCTTCGCCGCCGCCGTGATGGTGCATCTGCACAAGGCGATCTCGGTGCGGGAAGTGGCTCGCTCCTCGCGCCGCTGAGCATTTTCTTCAGCGCAACAGGAATCCGCGTCCGAGCTCGTCGTCCGCTTCGACGATAAACTCCGTCCTGCCACTATAATAGGCGCGGCCGCCGACGCGGGCGATGATCGCCCCGTGCGGGCCAGCCTTCGCAGTCCGCACCACGGCTCCCGAAAAACGCGAGCCGGCAATGCTTTCGAATGTGCGCGTCTGTCCGATCGCGATCTCGCCCTTGGCATGCATGGCTGCCAGCCTCGCGGTGACGCCGGAACCGGTCGGCGAGCGGTCGACCTCCGCCTCGGCGAAGACGCAGATGTTCTTGGTCACCCCATCGGAAAAAGCATCGCGGCCATCGGTCAGGATGGTGCCGTAGAGGAAGGCAAGGTCGCCGTGGTCGGGATGCGACAGCGGAAATTCGGCCTTGAGCCTGTCCGTCAGCGCGGTTGCCGCATCGACGAAATCGCGCACCCGGCTTCTGCCGAATTCGAGCCCGAATTGGTAACAATCGGCCAGCGCGTAGAAAGCCCCGCCATAGGCGACGTCGAAGCCGATCGTGCCGTGGCCCGCCAGCTCTATCGTCCGGCCGCCGGCGAACAGGAAGGCCGGCACGCTTTCGAACGACACCGCACCGGCCTTGCCGTCCCTGACCTCGACCGAGGCGACGACCAGCCCGCACGGCGCCTCGATATTGACTGTCGTGATTGGTTCCTGTTTCGCCACCAATCCTTCATCTACGGCGTAGCGGCCGAGCGCGACGATGGCGTGGCCGCACATCGTCGAATAGCCCTCATTGTGCATGAACAGCACGGCGAGGTCGGCGCCGGGCAGGTCGGGTTCGACCAGCAGGGCGCCATACATGTCGTAATGGCCGCGCGGCTCGAACATCAGGATCTTCCTGAGATGATCGAGATGGTCGCGCACATAGGCGCGCTTTTCCAGGATCGTGCCCTTGGGGACACTGGGATAGCCGCCGGTGACGATCCTGAGCGGCTCGCCGCCGGTATGCATATCGACGACGGTAAGCGTCATGCGATGGGCCCCGTTCAAGCTGAAGACTTGCCGAAGAGGGCTTGCAATTTGCCGAACGGCATGGCGGCGCGGGTGAAGCCGAAGGTGCCGTCCTGCTGGATCTCGCGCGCCGCCGTTTCCAGCATGCCATAGGCGAAATTGGTCAGCCACGGCCCGAGCGAGATGCGCTTGACGCCGGCCATGGCGAGGTCGGCGATGGTGAAGCCAGGCTTTGCCATGACATTGACCGGCTTGTTGACCGCCGAGCAGAGCGTGCGGATCATCTCGACATCGCCGATGCCGGGCGCATAGAGCACGTCGGCGCCGGCCTTCTCGAAGGCCTGCAGCCGCTTGATGGTGTCGTCGAGGTCGGACTTGCCCCACAGGAAATTCTCAGCCCGCGCCGTGAAGACGAAATCGCGCTTCAGCGCCCGCGCCGCCTCCGCCGCCGCCGCAACGCGCTCGACGGCGTGCGCGAAATCATAGATCGGCTTGTCCGGATCGCCGGTGTGGTCCTCGATCGAGCAGCCGGCAAGACCGGCCGCTTCCGCCGCGAAGATGGTTTCGGCGGCCTGCTCGGCGCTGTCGCCCTTGCCTTTCTCGAGGTCGGCGGAGACAGGCAGGCTGGTCGCCGCCGTCACCTCGCGGCAATGGTGGATCATCTGGTCGAAGGTTACGGCGCCATCCGGCAGGCCGCGTGAAAAAGCAAAGCCGGCGCTGGTCGTCGCCAGCGCCGTGAAACCGAACGAGGTCAGCAGCTTCGTCGTGCCAATATCCCAGGGATTGGGCATGACGAAGGTCGAGGCATGCAGGTCGCGAAAGATCTTGCCCTTGTCCATGGTAGTTCCCCCATCATGTGCGGTGTGGCTAAGCGGATTTTATCCTGCCCGATTTGACCGGGCAAACGAATGCGGTTGGTTCAGAAGCGATTGGCGTTCTCTCCTGCCAATTTGTCCAGCGCGTCGGAATCCTTGGTGTAGCGCGATGTCTTCTTGTCCCAGTGATAGGTGACGGAGATCTCGTGGGACTCTGGTCTGGGCGGAGTGTCGTCGCAGCTTTCGCCGTTCAGCACAGTAGAGTCGGTCACGGTCACCTTGATGGCGGCATAAGGCTGACCATCGGCAATGCCCTGAAAAGCTACATCCTGCTTGCGGCTGTAGGCGCACAGGTTTTCATCGAACGTATAGATCATGTCGATCGGTTCGAACTTGTCGTCGCGGATCATGATCAGCGGCGTGATCACATAGTTCTGGCTCGAATTGAAATGCGCGCTCATGGTGATGAGGACGTCATCGTTGGCGCCGACGGAAAGCTTGCCCGGTTCGCGGAAATAGGTGCCGCGGTCGAGCGCGACATTGACGGCGTCGAGCAGCTTTGGCTTGGCCGTGATGTCGTAGAGCGCCAGCACCGCATAGCCTTCGGCGCTGTCGGGAGAATCGCCAAGGTCGAACAGCATGGTCAGCCGATCCTTGCCGCCGGCCTTGATGGCGAGCACCGCGGCATTGGAAAAGCTCGAAGTCTCGGGCGGCGAACCGCCGCTGTCCGGTCCCTCGATATGACGCATCTCGATCGGCAACCCACCCCTATAGAAGCCGTCCTTGTCCGCAGCGAGATCCGGAATGACCATCCTCGCGAGGTCGAGATAGGTGACATCCGTGCGGCCAGGCAGAGCGCTGCCGAGCTCCGGAAAGCTGATGGCTTGCGCGCCGGCCGCGGTCCATAGAAACGGCGCCAGCATCAAGGCGAGGATGAGGCGGAGCAGGCTGGGGTTCATGCGTGGCCTCGAGTTGGCGGTGCCAAGCTAGCACGGACAATCGAGGCGTACAGCTGCAGGCTGAAGATCAGGTCAGTGGATCGGCACCAGCCCGGCCAGCTCGCGCATGTCGTCGAACAGGATGCCGCCGGCCTGGATCAGGCCGGCGCGGTCGGAATAGGGATCGGCATGGTAGGAAAACACCCGCATGCCGGCGGCGATCCCGGCCTGCGTGCCGGCGACGCTGTCCTCGATGACGATGCAGTCGGCAGGCGCGAAGCCCATGGTCTTGGCCGCATGCAGGAACAGGTCCGGGAACGGCTTGCCACGGCTGACCATGGTCGAGGAAAACATCGCGTGTTCGAACAGCGGCAGCAGCCCGGTCTGGCCAAGCGTGATGTGCATCTTCGACACCCGGGCCGAGGTGGCGACGCAATAGGCGATACCGGCTGAACGCACGGCTTCGACGAACTCGCGGACGTAGGGGATCGCTTCGACGCCGTGGGCAAACAGGTCCGGCAGGCCGGCGTTCCAGCGATCGACGAAACCGGCGCCGAGCCTGACGCTGGTCTCTTCTTCGATCTCTTTCTGCACCGACGCCATGCTGCGGCCGGAGAAATTCTTGCGGCAATATTCGAAGCTTGTCGGATAGCCGGCAGCGGTCAGGCATTCGGCGAGACGCCGATTGGCCAAATTCTCTGTATCGACCAGAATCCCGTCGCAGTCGAAGATGACAAGCTTAGGCAGTTCAGACATCAGGCGGTGCCGGTCGATCCGAACCCGCCCGCGCCACGCGCCGTACCACCGGCCAGACTGCGCTCTTCCACGGTCGCCTGGGCCACCGCAGCGAAGATGATCTGGGCGATGCGCATGCCGCGCGTCACGGCAAAGTCCTCGTCGCCGAGATTGATCAGCAGCACCTTCACCTCGCCGCGATAATCGCTGTCGATGGTGCCGGGCGTGTTGAGGACGGTCAGGCCGTGCTTGAAAGCAAGTCCGGAGCGCGGCCGCACCTGGCCCTCCATGCCTTCCGGAATTTCCAGGATCAGCCCGGTCGGCACCAGAGCGCGCTTTCCCGGAAGGATCAGCAGCGGCCGGTCGTCCGGCACCGCGGCGCGCAGATCCATGCCGGCGGCACCAGTGCTTTCATAGGCGGGAAGGGGAAGTCCTTCAGCATGCGGCAACCTGACGAAGCCGACGGTCGGACCGATAACGGAGGAAGTTTGAAGGGCTGCGCGCATAAAATCGATCCTATCGGCGCGAACGGCGATTCGGTCAACTCGACTGTAATTCTGTCAACGGCTTTCTTTTGGGCGGCACGATGGCCGGTCCGGTAGTGGGTCGCCTAACTGTTCGAATTTCGATATGTTGGCCGCATGGATAATCAGGCCGATGACCAACCCGACATCTTAGCCCTATTGAGAAGCACTGCAGAGTCTAGCAAGCGTCTCGCTGAGGCCATGTTGAAGGCCTATGCAGCAAACGCTTTGCCAGAACCAGCGACGCCGGACGATATCGCTCATTGGAAACAGGTTTTGGTGGATGCCAAGTCAGAATTGCTAAGGCTACACGAGGCCCACCGGACCTAAAGACCAGAAGCGCCCAGTTCATACCGAGACACTACCCAATCCCACATGCGGTGCCCCTAACGCAGTTCCATCGGAACGACGGTCGTTTCCTTGATTTCCTCCATCACGAAGGACGCGGAAACGTCCGACAGCGCCACCTTGGCAATCAGCCGCTGATAGAGCCGGTCATAGGCCTTCACGTCGGCGACGCGGGCGCGCAAGACATAATCGAGGTCGCCGGACATGCGGTAGACGCCGATGATCTCGGGAAAGCCGGTCACCGCCGCCCGGAACTTCTGCAGCCACTCCGGATCGTGGTTGGACGTGCGGATCAGGATGAAGACGGAAAGGCCAAGCCCGAGCTTTTCGGCATCGACCAGCGCCACCCTGCCGGTGATGACACCAGCCTCTTCCAGCCGCCTCACTCGGCGCCAGCAGGCATTGCGCGACAGCGCCACCCGTTCCGACAGCTGGTCGACCGACAGCGTGCCGTCGCGTTGCAGCTCAGTGAGCAATTTCCGGTCGATTTCGTCAATTTCCAGCGTCATGTGGGATGTTTGTCCCAAGGATCACCGAAATACAAGGACATTTTGAGACCGATGAACCGGCGAAGCGTGTCAGGATACACATATCAGGAACTTGAAGCGCTGAAGGGGAACCAGCATGTCGGTCGCCAAGATTTTCACCTCTCATCCGGCCAAGGTCGGCGAAACCTATTTCAGCCACATGGGCTTTGCCGCCTGGTTTTCGTCGCGCCTGTTGATGGCGGCTTGTGCTGCGCTCGTTCATGCTTTCTTGCCATTTCTGTTTGAAACTACCGCCAGCCGAATCGTTCGCGAGCTTTATGAGCGGACGCACAACAGAGGCACACACGCGATCAAGGAGCCTGCGGCTCTTATGGATCGCGCCTAGAGGACGACAGAAGCGATGTGCCGGTGGGCGGCCTATCTCGGTGAAGCGGTCTTTCTCGAAGACATCCTCACGGCGCCCTGTCACTCGCTGATCGCCCAGAGCCATTGCGCCCAGGAAGCGAAATCGCCGACCAATGGCGACGGCTTCGGCCTTGCCTGGTATGGCGACCGCCCGGAGCCGGGTCTCTATCGCGATATCCTGCCGGCCTGGTCCGATCCCAATCTGAAAAGCCTGTGCCGGCAGATCAAATCCGGCCTGTTCCTCGCCCATGTACGGGCGTCCACCGGCGGCGCCACCAGCCGCATGAATTGCCATCCGTTCATCTCCGGCGCCTGGTCGTTCATGCACAACGGCCAGATCGGCGGCTTCGAGAAGATCCGCCGCGCGCTGGAGAATTCGCTGTCAGACGCCGTCTTCGACCAGCGCGAAGGCACCACCGATTCCGAACTCTTTTTCCTGCTGATGATCGACGAAGGGTTGGCCGGCGATCCGCAAGGCGCGGTGTCCCGCGCCACTAGCCGCGTGCTCGAAGCCTCGCGCCGCGCCGGCCTCGAACCAGCGCTGAAGCTCACCGCCGCCTTCTCGGATGGACAGGCGCTGCATGCGGTGCGCTATGCCACCGACGCCCACGCGCCGACGCTCTACACCTCCGTCTTGCGCAAGGGCGGCGGCCGCTGCATCGTGTCCGAACCCTTCGATCGCGAGGGTGGCGACTGGCAAGCGATCCCGCCATCGAGTTTTGTCACGATGACGCGGGACGGCATCAGCATTCGCCCGTTTGCTCCGGCGGCGGCAAAGCTGGCGCTGGTCGGGTAAGTTTCTTCGCCGGATCGCAAATGCTGCAAAGTCGCGGGCCAGCGCCCCCCTCTGTCCTGCCGGACATCTCCCCCTCAAGTGGGGAGATTGGCAGCTTCGCCGACCGCGCGTTCTTGCAACGTTGAAGATTGGCGAAAGCCGTGACGCTATCCAATCTCCCCACTTGAGGGGGAGATGGCCGGCAGGCCAGAGGGGGGCGCCGTAGAGTGCCGACATCGGCAGCACAACTTCGATCAAGCACTAGCGAATACCGAATGCTCAACTCCGCTTGAAATCGCGCCGCGTTCCGCCAATTGGTCAGGCACGCGTGGCCAAGCCGGAGCATTCCTCATGGACATCGTCTTCTCCTCAACCGTCGATCTCGCTACAGCCATCGCCAAGCGCAAAATCTCCGCCGTGGAAGCACTCGACGCCTATCTGGCGCAAATCGATGCGCACAACCATGCGGTGAACGCCGTCATCTCGCTCGACAGGGAAGGCGCCCGCGAGCGTGCCAAGAAGGCGGACGCTGCCCAGGCGCGCGGCGCCGCACCCGGACCTCTGCATGGCGTGCCGTTCACGCTGAAAGACATGCACGAAACGTCAGGCATAAGGACCACGGTCGGCTTCCCGCCCTTTGCCGACTATGTCGCCAAGCAGGACAGCCCGGTCGTCATCAGACTGAAAGCGGCCGGCGGCGTGCTGATGGCCAAGACCAATGTCGCGGCCATGCTTTCGGACTGGCAATCGAACAACCCGCTGTTCGGCCGCACTAACAATCCATGGAATCTCCAGCGCACGGCGGGAGGCTCCAGCGGAGGCGCGGCAGCGGCAATTTGCTTGGGGATGACGCCGTTCGACGTGGGCACAGACATGCAGGATTCGATCCGGCTGCCAGCCGCCTTTTGCGGTGTTTATGGCTTGAAGCCGACGGAGCATCGTGTCTCGCTGGCCGGTGCCTTCCCCGATCCCGGCGGTGCCGCGCGCAGCGTACGGCTGATGTCCTGCCTCGGGCCGTTGGCGCGCAGCGTGCAAGATTTGGCGCTGATTTATCAAATCATCGCCGGCCCGGATGGAAGCGACACCGATCTTGCTCCGGTGCCGGTCCAGGATATGCCGAAGCTCGACCCTAGGACATTGCGCATCGCCTTCGCGCCGTCCTTTCCCGGCTTTCCGGTGGCCGGCGACATCAGCGCCGCGGTCGAAAACCTCGCAAGGCAGCTGCAATCGGCCGGTGCCCTCGTTGAGGAGGCAAAACTGCCGAAACTCGATCTGCACCACGATCTGGAGCAGGGCGGCGCGCTGATCGGCATGATGCTGGAGGCCGCCCAGCCGGAGTCGCCGGAGAACCCGACACCGGTCTCGCATTGGTTCGAGGCACTCGCCCGCCGCGACAGGTCCATTCTCGCCTGGGACCGGTTTTTCGAAAACCATGACGCGCTGCTCTGCCCGGTCGCCATGACTTCCGCCTTCCCGCATTGCGAGCCGGGCACGCCGATCACGGTCGACGGCAAGGAGCAGAGCTACTGGATGCTGCCGGCCTATGGCGCCGTCTTCAACTACAGCGGCCATCCGGCGCTTTCCATCCCATGCGGACAGGGCAGCGAGGGCTTGCCGATCGGCTTGCAACTGGTCGGCAAACGCTGGTCGGAGTCACAGCTGCTCGGCATCGCCAGGGCAATCGAACCACTGACCGGCGGCTTTCGGCGTCCGCCCGCCTATTGAGCGAAACGCGACAATCCATAAGGGGCAAGTAAGGGGTCGCGCTCGCCGTCGAGGATTTCCCGAGCGGCGAACAGGCCGATGGCCGGCGCCAACGTGATGCCGGAATGCATGACGGCGACATAGACACCGTCCAAGCCCTCGGCGCGGCCAATGATCGGAAAGCCGTCGATCGGCGTCGGCCGGTAGCCGACCGTGTGGAAATCGAGTTCCAACCCATCGCTGTCGCGCAGCATGGCCTTCATGGCCGCAAACAGGGCGTGGGCGGTGGCTTCGGCATCCATGCCCGGATCGGCTCCGCCAAAATCCGAGCCGGCGATGATGCGGCCTTCCGCCGTCTGGCGCATGTGCAGCCGCTCGGCCAGCACCAGCCCGTTGAGCAGCTTTTCGTGCGGTCGCGAATGGACGATCAGGCCGGGCGGCGTTTCGATCGGCAGGTTGATCCCGGCGGTCGCGGCGATCTCCGGCGAGCCAACGCCGGCCGCGACCACCACCTCGTCCGATGCAATCAGGCCATGCGATGTGTCGACACCGGTGATCCTGCCGCCGGTCTGGACCAGGGCCGTCACCGTGCTGGAGATGGTCTTCGCGCCATGTCGCTTCGCGTCTGCCAATAGGGCACGGACGGCGGCCACGGGCTCTGCGACACCTTCTTCGGCAACATGCAGGGCAAAATCCGGAAGCTCGGTGAGATTGGGCTCGATGCGCGCTGCACCGGCGCGGTCGACTTGGCTGATGCCATAGCCCCAGGCGGAATGTTCCGTGGCGTAGGTTTCCATGTCGGCCGCCGGTAAGTCCCAGCACAGGCCGCCGCACCAGCTCAGCGGCAGGTCGGGCAGGTCCTGCGCCAGCCGCGACCATTCGGCCATGGCGCGGGTGCGCAGCCGGAAATAGGGCTCCGGATTGCCCCAGCTGGCGTTGATCCAGGCGAACGAATTTGGCGTCGCCACCCCACCGGCAGCACTGTCGGCAATCACCGTCACTTGCGCACCCGCTCTGCTCAGATGCCAGGCGGTGGAGGCACCGATGATGCCGGCGCCGATGACGATTACTTGTTTCGCCGCAGTCATGCTTGCTCCTCTGCCTCGTCATCCGGAGGGATGTTCATCCAGTGCCATCCCGGCAGCCGCTTGCCAACATCGCGCAGCGTAAAATATGCGGCAATGCACTGGCCGGAGCCACAGCACGACTGAGCTGTATGCTCTGACGGTGAGGCGGCGATCAGCAGCGCCCGAGCCGCCGGACCGGTCGACAGGCCGGCACTGCGCTGCTAGAAGCCCGGCCTGTCACACGGAAATCCCAGAGAATGCCCGAAGCAATAGAAGAAGAAGTGGCGCGCCGCCGCACCTTCGCGATCATCGCGCACCCGGACGCCGGCAAGACGACGCTCACCGAAAAGCTGCTGCTGTTCGGCGGCGCCATCCAGCTCGCCGGCGAGGTCAAGGCCAAGAAGGACAAGATCCAGACGCGGTCCGACTGGATGAAGATCGAGCGCGAGCGCGGCATCTCGGTCGTCACCTCGGTGATGACCTTCGAGTATGAGGACAATGTCTTCAACCTGCTCGACACGCCCGGCCACGAGGATTTCGCCGACGACACCTACCGCACGCTGTCGGCGGTCGACTCGGCGGTCATGGTCATCGATGCCGCCAAGGGCATCGAGCCGCGCACACTGAAACTGTTCGAAGTCTGCCGGCTGCGCGACATTCCGATCATCACCTTCATCAACAAGATGGACCGCGAAAGCCGCGATCCGTTCGAGATTTTGGACGAGATCGAACAGAAGCTGGCGCTGGATACTGCCCCCGTCACCTGGCCGATCGGCCGCGGCAAGAATTTTGCCGGCACCTATCATCTGGCGCTGAATGCCGTGCGCAGGGGCGACGCGGAGAAAGAACGCACGCCGGTCAACGGTCCCGATTCCAACCGCGTCGCCGGCTTGCTGCCGGAAAACGAGCGCGAAGCCTTCATCGAGGAACTGGAGCTCGCGCGAGAAGCGTGCAGACCCCTTGATATTGAGGCCTTCCGCGAGGGCCATCTGACGCCGGTCTATTTCGGTTCGGCGCTGCGCAATTATGGCGTGCGCGACCTGATCGAGGCACTCGGCGCTTTTGGACCGCCGCCGCGCGCGCAGGAGGCCGACACCCGCAAGGTCGAGGCGACCGAAGAGAAGATGACGTCCTTCGTCTTCAAGATCCAGGCCAACATGGATCCCAATCACCGCGACCGCATTGCCTTCGTCCGCGTCTGTTCGGGCAAGCTCGAGCGCGGCATGAAGGCCAAGCTGGTGCGCACGGGAAAACCGATGTCGTTGTCGGCGCCGCAGTTCTTCTTTGCCCGGACCCGCGTTACCGCTGACGAGGCTTTTGCCGGTGATGTCGTCGGCATCCCCAACCATGGCACGCTGCGCATCGGCGACACGCTGACCGAAGGCGAGGAGATACTGTTCCGCGGCGTTCCGAATTTCGCCCCGGAAATCCTGCGTCGTGTGCGCCTCGGCGACGCGATGAAGGCGAAAAAACTCAAGGAAGCGCTGCACCAGATGGCAGAGGAGGGCGTCGTGCAGCTGTTTTCGCCGGAGGATGGCTCGCCGGCCATCGTCGGCGTCGTCGGCGCGCTGCAGCTCGACGTGCTGAAGGAACGGCTGAACTTCGAATACACGCTGCCGGTCGAATTCGAGATGTCGCGGTTTTCAGTCTGCCGCTGGATATCGGCCGACGACAAAGCCGAGACGCTTCGCTTCATCGAGGCGCATCGCGGTGACATCGCCCGCGACCTCGACAATGATCCGGTGTTCCTCGCCCAGCACGCTTTCTCGCTGAACTACGAAGCGGAACGCTGGAAGGCGATCAAGTTTGCCACGATCAAGGACTATCAGGTCCGCGACAAGGCGGCGTAGGCGCCAGTTTTCCCTTCTCCCCGTTCACGGGGAGAAGGTGCCCGAAGGGCGGATGAGGGGCAGCGCCGACCCTCGACTATCCTCTCGCCGCTTCCTCGATCCTGGCGATGTCGATCTTGCTCATCTGCATCATCGCCGACATCACGCGGCCGGCCTTGGCCCGGTCCGGATCCAGCAGCAGGCGCGGCAGCTGCTCCGGCACAACCTGCCAGGAGACGCCGAATTTATCCTTCAGCCAGCTGCATTGCGACGGTTGGCCGCCACCTTCGATGAGCTTGTCCCAGAAGTAATCCACCTCTTCCTGCGTCTTGCAGTCGATCGACTGCGACATCGCCTCGGTGTGCTTGAACTGCGGTCCACCATTGAGCGCCTGGAATTGCACCCCGTCGAGTTCGAACGTGGTCACCAGCACCTTGCCTTCATCGGCGTGGCCTTCGGGCCAGCGCATCACGCTCAGCACCTTCGAATTCTTGAAGATGGAGACGTAGAAATTCATGGCCTCTTCGGCCTGGCCGTCGAACCACAGGCAGGTGGTGATCTTTTGCATGTCGTGCTCCTCGGGTTGTTTGGTTGCGTTACGGCGAAACGGCTGACTCCGAACGCGGTGCCATTTCCATGTCGTCTGCCCAAGGACGGGCATGCAGTGCGCCATCCGACAGTGCCACGCATTTTTTTGAGAGAATCTGGCGCATTGCAAAATTGTGGCCAGACCGGGCTTGCGCGTCTATAACGCCTGCGGTCCGAATTCAGCTCCGCCGCGCCATGCCTGGCTGTGGCCAGCCACCAAGGAAAAAACATGCCTGCCTATCGCTCCCGCACCACAACCCATGGCCGCAACATGGCCGGCGCACGCGGCCTCTGGCGCGCCACCGGCATGAAGGACTCGGATTTCGGCAAGCCGATCATCGCGGTGGTCAACTCCTTCACCCAGTTCGTGCCGGGCCATGTCCATCTGAAGGATCTCGGCCAGTTGGTCGCGCGCGAGATCGAGAAGGCCGGCGGCGTCGCCAAGGAATTCAACACCATCGCCGTCGACGACGGCATCGCGATGGGCCATGACGGCATGCTCTATTCGCTGCCGTCGCGCGAGCTGATCGCCGATTCCGTCGAATACATGGTCAATGCTCACTGTGCCGACGCCATGGTCTGCATCTCCAATTGCGACAAGATCACGCCCGGCATGCTGATGGCATCGTTGCGCCTCAACATCCCGACCGTCTTCGTTTCCGGCGGTCCGATGGAAGCCGGCAAGGTGGTGCTCGCCGGCAAGACGCAGGCGCTCGACCTGGTCGATGCCATGGTGGCGGCCGCCGACGACAGGGTCTCCGACGAGGACGTCAAGGTCATCGAGCGCTCGGCCTGCCCGACCTGCGGCTCCTGCTCGGGCATGTTCACCGCCAATTCGATGAACTGCCTGACCGAGGCGCTTGGCCTGTCGCTGCCCGGCAACGGCTCGACATTGGCGACGCATGCCGACCGCAAACGGCTGTTCGTCGAGGCCGGCCACCTGGTCGTCGATCTCGCCCAGCGTTACTACGAACAGGATGACGAGACGGCTCTGCCGCGCAACATTGCCTCGAAGGGCGCCTTCGAGAACGCCATGACGCTCGACATCGCCATGGGCGGCTCGACCAACACCGTGCTGCACATCCTGGCTGCCGCGCATGAGGGCGAAATCGATTTCGATCAGGACGACATCGACGCGCTGTCGCGCAAGGTGCCGGTGCTGTGCAAGGTTGCTCCGGCCAAGTCCGACGTGCACATGGAAGACGTGCACCGCGCCGGCGGTATCATGGCCATCCTCGGCCAGCTCGACAATGCCGGCCTGCTCAACCGTGACCTGCCGACGGTGCACACGCGAACGCTGGGCGAAGCGCTCGACCATTGGGATATTTCCCGCACGACCAGCCAGAGTGTGCGCGATTTCTTCCTCGCCGCCCCTGGTGGCGTGCCGACACAGGTCGCTTTCAGCCAGGACCGCCGCTGGGACGAACTCGATCTCGACCGCGAGAAAGGCGTCATCCGCTCGACCGAACATCCCTTTTCCAAAGATGGCGGCCTCGCCGTGCTGAAAGGCAATCTGGCTCTCGACGGCTGCATCGTGAAGACCGCCGGCGTCGATGAATCGATCCTGAAGTTCACCGGCCCGGCCCGCGTCTTCGAAAGCCAGGATTCCAGCGTCAAGGCGATCCTGTCCAACGAGATCAAGGCCGGCGATGTGGTCGTCATCCGCTATGAAGGGCCGCGCGGCGGCCCAGGCATGCAGGAAATGCTTTATCCAACCAGCTATCTGAAGTCGAAAGGGCTCGGCAAGGCCTGCGCCCTGGTCACCGACGGCCGCTTCTCGGGAGGCACGTCGGGCCTGTCGATCGGCCATGCGTCGCCGGAAGCCGCCGAAGGCGGGCTGATCGGGCTGGTGCAGGAGGGCGATACGATCGAGATCGACATCCCGAACCGCAGCATCCGCCTGGCTGTCGATGAGGCGGAACTCGCTGCCCGCCGGGCGGCGATGGAGGCCAGGGGCGCCCTGGCCTGGAAGCCCGAGGAAAAGCGCAAGCGCAAGGTGACGACCGCCTTGCGCGCCTATGCCGCGATGGCGACCAGCGCGGCCAAGGGCGCGGTGAGGTTTGTGCCGGAATAGAGCAGTTCTTCCTTCTCCCACAAGGGGAGAAGGGAAGAGTGTGCTACGGCATCAACTGATACTCATAAAGCTTCTGGTAGAGCCCACCCTGCTTGAGCAAGGTCTTGTGCGGGCCGCTTTCCACCACCTTGCCGGCTTCGAGCACCACGATCGTGTCTGCCTGGTGCACCGTCGACAGACGGTGCGCGATGACGATCGTCGTGCGGCCTTCCGTCAATTGCTGCAGCGCGTCGCGGAACAGCGCTTCCGATTCGGCATCAAGCGCGCTGGTCGCTTCGTCCAGCAGCAGGATCTCGGCATTGCGCAGCATGGCGCGTGCGATCGAGATCCGTTGGCGTTGGCCGCCCGATAGCAGGCCGCCATTCTCGCCGACATCCGTCTCGTAGCCTTTCGCCTGCGCGCTGATGAAGTCATGGGCGTTGGCCGCCTTGGCGGCGGCGATAACCTCTTCGTCGGTCGCACCCTCGCGCCCAAGCCGGATGTTGTGCATGATGGTGCCGGCAAACAGGAATGTATCCTGGCTGACATAGGCGATCTTTTCCCGCAGCGATGCGAGTGTCGCATGGGAAATATCCTGACCATCGAACAGCACCTTGCCACTCTTCGGGTCGTACATGCGCATGATCAGGTTTAGAATCGTCGACTTGCCGCCGCCGGAAGGCCCGACCAGCGCCGTCATCTTGCCGGGCGCAAGCGTCAGATCGAATCTGTCCAGCACCGGCGGCCCGTTTTGATAAGCGAAGTCGACGGCGTCGAACCGGATCTCGCCCGGTCCGGCCAGAAGCGGCTTCGCGCCGGGCTTCTCCACCAGGGTCAGCGGCTGGTCGGCGAGCTCGAACATCATGCGCACGCCGACAATACCGCTTTCCAGCGATATGCGCACGCGCGCAAGGCGCTTTGCCGGCTCATAGGCAAACAGGAGCGCCCCGATGAAGGCCATGATGTTTCCCGGCATCTGGCCGCCCTGCAAGACCAGGAAGCCGCTGACGAAGATGGCCCCGGCAATTGCCAGCCCGGCCAGCGTCTCCATCACCGGGCTTGTCGCAGCCTCCAGCGTCGCGATGTTATTGGCCCGGTTCTCGACGTCCGACACGGCCTTGTACATGCGGTTGCGCATTGCGCCTTCGAGGTTGAAGGATTTGACGACGCGCACGCCGATTGCCGTTTCCTGCATCACCTGCACGATCTGGCCGACCGAGCGAAACTCCATCGCGGCGAACTTGCGAACACGTTTGAGGATGCGGTTGACCCCGTAGATAGCCAAGGGGCCGACGACGAAGCAGATTATAGACAAGGCTGGCTGCTGCCAGACCATGACTCCTACCAGGACAACCAGCGACAACAGATCGCGCACATAGGACGTGACAACGAGGTCGAGCACGTTGCGCGCCGCCTGCGCATTGTTGGTCATGCGTGTGATCAGGTCGGACGACGAGGTCGAATGGTAGAATTCGATGCCTTGCGCCAGGATTCGGTCGTAGATCTTGCGCTGGCGATCGGCGATGATGGCGTTGCCGACCCGGCTCATGAAATAAGCCTGGATGAAGTTGGCGAGACCCTTGAGAATGAAGATCGTGGCGACCCCCGCCGCAATCAGGTTGACGCGGTCAATCCGCTTGAAGACCACGAATTCGTCGGTGATCTCTTTGAGAATCCAGGCGCTGGCGCCGGTCGTGGCGGCCACCACAAGCATCGACAAGATCGCGGCGCCGTAGCCAAACCTGTGCTGATAAAAGGATTCCCGGATCAACCTCGCAACGAGGCGCTGGTTTTCCGTCGAGCGGAAGAAACGAAACAAACGGCGGATCCTTGAAACCGGGACAACGAAGGCGGCTTATAGAGGGAGTTGCGGCCGGATGGAACCATCCGCGGCCGCCGCGGACAAACCGCTGTTGCAAGCGGCATCGACGGGATGCGATTTTCAGCCTCGGCACTATCAGATGATTCTTTTGACGGGATGACGACAGATGGCTTTCGACCTTATCGTTCGCGGCGGCACACTGCCTGATGGCAGGGTTGCCGACATAGGCATCAGCAGTGAGACGATCGCGGCGATCGAGCCCACCCTGCAGGGTCCTGCGCGGACCGAGGTCGACGCCCGCGGCAATCTGGTCTCGCCACCCTTCGTCGATCCGCATTTCCACATGGACGCCACGCTCTCCTACGGCATTCCGCGCATCAACGCGTCGGGCACGCTGCTCGAAGGCATTTCGCTGTGGGGCGAGTTGAAGCCGCTTTTGACGCATGAGGCGGTGCGTGATCGCGCATTGGCCTATTGCGACTGGGCGGTGTCGATGGGCCTGCTCGCAATCCGTACCCATGTCGATGTCTGCGATGACAGGCTGCTGGCGGTCGAGGCGCTGCTCGAGGTCAAGAAGACGGTCGCCCCCTATATCGACCTGCAACTGGTCGCCTTCCCGCAGGACGGGTTTTATCGTGCTCCATCGGCGCGTGAAAACACCATTCGCGCGCTCGACATGGGCGTCGACATTGTCGGCGGCATCCCGCATTTCGAGCGCACCATGGCCGACGGCACGCGCTCGGTAACGGAGCTGTGCGAGATCGCGGCCAGGCGCGGCCTGATGGTCGACCTGCATTGCGACGAGACCGATGATCCGCTGTCGCGTCACATCGAACAGCTTGCGTATGAGACGCAGCGCCTTGGTCTGCAGGGCAAGGTCGCCGGTTCGCACCTCACCTCGATGCATTCGATGGACAATTACTATGTCTCGAAGCTGCTGCCGCTGATCGCCGAGGCCGGCGTCTCGGTCATTCCCAATCCGCTGATCAACATCATGCTGCAGGGCCGCCACGACACCTTCCCGAAGCGCCGGGGCCTGACTCGGGTCAAGGAAATGCTGGCGCTCGGCATTCGCGTCGGCTGGGGCCAGGATTGCGTGCTCGATCCCTGGTATTCGCTGGGCACCGCCGACATGCTCGATGTCGCCTTCATGGGCCTGCACGTCGCTCAGATGTCGAGCCCGGCCGAGATGGCGCGCTGCTTCGACATGGTCACCAACGTCAATGCCGCGATCATGGGCCTCGATCATCTCGGCCTGGCGGTCGGCAAGCGCGCCAGCCTTGTCGTCCTCGATGCCGGCAATCCGGTGGAGGCCCTGCGCCTGCGCGCCGAACGCCTGTGCGTCATCGCCAGGGGCAAGGTGGTGGCGGAGCGGACGAAGCAGGAAACCAGGCTGTCCATCGACGGAAGGCCGGTACTTGTGAACCGACGGCACCATTCGCATCAGGACCAATAGGACACCGCATCTGCATCAAGGGTCTGAGCTTCGCCCGTCCGGAAATAAGTCTACATTAAGGCTCCACTTTTATTCGAGGAGGATTCCATGTGGCGCAAGACTGTGATGGCGGTGGCGTTGACGGTGCTTTGCGCCGGCTGCACGACGGTGACGGCAGAGGACCGCCGCGCCGCCGACGAAGCGAAATGCCGGTCCTACGGCTTCGTCAAGAAGAATGACGCCTTTGCCGAGTGTCTGCAGCGCATCGATCTGGAGCGGCGTGCGGAGCTCAGACGCACCCCGGCTTTCGACCCCTGGGACAGGCCGGTGATCTATCGGCCCATTATTCTCAGGCCGCAGCCAAAAGGGAACTGAATCGCGCAGACCCAGCCGATTCCCGAGGCTGGCCTTGCCGATTTCCGGTTTTCTCCTCGTCAAAGCCGCCGCTTCCGTCTACGACGCGGCTAACTAGGGAGGAATCGGGATCGGCATGACGCAGCCCGCGGCGCAGAATTCGACGATCAGGAATGTGCTTCTGGCCGGCATTCTGCTGATGCTGGCCGGCGACTTCCTGTTTGCGCTGAACGACGCCATGGGCAAGTGGCTGGTCGCCAGCTTCTCCGTCGGCCAGGTGGTGCTGATCCGCTCTATCGGCGCCTTCTTCGTGCTCGGCCCGATGATCGCCAATCAGGGCCCGGCCAAGCTGTTTCGCATGGAACGTCTGGAGCTGCAGCTGCTGCGGGTGGTGATGACCACGCTCGACACCGCGCTCTTCTATGCCGCCGTGGTCTATCTGCCGCTTGCCGATGTGATGAGTTTCTACATGGCCGGGCCGATCTACGTTGCGGCACTCTCGCACCTCTTGCTTGGCGAAAAGGTCGGCTGGCGCCGCTGGATGGCGATCCTGCTCGGCTTCTGCGGCGTTTTGATCATGCTGAAACCGTCCTCGGCGGCGTTCTCGCTGTCATCGGGTTTTGCGCTGGTAGGCAGCATCTCCTTCGCCTTCGCCATCATCCTCAACCGCCGCCTGCGTGGCACCAGCGACACCAATCTGGTGACATGGCAGACCATCGGCACGCTGCTGGTCGGCGGTGTGCTGACCATCGGCGCCTGGCAGACGCCGTCGGCACTCGATCTCGGCGCCATGCTGCTGCTCGGTATCGTCTCCTGCGGCGCCCACCTGATGATCACCAGGGCGCTCAAGCTGGCGCCGGCTTCGACATTGGCGCCGCTGCACTACACACTGCTGCTGTGGGCGGTAGTGTTCGGCCTGGTGTTCTTCGGCGACGTTCCCGGTCCGCGCATCCTGATCGGCTCGGCCATCGTTGTTCTCGCCGGCCTGTTCATCTTCCATCGCCAGAAAGTGGTCGAGACCACTGTGCCGCCCGAAAACGTGCCGAAGGGCGTGAGTTAGTCCAGGCTCAGCCCCGGTGTATTGCTGCCAGATGCCGCGAAAACTCCGGCGTCTCCATCAGCGCCTTGCAGCGAGCGAAACGGCCATCGGCATAAGCGCGAAAATCATCGACCGGGTTGTTGTTGGCGAGCTGGATCAACCCCCACAAGGTCCACAACAGGTCGCACATTGCCTTGTAGATGACGATGCGGCCGCGCTCCGCCGGCCTTGCCTCGCCGCCGAAATAAGCGCGTATCATCTCTTCGTCCTGGGCGGCGTCGAACTTGCCCTCCACGCTGAGGTCGCCAAGGTCCCAGAGCGGATCGTTCATGCCCGAATATTCCCAGTCGACGATCCACATCCGCTCGCCAGTATCGAGAAAGTTCTCGCACAGCGGATCGCAGTGGCAGGCGACGATCGGCAGCGGATGGGCGGCCAGCGCCGAGCGGACGCTCTCGGCGTCTCGCACCACGTCATGATAACCGGCGGGCAGGGCGACCTCCTTGGTGGACAGCACCTTGAGGTAATCGTCGATCATCGCGAACAATTCGAAGCGGAAGGGAAACACCGCGCCTGAATCATGCAGCTTGCGAAAGGCTTCGCCGGCGCGTGCCGGACTGCCCGGACGTGTCCGGAATTTCTCCGGCGACATCGTTTCGGCGCCGGCGATGTAGCGTGTCACCATCACCCCGGTACCGGGGTCGACATGCAGCACCTCGGGACTGACCCCCGCTTTTGCAGCTTCGCGCGCGGCCACCGCTTCGTTGGCCCGGTTGATGTATTCCTCGGTGCCCTTGCCGGGAATGCGCAGGCAGAAGTCGCCGGCCTTGAAGACGAGATTGGTGAGGCCGCCCAGCCGTTCCAGCGGCCCGCTGTAGCCGGCCAGCATGGGAATGGCGTCCAGTGCGGCACGCGCCTCGTCTGTCACCATGCCTGCGCCCCCACGCTGTTATTTGTCGCAGCGACGGTTCCACAATTTTCGCGCTTTGGCTATCATCACTGCGAGATCAAAAATTGGCGGACTGGATAAAAGTGGCGGACAGCAAACATCAGGGCGCGCTCGGCGCGGCCTACGCGGCAAAACGGCCCGAAGAGGTGGCTGCACTCTATGACCGCTGGTCGGAAACCTATGACGCCGACATGTCGGCCGCCGGCTATCGCCATCCGACGATCTGCCTTGCGTTGCTGGCCCGCCATCTGCCGCGCGGTTCAGCACCGCTGCTCGATGCCGGGGCCGGCACCGGGCTCATCGGTGAATGGCTTGATATTGCTGGTTATCCCCTGGTCGAGGCACTCGATATTTCACAAGGCATGCTGGACCAGGCGGCCCGCAAGGGCATCTATTCCGCGTTTCATTGTCTGGCGCTGGGCGGTCATCTGCCTTTTGACGACGATGCCTATGCCGGGATCATCTCGGCCGGCGTCTTCACCTCGGGCCATGTCGGCGTCGAGGGGCTGGACGAGTTAATCCGCATCTGCCGCCCGGGCGGCGTGATCGTGCTGACGGTCAAGAACACGCTTTGGGATGCCGGCTTTGCCACGCGTGTCGGCGAGATCGAGGCGCAAGGCCTCGTCACCCGCGTCGAGGAAACGCGTCCTTACGTCTCGATGCCCGGCGAAGCCGACACGGTACCAAGCCGCGGCCTCGCTTTGCGCGTTATTTGACCTACGCTTTGACCCTGGCGCCTGCCGGATCATACATCGGCTCGAGGTGGATATTGGCCGCTGTCCTCTCCATCGCAACCACCAGTTCATAGTCGCCGGAAGCGAGAAAATCATCGCTCACCCCGTCGGCGTTGCGCACATAGCCGTAGCCGATGTTCCTGCCCAGCGTGTAGCCGTAACCGCCGCTGCTGAGATAACCGACCGGTTCGCCATTGCGCAGGATGGTTTCGCGGCCGAGCAGCACGATCTCGGGGTCGTCGACCGTGAAGCCGGCAAAGCGTTTCTTCAGTGCCGCGCCGCTGGTCTTCTCCAGCGCGCGCCGTCCAACGAAATCGGTGTTCTTGCGCAGCTTGACCGCCCAACCGAGCCCGGCTTCCTGCGGCGTGTCGTTGGGGGTGATGTCGGAGCCCCAGGCGCGATAGCCTTTTTCCAGCCGCAGCGATTCCAGCGCCCGATAGCCGACCGGGCGGATGTCATGCTTCTCGCCTGCCGCCATCAGTGCGTCGAAGACTTCGCCGGTGACCGCGATCGGCACATGCAGCTCCCAGCCGAGTTCGCCGACATAGGTGACGCGCAGTGCCCGAACCGTGTGGCCGGCGATGGCAATCTCGCGCACATGGCCGAACGGGAAGCCGGCATTCGACACGTCGGCTCCGGTCGCCACCGAGAGCACGTCGCGCGCCCGAGGACCCATCAGCGACAGCGTGCCGAAATCCTCGGTGACGTCGACAAGCATGGTGTCGAGCCCTTCGCCGATATGATCGCTGATCCATGAGAAATCATGCGTGCGGAAACCGGTGCCGGTGACGATATAGAACTTCTCTTCGGCCAGCCGCGCCACCGTCAGATCGGCCTCGATGCCGCCGCGCGTGTTGAGAAGCTGCGTATAGGTCAGCCGGCCGACCGGCTTGCTGACGTCGTTGGCGCAGATCCAGTCCAGCGCCTTCAACGCATCTGGCCCGGTCAGCTCGTATTTGGCGAAAGACGATTGATCGAAGATGCCGACCTTATCCCGCACATGGCGGTGTTCGTCTCCGACCGCCGCGAACCAGTTCTGCCGGCCCATCGAATAGATGTCCTGCGGCTCGACGCCTTGCGGTGCGAACCAGTTCGGCCGCTCCCATCCGAGCTTCGAGCCGAATACGGCGCGCTGCTGTTTCAGCCTGTCGTAGAGCGGCGAGACGATGCGGGGTCTCCCGGTGGCATACTCCTCATGCGGGAAGCCGATCGTGTAATGCTTGCCATAGGCCTCCAGCGTGCGGTCGCAGACCCACTGCCGGTCGCGGTGCAGGTTGGAAAAACGCCTGATGTCGACCACCCACAGGTCGAGCGGTGCCTCGCCGTCGACCACCCACTGCGCCAGCACCCAGCCGGCGCCGCCGCCCGAGGCGATGCCGAAAGCGTTGAAGCCGGCGCCGACGAACATGTTGGCGCATTCGGGCGCTGTGCCGAGAATGAAATTGCCGTCCGGCGTAAAACTCTCCGGCCCGTTGATCATCTGCTTGACGCCGACGGTTTCCAGCGCCGGCACACGCGCGATCGCTTGGCTCATGTGCTGCTCGAAATGGTCGTAGTCGTCGTCGAACAGCCTGAATTCCCAATCATTGGGAACGTCGTCGCCGGGGAGACCAGTCGCCCAGGCCTGCGGGTTAGGCTCATAGCCGCCCATCACCAGCCCGCCGACTTCCTCCTTGAAATAGGTGCGTCGGTCAGGGTCGCGGATGGTCGGCGCGTCGGTCGCCAGCCCGTCGATTTTCTCGGTGATGATGTACTGGTGCTTCACCGGCTGAAGCGGCACGTTGATGCCGGCCATGGCCCCCACTTGCCGCGCCCATTGGCCGGCGCAGTTGACCACCTTGTCGCAGGCGATGTCGCCCCTGCTGGTCTTCACCGCCGCGATGCGGCCGTCCTTCATCTCGAAGCCGGTGACGCGAACATCCTCGAACAGTTTGGCGCCATGCATGCGAGCGCCCTTGGCCATCGACTGCGTGATGTCGGAGGGGCTCGCCTGGCCGTCGGTCGGCAGCCAGGAGGCGCCGACGAGATCGCCGGTCTCCAGCAGCGGCCACATTCTTTTCACCTCGTCCGGCGACAGCAATTGCATGTCCATGCCGAAGCTTTTTGCTGTCGTCGCCAGCCTTTTGTACTCGGTCCAGCGGTCGGCGTTGGTGGCGAGCCTGAGGCAACCGGTCATCTTCCAGCCGGTGGCGAGACCGGTCTCGGCCTCCAGTCCCTTGTAGAGGTCGACGGAGTATTTCAGCACGCGGGTGATAGACGCCGACGAGCGCAATTGCCCGACAAGGCCGGCGGCATGCCAGGTCGAACCCGAGGTCAGCTTGCCCTGCTCCAGCAGCACCACGTCAGCCTTGTGGTCGCGCGCCAGATGATAGGCCGTCGAACAGCCGATGATGCCGCCGCCGATGACGACGATGGCGGCCTGGCTCGGCAATGTCATGATTTCTGTATCCCGTATTTTGTCCGGTAGTTTTCCAGTGCCGCGTCGAGCCGGGCGAGGTTTTCCTCGGTGTAGGCGACGTAGTCGATGCCCGGTGCGTCGAGATAGAGCTCGGAGACCATGCTCCACATCGCCTCGCGCAGCAGCGAGGCGCATTGCATGGCCGCGTGCGAACGGCGGATCGCCTCGTCCGGTTCCTTCATGAAGTAGGCGGTCAGGAAGGCGAAGGATTCCTCGTCGCTCATGCCGGCGTTGGAGGCGGCGCCTGCGAGGTCGAACATCGCCGTGTTGAAGCCGGCATATTCGAAGTCGATCAGCCATAGTCTGTTGCCGTCGTCGAGAATATTGGCCGGCAACAGGTCATTGTGGCCAAAGACGATCGGCAGCAGTTTCTGCGCGCGCTCCAGTTCGTCGGCCAGTGTCAAAAGGCGCGGCAAGTCGCTGCGCTTGCGGCTGCCGCCTTCTTCAAGCGTGCGCGCATAGTCGCGAATGACATGGAACACCCAGAACATGAAGCCGGCGCCCGAGACGTGATTGGGCATCTCCCGGTGGAAGGCGCGCATCAGGGCCGCGACCCGGCCGAGATTGGCGCGCACGTCTTCCGCCAGATAGGTTTTCGCACCGAGAAATTCCGTCACCAGTATGCCTGGTTCGGCATGGCGGACGGCTGGCGCGAAACCGGCGGCATGCGCCGCCCGCGCGGTCATAACCTCGCGCTCGCGAAAGACATGGTGGAACGGATAGTCCTTGCCGAAGCGCACGACATGTCGTCCGGCCGCGTCCGTGACCACATAATTCGCGTTGCTCAGGCCGCCGGGCAGCGGTGCGATCTCGATGCTACCGGTCCAGCAGGGCAGGGCGCGGATGCGATCTTCGGCGGTCACGGAACATCCCTGGTTTGCTGGGCTTCGACAAGGCGCCGTGAACAGCGCAACGATGGCGGGAGAAACGTAAATGATCTCGTCGGTGCGGGACGCCAGGATCGGTATCCCGCACCGCACCGACGAGCCCCTTGGCCAGGTTTTTGAGCCCGGCATCCGCCCCCGCGGATCTGAAAATTCCTTGAACAGGCACGTTTCCAAACGGCCTGATCGCTGAGTCGCGGCTCTGCCCCCAGTCGCAGATCTGAAGCCTGTTGATGTCTTCGATTTCACGCCAGGGCTGCCCGCTTGTCAATAAAAAGGTGTGACTTTTTTTGGGTATTTTGCCCGAAAACGTAAGGTAGTTCCTTTAAAAGCACTTGAATTACCTTAAAATCGGTCAGGAGCATCAGTTCGGGAAACCAGATGGCCCAGTCCAAACGACACGGCGAGATCCTGCGGCTCCTGCAGGAAGAGGGCACCGTCACCATCGCCAGTCTGGCCGACCGGCTGGGCGTGTCGCTCGAGACGGTGCGCCGCGACGTCAAGCCGCTGACTGGTGACGGCTCTGTCCTCAAGATGCATGGCGCCATCGGCCTGCCGTCGATGATCGGCGAAGCGCCGTTCGAGCGGCGTATGCGTGAGAACGCCGACGCCAAGCGCGTCATTGCCCGCATGGTCGCCGCCACCATACGCGACGGCGAATCGATCATGCTCGACACCGGCACGACGACCTCGTTCCTTGCGCGTGAACTGCTCGGCCACCGGCGCCTGACGGTCGTCACCAATTCCTCGGATATTGCCCGCACCCTGGCCACCATCAACGGCAACAAGGTCTATATGGCAGGCGGCGAGCTGCGCAGCGATTCCGGCGCTGCTTTCGGCGCCTCGGCAATCGATTTTGTCAGTCGTTTTTCGGTCAGCCACGCCATCATTTCCACCGGCGGCGTCGACGCGGTGATGGGCGTCATGGATTTTGATCTGGATGAGGCCGAGTTCGCCCGCATGGTGCTGTCGCGCGGCCAGCGGTCCCTCGTCATCACCGATCACTCGAAATTCGGCCGTCTTGGTCTGGTCCAGGTCTGCGGCTTCGACAGCTTTTCCGAACTCGCCACCGACCGCTCGCCGCCGCACGACCTGGCTGCCGCCCTGGCCCAGGCCGGCGCGCGGCTCAGCATCGCCGGCGAGGAAGCCGGGTTCTAGCCGAACACAAGCGACTGGTGGGCGCAGACGCCCGCAAAGGTGCCACCCGATACCGCAAAGGCAATATTGTGCATCGAACGTGCCGCGTCGCCGGCGGCGTAGACGCCGGGCACGGTCGTCTGCTGCCTGTCATCGACTGATATCACCGGGCCGAGGAGGTCTTCGGTGAAGCCGCAGCCGAGCTGTTCGGCCAGCGGGCTGGCCATGATGTTGCGCGGCGCGGTGAACATCGCCCTGACGCCGGCCTTTCGGCTATCGTCGAGGTGGACGATCAACCCGCCGGAGCCGTCTTCCCTTAGCTCGGCAACGCTGGTGGGCTCAAACCGCACCTTTCGGCTCTCCAACGCGCGCATCTGATCTGTGTCGGGTTCGAACAGGCCATTGCCGAACAGTGTGACATCACCCCAATCGGCGATCAGCTGTGCCTGATGCAGGGACATCGGGCCGGTTGCGAGCACGCCGAGCGGCCCGCCGGAAACCTCGTAGCCGTGGCAATAGGGGCAGTGCAGCACGCTCCTGCCCCAGAGCTCGGCAAGCCCGGCAACCTCCGGCAGGATATCGCGCACCCCGGTGGCCAGCACCAATCGTGCGGCACCGAATGTCTCGTCGCCATCGGTGGTGATTTCGAAATCGCTGCTGCCGGCGGCAACGGCCTTGTCGGCGCGCCCGTCGACAACCCTGGCTGTCGGGTAGGCCAGCAGCTGCCGCCTTGCGTCAGCCAGGATTGCGCCAGGCGCGCGCCCGTCCTGGCCGAGGAAGCCGTGCGAATGCTCGGCAAAGCGGTTGCGCGGCTGGCCCGCGTCGATCACCAGCACCTTGCGTCCTGCCCGCGCCACCTGGATGGCGGCGGACAGGCCGGCAAAGCTGCCGCCGATGACGGCAAGATCATACTGCATGGCTGGAGACTCCAATGAGATCAAAACGGCGGCGGAAATCGGCGGTCAGGTCGGCCAGCGTGATGCGGCTCAGCTTCTCCGCCAGCAGCCTTTCGGCGGCGATGCGAAAATCGTCGAGGACGGCGATCACCGCCTGCTCGACGAGGCAGCCGGGGCTTTCCGGCTCTGTGCTGAACGGCAGCAGCGTCTCGCCAAGGGCGACGCTGATCTCGGCCAGGGATATTTTCTCGGGCGCCCGCCCGAGCAGCCAGCCGCCACCGTGCCCGCGCGACGAGGTGACGATGCCGGCATCGCGCAAGCCTGCGATGGTGCGGCGGACCACAACCGGATTGGTGTGGATGAAGGTGGCAAGCTGCTCGGAGGTCAGCGCCTGTTCGGGCTTCTCGGCCATGTGGACGAGAATGTGCAAGGTCGAGGACAGTCGGCTGTTGCGTTTCATGTAACTTAGTTAGTTACGATTGGCGAAGCCGTCAAGTGTTCGGTTGCCACTTCCCAGCATCGCGTCCGCCGTGTTTAGTCCGGCCATGGCTTTCACCATCCGCCAGTTGCAGTTCTTCATCGCCGTCGCCGAGCAAGGCACGGTTTCGGGCGCCGCGCAGAACCTGTCAATCTCGCAGTCGTCGGTCACCGAAGCGATCAAGGAGCTCGAAAGCGATCTCGGCGTCGAACTGTTCGAACGCCATCCGCGCGGCCTCAACATCACCCACAAGGGCCACCAGTTCCTGCGCCACGCGACGAAAATCCTCGCGGACGTTTCCGACGCGCGCCGCTCTTTCTCCGGCGAGCAGGCGGTGGCGGCCGGCCGGCTGCAGCTCGGCGTCACCTCGCTGGTTGCCGGTTATGTGCTGTCGGATCTGCTTGCCCGCTACCGCCGCGCCTATCCCGGTGTCGAGGTCTCGGCCATCGAGGACAATGGCGATTATCTCGAACACCTCCTGATCGGCGGCAAGCTCGACATTGCCGTCATGGTCACCTCCAATTTGCGCGACCGCACCGCGTTGCAGTCGGAAATCCTCGAAGTCTCGGCCTATCGGCTGTGGCTGCCGCTCGGTCATCCGCTCGTCGGCGCCGACATCATCAGCATTGGCGACATTGCCTCCGAAACGCTGATCATGCTGACCGTCGACGAGATCGAGGAGAATACCGGCAAGCTGCTGACGGCAATCGGCGCCAAGCCGCATGTCGCCTTCCGCACCCGTTCCGTGGAAGCCGTGCGCAGTCTCGTCGCCACCGGCGCCGGCGTGGCGCTGCTGCCCGACCTCGTCTACCGGCCCTGGTCGCTGGAAGGCGACCGCATCGAATCGCGCGATATTTCCGGCTCCTTGCCGGTGGTCCAGGTGGGCATGGTCTGGCGGCGCGGCTCCGGTCTGCCGCAGGCCGCGCGCGATTTCATCGGTCTTGCCCAGTCGCAACGGACGGTTCGCCAGCGTCCCTGAGAGATCGGCTGCCAACCTATCGGAAAAACCGATATCGCCCTTCTGATAAATGAATTTGCGAAACCGGAATTTTCAAAGCACTTTCCGGTTCAGGGACCAAAGCCGCCATCAGAGCGGCATCAAGCCCAACGGACGAACTGACAGTTTTCAGTCCGCGCGTGACCCCTAGCGAAGACCGAAACCGGCCTTCGGGGCCAGGCGCCTAAATGGGAGATCGACAATGAATTCATTCCTGAAGTCATGCACTGCTCTGACGGTCGCGCTGACCTTCTCCGGTCAAGCCGTCGCCCAGGTCAAGGAACTTGGCAAGGGCGAGGGCCAGGTCAACATCGTTGCCTGGCCGGGCTACATCGAGCGCGGCGAAACCGACAAGGGCTATGACTGGGTGACCTCCTTCGAGAAGGAGACCGGCTGCAAGGTCAACGTCAAGACCGCCAACACCTCCGACGAGATGGTCTCGCTGATGAATGAGGGTGGCTTCGACCTCGTCACGGCTTCGGGCGATGCTTCGCTGCGCCTCGTTGCCGGCAAGCGCGTGCAGCCGATCAACACCGATCTCATCCCGAGCTGGAA
Source organism: Mesorhizobium sp. LMG17149 (assembly GCF_024518695.1). Classification (NCBI taxonomy): domain Bacteria; kingdom Pseudomonadati; phylum Pseudomonadota; class Alphaproteobacteria; order Hyphomicrobiales; family Phyllobacteriaceae; genus Mesorhizobium; species Mesorhizobium sp. LMG17149. Next base: position 29,139 of record NZ_JANIFL010000003.1, read on the forward strand.
AACGGTCGACGAGCGCCTCAAGGACGCGCCGTGGTTCACCGTTGGCGGCGCCCATTACGGCGTTCCCTACCAGTGGGGTCCGAACGTCCTGATGTACAACACCGACGTGTTCAAGGAAGCTCCCAAGAGCTGGAACATAGTCTTCGAGGAAATGAAGCTGCCGGACGGCAAGTCCAACAAGGGCCGCGTCCAGGCCTATGACGGGCCGATCCACGTCGCAGACGCCGCCAACTATCTGATGTTCCACAAGCCGGAACTCGGCATCAAGGATCCCTACGAACTGAACGAGGACCAGTACAAGGCGGCACTCGACCTGCTGCGCATCCAGCGCACGCTGGTCGGCCGCTACTGGCATGACGCCGCCATCCAGGTCGACGATTTCCAGAACGAGGGCGTCGTCGCTTCCGGCTCGTGGCCTTTCCAGGTCAACACGCTGGTCGCCGCCAAGAAGCCGATAGCGTCCACCATTCCGGAGGAGGGCGCGACCGGTTGGGCCGACACCACGATGATGGAAGCCGATTCGGCCAACCCCAACTGCGCCTATATGTGGATGGAACATTCGCTGTCGCCCAAGGTGCAGGGCGACGTCTCGGCCTGGTTCGGTTCGCTGCCCGTGGTGCCCGCCGCCTGCAAGGGCAATGAGCTTTTGACCGACGAGGGCTGCAAGACCAACGGCTACGAGAACTTCGACAAGATCAAGTTCTGGAAGACCCCGGTGTCGAAATGCGCCACCCAGAACGACCAATGCGTGCCGTACTACCGCTGGGTGTCGGACTATATCGGCGTCATCGGCGGAAGGTGATTCCGCGCTTCGCCTGAGAGTGCAGCGCCGCCCCTGACCTTACCCTCTCCCCGTGAAGAAGCGGGGAGAGGGGGGTCACCGGCCTTGGAGTGCTTCCCTTCTCCCCGTCACTGTACGGGGAGAAGGTGCCGGCAGGCGGATGAGGGGCAGCGCAAACGCCCGCTAGAAGAACGCTGCACCGCAGCCCGAATTGATTTGCCTGACAGATCAGGACAGCCCATGACCTCCGCCGTCTCCTTCCAGAAAGCCTCGCGCCATTTCGGCAGCGTGCGCGCCGTCGACGCGGTCGATCTCGACATCGTGCCGGGCGAATTCTTCGCCATGCTCGGCCCGTCAGGTTCCGGCAAGACCACCTGCCTGCGCCTCATCGCCGGCTTCGAGCAGCCGACATCGGGCTCGATCTCGATCTTCGGCGAACGCGCCGAGGGCGTTCCGCCCTATCGCCGCAACGTCAACACCGTGTTCCAGGACTATGCGCTGTTCCCGCATCTGAACGTGCTCGACAACGTCGCCTACGGGCTGATGGTCAAGGGTGTCGGCAAGGCTCAGCGGCACAAGGCGGCGGAAGAAGCGCTGTCGATGGTGCGGCTGCCCGGCTACGGCGCCCGCCGCCCCGGCCAACTTTCCGGCGGCCAGCGCCAGCGCGTGGCACTCGCCCGTGCGCTGGTCAACCAGCCAAAGGTGCTGTTGCTCGACGAGCCGCTCGGCGCGCTCGACCTCAAATTGCGCGAGAACATGCAGGAGGAGTTGAAGTCGCTGCAGAAGGCGCTCGGCATCACCTTTGTCTTCGTCACCCACGACCAGGGCGAAGCGCTGTCGATGGCCGACCGCGTCGCCGTCTTCAACGATGGCAAAATCATGCAGGTCGGCACGCCGGAAGATATCTACCAGCGACCGAAGACGCGCTTCGTCGCCGATTTCGTCGGCTCCTCCAACGTGCTGCCGCCGGATTTCGTCCAGCGCTATTCCGGCCAGCATCGCTGGGGCAGCCTGCGCCCTGAATCCATTCGTGTCGGCCGCGCGGCCAGCGCGGGCACAAGTGGCGAAGGCGTATCCGCCCGCCTCGTCTCGACCAACTATCTCGGCGCCACGACGAAGCTGGCGCTCGACGCCGACGGGCTGCGGCTGCACGCCATCGTGCCCGCCGGCACGGCCTTGCCTGGGGAAGGCGAGGCGGTGGTGCTCACCTTCAACCGCGAGCACCTGCATCTGATGGACGAGCCGGCATGAGCCTCGACGCCGCCATGATGCGTGCAACAGCGCCCGCCATCCTGCCCGGCAGCGGCGGTCTGCGCGGCGCGCTATCGGACCTTTTCTGGCGCAAGCCGAAGGTCCTGCTGCTGCTCATGCTGCTGCCTCCGGTTCTGTGGCTGGGTATCGTCTATATCGGCTCGCTGTTTGCGCTTCTGGCGCAGAGCTTTTTCTCCATCGACGAGTTTTCCGGCCTCATCAACCGTGAGTTCACGCTCAAGACCTATGGCGATCTGTTCCAGGCCGCCAATCTCGACATCATCCTGCGCACGGTGACGATGGCGGCCCTGGTCACGCTGGCCTCGGCCGTCATCGCTTTCCCCATCGCCTATTACGCGGCGCGCTATGCGCGCGGCCGCTGGAAGGCGCTGTTCTATCTCGGCATCATGCTGCCGCTGTGGTCGAGCTATCTGGTCAAGATCTACGCCTGGAAGCTGATCCTGGCCAAGGAAGGCATCCTCACCTGGCTGCTCGCCAAGCTGCATTTGTTGTGGGTGCTCGACGCATGGCTGTCGCTGCCGATTGTCGGCGGCAATTCGCTGTCGGTATCGTTCACCGGCACCTTCATCGTCTTCGTCTATGTCTGGCTACCGTTCATGATCCTCCCCGTTCAGGCAGCGCTCGAACGTGTACCGGGCAATCTTGTCGAGGCCTCGTCCGATTTGGGGGCTTCGCCGGGACAGACCTTCCGCAACGTGCTGTTCCCGCTGGCCCTGCCGGGCATTGTCGCCGGTTCGATCTTCACCTTCTCGCTGACGCTCGGCGACTACATCATCCCGCAGATCATCGGCACCTCGCGCCTGTTCATCGGCCAGGCCGTCTATTCGCAGCAAGGCACCGCCGGCAACATCCCGCTCGCCGCCGCCTTCACCGTGGTGCCGATCGTCATCATGGGCTTCTACCTCTGGGGCGCCAAGCGCATGGGGGCCTTCGATGCGCTCTGATGGTTCCCAGTCGGCTCCGCTCGGCCTGAAGATAGCCGCCGCCTGCGGCCTGCTGTTCCTGCATCTGCCCATCCTGCTGATCTTCGTCTACGCCTTCACCACCGAGGAGAAGAGCTTCGTCTGGCCGCCGCCAGGGCTGACGACGCAATGGTTCGCCGTGACCTGGAACCGGCCGGATGTCTGGCAGGCGCTGTCGCTATCGGTCAGGGTTGCCTCGATCTCGACTGCGATTGCTTTGGTCCTCGGAACGCTCTGTTCGGCGGCGGTGTCGCGGACAAAATTCTTCGGCCGCGAAACCATCTCGCTGCTGGTCATCCTGCCGATCGCCCTGCCCGGCATCATCACCGGCATCGCGCTGCGCTCGGCCTTTTCGCTCGCCGATATCCCGTTCTCGTTCTGGACGATCGTGCTCGGCCACGCCACCTTCTGCGTCGTCGTCGTCTACAACAATGCCGTCGCCCGCTTTCGCCGCACCTCCGGATCGATGATCGAGGCGTCGATGGATCTCGGCGCCGACGGTTTTCAGACTTTTCGCCATGTCGTGCTGCCCAACATCGCCACGGCACTGCTTGCCGGCGGCATGCTGGCCTTCGCGCTGTCCTTCGACGAGGTCATCGTCACCACCTTCACCGCCGGACAGCAGCAGACGCTGCCGATCTGGATGCTGGAAGAGCTGATCCGTCCGCGCCAGCGCCCGGTCACCAATGTCGTCGCCATGGTCGTCATGCTGGTGACGCTGCTGCCGATCCTTGCCGCCTATTACCTCACCCGTGACGGCGACCAGATCGCGGGAAGCGGGAAATGAAAAACAGCGAATAGGGAGTGGCGAATAGCGAATAGGGAAGATCGACGGTCAAACCCTACTCGCTTTCAGCTACTCGCTACTCGCTCCTGTTAAGGGAGAAACCTTATGGACACCCAGATGCTGATCGGCTCGAAATTCGAGAAGGGCACCGAGACCGAGGAGCCGATCCTCAATCCAAAGACCGGGGCGACCATCCTCAACCTGCCCGAGGCCAGCCAGGCACAGATCGAGGCGGCGGTCACCGCCGCCGAACAGGCGTTTGTCTTGTGGTCGCGCACCACGCCGGCGCAGCGCTCCGGCTATTTGCTGAAGATCGCCGACCGCATCGAGGCCGACGCGAAGGAGTTCGCCACGCTCGAGGCGCTCAACTGCGGCAAGCCGATCAACGCCGTGCTCAACGACGAAATCCCGGCGATCGTCGATTGCTACCGCTTCTTCGCCGGCGCCGTTCGCTCGATGCCCGGCGTCGTCGCCGGCGAATATCTGCCCGGCCACACTTCCATGGTCCGGCGCGATCCGATCGGCATCGTCGCCTCCATCGCGCCGTGGAACTACCCGCTGATGATGATGGCCTGGAAGCTGGCGCCGGCCATCGCCGGCGGCAATACCGTCGTCTTCAAACCATCCGAGCAGACACCGCTGACGGCGCTGAAGCTGGCGAAGATCCTCGCCGATATTCTGCCGGTGGGCGTGGTCAACGTCGTGCTCGGCCGCGGCGACAGCGTCGGCAACACGCTGATCAATCATCCCAAGGTCAACATGATATCGATCACTGGCGACGTCGCTACCGGCAAGAAGGTGCTGCAGGCGGCTGCCAAGTCGGTCAAGCGCACGCATCTCGAACTCGGCGGCAAGGCGCCGGTCATCGTCTTCGATGACGCCGACCTCGGTGCCGTGGTCAACGGCCTGCGCGCCTTCGGTTATTACAATGCCGGCCAGGACTGCACCGCCGCCTGCCGCATCTACGCCGGCAGGAAGATCTACGACAAACTCGTCGCCGATCTCTCCTCGGCCGTCTCGACCATCAAATACAACCGTCCCGACGACACTGAAAACGAGATCGGCCCGCTCATCTCCCGCCGCCAGCGCGACCGCGTGTCGAGTTTCGTCGAGCGGGCCTCGGAACTGAAGCACATCGAGATCACCACCGGCGGCAAGCCGGGCGAGGGTTCTGGCTTCTACTACCAGCCGACCGTCGTCGCCGGCGCGCTGCAGGAAGATGAGATTGTCCGCCGCGAAGTGTTCGGCCCGGTCGTCTCGGTTACTCGTTTTTCGGAAGTCGACGACGCGGTGAACTGGGCCAATGACAGCGACTACGGCCTAGCGTCATCGGTATGGACCAAGGATGTCTCGCGCGCCATGGCGACGGCCGCCCGCCTGCAATATGGCTGCACCTGGATCAACACCCACTTCATGCTGACCAACGAGATGCCGCATGGCGGGCTGAAACAGTCCGGTTACGGCAAGGACATGTCGCTCTACGCGCTGGAAGACTACACCGCCGTGCGCCATGTGATGGTGGCTCACAGCTAGCGCCTTCCCTTCTCCCCGTTTTACGGGGAGAAGGTGGCCCGAAGGGCCGGATGAGGGGCAGCACGTCCCTGGCAAAGCGGGCTCCGCCCCTCATCTGCCTGCCGGATTCTTCTCCCCGTGAAACGAGGAGAAGAATCACTACTCCACAATGCGATAAATATTCCACAGGCTGGTGCCCGACACGACATAGGGCTCGATCTCCTTGCCCCATTTGGCATGCGCGTCGATCTTGCCGATCTTGGCAAAGAACGCCTCCAACTGGGCCAGGCTTTCGACCTGGTGATGGGACTCGACCGTCGCCTCCCGCGCGCCGATCGAACCGGTCATGATCTGGAATTCCAGCTGGTCGATGCCGACCTGCGAGCCGATCTCGCGTTCCCATTTCTTCAACAGGTCGAGCACGGTCTGTTTGTGTCCGAACTTGGCGTCGATCTGCCATCTGGCGCTGAACATCGTCTTCTCCTCCAGGTTTGCGGCCCAGGCCGCGGTTATCCACCGGCCGTTGATCTACTCGTCCCAGGCCTGGACGACGGTTTGCCTTGCGATCCGCCCGTCCTTCAGCTCCAGCATCGCCGCGCAGAACACCTTCGTGCCGTCCGGATAGGCGCAGGCCTGGGTGAAGGCGAGGCTGTCGCCGTCGGCGATGGTGGTGTCGACCTTATGGGTCATCGCCCGGCTGCAGATGTCGTCCCAGAATGTGGTGATCGCCGCGCGCCCGCGGATTTCGCGCGGCTTGCTCGGCGGGTTGTTGCGGTCGATCACCCGCACCAGCGCGTCGTCGGCATAAAAGCTCGACAGCATCTTGCCGTCACGGGTTTCGATGGCCTTCTTGATCGCCGCACCATCCACTGTTTGGGTCTTGGTCAGCATGTCATCCTCCATTGGCCCGTCTTCCGGGCGGTTGATGGTCGAAGTGCTGCCGGGCGCTTGTCGCCAGGCAGTGGTTGTTACTGCGACTTCGCCTTGACGGCCGCGAACACGTCGTCGGCCTGCTCCTTGAAGGTCGTCAGATCGACCTGGCTGCCGTTGAGCATCGTCGGCCAGTGGCGCACGATCGCGGACATCGCCGCCGCCTCCTTGATCTCCTCATCGCTGGCGCCCTGCCGCTATCGCAAGCGATTTGAGTGTTTGGTTCGACGTCAGCATTTCCTCCTCCGTTCGCAGCACCTTTCCCGACGACATCCGCCTGGCCTGCATGGAGAGAATTGATAGCGCTGACCCGCCCATGGCCGCTTCGCCCGAAAGCGCCATGGCTCTCATGGCCCGTGCGGGCCAGGGTGCCTGGCCGAAAACGCCGCCGCCGCCGCCCGCGACGGCAGGTCCAGCTTGAGCAGTATGTTGGCGACATGGCGCTTGACCGTGTGTTCGCTCAGCCTCAATTCGGCGGCGATCGCGGCATTGCTCTTGCCGTCGGCGACGAGGCTCACCACCTCGCTTTCGCGCGCCGTCAATGCGGCCGGCTCGGCAACCCTGGGTTTGGGCCGGCAGGCGGGTTCCAGATGCTGTTCGGACGTCGCATGGACCAGCGCCAGCGGCTCCTCCAACTCGTCGACGCTGATGCGCCCGGCGTCGGTGAAATGCAGGCCCGACCCAGCCGCCAGATCGGCGATCAGACGCGACGCGATAATGTCGCCGCGGCCGGCATGGGCGGCCAACTGCATCGCCACCCGCGCCGTCATCCCAACGGGCGGACCGCGCATTTCGATCTCGCCGACATGCGCCCCTTGCGCGCTTGCCACGCCGATTTCCTGCGCCGCCTCGCGCAGGGCTGCCGCGCAGCGTATGGCGCGTGCCGGGCCGTCGAAGCGCGAAATCATCAACTCGCCATGCAGGCCCACAGAGCGCCCACCATGGCGTCCGACCAGCAGCCGCCAGGTTTCCTGGAAGCGTTGGCTGCGTTCGCTCCACATGCGGTCGCCGAGCCGCGCCGTATCGTAGATGCGTGTCACCAGAAGTGCCGCCAGCACGCGGTCCACTTCGCCCACGGCGCGCTCGCCGGTCAGGAATTCCTCGATCAAGTCGGCCACCCCGTCGACATCGCCGGTCCAGATCGGATGGTCGCGTCCGGCAATCTCGACCAGCCGGGCGCCGGGAATCTTCTGTGCAAGGAAGCGGCTGGCATCGGGGTCGACCCGCGCATCGTTGCGGCGATGAATCACAAGCGTCGGCGCGCTGATCACGTTCAGGATGTGGCGGATGTCGACGTCGGCGTTCATGCGCGCCAGCGCCGCCGCCGCCGTCGGGCTCGCCGACAATCGTTCGAAACGTGCCCACCACTGGGCGAAATGCGCGTCGTCGACCCGGCTCGGCGCGAAATGGGGCAGAGTGGCGCCGGTGCCCCAGGCTGTCTCCGCCATCTCGATGAAAGCGTCGAGGCGTTCGGGCGACATCACCCATTTGTGGAAATGCGCATAGCCGCCATAGAGCGCCAGCGCCCGCGTCCGCTCCGGATAGGTGGCGGCGAACAGCATCGCCATCGGCGCGCCTTCGGAGGAGCCGAGCAGGGCTGCACGGCCGCTGCCGGCAGCGTCCATAATCGCGCGCACATCGTCCATCCGCGTTTCGAGACTGGGCAGGTTATGCGCGTCGACGCGGTCGGACAGACCCGTGCCGCGCTTGTCGAACAGGATCAGCCGCGAGAATGCCGAAAGCCGCTTCAAGAGCCTGGTATAGCCCTCGTCTTCCCAGTGCAGGTCGAGGTTGGAAATGAAGCCCGGCACGAAGACGAGATCGAACGATCCCTGCCCGACCACCTGATAGGCGATCCTCATATCGCCGCTACGGGCGTATCGCGTCTCGATCGGCCTCACGAGATTTCCACCCCGGCCTGACGATTTCTGGTCGTCAAACCATAGCAGAACAGCGCGGATGCGGCAGCTTAAACTTTAGCGATGACGAATGTAAGCCGGCGCGGCTTGGCGATTATTCCTGCGAGGCGGCGACGTCGGCAGGGGAGGGCTCGAGTCCGAGTTTGAGGTCGGCCGCAGCCGGCGTGATCGGCCGCCTGATCCTGGCGGAGGCGGCCACCACCAACTCGTTGAAGTTCCCGGTGCCGTCGTCCAGCATTTCGAAGAACTGCCGCCGCATCCTCGGCTCCCAGAACTTGTTGATGTGCTCGGCGACGCCGGCAATGCCTTCCTCGCGCGGCTTGGAATGGAAGAAATCGGCGATCTGGTTTGCCATGCGCACCAGCTTCTCGGCGGTGCTCATAATGTGTTCTTCGTCATGCGACATGCTTGGCAACTCCGCAAACCACCCGGTCGGGGTGGGTGAAAATATCAAAATCGTCGCCGCGAACCAGCGCCACCAGCGTCATGCCAGCCTCTTGCGCCGTGCGGATGGCAAGGGCGGTCGGCGCCGAGACGGCGATGATGAAGGCCGAGCCGATAGAAGCCGTCTTCTGCACCATTTCGACCGACACCCTGGATGTCACCACGACGGCACCGGATGCGCCATCGATGCCGGCCCTGGCCAGCGCGCCGGCCAGCTTGTCGAGCGCATTGTGACGGCCGACATCTTCGCGCGCCATGACGATGCCCTTGCCAGGCATATAGAAACCGGCGGCGTGTACCGCTCCGGTCTCGGTGTGCAGCGGCTGCACTTTGGACAAAAGCTTGACCGAACGAGCGATGTCGTCGGCATCAAGCGTAAGGCTTGAGGCACCAACCGCATCGACCGAGCGCATCGCTTCCTCGATCGATTCGATGCCGCAAAGCCCGCAGCCGACCGGGCCGGCGAGCCTTCGCCGCCGCGCTTCGAAACGTGTGTTGGCTCGGTCCTTCAGCCGGATCTGAATGTCGATGCCGGCGCCATGGTCCTCGACCTCGATGGCTTCGATCTCTTCGGGCAAGGCGATGATGCCTTCGGTCAGCGAGAAGCCGAGCGCGAAATCCTCGAAATCCGCCGGGCTTGCCATCATCACCGCATGCGTGGTGCCGGCAAAGGAGAACGCCACCGGCGTCTCTTCCGGCACCATCCGGTTGGCAGCCGTCGTCCCAACCGCGCGGTGCGCCAGCCGCGATACCTGCGTCGTGGCTTTGCGGCGCGCGCTCAAGACTACTCCGCCGCCTGCAAAGACGCGATGCGCCGGCTCTGCTTGGCTTGCTCGTCATAGTCGCGCTGCCATTCCGACGGTCCGTTGGAGGCGCCGACCTGCACCGCCGTCACCTTGTATTCCGGACAATTGGTCGCCCAGTCGGAGAAGTCGGTGGTGATGACGTTGGCCTGCGTGTCCGGATGATGGAACGTCGTGTAGACCACGCCGGGCGACACCCGGTCGGTGATCAGCGCGCGCAGCGTCGTCTCGCCCGATCGGCTGGTCAGCCGGACCCAGTCGCCGTCGCGCAAACCGCGATTCTCGGCATCGTGCGGGTGGATCTCCAGCCGGTCCTCCGAGTGCCACATGCTGTTGTCGGTGCGCCTGGTCTGCGCGCCGACATTGTACTGCGACAGGATGCGGCCGGTGGTGAGCAGCAGCGGAAAGCGCGGCCCCGTCCTTTCGTCCGTCGCTACATATTCGGTGCGGATGAACTTGCCCTTGCCGCGCACGAACGCATCGATGTGCATGATCGGGGTACCGAGCGGCGCCTTCTCGTTGCAGGGCCATTGCACGGATCCGACACGGTCGAGCAACTCGAAGGAGACGCCGGCGAAGCTCGGCGTGGTCATCGCGATCTCGTCCATGATCTCGGAGGGGTGCTGGTAGTTCCAGTCCAGCCCGATCGCGCGGGCAAGCTCCTGCGTCGCCTCCCAATCGGCGTAGCGCGCCTTCGGCTCAAGAACCTTGCGCACCATGTTGATGCGGCGCTCGGCGTTGGTGAAGGTGCCGTCCTTCTCCAGGAAGGTCGAGCCCGGCAGGAAGACATGCGCGTAGTTCGCCGTCTCGTTGAGGAAGAGGTCATGCACGACGACGCATTCCATCGCGGCAAGGCCGGCGGCGACATGCTTGGTGTCGGGATCGGACTGCAGAATGTCCTCCCCCTGGATGTAGATGCCCTTGAAGCTGCCGTCGACGGCGGCATCCAGCATGTTGGGGATGCGCAGGCCGGGTTCGTCGTCCAGCTTCACGCCCCACAAGGTCTCATAGATATCGCGCACGGCTTCGCCGGAGATGTGGCGATAGCCCGGCAGTTCGTGCGGGAAGGAGCCCATGTCGCAGGAGCCCTGCACGTTGTTCTGGCCGCGCAGTGGGTTCACGCCGACGCCGGGCCGGCCGATATTGCCGGTGGCCATGGCGAGATTGGCGATTGCCATCACAGTGGTCGAGCCCTGGCTGTGTTCCGTCACGCCGAGGCCGTAATAGATCGCACCGTTGCCGCCGGTGGCGTAGAGGCGGGCGGCACCGCGGATCAGTTCGGGATCGACGCCGGACAATTTGCCGACGGTTTCGGGGCTGTTTTCCGGCAAGGCTACGAACGATGCCCAATCCTGGAACTCCGTCCAGTCGCAGCGTTCGCGGATGAAGGCTTCGTCGAACAGGCCCTCGGTGACGATCACATGCGCCAGCGCCGTCAGCACGGCCACATTGGTGCCGGGCTTCAGCGGCAGGTGATAATCCGCTTCGACATGGGCCGACTTGACCATCTCGGTGCGGCGCGGATCGAGCACGATCAGCTTGGCGCCCTGGCGCAGCCGCTTCTTCAGCCGCGAGGCGAACACCGGGTGAGCGGAAGCCGGATTGGCGCCGATGATGACGGCGACGTCGGTGAAGTCGACGGAATCGAAATCCTGCGTGCCGGCCGAGGTGCCATAGGTCTGGCCGAGCCCGTAGCCCGTCGGCGAATGGCAGACGCGTGCGCAGGTGTCGACATTGTTGTTGCGGAAACCCTGCCGCACCATCTTCTGGACGAGATAGGTTTCCTCGTTGGTGCAGCGCGACGAGGTGATGCCGCCGATCGCAGTGCGTCCGTACTGGTACTGGATGCGGCGGAATTCCTTGGCCGTATGGGCGATCGCCTCTTCCCAGCTCACCTCGCGCCACGGGTCGGTGACCTTTTCGCGGATCATCGGCGACAGGATGCGGTCCTTGTGGGTGGCGTAGCCATAGGCGAAACGGCCCTTGACGCAGGAATGGCCGTGGTTCGCCTTCCCCTCCTTATAGGGCATCATGCGAACGACTTCGTCACCCTTCACCTCGGCCTTGAACGAGCAGCCGACGCCGCAATAGGCGCAGGTGGTAACAGCCGAGCGCTCCGGCAGGCCCTTGGCAAGCACCGTCTTCTCGCGCAGCGCATCGGTCGGACAGGCCTGCACGCAGGCGCCGCAGGACACGCATTCCGAATCGATGAACGCCTCGTGCATCCCCGCCGAAACCCGGGATTCGAAGCCTCGTCCCTCGATGGTCAGCGCGAAGGTGCCCTGCACCTCTTCGCAGGCCCGCACGCAGCGCGAGCAGACGATGCATTGCGAGGCATCATAGGTGAAATAGGGGTTGGATTCATCGCGGGCGATGTAGTCGACCGCCAGCGAGCCATGGCCGGGCGCCACGCCACCTTCCGGCTTGACGTGGTTGCGGCCTTCGATGCCGTAGCGGTTCTCGGTCAGGCCGATCGACTTCGCCACCGCATCGAACTCGCTCGCGCCGGTTCCGGCCTGTTCGTTCCAGCCGGTCGGATGGTCCGAGACATAGAGTTCCATGACGCCGCGGCGAATGGCGTCAAGCCGCTCGGTCTGCGTGCGCACGATCATGCCTTCGCCGACGGGCGTCGTGCACGATGCCGGCGTGCCGCCGCGTCCTTCGATCTCGACAAGGCAGACACGGCACGAACCGAAGGAGTCCAGCATGTCGGTGGCGCAAAGCTTCGGGATCTCGACCCCGCCTTCCATCGCGGCACGCATGATCGAGGTGCCTTCCGGCACGGTGATGCTGCGCCCGTCGACGTTCAGCGTGACCTGCTTCTGCGCCTTCGATTGGGGGGTTCCGTAGTCGATCTCTTCGACGAGGGAAGGGAAGTCGGCCTTGATGTTCATCTGCCAGCTCCTATTCGGCAGCCACGCGCACGGGCGCTGGCTTGAAGTCGTCGGGGAAATGGGTAATCGAGCTCATCACGGGATAGGGCGTGAAGCCGCCCAGCGCGCAGAGCGAACCGAACTTCATCGTGTTGCAGAGGTCGGTGACCAGAGCGAGGTTCTTCTCCGGCTCGATGCCCGCGACTATTCTGTCGATGGTCTCGACACCGCGCGTCGAGCCGATGCGGCAGGGCGTGCACTTGCCGCAGCTTTCGATGGCGCAGAACTCCATGGCAAAGCGCGCCTGTTTCAGCATGTCGGCGGTGTCGTCGAACACCACGATGCCGGCATGGCCGATCAGCCCGTCCTTTGCCGCGAAGGCTTCATAATCGAACGGCGTGTCGAACAGCGCGCGCGGGAAATAGGCGCCGAGCGGCCCGCCGACCTGCACCGCCTTGACCGGACGTCCCGTGGCCGTACCGCCGCCGATATCGTCGATGATTTCGCCCAGCGTCATACCGAAAGCGGCTTCGAACAGGCCGGCATATTTGACGTTGCCGGCGATCTGGATCGGGATCGTGCCGCGCGAGCGGCCCATGCCGAAATCCTTGTAGAAGGCCGCACCCTTGTCCATGATGACAGGCACCGAGGCCAGCGAGATGACATTGTTGATCACCGTCGGCTTGCCGAACAGCCCCTTATGCGCCGGCAGCGGCGGCTTTGCGCGCACCATGCCGCGCTTGCCCTCGAGCGAATCGAGCAGCGCCGTCTCCTCCCCGCAGACATAGGCTCCGGCGCCGACCCGGATCTCCATGTCGAACGCGTAAGGTGAATCCAGCACGCTGGCGCCAAGAACGCCGGCCTTGCGGGCGACCTCGACGGCCTTGTTCATCACCGCCACCGCATGCGGATATTCCGAGCGGACATAGACAAAGCCCTTGGTCGCGCCCGTGGCTATACCGGCGATCGTCATGCCTTCGATCAGCACAAACGGATCGCCCTCCATGATCATGCGGTCGGCGAAGGTGCCTGAATCGCCTTCGTCGGCGTTGCAGACGATGTATTTGCGGTCGCCTGCGGTATCGAGCACCGTTTTCCACTTGATGCCGGTCGGGAAGCCGGCGCCGCCGCGCCCGCGCAGGCCCGATTCGGTAACCTGGGCGACGATGTCGGCAGGCGTCAGCGCCAGCGCGTTCGTCAGTCCGTTCAACCCGCCATGCTTCTTGTAGGATTCGAGCGAAAGCGGATCCGTGACGCCGCAGCGCGCGAAGGTCAGCCGCGTCTGCTTGGCGAAGAAGGGGATCTTGTCCGGTGAGCCCAGCCAGCGCTTGTGATGGCCGCCGGTGAGGAAGCCGCCGTCGAACAGGCTTTTGACGTCGGACGGCTTTACCGGCCCATAGGCGAGGCGGCCGTTCGCTGTCGCAACTTCGACCATTGGTTCGAGGAAATAGGCGCCGCGCGACCCGTTGCGCACGATCTTGGCTTCGATGCCGCGCTCGGCGAGTTCGCCGGCGATCGCCTTGGCGACCTTTTCGGCGCCAAGCGCCAGCGCACCGGAATCGCCGGGAATGTAGATGCGCGGGATCATGAGCGCACCTCTGCAACGATCTCGTCGAGCTTCTCGTCATTGAGCCGCCCGATCACCTCGCCATCCAGCATTGCGGCGGGCGAACAGGCGCAAAGGCCGAGACAATAGACCGGCTCCAGCGTCACCGAACCGTCGCGGGTCGTCTCATGGAAGCCGATGCCCAGCAATTGCTTCAGCTTGGCGGCGATGGCGTCCGAACCCATCGACTGGCAGGATTCCGCCTGGCAGAGCTTCAGCACATGCCGGCCTGCCGGGTGGCTTCGGTAATCGTGATAGAAGCTGACGACGCCGTGCACCTCGGCCCTGGAAATGTTCAGCGCCTCGGCGATGACCGGCAGCGCATCCTTGGGCACATGGCCGAACTCTTTCTGGATGCCGTGGAGGATCGGCAGCAACGGGCCTTCGAGGCCCTTCATCTCCTGGATGATCGCGACCGTGCGCGACGTGATCTCGGTACTTGCAGGCTGCATTGTCATGCAGCGCCCTCCCTATCGTAGCGACCCATACATATCGGCCAGAAGCATCAAGCTGTTTTGGAACAACGACATGCGCGTGCCGCTTTATCGCTAAGTGCTTAAGAAACCAGAGAAAACCTCTGAAATCAATAAAGCGGTTTCGTTGCACGATAGAAATTTTCTATCGCTCCGTTCGGCTAACTCTGTCTAGCGGAACGGTTGGCGTGGAAATCGTCCGCCAGCGCCATTGCCTCGTCCAGCAGCGCCGAGACCAAAGGTGTGTGCGGTTCGCGCGGTGTCGCCACCAGGCCGACCGTGTGGCTGGCATCCGGCTCGACGATCGGAATGGCCCGGATCGGCTCGGAAAAACCGAATGTTTCCGCAAGGTTGAGCGGCATGATCGACGACCATTTGCCGGTGCGGATGTGCGAAAACAGCACGATCATCGAATTGGATTCCAGCGTCGGCCGCACCTGCACGCCGGCTTCGGCCAGATGCTGATCGATGATGCGGCGGTTCTGCATGTCCGGCGTCAACAGGCACAGCGGCAGGCTTGAGAGCTCCGCCCATGTCACTTTGTCGCGGTCGGAATAGGGATTTCCCATCGCGGTGATCAATTGATAGCGCTCGTCATAGAGCGGCACGCTGGTCACCCGCCCCAGCGGCTCGTTGTCGAGATAGGTGATGCCGGCATCGATGTCGAAATTGCCGAGCAGCGACAGCACCTCGATCGAGGTCCGCGACAGCACCGAAAAGGTTACGCCGGGATGCTTTTCGCGAAACGGCGTCGTCAGCCGCGGCAGCATGGCGAGCGCCGTCGGAATGGCGGCGATGCGGATACGGCCCGAAAGTCCGTGGCGCGCCGCGCGCATTTCCTCGCGCATGGTCCTGGTGTCGCCGACGATGCGGCGTGCCCACACCAGCACCTGTTTTCCCTCCGGCGTCAGCCCCTGGAAGCGTGAGCCGCGCAGGACCAGCATGACGCCAAGCTGGCCCTCCAACTGCTTGATGCCGGCCGAGAGCGTCGGCTGGGTGACGCCGCATACCTCCGCCGCTCGGCCGAAATGCTCCTCCCTGGCGAGCGCGATGAAGAATTCCAGCTTGTCGATCATGCGATCTTTCCGGTGGTTCGCTGCAAGGTCGGGGAAATCGCGCCTCACCGCAAGCGCGATGCACAATTGCCCTGCATCCACACCTTTAAGCCGGCTACCTGTTTCCCGCGGCGCGATGCGGCGCTATGTGGATGAAACTGGGAGATCGACCATGCTGGGCTGGTTCCGCAAGCTTTTGCCGCGCGAAGATCGCTTCTTCGACCTGTTCGAACGACATTCGCGCACCGTGGTCGGCGGCGCCGAGGCGCTGGAGCAGCTTCTCCAGGGCAGGGACATCGACCTCTGGTGCCAGAAAATCGTCGATCTCGAAGATGAGGCCGACCACATCACCGCGGAAGTCCTGCTGGCGGTGCGGCGCTCCTTCATCACGCCTTTCGATCGCGGCGACATCAAGGACCTGATCCAGTCGATGGATGATGCCATCGACATGATGCACAAGACGGTCAAGACGGTGAAGCTGTTCGAGCGCAAGGAATTCGATCCGCTGATGCAGGAAATGGGTGGCGTCATCGTCGCCGCCGCCAAGCTGGTGGCCGAGGCGATCCCGCTGCTCAACAAGGTCGCGACGCACACGGTGCGCCTCAACGCCATCGCCGAAGAGGTGATGCGCGTCGAAAGCCGGGCCGACGACCTGCACGAGCAAGGGCTGAAGGATCTCTTCAGGAAGCACGGCAGCAGCGATCCGATGGCGTACATGATCGGCAGCGAGATTTATGGCCAACTGGAAAAAGTGGTCGACCGCTTCGAGGACGTCGCCAACGAGATCAGCGGCATCGTCATTGAGAATGTCTAGGTGATGGAAGCCACCATTGCCTTTCCCGTGCTGGTCGGCCTCGTCGGCGTCGCGCTGTTCTTCGACTTTCTCAACGGCTTGCACGATGCCGCCAACTCCATTGCCACCATCGTCTCCACCCGCGTGCTAAGGCCGCAATACGCGGTATTGTGGGCGGCTTTCTTCAACTTCATCGCCTTCATGTTCTTCGGCCTCCACGTCGCCGAGACAGTGGGCAAGGGTATCGTCGATGTCAGCATCGTCACCCCGGCGGTCATCTTCTCGGCGCTCGTCGGCGCCATCGTCTGGAACATCGTCACCTGGATCGCCGGCATCCCGTCGAGCAGCTCGCATGCGTTGATCGGCGGCCTGGTAGGTGCCGGTGTGGCAAAGGCAGGCGTGGGCGCCATCGTCTGGACAGGGCTTGGCAAGACGGTTGCGGCAATCGTCCTGTCGCCAGCGACCGGCTTTATCCTGGCGCTCATCCTGATTTTCGTCGTCTCGTGGCTCTTCGTGCGCCAGACGCCCTTTGCGGTCGACAGTACCTTCCGCGTCATGCAGTTCTTTTCCGCCTCGCTCTATTCGCTCGGGCACGGTGGCAATGACGCGCAGAAGACCATGGGCATCATTGCCGTGCTGCTCTATTCGCAAGGCATGCTCGGCGCGACTTTCCATGTACCGCTCTGGGTTGTCCTCACCTGTCAGGCGGCACTGGCGCTCGGCACCCTGTTCGGCGGCTGGCGCATCGTCCACACCATGGGCTCGAAGATCACGCGGCTGAACCCGATGCAGGGTTTTTGCGCCGAGACCGGCGGGGCGATCACGCTGTTTGCCGCGACCTGGCTCGGCATTCCCGTGTCGACCACGCACACCATCACTGGCGCCATCATCGGCGTCGGCGCCGCCCGCCGCGTCTCGGCCGTGCGCTGGGGCATTGCCGGCAACATCGTCATTGCCTGGATCGTCACCTTGCCGGCCACCGCTTTGATTTCGGCGCTCACCTACCTGGCGGTTGGCCTGGCGAGGTGACGTAAAGAAATCTACCTGTCCACAAGGTTCAGGATGTTGCCGTCCGGGTCCTTGAACCAGGCGACCTTCATTCCGTAACCGACGTGGAGATCGCCCTCCAGCGTCAAGCCCGGCATCTCATAGTGCTCGAAGGTGACGCCCTTCGTCTTCAGTTCCTTGACGATGCTGCCGATCTCGTCGCCAACCATCCATGTCACCGCTGTCGCCTTGTTGGTTCCGGCAAATTGGGAGTGATAGACGTTGAGGGTGGTATCGCCGCTTTTGTAGACGATCAGTTCGCCGCCCTCATCGTGCACCTGTTTCAGGCCAAGCGTTCCCTCATAGAAAGCCTTGGCTTTCGCGAGATCCTTCACCGCGAGATTGGCCGTTGCATTGCTGTTTGCGAGCATGATGGTCTCCTTTCCTGGTTGTCGACCCCGTGCTGGTCACCGAAATAGGTCGCCGCGATCGTTTGACGACTGTCGCTCGACCTGATTGTTAGCCGCATCGGCGCTCGATTATCTGGAAGACGTTTGGCGCGGATGAAATCCGACAGGACCCGCCGCTTTTCCAGGCACGCCAAGGCAGCCATTGCTCCACGGCTTGGTTCTGTCCGGAAACTGCATTATCTCAGGTGCAAGCTGCATCTCAGGCGCAAGCTGCGTAAGGAAAAACTGCCATGTCCGTCACCAAGGAAATCGTCACCGAGCGTCTGAAGACGGTCAACGGGCCGGATTTCACCGGCAACATCGTCGACCTCGGCATGGTTTCGGAGATTTTCATCGCCGACGGGAAGGTCTTCTTCTCGATTACCGTTCCCGCCGCTCGTGCCCAGGAAATGGAGCCGCTGCGCGCCGCCGCCGAGCGCGTCGTCAAGGCAATCCCCGGGGTCGCCGGCGCGGTCGTCGCGCTGACGGCCGAGAAGAAGGGCGGCGGCATGGAGGCGCCGGTTCCGTCGCGCCCCGCACCCAGGCCCGTTCCGCCGGCTGCGCCTGCTGCCACCGCGCCGCGTGCGGCTCCGCACGCGCCCGCCTCGCACAGTTCGGGCAAACGTGGCGTGCCCGGTATCGAGGCGATCATTGCCGTTGCTTCCGGCAAGGGCGGCGTCGGCAAGTCGACCACCGCCGTCAACATCGCGCTCGGCCTCGCCGCCAACGGCCTGCGCGTCGGCGTGCTGGATGCCGACATCTACGGACCGTCCATGCCCAGGCTGCTCAACATCCACGGCCGGCCGCAGACCGTCGACGGCAAGATCCTGAAACCGATGGAGAATTACGGCCTGAAGGTAATGTCGATGGGTTTCCTCGTCGACGAGGAAACGCCGATGATCTGGCGCGGCCCGATGGTGATGTCGGCGCTGACGCAGATGCTGCGCGAGGTCGAATGGGGCCGTCTCGACGTGCTCGTCGTCGACATGCCGCCCGGCACTGGCGACGCGCAGTTGACCATGGCCCAGCAGGTGCCGCTGGCTGGTGCTGTCATCGTCTCGACGCCACAGGATCTGGCCCTGATCGACGCGCGAAAAGGCCTCAACATGTTCAAGAAGGTCGACGTTCCGTTGCTCGGCATCGTCGAGAACATGAGCTATTTCATCGCCCCGGACACCGGCAAGCGCTACGACATCTTTGGCCATGGCGGCGCCCGCCGCGAGGCCGAGCGCCTCGGCGTCACCTTCCTCGGTGAGGTGCCGCTCGAAATGGGCATTCGCGAAAGCTCGGATGCCGGCACGCCGGTTGTCGTCTCCAAGCCCGATGGCCCCGAAGCGAAAATCTACCGCGACATCGCCTCGAAGGTCTGGGACCGGGTCAACGAAGAGCGTGGTGCGGCTGCTGCTGCCGTGCCGAGTATTGTGTTTGAATAGCAGGCGCCGCCGTGCTGCAGCCTAGGCCGCGCCGACCTTCTCGCCAAAGCTGGAAAAAAACTGTCCAGCCAGTTTCTTCGAGGTCGATTCGATCAGGCGGCTGCCAAGCTGTGCGATCTTGCCCCCGACATCGGCCTTGGCCGCGTAGTTCAATATCGTGGCGTCGGGTCCATCCGCCGTCAGCGTCACGTCGGCGCCCCCCTTGGCGAAGCCTGCAATGCCGCCCTTGCCTTCGCCCTGGATGGTGTAGGAGTGCGGCGGCTTCAGGTTCTTCAGCGTCACTTCGCCGTTGAACGTCGCCTTGATCGGTCCGATCTTCACCACCACGGTTGCCGCCATCTCGGTCGGCGACTTCATCTCCAGGCTCTGGCAGCCGGGAATGGTCGCCTTCAAGACCTCGGGATCGTTCAGCGCTTCCCACACTTTTTGCAGCGGTGCGGCAATGCGCTCCTCGCCTTCGATCACCAAAGCCATGAAAACCTCCCGGACAAGACTGCCCGAACCCGTAACGCACGGCTCGGTGCGTGTCTATCGCACCAAAGTCCGGTTGCGACCGCACGCCCTCTTGCCTGCTCCCGCGCGTTGCCATATCGATTTGTCTTACAAATACGGAGACCATGATGGCAGGCGCCCCCACCCATAAGAAAAAATTTCGCTCGCAGGAGTGGTTCGACAATCCCGACAATCCGGGCATGACGGCGCTCTATCTCGAGCGCTATCTCAATTACGGCCTGACGCGCGCCGAACTGATGTCCGGCAAGCCGCTGATCGGCATCGCCCAGACCGGCTCGGATCTGTCGCCTTGCAACCGTCACCATATCGAACTCGCCAAGCGTGTGCGCGAAGGCATCGTCTCGATGGGCGGCATTCCTTTCGAGTTTCCTTGCCATCCGATCCAGGAGACCGGCAAGCGCCCGACCGCGGCACTTGACCGCAACCTTGCCTATCTCAGCCTTGTCGAGGTGCTCTACGGCTATCCGCTCGATGGCGTCGTGCTGACCATCGGTTGCGACAAGACGACGCCGGCCCTGCTGATGGCGGCGGCCACCGTCAACATCCCGGCGATCGCGCTGTCGGTCGGCCCGATGCTCAATGGCTGGCACAAGGGCAAGCGCACCGGCTCCGGCACCATCGTCTGGGAATCGCGCCAGCGGCTTTCGGCCGGCGAGATCGGCTATGACGAGTTCATGGACATCGTCGCCTCGTCGGCGCCGTCCACCGGCTATTGCAACACCATGGGCACCGCCACCACGATGAACTCGCTGGCCGAGGCGCTCGGCATGCAATTGCCGGGCTCGGCCGCCATTCCCGCGCCCTACCGCGAGCGCGGCCAGATTTCCTATGAGACCGGAAAACGCATCGTCGAGATGGTGCATGCGGATCTGAAGCCGTCCGACATCATGACGAGGGAGGCTTTCGAGAACGCCATCGTCGTCAACTCGGCCATTGGCGGCTCGACCAACGCGCCTATCCATCTCAACGCCATCGCCCGCCACCTTGGAGTCAAGCTCGACAATGACGACTGGCAGACGGTCGGCCTCAATGTGCCGCTGCTGGTCAATTTGCAGCCGACGGGCGAATACCTCGGCGAGGACTACCATCATGCCGGCGGCGTGCCGGCGGTCATTGCCGAACTGATGAAGGGCGGGCTGTTGCCGCATCCCGGCGCGCGCACCGTCAACGGCAAGTCGATCGGTGAGAACAGCGAGGGCGTCGCCAACGAAAACCCCGACGTCATCCGCTCTGTCGCCAAGCCGCTGAAGGCCAATGCCGGCTTCATCAACCTCAGGGGCAATCTGTTTGATTCGGCGATCATGAAGACCAGCGGCATCTCGCCGGAATTCCGCGAGCGCTATCTGTCCAACCCGAAGGATCCCGAGGCTTTCGAAGGTAACGCCATGGTTTTCGACGGGCCGGAGGATTACCACGCCCGCATCGACGACCCGGCGCAAGGCATCGACGAACACACCATCCTGTTCATGCGCGGCGCTGGCCCGGTCGGCTATCCCGGCGGTGCCGAGGTCGTCAACATGCAGCCGCCGGCCTATCTCATCAAGAAGGGCATCCACGCGCTCGCTTGCATCGGTGACGGCCGCCAGTCGGGCACGTCGGGTTCGCCCTCGATCCTCAACGCCTCGCCGGAAGCCGCAATCGGCGGCGGACTGGCGCTGCTCAAGACGGGCGACCGGGTTCGCATCGACTTGCGCAAAGGCACGGCCGACATCCTCGTCACCGACGACGAGATCACCCGGCGCCGCGCCGAACTGCAAAACAATGGCGGCTTCCACTATCCCAAGCACCAGACACCCTGGCAGGAGATCCAGCGCGGCATGGTCGCGCAGTTCTCGGAGGGGATGGTGCTGAAGCCGGCGGTGAAATACCAGGATGTCGCGCACACCAGCGGTGTCCCCAGAGACAATCATTGATACTGAATCGACGGATGGCGGCTTGATCAAATCAGGCCGCCATCGGTTTTCCGGTTATCCTGGCCGGGTAGGTCGAGAACGGTCACCGTCCTTGACAAGCGCGCCCAACAAATCCACCATCATGACAAGGGGTGCATCGCGACGACCCCGTGAGGCGTCAGCCCAACGTTCGCGTCCAAGCTTCTCTTTTCAGGAGGTGGACGCCATGCCGTCAACAACCGCTATCACCGTACCGCAATTGTCCCGGCTCATAGGTCTGCCGGGTGCACCTGTCATCATCGATGTTCGCATCGAAGAAGATTTCGAAGCCGATCCGCGCCTGTTGCCGGCCTCGTGCCGGCGCGATTTCAAAACCGTTTCGACCTGGGCGGCCGAGTTTGCCGACAAGCCGGTGGCCGTCGTCTGCCAGAAGGGGCAAAAGCTCTCGCAAGGCGTCGTCGCATGGATGCGCCATGAGGGGATATCAGCCGAATCCCTTGAAGGCGGCTTTGAGGCCTGGCGCGATGCCGGGGGGCTTCTGGTCCGCACCGCCAAGTTGCCGCCACGCAATGAAAAGGGCGCCACCGTCTGGGTGACGCGATCCCGCCCGAAGGTCGACCGCATCGCTTGCCCATGGCTGATCCGGCGTTTCCTCGACCCCGACGCGGTGTTCCTGTTTGTCGAACCCGCTGAAGTATTGGCTGTTGCCGACCGCTTTCAGGCCGTGCCGTTCGACATCGACAATGTGTTCTGGAGCCATCGCGGCGAACGCTGCACCTTCGACACCATGATCGAGGAGTTCGGGTTGGAATCCGGGGCGCTCGATCGCCTCGCCGCAATCGTGCGCGCGGCCGACACCGCAAGCCTCGACCTGGTGCCCCAGGCGGCCGGCTTTCTGGCTGCCTCGCTGGGTCTGTCGCGTATGTACCGCGACGATTTGGAACAACTGGAAGCAGGCATGCTGCTCTACGACGCGTTCTTCCGCTGGTGTCGCGACGCCACCGAAGAAACGCACAACTGGCCCGCTGCAGGTAAACCATCATGACCATTCTTGTCCCCGACAATAAGGCGGTGACCGTCGAGCCGCCGGCTGCGCCGACCTTCGCGGAAGCCACGAAGGTCTGGGCGAAAATCGGATTGCTCAGCTTTGGCGGTCCGGCCGGGCAGATCGCGCTGATGCACAAGGAACTGGTCGAGGAGCGGCGCTGGATCGGGGAACGGCGTTTCCTGCATGCGTTGAATTACTGCATGCTGCTGCCTGGCCCGGAAGCCCAGCAACTCGCCATCTACATCGGTTGGCTGCTGCACAGGACGGCCGGTGGCCTTGTTGCCGGCATCCTGTTCGTCGTGCCGGGCGCGCTCGTCATGCTCGCCTTGAGCAGCCTGTACGTCCTCTATGGCGACATGCCGCTCGT
This sequence comes from Mesorhizobium sp. LMG17149, assembly GCF_024518695.1. Classification (NCBI taxonomy): domain Bacteria; kingdom Pseudomonadati; phylum Pseudomonadota; class Alphaproteobacteria; order Hyphomicrobiales; family Phyllobacteriaceae; genus Mesorhizobium; species Mesorhizobium sp. LMG17149. The sequence continues at coordinate 52,038 of NZ_JANIFL010000003.1, forward strand.
CGCGGCGCTGTTTTTCGGGGTGAAGGCGGCGGTGCTCGCCATTGTCATCGAGGCGGTGATCCGGATCGGGCGACGCGCCCTCAAGAACCGGGTCATGGTGTCGATCGCGGTCGCGGCGTTCATTGCCATCTATGCGTTGAATGTGCCGTTTCCGCTCATCGTCCTTCTCGCCGGCCTGACGGGATGGCTGGGGGACCGCGTTGCTCCCGGCCTGTTTTCCGGCTCGGCCCATGGCAAGGACGGTGTTGCCGACTCCAAGGGAGCGGTCGACCTGATGTTCGAGCGTGGCGAACTGGCCCATGTCAAACCGACCAAATGGCACGCGCCGCGCACCCTCGCCATCTGGCTGCCGATCTGGCTCGGGCCTGTTCTTTTGATCTGGTGGTTCACCGGCTCCGCAAGCGTCTGGACCGAGATAGGCCGGTTCTTCAGCCTGATGGCTGTCGTCACCTTCGGTGGCGCCTATGCGGTCCTCGCCTATGTCGCGCAGGCAGCCGTCCAGTCCTTCGGCTGGCTGGCGCCGGGTGAAATGGTCGACGGTCTTGGACTTGCAGAAACGACGCCAGGACCACTCATCCTGGTGTTGCAGTTCGTCGGCTTCATCGCCGCGTTCCGCCATTCCGGCTCGCTCGACCCGTTACTTGCCGGATCGCTGGGGGCGCTGCTCACCTTGTGGGTGACGTTCACGCCCTGCTTTTTCTGGATATTCCTCGGGGCGCCCTACATCGAGGCCTTGCGCGGCAACAAGGCATTGTCGGCCGCACTGGGCGCGATCACCGCCGCAATTGTCGGGGTGATCATGAATCTGGCCCTATGGTTTGCTTTGCATGTCATCTTCCGTGAGGTGCACGCGACGGGGCTTGGCATGAACGTGCCGGTGCTTTCGTCCATCGACTGGCGTGCGGCCTTGCTATCCGTGGCCGCGATGGTCGCCATCCTGAAGCTGAAAGTCGGCATGCTGCCGACACTCGCGCTATCCGCCCTTGCAGGGGTCTTGCTGGCGGCGGCTGGTTAGACAGCACCGCCTTTGTAATCCGCTTGCCCACCACCTAAGTGGGCTGGAAACGGAAGGAAACATCATGGCCGGACGGCGCTCTTCCCTCGGCTTCCTCGGAATGTTCGGCCGTTCGGGCGACTTGAGGCAGCTCGACGATGCATTGCGCGGCGCCGATCTGCATCCAGCCCTTGTGCCGGAGGGCGTGAAGCTTACCCTCGTCAATCTCATGAAGGATCGCTGGCCCGACGAGCCGCCACCGGGCACCTATGCGTCGGTGGCGCAATTATGCAGCTATTGCATCGCGGGTCCCGAAACCTTCGAGCAAGCCAATGGCCATCAGCGGACGCTGGAAGCCGAACGTCGCATCGAGGCGGCGCTTGAAACCGGCGACAGCCTCGACGCGCAGATCGTGCTGATGACGCTGCATGCCAAGCTCATCAACGCTGAAGTCGTCGACCGATACGGGCTCAGCGCGGAATGACGCGAAAGGCAAGATCTGCCTGATTCTCCCGCGGCAGCCGAGCCGATCAGGCCCGGCTGATCTCCTCGAGATACCAGCCGATGTAGCGCAGTTCGTTGTATTCCATCGGCGCGATCGGTCCGGGCACGAAATAGTGCGAGCGCACGCCGCGCGCGGTGTGCTCGATGATCTTCTTGTCCTCTTCGGTGGTGACCTTCCACAGCCAGGTCAGCTTCTCCAGATCGTAGTCCTGCCCCTCGACCGCGTCGCCGCGCACCAGCCAGATCAGCTCCATCTCACAGGTACCAGCTGTTTTCGGGATGAAACGATAGATCATGCCGTGATCGGGATAACAGACCAGGAAGCTGGTGCCGCCAAGATGGATCGATGTCACGCCACCATCATAGTCGGTGAAGCGGCCCATCAGCGGCGCGACCGGCGAGCCGTCCTTGCTGCCGCTGGAAACGCCGTCATAGAGCGCATAGCGGAAAGTGTGGATCGCCTCCTGTCCGGCGGCCGAGTTCTGCCAGCGGTTGGCGCTGCCGATCTCGATGCCGAGCGCGCAGGTGCGTCGCTCCATCGCGGCATTGAGCTGCTCGATCATCTCGGCCGGTTTTTCCAGCGCATGCGTCTGCGAATATTCCGGATGCGCCGGCCCGCAATGGTAACATTCGACATAGTTCTCGACGGCGAGCTTCCAGTTGGCGTCGAGCGCATAAGACTGACGATACGCCACCTTGGCGTCGCCCCAGCCATATTGGCCGCAGCTCGTGCGCAGCGACTGTTCGATCGGATCGAAATCGAGCGGCGTCTCGGCGAAGGAAATGAAGACCAGCCCGGAGGCGACGCGGACATGAAGCTTCTTCAGCCCGTGCGCCGTGCGGTCGAAATCCTTCGGCATCAGGCGTGCGGCACGCAAGGATCCGTCATTGGAATAGGCCCATGCGTGGTAGGGGCACACGAACATCTTCGCATTGCCCTTCTCCTTGGTGCAGACCTCGGCACCACGGTGGCGGCAGACATTAAGCATGGCATGCACGGTGCCATCCATGCCGCGTGTCAGGATGACCGCCTCGTCGCCCAGCTTGAACAGCTCGAAATCGCCGGGGTTCGGGATAACGCTGGCATGGGCCAGGCAATGCCAATGGCGGCGAAAGACACGTTCCATGTCGCGCTCGAAGATCGCCGGATCATGATAGAAGGCACGCACCAGGCCGTGACCTGGCTGATGAGATGCCACCAGCCGATCGATCGCGTCGCCGTCGGTGGGTGCTTGCTGGATAGGATGCACACTCATTTGTCGTTCTGCCCGATGGTTGATCCCGGAGCAATTCCAGGAAAAGTGTGAAGCGGTTTTCTGTTAGGAATTGCGTCAAACGAAGAGCGCAATTCCAGGAAAAGTGTGAAGCGGTTTTCCGTCCTGAATTGGCTCCGGGTGGTGGCTGTATGGCTGCACGAACTCGTCTCCGGTCAGCCGCCCATTTGCGTGCGCGGCAGGTGGATCAGGTTGCCGAAGCGGGCACGCAATCTGTCGTCGACCTGTTTTGGCACGTGGCGCGGAAATCGCTCGGCAAGAATGCGTTTCTTCTCGGTGATCGCACGCAGCAATATATCAGGCCGGCCTTTTTCGTTCCATTCCTTCGGCGAGGAACGATCGCCGAGGGCGGGATAGAAGTGCTCGGTCTGCATCAGCTTGAGCGTTTGTTCGTTGTCGAGATAGTGGCCCGGACCCTTGAGGCAGACCTCGGCGATGCTGTCGATCGACAGGGCCTCGTCAGTCACGTCGATGCCACGCGCGCAGCCTAGGCAATGACCGAGCATGTCGTTGTCGATGACCAGGCTCTCCAGGCAGAAGCCGAGCAGCGAGGCATGCATGCCGGCCGCCTCGTAGACGAGGTTGAGGCCGGAGAGGCCGGCCATCACATTGGTGATGCCCTTTTCGTAGCCGGACTGAATATCGGGCAATTTCGAATCCGTCATGCCGGCGGCGGAGCCACCGGGCAGGTCGTAGAATTGCGCCATCTGGGCACAGGCCGCCGTTGCCACCGACTGCTCGGCCGACCCGCCCGCCATGGCGCCGGTGCGCAGGTCCGACATGAACGGCCATGCGCCGAAGATCGCCGGATGGCCGGGCTTGAGCGCGTTGACATAGACCAGGCCGGCCAGCACTTCGGCCACTGCTTGCACGACGGCGCCGGCCATCGCCGCGGGTGCCGTGGTGCCGGACTGGCCGGTCGACAGCAGCAGGATCGGGATGCCGCCTTCGACGCAGGCCTCAAGCACGCCGCAGGCATCCTCGGCGAACTTCATTGGCGGCACGACGAATGAGTTGGAGTTGGAAACGAACGGCCGGGCACGGAAATGCTCCTCGCCGCCGGCGATGGCGTACAGCATTTCAAGCGCAGGCTTCACGTTCTCACGCACGGTGAAGGATGTTCCGACGTGCTTCGATGTTCCCATCACACAGGCATAAAGCGTGTTGAAATCCATCTCGAGCGGATCGGCGATGTCGCGCGCCACCATCGGCCGCTGGAAGAAATGGATGTTGTCCAGCCCGTCGACGATGCGGGCGGCATCATAAATATCCTGCAGCTTGGACTCGCGGTACTCGCGCTTCTCCAGATCCACCAGGTGCACGGCGATGCCTGCCGTGCCGTAGTGCACGCGCTTGCCCTGGACCACCATGTCGTGCCTGGGGTCCTGGCCATAAAGCGTGAAATGTCGTGCCGCCCGCTTGATGGTGTCGAGCACGAGCGCGCGCGGAAAGCGGACCCGGCCATCGTCGCCGTGGACCGCCCCCACCTTGGTCAACACCTTTATGCAGGAAGGAATGGCGTTGGCGAAACCCACTGTCTCCAAAAGCGTCAGCACGCCCTCGTGGATACGCTCGCGGTCATCCCCGCGCAGCGGCCCGTAGCCGCCACCCTCGATGGCTTTGTGCTGTGGTCTGGTATCCTCCACCAGGGGAGATGATCGCATGGCATGTCCTGTTTCGCGAAGACCGGAGCGCTGCGGACGACGGTTCGCCGGCGTGTCCTGCTGTTCGACAGCCACTGGCATGGAAGCACTCCACCTTCGTCGGCAGGAACTCGTGGCGGTTGGTCCACCATCGGCCTGCTTCTTCCCCTGACGCCGACTATGCCGCTGGCACTGGCCCATCCTATGGGCCAGCTGGCCCAGTTCCATGTGCCAGAGCTAAAATACCGGAGCCGCTGCGAACGGCTCCGGTCACGAGAGATCGACGATGGATCAGGCGGCCGCGGGTCTGCGTCCGGCGGCCGTGGCCAGTTCGCGAATGCCTGGCTCGATGTGCTGCAGTGCGATCGACGAGATGCCCAGCCGCATGAAACGCGAAGGCTTTTCAGTGCGATCGAAGAAACGGTCGCCTGGCTCGATGATGACGCTGCGCGAGGCGGCTGCCTCGGCCAGCCCGCGCGAATCGGTGCCGCGCGGCCCTTCGAGCCACAGCGACGTGCCGCCGGCCGAATCGGTCGAACGCCATTCCGGCAGGAAGGCGGAAATCGCATGGACCAGCCGCTTGCGCCGCTCGTCGAAGGCTGAAGACAGCCGCCGCACCAGCGCCTCGTGGTGGCCGAGCGACAGGAACAGCGCTACGGCGCGCTGATTGTTGGCCGGCGGGTGACGCAGCATGAAGCGGCGCAGCGCCCTGAGCTCCGCGATCAGTCCGGCGGACGCCACGATGTAGCCGAGCCGCAGGCCCGGAGCCAGCGTCTTGGACATCGAGCCGACATAGACGACGCGGCCAGAACGATCGAGGCTCTTCAGTGCTTGCTGCGGTGCCTCGTCGAGAAGCTGGCTGTCATAGCCGTCCTCGATGATGATCTGGTTGTAGCGGTTGGCTCGCGCCAGAAGATCCTGCCGCCGCTCCGCCGACAACGGCACCATGGTCGGGCAATGATGGCTGGGCGTGACGAAGACGAAGCCGGAATCGTTGGGGATAGAAGCAGTTACGATGCCGGACTGGTCGACCGGCACCGGCTGTATCTCCGCGCCGGCAAGGCGGAAGATCGAGCGGGCATCGGGATAGCCCGGGTCTTCCATCGCCACCTTGGAGCCTTTGGACATCAGCAGCGTCGCCAGCATGTAGAGCGCGTTCTGGGCGCCCAGCGTGACGATGATCTCGTCCGGGTTGGCAAAGATGCCGCGCCGGGGCAGGAGCCGCGCCTGGATCTGCTCGATCAGCAGCGGATCGTCACGGTCGACCATGTCGGACGCCCAGTTACGGATTTCCAGCACGGCAAGGGCCATGCGGTTGCACTCGCGCCACTCGGCGGTCGGGAACAGCGCCGGGTCGAACTGCCCGTAGACGAAAGGGTAGGACGACTTGATCCAGTTCTCGTGCTTCGCTGGCGGCGGCATGTCGCTTGCGGCGATCTTGCGGCGTGCCTTCCAGTCGATCTCGTTGGCCTGGTCGGGCGCCTTCTGGTGCGGCTTGGCCGGTGTCGCCAGCACATCGGGATTGACGAAATGGCCACGCCGCTCGCGCGCCACCAGGAAACCCTGGTCGACGAGCTGCTGGAACGCCAGCACCACGGTTCCGCGAGCCACGCCAAGTTTTTCGGCCAGGATCCGGCAGGAAGGAAGCGGCATCGAAGCGGCGATCTGGCGGTCGAGAATGGCGGCTACGATGGCCTGGCGGATCTGCGCCTGCAGGGTTTGGCCGGATTCGGCCGAAATCCGGAACAGGCCGGACCATATCGCCGTGTCGTTTCGCTGTGGCATGGGAGATTTCCTCGATGGCCAGTCTTTTTCGCTTGGCTGGACCAGCCGAACGTAACCGTGGCACAAGGGGTTGCGCCAATCAATTTTTCTGATCGTTGGGATTTATGCCAGTGATCCTTCACGTCCTTTTGATGCCGCGTTGCGGCATCCTGGGGTGACGCGGCGCCTCATCCCGGCGATGACACCGTACGTGACGTCTGCGTGATCGCCGCGTGACGTCTGCGTCATCGCTGGGGTGACGGTGTGCGTCATCGCTGCGCATTGAAACGGGTGGAGTTCGGCCCGATAGATTGTCGCGACGACACGCGCCGGAAACATCCGGTCCGTAATGATGGCTCGAGGTCTCGGAGTTTGGCAGTGGATCAATCGTCCTTTCAAAAACAGCTCGCCGCCTTGCGTGACCACCGCGCGGCGGCGCCCGCCAGCATGCGCCAGGCCTTCGCCGCCGATCCCAAGCGGTTCGTGGAATTCTCCGCTGCCGACGGCGATCTGCTGCTCGACTGGTCGAAATGCGCGGTCGACGCGACCACCATGGAGCTGCTGGAAAAGCTCGCCCAGGCCGCCGATCTCGAAGGCCGCCGCGCCGCCATGTTCGCCGGCAAGAAGATCAACGTCACCGAGGACCGTGCCGTGCTGCACACGGCGCTGCGCAACCTGACCGGCAAGGGCGTCACCGTCGATGGCCAGGACGTCAAGGCTGACGTCATCGCCGTGCTCGACGCCATGGGCGCCTTTGCCGATGCCGTGCGCTCGGGCAAGGCGGCTGGCGCCACCGGCAAGAAGATCACCGACATCGTCAACATTGGCATCGGCGGTTCCGATCTCGGCCCGGCCATGGCGACGCTGGCGCTGGCGCCCTATCATGACGGGCCGCGCGCACATTACGTTTCCAACATCGACGGCGCCCATATCCACGACACACTGAAGGGCCTCTCCGCCGAAACCACGCTTTTCATCATCGCTTCCAAGACCTTCACCACCGTCGAAACGATGACCAACGCCGAAACCGCTCGGAAATGGGTGCAGGAAGCACTGGGTAAGGAAGCGGTCGGCAAGCATTTCGCCGCCGTCTCCACCGCACTCGACCTGGTGGCCAAGTTCGGCATCGAGCCGGATCGCGTCTTCGGCTTCTGGGACTGGGTCGGCGGCCGCTATTCGCTCTGGGGCGCCATCGGCCTGCCGGTGATGATCGCTGTCGGCCCGCGGAATTTTCGCGCCTTCCTCGATGGCGCGCATGAGATGGACGAGCATTTCCGCACCGCGCCGGTGCAGGAGAACCTGCCGGCGCTGCTTGGACTGGTCGGCTGGTGGCATCGCGTCATCTGCGGCTACCCGGCGCGCGCCGTCATCCCGTATGACCAGCGCCTGTCCAGGCTGCCGGCCTATCTGCAGCAGCTCGACATGGAATCGAACGGCAAGAGCGTCACCCTCGAAGGCACAGAGGTGACGACGCCGACCGGACCGCTGGTCTGGGGCGAGCCCGGCACCAACGGCCAGCATGCCTTCTTCCAGCTGCTGCACCAGGGCACCGATATCATCCCGGTCGAGTTCCTCGCCGCGGCCGTCGGCCACGAGCCCGATCTCAAGCACCAGCACGATCTGCTGCTCGCCAACTGCCTGGCGCAGTCGGAAGCGCTGATGAAGGGCCGCACGCTGGACGAAGCCCGCGCCCAGATGCTGGCCAAGGGCATGAAGCCGGCCGAGGTCGACAAGATAGCGCCGCACCGCGTCTTCTCCGGCAACCGGCCCTCGCTGACCATCCTCTACCGCAAACTCGACCCGCGCACCTTCGGCCGGCTGATCGCGCTCTACGAGCACCGCGTCTTCGTCGAGGGCACGCTGTTCGACATCAACTCCTTCGACCAGTGGGGTGTCGAGCTCGGCAAGGAACTGGCCACCGGCCTTCTGCCTGTCGTGGAGGGCAAGGAAAGTGCCGCGAAGCGGGACGCATCGACCGCAGGCCTTGTGGGATTCATCCACCATTTGCGTGGCGCGGAGTGAAAAGTTTGGCAGACATCAAGGGAATATTGTTCGACAAGGACGGCACGCTTGTCGATTTCAACGCCACCTGGCTCGGCGTTGCCGACTTCATGGCCATGGATGCGTCCGAAGGCGATCGCTGGAAAGCCGACAGGCTGCTGGCCGCCGCCGGCTTCGATTTCGCCAACAAGCGTTTCAAACCGGATTCGATCTTTGCGTCCGGCACCAATCTCGACGTCGTCGAATTGTGGTTTCCGCGCCTGTCCAACGAGGACCAGATGCTTGCGGTTGCCCGCTTCAACGAAATCACCTCGGTGCAGGGCTCGGCAATGGCCGTGGCGCTGCCGGGCATCGTCGACACGCTGACGGCACTGCACAGGAAATCTTACCGGCTTGGCGTCGCCACCAATGATTCGACCAGCGGCGCGGAAAAGACGCTGGTGACGCTCGGCGTCGCCCAATTGTTCGACGCGGCCTATGGCTACGACGCGGTGGCCAATCCGAAGCCGGCGCCCGACACCATCCTGGCTTTCAGCGACCTCACCGGCCTCAGGCCGGCGGAGATCGCCATGGTCGGCGACAACAGGCACGACCTCGAAATGGCGCGTGCCGGTGGCTGCGGGCTGGCAGTCGGCGTGCTCTCCGGCACCGGCACCCGCGAATCGCTGGCCGGCATTGCCGATGTGATCCTGGATTCGGTCGCCGACCTGCCGGATTTTCTCTCGGCGCGGGTCAAGGAGACGATCTGACGGCGGAGGCCGGGCAAATCAACTTGGGCTTTTCCCGCCAACGGCTGAGATTGGTGGAAAGGAGACGGGCTGTTCCTTCAAAGGCGGACTTTGGTCCACCGCCAGATTTGGGACCGCTACGCACCTGCAGAGGGGCGCGATCGATTTTGCACGATCAGGGCTACCTCGGACGTATGATGAGTTCCCCATTCGCACAAGGGCGCGAGTACTCCGGCCAGGCTTTGACCAAAGTCGGTTAGTTCATACTCGACGTGCGGCGGCACCGTCTGAAAGTCAATGCGACGAATAACGCCATCATCCGTCAGTTCTTTCAGGTGCTGGATCAGCATTTTCTCGCTCACGTTGGTAACGAGCCTGCGGAGTCGACCGGTGCGTTTGGGCCCGCTGGCCAGATGATAGACGACAAGCGGCTTCCACTTGCCTCCAAGGATGGCAAGAACCGCTTCCAGGCCGCATTGGAAATTTGTCTCGGTCACGTCGATCTCCGAATTTTGGCACTTACCAAATAGTCGGTACTGGTTTGCAGGTCTGTTCTGACTTACCTGGATCGGACGACGGTGTCGATGTGCAAAAGCCCAAAGGAAATCACCATGGCCAAGATCCTCGTAACCGGCGCAACCGGCAATATCGGCCGAAAAACTCTCCAACATCTCCTAAAGCGGTTGCCCGCCAGCGATCTCGTCGGCCTGGCCCGCGATCCCGCCAAGGCGGCCGATCTGGCGGCCGATAGGATTGAGATCCGCCAAGGCGACTATCTCGACTATGACGGACTGGTGCGCGCGTTCGAGGGCATTGATAAGCTAATGCTCGTATCCGCCACGGCCTTTACCGATCGCAATACCCAGCACCAAAATGCCATTAGCGCAGCTCGGCAGGCGGGCGTTAAGCACATCGTCTATATGCCGATCATCCACGAAGCAGGATCCGCCTTCACCTTGTCGGATATCACCGAGCAGGATCTGTTCGTCGAGGAAAAACTGAAGGCGTCCGGCCTAGCCTACACGCTCGTCCGTCATCCGCCCTTTATCGAGAGCATCCCATTCTACATCGGCGGAAACGCCCTGGAGACCGGGGTTCACGTGCCGGCTGGTGCGGGCAAGGCGGGCTATGCCAGCCGTGACGACCTAGCAGAGGCGCATGCCATTGTGCTGAGCCAAGACGGCCATGAATACAAGACATACTCGCTGTATGGCGATCCCGCCGTGTCCTTCGCGGATGTCGCACAGATCCTGTCGGATGTCAGCGGCAAGCGAGTGCCGTTTGTTTCCGGCTCGGATCACGATTACATCGCCCACTTAGTGGCGGCGGGTCTGCCCGAGCAGGCCGCCCGCTTCGCGCTTGTGTGGGTGCAAGGCATCAACGCCGGAGAATGGGGCGGCACGGCGGGGGATCTCGAGAAACTCTTGGGCCGCAAGCCGATGACAGCGGCCGAGTTCTTGCGGGCCAACCATGCGGCACTCCAAGCTTGAGACGGGGACCTTGAAGAACTGAGCGTTAGACAACGCAACATCGACATTGCCGGGGTGATGGCAGCAACGCGCCATCCCGCCGTTTTGCGACTCGCCGAGCCACCCTACGACGCCCGAATAACGCGCCTTGGATCATACCCCAATTTTGCGCCGCCGAATGTCAGCTCTGTATGGCAGCCTTCTGGCAGTCGTACTCACCTGACAAAGGTCCGGAACGAGGTCGAACCCGGCCATTCCGAGTGACTGGGATTGATCTCAGCGCCAGCGGTCATCCGCCTCGAAGGAAAACACACCGCTCGGCTTGGTCGCAGCTCCCTTCGCGTCGCCGAAATCCGGCACCTGGTATTCGGCGAGCAACCGCAGTCGGGGCAGCGGCAGATCGTTGCGACGGGGATCGCCGACCAGCACGTCGATGCCGGCTGCCAGGCAGCGATCGAGGAACGGGGTGACGCGTAAAGCAACGTCGCGCCCGTAGAAAACATCGCCTGCGAGCACGAGGTCAACTGCCGGCGGCGGGCCGGCGGTGATGTCTACGCCTATTACCGTGATGGCAACGCCGTTGGCGGCCGCGTTGAGCTCAAGAGCGGCAACGCCGTTGCGGTCGATCTCGGCGGCGATCACTTCGCGTGCCCCAGCCTTAGCTGCGGCGATGCCGACAAGGCCGGAGCCGGCACCAAGGTCGAGCACGCGGCGTCCCGCCACGGTTGTTGGATGGTCAAGGACATAGCGTGCGAGCACGGTGCCGCCGGCCCATGCATAGGCCCAGTAGGGCGGTTGTGGCTCCGGCGCGTCTTCCGCATCGTCTTCGGGCTCGACGAGCCGCCTCAGTCCGCTGCCGGGGTGAGCTGTATAAAACTGGATTTCTGGAAGCGCAGGCACGGGGACAAGGCGCATGTTCGCCTTGATGAAGGTTGCCGGGTCGAGGCGTGAGCATCGATTCGGAGCATCGTTGTCGGCAAGATCGCCGTCCACTATTCGCGCAGTGCTCGCCGCAGGATCTTGCCGACCGGCGTCTTCGGCAGCTCGGTCCTGAATTCTATGTATTTGGGCCGCTTGTAGCCGGTCAGGTTCTCGCGGCAAAAGGCGGTGAGCGTCTCTGCGGTCAGCGCCGGATCCTTCTTGACCACGAACAGTTTCGGCACCTCGCCCGAATGCTCGTCCGGCACGCCGACCGCCGCCACTTCGAGCACGCCCGGATGCATGGCCACGACTTCCTCGAGCTCGGTCGGATAGACATTGAAGCCCGAGACCAGGATCATGTCCTTCTTGCGGTCGACGATCTTGGTGTAGCCGCGCTCGTCCATGGAGCCCATGTCGCCGGATTTGAAGTAGCCATCCTTGGTCATCACCTTGGCGGTCTCATCGGGCCGGTTCCAGTAGCCCGCCATCACTTGCGGCCCTCGGATGCAGACCTCGCCGACCTCGCCGAGCGGCAAATTGTTGCCGTCGTCGTCGCGGATGGCGATCTCGGTCGAGGGCAGCGGCAAGCCGATGGTGCCGGTGAAGTCGCCGGCGGTGAACTTGTTGGCGGTGGCGACCGGCGAGGTTTCCGAGAGGCCGTAGCCTTCGGTGACCGAACAACCGGTCAGCGTCTTCCAGCGTTCGGCGACGCCCTTCTGCACCGCCATGCCGCCGCCCAGCGTCAGCACCAGCGGCTTGAAGTCGAGCTTGCGGAAATCCTCATTGTTGAGCAGCGCGTTGAACAGCGTGTTGAGGCCGGGAAAGATGTGCACCGGATACTTCTGCAGTTCCTTGACGAAGCCGGGAATGTCGCGCGGATTGGGAATGAGCACATTGCGGGCGCCTTGCTGCATGCCCATCAGTGCGTTCACGGTCAGCGCGAAAATATGATAGAGCGGCAGCGCGCAGATAAAGTTGGGGTGCGCCGGTTTCGGCTTGATCGTGTAGGCGTCCTCCATCCACTGCGCGTTCTGCGCGACGTTGGCGAGCACGTTTCTGTGCAGCAGTGTGGCGCCCTTCGACACGCCCGTGGTGCCGCCCGTATATTGCAGGAAGGCGACATCGTCGGCTTCCACCTTGGCCGGCTTGAAGCCCATGCCGGCGCCGGCCTTCATGGCGGCATTGAACTTGACATGGCCGGGCAAGGACCATGCCGGCACCATCTTCTTCACGCGGCGCACGACGAAATTGACGATGGTGCCCTTCAGGCCGCCGAGCATGTCGCCCATCGCGGCGACCACCACATGCTTGACCGCCGTCCTCGCGATCACCGCCTGCAAGGTGTTGGCGAAGTTTTCCAGGATGACGATGGCTTGCGCACCGGAATCCTTCAACTGGTGTTCGAGCTCGCGCGGCGTGTAGAGCGGATTGATGTTCACCACGACATAGCCGGCGCGCAAGATCGCCATCATCGCCACCGGATATTGCAGCACGTTCGGCATCATCAGCGCAACGCGCGCGCCTTTCTGCAGGCCCTTCGATTGCAGGTAGGCGCCGAAGGCCGCCGACAGCCGCTCGACATCGGTGTAGCTGATGGACTTGTCCATGCAGGTGAAGGCCGGCTGCGCGGAAAACTGCTTGCAGGCGCCGACGAGGAAATCGCCGATCGAGCTGTAGGGCAGGGCGCCGATCTCCGCCTGCACGTTTTTCGGATAGCTCTTGAGCCACGGCTTTTCCGGCAAGCCGGCGGCCAGCGCCGTCAATGCTTTAGGCAATCGGTTGGCGGTGGCGTCGGCCGGCCTTGCCGCCGGTGGGGCCTTCACCGCCGCCGCAGCCTTCGACGCCTGCTTGACAGCGGGCTTTGCCGCACCCGCTTTACTCCCCGGCGCCGTCTTTCCGGCCGCGGCCTTGGCCGGGGCTTTCACCGCCGGCTTTGTGCTTGCCCTTACGGGCGCCGCGGCCGCCTTCGGCGTGGCGGCTTTGGCAACGGGTGCTTTCGGCTTGGCAGTACCGGCTGCTTTCGACGGCGCCTTGGCTCCCGCTTTCACCGTCGTCGTCCTTGATGCTTTTGCCACCCGTTCCTCCCTGGACAAGTTTGTTCATTTGCGCCGCGCTCGCCCCTGAATTGACCTCGCCTCTGAATTGACAAGGGCGCCCTCCGCTGCGGCCGTTATACCCTATGTATTGCCTCCCTTGGTGACCGTGCAAGTCTTGCCCTTGCGGCAACACGGCGAAAGATTTGCCGTCGAAAGTCCTTGCCGCCGCCGGCGCTGCCAAATGGTGTCCTGGCGCATCCCTCGGCCGCTCGGAAGCGCGGGGAACATTTATATCGTCAGCTTGGCGATCAATAAAAAAATGCGGTTGTTAATAATCTCGTGAATGGAAGAAACTGCTAATTTTTTCTGCAATTTGGCAAAATAGCGGATTTTTTTCCTGCTTCCCGCGGGGTAAGCAAACGGGGTGTTCCAAAGCCGGAAAAACGGTGCTTATATGCGCGCTTCGCGAGCCTGATAGAGGGGCTTGGAAGAACATCAGGGAGTGCTCAATGAATAAGAAGCTGACTTTTGCAGCCGCGTTGCTGGCTGCAAGCGTCCTGGGCGGCATGGCGAATGCGAAAACTCTGGTCTACTGCGCGGAAGCTTCGCCGGAAGGTTTCGATCCGGCGCCGTATACCGCAGGCCAGACGTTCGACGCGTCATCGCGCACCGTCTTCAACCGCCTTGTCGAATTCGATCACGGCAAGACGACGACCTCGCCGGGCCTGGCCGAGAGCTGGACGATCTCCGACGATGGCAAGGAATATGTCTTCAAGCTGCGCAAGGGCGTCAAGTTCGCCGCGACCGACTATTTCACCCCGACGCGCGACTTCAACGCCGACGACGTGGTGTTCTCGTTCGAACGCCAGGTCGACAAGAACGGCCCTTGGTTTCAGTACATTCCGGGCATTGCATACCAGTATTACAATGACCAGTTCGGCGAAAACATCGCCAAGGTCGAGAAGGTCGACGACCTGACGGTGAAGTTCACCCTCAAGGAGCCGGCGATCACTTTCATTCCAACGCTGGGCATGGATTTCGCTTCGGTCGTCTCCAAGGAATATGCCGACAAGCTGCAGGCCGACAAGACGCCTGAGCTGTTCAACCAGAAGCCGATCGGCACCGGTCCGTTCATCTTCGTCGACTACCAGACCGACGCCGCCATCCGCTACAAGGCCAACCCGGACTATTGGGGCGGCAAGCAGAAGATCGACGATCTGGTCTTCGCCATCACCACCGATCCGGCGGTGCGCGCGCAGAAGCTCAAGGCCGGCGAATGCAACATCATGTCGTACCCGGCACCGGCCGACATCGCCGGCCTGCAGGCCGATCCGAACCTGAAGGTCGAGGAGCAGGAAGGCCTCAATGTCGGCGCGCTGATGTACAACACCCAGCAGAAGCCGTTCGACGACGTGCGCGTCCGCAAGGCGCTCAACATGGCCATCAACAAGAAGGCCATCATCGACGCCGTCTTCCAGGGCGCCGGGCAGGTGGCGATCAATCCGATCCCGCCGACCATGTGGTCCTACAACAAGGAAGTGAAGGACGATCCTTACGATCCGGATGCAGCCAAGAAGCTGCTTGAAGAGGCCGGCGTCAAGGACCTCAAGATGAACGTCTGGGCCATGCCGGTGTCGCGCCCATATATGCCGAACGCGCGCCGCACCGCCGAGCTGATCCAGGCGGACTTCGCCAAGGTCGGCGTCACCGTCGAGATCGTCAGCTACGATTGGGGTGAATACCTCAAGCGCGCTTCCGCGGTCGATCACGACGGCGCCGTCATCGTCGGCTGGACCGGCGACAATGGCGATCCGGACAACTTCCTCGGCGTGCTCCTGAGCTGCGCTTCCGTCGGTTCGAACAACCGCGCGGAATGGTGCAACAAGGACTTCGATGCGCTCATCAACAAGGCCAAGACCGTTTCGGACCAGGCCGAGCGCACCAAGCTCTATGAACAGGCACAGGTCATCTTCAAGGAACAGGCACCCTGGGCGACGCTCGCTCACTCCAAGGTGTTCATGCCGATGCAGAAGACCGTCACCGGCTTTGCGATGGATCCGCTCGGGATCCACCGCTTCGACGGCGTCGATATCGCCGAATAAGGTTGCGAAACGGGGGCGCCACCATGTGGTGACGCCCCCACTCGCCCGCCATGCTGCGTTATATCCTCGGCAAGCTCGCCCTCATCATCCCGACCTTCATCGGGATAACCATCCTCGCCTTTGGCTTCGTGCGCATCCTGCCCGGTGATCCGGTGCTGGTGCTTGCGGGCGAACGCGGCCTGTCGCCCGAACGTCACTCGGCGCTGATGCACCAGTTCGGTTTCGACCTGCCGATATGGCAACAATATCTGACCTATCTGACCAACATCCTCGGCGGTGATTTCGGCACCTCGTTTTCCACCAAGACGCCGGTGCTCAAGGATTTCCTGGTGCGCTTCCCGGCAACGGTCGAACTCGCCATCTTTGCCATGATCTTTGCCGTTGTCCTGGGTGTCGCCGCCGGCATCTTCGCCGCCATCCGCCGCGGCTCCTGGTTCGACCAGCTGACCATGGGCACGGCGCTGGCTGGCTATTCCATGCCGATCTTCTGGTGGGGCCTGCTGCTGATCATCGTGTTTTCTGGCACGCTGCACTGGACGCCGGTTTCCGGCCGCATCGACCTTCTCTATTTCTTCAAGCCGGTGACCGGTTTCATGACCATCGATTCGCTGATCTCGGGCCAGAAGGGCGCATTCCGCTCGGCACTGTCGCACCTCGTCCTGCCCACGATCGTGCTCGGCACTATCCCGCTCGCAGTCATCGCCAGGCAGACGCGCTCGGCAATGCTCGAAGTGCTGGGTGAGGACTATGTCCGCACCGCGCGTGCCAAGGGCCTGGCGCCGCGCCGCGTCATCGGCCTGCATGCCTTCCGCAACGCGCTGATCCCGGTCGTCACCACCATCGGCCTGCAGGTCGGCACGCTTTTGACCGGCGCCATCCTGACCGAGAGCATCTTCTCCTGGCCCGGCATCGGCAAATGGATGATCGACGCCATTTCCAAGCGCGACTATTTCACCGTGCAGGGCGGGTTGCTTTTGATCGCGCTGATCGTCATGTCGGTCAACCTCATCGTCGACGTGCTCTACGCCGTCATCAACCCACGCATCCGGGCCAACTGACATGAGCAACGAAGGCCCAGCCACCATCGAAGCCGCGACCGTCGTCAAGCCGCAGGACGCCAGGCTGCAGATGTTCGGCGAGTTCTGGCACTACTTCTCCGTCAACAAGGGCGCGGTGATCGGGCTCTTCGTCTTTGCGCTGCTGATCCTGATCGCCATCTTCGCGCCGCTGCTGGCGCCCCATTCGCCGGACGATCAGTTCCGCGACTTCTTCCTGACGCCGCCGGCCTGGCAGGAAGGCGGCAACGCGCAGTTCCTGCTCGGCACCGACGCTGTCGGCCGCGATATGCTGTCGCGGCTGATCTACGGCTCGCGGTTCTCGCTCGCCATCGGCTTCGTCGTCGTCACGTCAGCGCTGATCTCAGGCGTCATTCTCGGCCTGCTCGCCGGCTACTGCCGCGGCTGGGTCGACACGCTGATCATGCGCATCATGGACATCATCCTGGCCTTCCCGTCGCTGCTGCTGGCCCTGGTGCTTGTCGCGGTTCTCGGCCCTGGCCTCGTCAACGCCATGATCGCCATCGCCTTTGTGCTGCAGCCGCATTTCGCCCGGCTCACCCGCGCCGCCGTGATGGCCGAGAAGACCCGCGAATATGTCGTCTCGGCCAAGGTCGCCGGGGCCAGCCATCTCAGGCTGATGCTGGTCACCATCCTGCCCAACTGCATCGCGCCGCTGATCGTGCAGGCGACGCTGTCCTTCTCCAACGCCATCCTCGAGGCGGCGGCCCTTGGCTTCCTCGGCATGGGCGCGCAGCCGCCGACGCCGGAATGGGGAACCATGCTGGCCGAAGCGCGCGAGTTCATCCTGCGCGCCTGGTGGGTGGTGACCTTCCCGGGCCTCGCCATCCTGATCACCGTCTTCGCCATCAACCTGATCGGCGACGGCCTGCGCGACGCGCTCGACCCCAAGCTGAAGAGGTCGTGAGCATGCCTCTGCTCGAGATCAAGAACCTCACCGTTTCCTTCGACACCGCGGCCGGACCGTTCATGGCCGTGCAAGGCATCGACCTCTCGATCGAGCCGCGCGAAGTGCTGGCGATTGTAGGCGAGTCCGGTTCCGGCAAGTCCGTGGCGATGCTCGCGGTGATGGGCCTGTTGCCCAACACGGCAACCGTCAAGGCAGACCGCATGGCCTTCGACGGCGTCGATCTCCTGAAGCTCAGCCCGTCCGAACGCCGCAAGATCGTCGGCAAGGACATCTCGATGATCTTCCAGGAGCCGATCGCCAGCCTCAATCCGTGCTTCACCGTCGGCTTCCAGATCGAGGAGGTGCTGCGCTTCCATATGGGTATGGATCGCGCTCAGCGGCGGGCCCGCGCCATCGAATTGATGAAGCTGGTCGGCATCGCCGATCCGGAAGAACGGCTGAGCTCGTTTCCGCACCAGATGTCGGGCGGCCAATGCCAGCGCGTCATGATCGCCATCGCCATCGCCTGCAATCCGAAGCTGCTGATCGCCGACGAGCCGACGACGGCGCTCGACGTCACCATCCAGAAGCAGATCCTCGATCTGCTGGTTTCGCTGCAGGCAAAATACGGCATGGGACTGATCATGATCACCCACAATATGGGCGTGGTGGCCGAGACCGCCGATCGCGTCATCGTCCAGTACAAGGGCCGCAAGATGGAAGAGGCCGACGTGCTGTCGTTGTTCGAATCGCCGAAAAGCAATTACACGCGGGCGCTGTTGTCGGCTTTGCCGGAGAACGCCGTCGGCGACCGGCTGCCGACCGTTTCCGACATGCTGTTCGAGCCGGCGCCTTCGGCAGTTGGAGCCGCCTCATGAGCACCACGGTTCTCGAAGGCAAGAACATTGTCCGCGACTACCACATCGGTGGTGGCCTGTTCACCGGGCCGCGCACCGTGCACGCGGTCAAGGGCGTGTCCTTCAAGGTAGACAAGGGCAAGACGCTGGCCATCGTCGGCGAAAGCGGCTGCGGCAAGTCGACGCTCGCCCGCATCATCACGCTGATCGATCCGGCGACGTCAGGCGACCTGTTCATCGACGGCAACAAGGTCGACATCGCCAAGGGCGGATTGACCAAAGAGATGCGCCGCAAGGTCCAGATCGTCTTCCAGAATCCCTATGGATCGCTCAATCCGCGCCAGAAGATCGGCGACGTGCTGGGCGAGCCTCTGCTGATCAACACCGACAAGCCGGCGGCCGAGCGGCGCGACCTTGCGATGAAGATGCTGAAGAAGGTCGGCCTCGGCCACGAGCACTACAACCGCTATCCCCATATGTTCTCGGGCGGCCAGCGCCAGCGCATTGCCATTGCCCGCGCGCTGATGCTCAACCCAAGCCTGCTGGTGCTGGACGAGCCGGTCTCGGCGCTAGATCTTTCCGTGCAGGCACAGGTGCTGAACCTTCTCGCCGACCTGCAGGACGAGTTCCAGCTGACCTATGTCTTCATCAGCCACGATCTGTCCGTGGTGCGCTACATCGCCGACGATGTGATGGTGATGTATTTCGGCGAGGCGGTCGAATACGGCTCGCGCGACGAGGTCTTCGCCGACCCCAAGCACAGCTACACCAGGACGCTGTTCGCCGCGACCCCGCGTGCCGACGTCGCCTCGATCAAGGCAAGACTGGCGAAGAAGAAGGCGGCTTAACGTCTCTTCGTCATCCTAGGGCGGAGCGGCGCGAAGCGTCGCGCAGACTCTAGGATCCATGCCGTTACCTCAGCCGAAGGGTGCAGCGGAGCAGAATTCTGCACCGTGGCAACACTCGAACATCACGGCATGGATCCTCGGGTCTGCACTGCGTCGCTACGCTCCTTGTTCCGCCCGTGGATGACGACGCTGGAGAGGCCGCCTCTCACGACAGCTTCGCGATAATCGCGCGCAGTGCCTCGCCGAAACGGTGGATCTCCTCGACCGTGTTGTAGTGGACCAGCGAGGCCCGGATGGCGCCGCTGTCCATCGAGAGGTTGAGACGCTTCATCAGTCGCGGCGCATACATGTGGCCGTCGCGGATGCCGATCTGCATCTCGGCCATTTCCTCGACGATCCGCTGCGGCGACAGTGTGCCGATGTTGAAGCAGAAGGTCGGCACGCGCTCGGTGATGCGGGCCTCGTCGGCAACACCGTAGATGGTCGCGCCGCAACTTTTCAGCACGGCGAGCATCTCACGGGCCAGCACCAGCTCGTAGTCGCGGATGGAGCCCATGCCGGCAACGATGTTGTCGCGCCGGGAGCGGTTGTTGGACGGCGCCAGATTGCGGCCGATCAGTTCCAGATACTGCACGGCCGCATCCATGCCGGAGACGTTCTCGTAGATGAAGGTGCCGGCCTCGACCTTGTACGGCGGCTCGTTGGGGATGAAATCCTCGCGGAAGGTCGGCAGCCGCTTCAGCGTTTCGAAGCGGCCCCACAGGAAGCCCATATGCGGCGAGAAATTCTTGTAGCCGGAGCAGACGAGATAGTCGCAATCCCAGGCCTGCACGTCGATCAGCCCATGCGGTCCGTAATGCACGCAGTCGAGGAACACTTCGGCGCCGACCGCGTGCGCGATCTCTGCCACCGAAGCGACATCGACGATCGAGCCGATCGAATGCGCGGTGACCGTGCAGGCGACGAGGCGGGTACGGTCGGAAACCAGCGGGCGCAGATCGTCGACATGCAGATTGCCGTCCTCGCGCATGCGCCACCATTTGAACTTTGCACCGGCGGACTCCAGAGCCAGCCAGGTCGCGATGTTGGCGTCATGGTCCATGTCGGTGATGACGATCTCGTCGCGCTCCTGCAGCATCTGGCCGATGCCGAGGCTGACCAGGCGGATGAACGAGGTGGCGTTCATGCCGAAGCAGATTTCCGCCGGGCTATAGGCATTGATCAGCAGCGCGACGCTTGTGCGCGCATCGGCGACCGACTGGTCGACGGTGACGCTGCGGCCATAGCGGCCGCCACGCTGCACATTGTGCGAAACCAGATGGTTGGTCACCGCGTCGAGCACGCTCTGCGGGATCTGCGCGCCGGCGGCATTGTCCAAAAAGATGAAGTCGCCGGCCTGCTGCAAGGCCGGAAACATGGCGCGGATGGCGTCGACGGGGAACGCGGTGGCATTCGCATTGTCGGTTTGATGCTTGTTCACGGGGTAGGCTCCTGCGGAGGACTTGGGCGGGGTGGGATCGGTTGACGAGGTCAGCGCTTCTTTTCGGTCTTGAAGCGCTCTTCAAGCAGGCTGACGAGGCGGACCATCGGCCAGAGAAAGATGAGATAGACAAGGGCTGCGCCGATCAGCGGCGAGGGGTTGGCGTAGAGCGACTGCGCGTTGGTCGCCTCCTTCAAGAGTTCCGGCAGCGCCACGGTGGAGGCGAGCGAGGTGTCCTTGAACATCGAGACGCAGTTGCTGGTCATCGGCGGGATGACGACGCGGATCGCTTGCGGCAGCACCACCTTGCGCAAGGTCAAGAGGAACGGCAGGCCAAGCGCCTGCGACGCCTCGAATTGGCCACGCGGAATGCTTTCGATGCCGGAGCGGAACACTTCGGCCGAGTAAGCCGACATGATGAAGGCGAAGGCAGTCACCGCCGACGCCCAGGACGACAGGCGTATGCCGAGGAAGGGCAGCGCATAGTAGATCAGGATCAGCACGACCAGCACAGGCAGGGCGCGGAAGATGTCGGTGTAGCCGACCGCAAGCCAGCGCAGCGGCTTCGGCGCATAGAGCCGCACCAGGCTGATCCCCAGGCCGATGGGGATGCCGATGCCGATGCTCAAAATGCCGAGCAGCAGCGTGTTCAGGAAGCCGCGCAGCAGCGCCGGCAGGCTGGACATGATGACGTCGGGGTTGAAGAAGGTATCCAGCAGCGACATGGGAGCGTTCCCGAACCCGAGAGCAATCATGCTCAGGTTAAAACCAATATGCCTCGCAGATGGCGAGGCGGTCTGTGCGGAAGCCGGCGCTGGAGCATGAAATGAATCGTGCCGGCCTGGAAAGCCGGCACGATGTCAGCGCAGCTTTCAGCTCAGGCCTTCGGCAGCGGCATTTCCTTCATGGTCGAAGAGTCGGCGGGCGCGTCGCTGCCGAACCACTTCTTGTGGATGGCGGCCAACGTGCCGTCCTTCTTCATCGCGCTTAGCGCGTCGTTCAGCTTGCCGAGCAGCGGGTGGTCCTTGGTCATCATCAGGCCGTATTGCTCACCGGTCTTGATGCGCTCCTTGACCACCAGGTCCTTCATCTTGGTGAAGGAATACTCCATGCCCGGAATGTCGCTGACGGCGGCATCGACGCGGCCGGCGCTGAGGTCGAGCAGCAGGTTCTGCTGCGTGTCATAACCCTTCACATCGCTGAAGCCGTCGGCTTCCTGATGCGCCTTGACCCAGGTCTCGCCGGTCGAGCCGGACAGCACGCCGATGATCTTGCCCTTGAGGTCGGCCTCGGCCTTGATCGCGCTGTCGGTCTTGGTGGCGATGCCCATGTCTGAATCATAATAGGGCTGCGTGAACGACTGTGACTTCAGCCGCTCCGCCGTGATGGTGATCGACGAGATGGCGACGTCGATGCGCTTCGACGTGGTGGCGGCAAACAGCGCCTGAAAGCCGAGATCGGCGATGTCGGTGGTCATGCCGATGCGCTTGGCCGCTTCGTTGACGATGTCGACTTCGAAGCCTTCGAAAGTGCCGCCCTCGTTCTTGAATTCGAAGGGCGGATTGGTCGGATAGGCGCCGACATTCAGCACATCCGCGGCATAAGCGGTGGCGGGGCCGGCGGCGATGCCGATGGCGGCGGCAAGAAGAAGCAATTTGCGGCGCGTGAAGCTCATTTGTGTTCCCTCTGTTGTTGATCGGGCGGGTTGCTCCCGCACGGTTTTTTGCCGCCCCGCTTCACGCAGGGCGTCAATTCATGGCAGCGACCATGCGGTCACGGTTGGCGATTTTGTGTGTTGCAGACCGCGAATCCGCGCGCACGTCATCGAAGGCATGGCGCGTGTTGGATGATGACTGGGGCAGTATGAACGACAAGAACTGAGACTCCCATCCGGAGCACCCACGATGGACTGGCCGGCACGATGGACTGGTCTGCGCGATGGACTGGCCGGCAAGCCCGTCCCGCACGGCAATCGCCATCGACTCTGGAATGCTTATCCAAAGTGCGGCGCTTTTCAAGGCGAAAGTTTTAAGCTTAAAAAGCTGTGGTGTCCGTTGCGTCGCGGACACGGTGCGGACCACTGGAACCGATACCCGCAAGCGATGGCGACGCGAAGCTATTTCAGGCTTGAAATATCTTCGCACGGGCCTAGCGTGCGATCTTCGCCGGGAGGTCGCGACATGAACAAACCACATCCCTTGCACGGCCCGAACAGACTGAAGCTCGGCGTCTTTTCGACCAATGCCGATGGCGGCCTTGCTATCACAGACGTTCCGGAACGCTGGACGGCGAGCTGGCAGGACAATGTGACGGCGGCGCAGATCGCGGACCGGGCAGGTCTGGAGTTCATACTGCCGATCGCGCGCTGGCGCGGCTTCGGCGGTCGTAACAAGGTGCGGGAATGGTCGTTCGAGACCTTCACCTGGGCGGCGGCGCTTGCCATGGCCACCGAGCAGATCGGCCTGTTCATGACCGTGCATGTGCCGCTGGTGCATCCGCTCTATGCCGCCAAGGCGCTGGCGACGGTCGACCATATCAGCCAGGGCCGCGCGGGCTTGAACATCGTCTGCGGCTGGAACCCGAAGGAATTCGGCATGTTCGGCACGCCTTTGGTCGAGAAGGGCTACGACCAGGCGGCCGAATGGATCGAAATCCTGGAAAAGCTTTATGCCTCGGCCGAGCCGCTCGATTACGAAGGCACCTACTATCGCCTCAAGGAGGCTGTCAGCCGGCCGGCCAGCCTGCAGGTTCCGCGACCGGTGACCATGAACGCCGCGTTCGGCGGGCCGGGCCGCGATTTCGCCGCCGCCCGGTGCGACTATCTGTTCACGACTTTTTCCGAGATGAGCGATGCCGGCAAGCATGTCGCCGATATCAGCGAGCGGGCCGACAAGGCAGGTCGCGATGTCGGCGTCTACACTGTGGCGCATGTCGTCTGCCGCCCGACGATGGAAGAGGCGCAGGCCTATTATAACAGCTATGCGGTCGATATGGCCGATCACGAAGCTGTCGATGCCCATATGGCGGGCAAGAAGGAATTCTCGCAGTCGCACGACCCGCATGCCTATGACCGCTACCGGCAACGCTTCGCCGGCGGCGCCGGTACCTATCCGCTGATTGGAACGCCGGAAACGATCGCCGCCGACATGGCCGCCATCGCCGGGCATGGCTATCAGGGCATCGCGCTGTCCTTCGTCAACTACACCAGGGAGTTGCCCTATTTCTGCGATCACGTGCTGCCGATTTTGAGACAGGCGGGACTGCGCGAATAGTAGCTTTGCTCCGGGAAGCGGCTGCCTGTTGGCGGTCAGGGATTTCATCATCAGTTTAGGTAGAGCATTCGGAATTTGCCGAAGCCTCCCCAACTTCGTCATCCACGGGCGGAGCAGGAGCGAAGCTCCGTCGCGGAGACCCGAGGATCCATGCCGCGACATCGGCCAGCAAGTGCGACGGAGCAGAACCATGCATTGCTGCAACGCTTTGAGGTCCCGGCATGGATCCTCGGGTCTGCGCCGCGTCGCTTCGCTCCTTGCTCCGCCCGTGGATGACGAAGCGAGGGGCGTTTACTCCGGACGAACGAACTCCCTATTCCGGGATGACGGCAGTTGCCTGAATCTCCACCTTGGCCCGGTCCTCTACCAGCGCCACCACCTGCATGGCGGCCATCGCCGGAAAATGCCGGCCGATCACCTCGCGATAGGCCTCGCCGATGCCCCTGAGATTGGCGAGGTATTCGGCCTTGTCGGTGAAATACCAGGTCATCGAGGTGATGTGCTGCGGCCCGGCACCGGCTTCCGCCAGCACCGCGACGATGTTCTGAAGCGTTTGCCGCACCTGGCCGACAAAATCGTCGGTCTCGAACTGGCATTGCCCGTTCCAGCCGACCTGTCCGCCGACGAAGACGAGCTGCCCGCGTGCCGCGACGCCATTGGCGTAGCCGACAGGTTTTGCCCAGCCTTCGGGCTGCAGAATCCTGTGCATTCAAAACCTCCCGGTATTCCAAAACCCAATTTTCAAAATCGAACGCTCGTCAAAATCTCTGCCGTCAGGCCGCGCCCATCACTTGCCGCGCGATCACCACTTTCTGCACGTCGGAGGCACCCTCGTAGATGCGCAGCGCGCGGATCTCGCGATACAGGCTTTCGACGATATGGCCTTTGCGGACGCCGTCGCCGCCATGCAGCTGCACGGTCTTGTCGATGACCTCTTGCGCCTTGTCGGTGGCAAACAGCTTGGCCATCGCCGCCTCGCGGGTGACGCGGGGCGCGCCCATGTCCTTGGTCCAGGCGGCGCGGTAGACCAGAAGCGCCGCCGCATCGACGTCGAGCGCCATATCGGCGATGTGGCCCTGCACCATTTGCAGCTCGGCCATCGGCGCGCCGAACAGTTTGCGCTCGGCCACCCGTTTGATGCTTTCATCCAGCGCGCGGCGGGCAAAGCCGAGTGCCGCCGCCCCGACGGTCGAGCGGAACACGTCGAGCACCGACATGGCGATGCGGAAGCCGTCGCCGGGTCTGCCGATCAGCGCAGCGGCCGGCAGGCGGACCTGATCGAAAGACAGCCGTGCCAGCGGATGCGGCGCGATCACTTCCAGCCGTTCCGCGATGCCAAGGCCCCTGGCGTCGCCAGGCACGAGGAAGGCGGAAAGCCCCTTGGCGCCCGGCGCCTCGCCGGTGCGGGCAAAGACGACATAGAGGTCGGCGATGCCGCCATTGGAGATCCAGGTCTTTTCACCCGACAGAACGTAATTGTCGCCGTCGCGGGTCGCCGTCATTTCCGTGTTGGCGACATCCGATCCCGAGCGCGGTTCCGACAGGGCAAAGGCTGATATCGCCTTGCCGGCACGTGTCTTCGAAAGCCATTGCTGCTGCTCCGGCGTACCGAACAGGCTGAGCGCGCCGGTGCCAAGCCCCTGCATGGCGAAGGCGAAATCGGCCAACCCGTCATGACGGGCGAGTGTCTCGCGCGTGATACACAAAGTGCGGACGTCGAGGGGGCCAGGATTGTCTGGGTCGATCGCCGTCGGCTTCAGCCAGCCGTCTCGCCCGAGCTTGCTGACCAGCTCGCGGCAGGCGGCGTCGACATCATGGTGGGAGACCGGCAGGTTTTTCGCGCACCATACGTCGAGGCGCTCGGCGAGCTGACGATGGCGGTCTTCGAAGAACGGCCAATGGAGGAAGGAACGATCAGGCATGGGTGCTTCCACCACTATTCTCCAGGCCCTGCGCTCTACGGCGCCCCCCTCTGTCCTGCCGGACATCTCCCCCTCTAGGGGGGAGATTGGCAACGTCGACGTCGGCGCCCTTCTTGAGACGTTGGCGATTTGCGAAGGCGTGCGCGACAGCCGATCTCCCCCTTGGAGGGGGAGATGTCCGGCAGGACAGAGGGGGGCGCTGCCCCGCCGACGTCTCCACGGAACGCATCATCCTCAATCTCCCTCGAACACCGGCTTTTCCTTGGCCACGAACGCCTTGTAGGCGCGCTCGAAGTCGCGGGTCTGCATGCAGATCGCTTGCGCCTGCGCTTCCGCCTCGATCGCCTGGTCGAGACCCATCGACCATTCCTGGTTGAGCTGCGTCTTGGTGATGCCGTGCGCAAAGGTCGGGCCGGAGACGATGCGCGCCGCCATGTCGAGCGCGTCGGCCTCCAGCAAGGCGGCATCGACCAGCCGGTTATAAAACCCCCAGCGTTCGCCTTCATCAGCCATCATGGTGCGGCCGGTGTAGAGCAGTTCGGCGGCGCGGCCCTGGCCGATGATGCGCGGCAGGATCGCGCAGGCGCCCATGTCGCAGCCGGCGAGGCCGACGCGGGTGAACAGGAATGCGGTCTTGGCTTCCGGCGTGGCGATGCGGATATCGGAGCTCATCGCAATGATGGCGCCGGCGCCGACCGCGACACCGTCGACCGCAGCAATGATCGGCTTGCCGCAATTCAGCATCGCCTTGACGAAATCGCCGGTCATGCGGGTGAAGGCCAAGAGCTCCTTCATGTCCATCTTGACCAGCGGGCCGATAATGTCGTGGACATCGCCGCCGGAGCAGAAATTGCCGCCATTGGAGAGGAACACCACGGCGTCGACATCGTCGGCATAGACGAGGTCGCGGAACGTGTCGCGCAGCTCGGCATAGCTGTCGAAGGTCAGCGGGTTCTTGCGCTCCGGCCGGTCGAGCCGGACCTTGGCGATCCTGCCCTCGACCTCCCACAGGAAATGCTTCGGCTTGCGCCCGGCCATTGCGGTCATTCGCGTCCCTCCCAGTTGCTGCGAAACGAGGTCAGCATGCCGGTCAGCCGGCGCGCGTCGTCCTCGCTGACCTTGCCCAGCAATTCACCGATCCAGCCTTCATGCGCCGCGGCGATTGTGGCGAAGGCTTGCGTGCCTTCCTCGGTCAGCCGCACCATCGACGTGCGGCGGTCGCCATTGCGCCTCGCGCGGGCGACAAGTCCTTCCGAAACCAGCCGGTCGACGATGCCCGTGACATTGCCGTTGGAGACCAGCAGGAAGCGCGACAGGTCGCTCATCAGCATGCCTTCCGGCATCCTATAGAGTGCTGCCATCACGTCGAAGCGCGGCAGCGTCGTGTTGAACTCCTTCTTCAGCCGCTCGCGCAGCTCGGCCTCGATCGTGCGCGAGGCTCGCAGCAGCCTGATCCACAGCCGCAAGCGGTCCTTGCCGGGTCCCGACGGCGCGGGCAGGGGGCCGGCTACCATGTTTCGCCTCCTGAGATGGAAATCGCCTGTCCGGTTATCGATTGGGCGGCGTCGCCGCACAGCCACAGCACGGCGGCGGCGACCTCATCCGGCTGGATGAAGCGGCCTTGCGGGTTGTTCGAGGCGAGGCTTGACCGCGCTTGCTCGACCGAGCGGCCGGTCTTCTCGATGATGCGCTGGATGGACTCTTCCAGCATTTCGGTTTCCACAAAGCCTGGGCACACCGCGTTGACGGTGACGCCCGATTTCGCCGTCTCAGCGGCAAGAGCTCGCATCAGGCCGACGACGCCATGCTTGGCGGCGACGTAAGACGCGACGTAGGCGTAGCCTTTCAGGCCGGCGGTCGAGGCGATGAAAACAATTCGTCCTGTTTTCCGCACGGCCATGCCGGCCAGCGCCGGCTTCACCGTCAGGAAGGCGCCGGTCAGATTGACGTCGAGCGTTCGCTGCCAGTCGCTGAGCGCGGTTTTGTGCGCCGGGGCGCTGCCGGCCATGCCGGCATTGGCGACGACGATGTCGAAGGGTCCGCGCGCGGATTGCGCCCTCTGGTAGAGCGCCGCCATTGCCGCCTCGTCGGTGACATCGGCGGCGATGCCGAAGATGCGGTCGTTCTCGCCGGCCACTTTGGCGAGTTCCGCTTCCCGGCGGCCGCAGATGGTGACGTCGATGCCGGCAGCAGCCAGCGCCAGTGCGATGGCCCGCCCGACGCCGGAGCCGCCGCCTGTGACCAGCGCATGCTTGCCAGGGATCGTCGCGGCGGCCGTCATACTTTCAGCCCCGCTGCGGCGTCGCGCTCGGCCAGACGGTAGAGCTGGTCGCGCCCGGGCAGATAGGCATCCGGCCATTTGACACCACGGTCGCCGAGCGTGACGGCGGCATGCAGTGTCCAGTAGGGATCGGCGAGATGCGGCCGTGCCAGTGCGACGAGGTCGGCGCGGCCGGCCATCAGGATCGAATTGACATGGTCCGGCTCGTAGATGTTACCGACCGCCATCGTCGCCATGCCGACTTCGTTGCGGATGCGGTCGGAAAACGGCGTCTGGAACATGCGGCCATAGACAGGCTTGGCCAGTGCCGAGGTCTGGCCTGCCGAGACGTCGCAGATGTCGACGCCGGCCTCGAGCAGCAGCCGTGCGATCTCCACCGCGTCGGCCGGTGTGACGCCCTCGATGCCCACCCAGTCATTGGCCGAAATGCGCATCGAGATCGGCTTCTCCGCCCGCCAGGCAGCGCGCACCGCGCGGAAGATTTCGAGGGGATAGCGCATCCGATTGTCAAGCGAACCGCCATATTCATCCGTGCGCCGGTTGGTGACCGGCGTGATGAAGGACGACAAGAGATAGCCATGCGCAGCGTGGATCTCGAGCATGTCGAAGCCGCAACGATCGGCCATCTCGGCCGAAGCCACGAATTCGTCGCGCACGCGGTCCATGTCGGCGCGATCCATCGCCTTCGGCACCTGATTCTGCGGCGACCACGCCACGGCTGAGGCCGCCATCACCGGCCAGTTGTCTGAGACCAGCGGCACGTCGGTCCCCTCCCAGCCGAGCCGGGTCGAACCTTTGGCGCCGGAATGGCCGATCTGGGCGCAGATCTTGGCTTCGGTTTCGGTATGGACGAAGTCGACCAGCCGCTTCCACGCCACCTCATGTTCGGGCGCATAGAAACCGGGACAACCAGGCGTGATGCGGCCTTCCGGGCTGACGCAGGTCATCTCGATATAGATGAGGCCGGCGCCGCCCTTGGCCCGCTCGGCATAATGGGTGAAATGCCAGTCGGTCGGACAGCCGTCGACGGCCTTGTACTGCGCCATCGGCGAGACGACGACGCGGTTCTGCAGCCTCATGTCGCGCAGCTTGAACGGCGCGAACATCGGCGCGCGGCGCAGGTTGTTGCCGCCGGCACCCGCCTGGCGTTGGAACCATTCTTCGGCGCTTTCAAGCCATTTGGCATCGCGCAGCCGCAGATTCTCGTGACTGATACGCTGCGAGCGGGTCAAAAGCGAATAGTTGAACTGCACCGGATCGAGGCCGAGATAGCGCTCGACCTCCTCGAACCATTCGAGCGAATTGCGCGCCGCCGATTGCAGCTTCAGCACCTCGGTGCGGCGGGCATCCTCATATCTACGGAAGGCGGCGTCGAGGTCCGGCTCGGTTTCGACATACTCGGCCAGAGCCACGGCACTTTCCAGGGCCAGCTTGGTGCCGGAGCCGATCGAGAAATGCGCTGAGGCCGCCGCATCGCCCATCAGTGCCAGATTCTTGTACGACCAGCGCTCGCACAGCACGCGCGGAAAATTGATCCAGGCGGAACCACGGATATGGTTGGCATTGGTCATCAGCGCGTGGCCGCCGAGGTGTTTTTCAAAGATCCGCTCACAAACGGCGATCGATTCCTGCTGCGACATCGCGCCGAAGCCGAAGGCAGCCCAGGTCTGTTCGCTGCACTCGACGATGAACGTCGCGGTGTCGCTGTCGAACTGGTAGGCGTGCGCCCACACCCAGCCATGCTCGGTCTTCTCGAAGATAAAGGTGAAGGCGTCGTCGAACTTCTGGTTGGTGCCGAGCCAGACGAACTTGCATTTGCGGGTGTCGATGTCGGGCTTGAAGATGTCGACGAAAGCGTTGCGCGCCCTGGAGTTCAGGCCGTCGGCCGCGACGACCAGATCATGCGTCTCCATGTAGGGCTTGGGATCGGCAATGTCGGTCTCGAACATC
Organism: Mesorhizobium sp. LMG17149; assembly: GCF_024518695.1. Classification (NCBI taxonomy): domain Bacteria; kingdom Pseudomonadati; phylum Pseudomonadota; class Alphaproteobacteria; order Hyphomicrobiales; family Phyllobacteriaceae; genus Mesorhizobium; species Mesorhizobium sp. LMG17149. Next base: position 82,049 of record NZ_JANIFL010000003.1, read on the forward strand.
AGCTTGACGCCGAGTTCGCGCGCCCGGCGCTGCAGCAGGACCAGCAGCCGCTTACGGCCGATGCCGCAGAAACCGTGACCTGACGAGACCGTGCGCACGCCGTCATGGATGACGGCGATGTCGTCCCAGTAGGCAAAGTGCTTCTTGATCCAGACAGCGCTGACCGGGTCGTTTTTCGACAGATTGTCGAGCGTCTCGGCCGACAGCACGACGCCCCAGCCGAACGTGTCGTCGGCGCGGTTGCGCTCGAACACCGTCACATCGTGCGCGGCGTCCCTCAGCTTCATCGAAATGGCAAAGTAGAGGCCAGCTGGTCCGCCGCCGAGAACCGCAACCTTCATGTCTGCGATCTCCTCTTCGCTTGCTGGAGTTCAGTATCGCGCCGGCGACAAGATATTTCAAGCTTAAAGTTTTATATCAAAACGATTGTCCTGACATGGCGAAAGCGCGCCTGCGTGTCATCGCGCAAGCGCGCTGCCGGATCACTTTTCCGGGTTCTTCGGGCTCCACAGCACCGTCTCGGCGTCCTTCTCATAGGCCATTCCGTCGGGATAGCTGATCGCTTCCAGCTGCAGCCCCCACGGCGCCTGGAAATAGAGGATGGTCTGGCCGGCCGCCGGCCCTTCCTTGACCGGCAGCGGCCCCATCCGCGTCTTGACGCCCTTGCCTTCGAGATAGGCTTTGGCGGCAGCGACGTCGTCGACATAGAAGGCGATGTGGAAGCCGCCAATGTCGCTGTTCTTCGGCGTCAGGTTCTTCTGGTCGGGCGCGGTGTATTTGAACAGCTCTATGTTCGATCCATAGCCGCAGCGGACCATGGTGACCTCTTCGATCACCGCCTTCGGGTCGACGCCCAGGAGATCCTGCATGAAGGTGCCCTTGTCGTCGGCGAACGGACCGAACGACATCGCCTTCTTGCAGCCGACCACTTCGGTGAAGAAGTCGACCGCTTGCTTCATATCGGGAACGGTGATGCCGGTGTGGTCGTGGCCGCGCATGCCCGGGATCGAATCCGCCGAGGCCATGCCGGCGCTGCCGAGCATCGCGGCGGCCAGCGTTGCAATTGCGATAGTGGTCTTCATGTCAGTCCTCTCCATTTGGCGGGACTTGGGTCTTTTGGTCGCACGCCCGAGGCCCGCTCTTCGGCGTGCGTATGCATTCATGTCGGCGCCTTGGCGGCGGAAGGAATGTCCAGCCAGCTCGCATCGATCTCGGGCAGCGGAATGGCCGCGATGAGATCGCGCGTGTAGGCCTGCTGCGGCTTGTCGAACAAGGCGTCGGTGGCGCTCGCTTCGACGATCACGCCTTCGCGCATGACGATCACTTGCCGGCACAGCCGCCGGATGACCGACAGATCGTGGCTGATGAAAGCGACGGTCAGCCCCATTTCCGCCGCCAGCTTTTCCAGCAGCGTCAGGATCTGCGCTTGCGTCGACACGTCGAGCCCTGAGACGATCTCGTCGGCCAGCACGAATTTCGGCGACAGCGCCAGCGCCCGCGCAATGCCGACGCGCTGGCGCTGGCCGCCCGATAATTCGTGGCGATAGCGGTTGGCGAAGCTTTGCGGCAGGCCGACGCGCTGCAGCGCCTCGGCAACGCGCGCCTTGAGATTGTCGCCGAGGCCATTTTGCTTGAGTGGCGCGGCGATGATGCTGGCAATGGTGCGGCGCGGGTTGAGCGACGACATCGGATCTTGAAAAATCATCTGCAGATTGCGCCGCAGTGGCCGCAGTTCCGCCTCCGGCAGATGCGTGATGTCGCGGCCGTCGAAAGTAATGTTGCCTGCGCTGGGTTCCAGCAGGCGCACCAAAGCGCGGCCGAGCGTCGACTTGCCGGAACCGGATTCGCCGACGATGCCGGTCACCGAGCCCCTGGGCAGGTCGAAATCCAGGCCCTTCAGGATTTCGACCAATGGCGCGCGGCCGATCAGTGGCTTGCGCGTCATGTCGGGCAGCGCGACCTTCAGCCCGCGCACGGAGAACAACGGTTCAACCATGCGGCCGCCTCCAGGCTTGGTCGGCGGCAGCGATCTCCGAAGCAAGCCCGGCCAGCACCGCCTCGTCCACCGGCTTCAGCGAGGCGAAAGGATCGGTGTAGCGTGGCGTCGCCGCCATCAGCGCTCGCGTGTAGGGATGCTGCGGTGCTGCGAAGAGGGCAGCCGTGTCGGCCTCCTCCACCACCTTGCCGGCATAAAGCACCGAGACCCTCTGGCTGATCTTGGCGACGACGCCGAGATCATGGGTGACGAACAGGATCGCCGTGCCATGCTCGCGCTGCAACTGCACGATCAGCCGCAGGATTTGTTTTTGCACGGTCACATCAAGCGCCGTGGTCGGCTCGTCGGCGACGATCAGCCTTGGCTCTGCGGCGAAGGCGGCAGCGATCAGCACGCGCTGGCGCATGCCGCCGGAAAGTTCGTGCGGATAGCTCTTCAGCACGCGGTCGGGATCGCGGATCTGCACCTCGTCCAGCAATTGCCGGATGCGGGTATCGGCCTTCTCGCCACTCCAGCCGAGGATGCGCACCAGCCGGTCGGTCATCTGCGAGCCGATGCGCCGCGACGGGTTGAGCGCGGTCAGCGGGTCCTGCGGGATCAGCGCCGTGCGCGCCCCGATCAGCGTGCGTCGTGCCTTGGGTTGCAATTTGCCGAGGTCTTCACCCTCGAGCAGCATGTCGCCTTCGACAATGCGCACGCTCGACGGCAGCACACCGAGCACCGCCTTGCCGATCATCGTCTTGCCGGCGCCGCTTTCGCCGACCAGCGCGCGCACTTCGCCGGGCTGAACGACAAGCGACACCGAGCGCAATACGCGCTGGCCGTTGGGCAGCACCGCGCTCAAACCCCTGATGTCGAGGCAGGCGCTCATCGCAGCACCGGATCGAAACGCGTCTTCAGCGCCTCGCCGAACTGGCTGAACGACAGCACGGTCAGGATCAGCGTGATCAGCGGGAACACCAGCACCCACCACGCCTGGTGGATCGACAGCCGGCCCTCGGCGATGATGCCTCCCCAGGTCGGATCGTCGGTCGAGATCGACAGATTGACGAAGGACAGGATCGCCTCGACGATAACGGCGATGCCCATTTCCAGCGACAGCAATGCGACGATCGACGGCACCACATTGGGCAGCACTTCGCGCAGCATGATGCCGATGCGGCCGTAGCCGGCAATGCGGGCATTCTCGACATAGTCCATGCGCGACTGACCCATTGTCTCGGCACGGATCACCCGGCAGAAACGCGTCCAGTCGATGATGGCGATGGCCAGCATGACGGAACTCAAGCCCGTGCCGAGCACCGCCACCAGCAATATGGCGAACAGCACCGGCGGAAAGGCCATCCAGACATCGACGACGCGCGAGATGATGCGGTCGGCCCAACCGCCGAAATAGCCTGCGATCAGGCCTAGCGTCGAGCCGACCAGGCACGCAGCGACGGCTGCGGAAAAGGCGACGATGAAGGCGATGCGGCCGCCAAAGATCAGCCTCGACAACAGATCGCGGCCGAGGCTGTCGGTGCCGAGCCAATAGCCGGGTTCGGCTCCATTCATCCAGAATGGCGGCAACCGCTCCAGCATCAGATCCTGCGCCAGCGGATCCTGCGGCGCGACCAGCGGCGCGAAGATTGCCGCCAGAAGCGCCAGCAGCAGCCAGCCGCCGGCCAGCCACAGGCGTGGCGACACACCTCGCCTTCGAGCACGGCCCTCATCCATGGCGCAGCCTCGGATTGAGCAGCGCATACATCATGTCGACGCTGAGGTTGATCAGCACGAACAGCAGCGCGAAGACCAGCACGATGCCTTGAATCAAAGGCAGGTCGCGGTTGATGACCGCGTCGATCGCCATATTGCCGAGGCCCTCATAGGAGAACAGCCGTTCGACGATGACGGTGCCGCCGATCAGGAAGGTGAACTGCACGCCGACCAGTGTCAGCGTCGGCAAAGCGGCATTCTTCAAGGCCTCGCGCAGGATGACCTGCGTTTCCGAAAAACCCTTCACCCGTGCCAGCACGACGTAGTCGAGGTCGAGCACTTCCTTCAGCGACTGTTTCAGCAGCTGCGAGATGATTGCTGCCAGCGGCAGCGCCAGCGCCACGGCCGGCATCAGCATGTGCTTCAGCAGATCCCAAGTGAGGTCGAGGCGCAGGCGCAACAGGCTCTCGAACAGATAGAACTGGGTGACGAAGGGCAAGTCGAGTTGCGGCGACACCCGCCCGGAAATGTCGAAGATCGGCACCAGAACGCCGAACAGAAGGATCAGCACCAGACCCCACAGGAAATCGGGAATGGACAGCGCCGCGCCACTGGCGATGTCGATGCCGGCCTCGACCGCCGTGCCGCGCTCGCGCGCGCCGATCACCGCCGTCGTGCCGCCGAGCGCCACCGCCATGATGAGCGCGACGATGGCAAGCTCCAGCGTCGCCGGCAGCCGGTTGAAGACGAGACCCAGCACATCCTGCCGCAGCGAAATCGAAGTGCCGAAATCGCCCCGGGCCACGCCCGACAGCCAGATGAAGAATTGCTGGACGATGGTCTTGTCGAGGCCGTAGAGCGCGCGCAGCCGGGCAATGTCGGCATCCGTCGCGCCGGGCGGCAGCATCATGGCGATCGGATCGCCGGGTGCGACGCGGATCACGACAAAGACGACGACGGCCACGCCGAACAGCGTGATCAGCATCGTCAGAAGACGGATCATGAATCTTTGCAGGAGCATTCTGGCGCAGGCCTAATGCGTTTCAGTGATTAATAGAACGAACAGCCCCCTCATCCGGCCGCTTCGCGGCCACCTTCTCCCCGAGGGGAGAAGAGGTCGCTGACGGCTGAACCAGTCTCTTCTCCCCAGCGGGGAGAAGGTGGCCCGAAGGGCCGGATGAGGGGCCCTGCGCAAGTTGGGAGAAGACACGCCGTCTCGCGACGGGGCGCCTTCCCATATTGGTCAGGCCGGGGTCATCAGGGCCGGCAGCAGCGCGCCGGACACATGCTGCACCACATTGACGCCCTTGGCATGCACGATCGGCTGCGCATACTGCATCAGCGGCAGCACATAGGCCTGCTCGGCGATGTATTTGTCGACAGCCTTCCAGCCGGCGATGCGCTTGGCCTCGTCCTTTTCGCCCCACAGCGGGTTGATCATGTCGATCAGATCCTGGCTGTCCCACACCGAATGCGGGCTCGGGCCATACATGGCAAAGCCGGTCGAGGTGGTCGGATCGCCGATGGCATTGCCCCAATTGTAGAAGGCGGCCGGCGCAAGCTTGTCGGCGGCGCGCAGTTCGTAGTGCTTGGCGATCTCGTAGACCTCGATCGTCGCCTCGATGCCGACCTTGCGCCACATGCCGACGATCGCCTGGATCATCTCATAGTCCTTGGGCTTGAAGCCCTTGGTCGTCTGGATGGTGAACTTGACCGGCTTTTCCGGCGAATAGCCGGAAGCGGCGAGCAATTCCTTGGCCTTTTCCGGATTGTGCTCGACCTTGATCGACGCGTCGTAGGATGCGTATTCCGGCGTTTCCAGCGTATCGATCGGCTGCCCGTAGCCGCGCAGCAGGCGATCGACCAGCAGCTTCTTGTCGACGGCCATCACGGCGGCCTGGCGGACGTTCTTGTCCAGCATCGCCTCGATGTCGTTGAAGAAGATCATCCCGATGTCGGAAACGTTCTTGCACGAGCCGGCAAGCCCGTCCTTGGCGATCAGCCGGTCATACTCCTCATAGGGAATTTCGAGCGTCACCTGCGAGGAGCCGGATTCGATCTCTGCGACTCGGCTTGCCGCGTCGGCGACGAACTTGATCGTCACATTCTCGAAGGCCGGCTTGCCGCCCCAATAGTTCGGATTGGCCTTGAGCCGCAGGAAGGCGTTGCGCTCGAACTTTTCGACCATGTAGGGGCCGGTGCCGATCGGCGCCTTCTCGAAACCTTCGGCGCCGACCTTCTCGTAATAGGCCTTCGGCATGATGTAGCCGGTCAGGAACGACATCCATTTGAAATAGACCGGGTCGAACTGCACGACGTCGCCGGTGATCTTGTTGCCGTCGATCTTGAAGTTGTTGACGTTCTTCCAGACGAACTGGATCGGGTTGCCGGTCTTTTCGTCGCCTGCCCGCTGCAGCGACCAGACGACGTCCTCGGCCGTGAACGGCGAGCCGTCATGCCAGGTCACGCCCTCGCGCACCGTCATCATGATCTTGGTGCGGTCGTCGTTCCAGCCCCATTCGGTGAGCAGGCCCGGCGCGAAGGAAAGGTCGGGCTTCTGTGGGATGAACTGGTCGAACACCGACTGGTACAGCCCCTGGATGGTCGGGTTGACGGCCGAGGGGCCGGTGGTTGGATCCCAGGATGGCAAGTTGACGTTGTAGGCGATGGTCAGTTCGCCGGCAGCCGCCCTAGCGATCGGCGGCAGGCCGACGGCGGCCACCCCGAGTGCCGCGGCGCTGTATCCCAGCAATTCACGTCTGTTGATTGTCATGGTCGTTCCCCTTGTTGGTTTTGTTTCTGCGCGCGGCGTCTTCAGGTCATTGGTTCAGGCTTCTTGGGCAGCAGCGCCTTGCCCCTTGCAGCCTCAAGGAAATCCTCGGCTCCTACCTCCCGCCAAGCTGTTGTGCGAGCATGAAGCCCGACGCCGCACCGGTGCCGGCGCCCGGCCATGTCGCCGCTCCAGTGAGGTGCAGATGCGCCACCGGCGTGTTCCAGCCGGCATAGCCGCGCGCTGGGCGGAACAGGAAGTTCTGCGCCAGATGATGGCTGCCGCAGACCTGGTCGCCGCCGATGAGGTTCGGGTTTTCACGCTCGAGATCGATAGGCGAGAACACCGCTCGACCCAGGATCTTGTTTCGCAGGCCGGGTGCGTAGGTCTCGATGATGTCGAGGACGCGGTCGGCGTAGACGTCCTTCACCTTGTCCCAATGGTCCGATGCGATCTTGCCGGCGGCATCGCCTGTGATTTCGGCGGGCAGCATGCGCACCTGCACCCACAGCACATGCTTTCCCTGAGGCGCCCGCGACGGGTCGATCGCCGTCGGCTGGCCGACGACCAGCACCGGCTCGTCCGGCAGCATGCCCGCCATCGCCTGCTGATAGGTGCGCGACATGGCGTCGAGCGAGGGCGACAGATGCACATAGGCAAACTGCCGAAGCTCCGCTCCGGCGCGCCAATCGGGTAGATCGTCCAGCGCCAGATGGATCATCATCGTGCCCGGTGCGTGGCGGAACTTTTGCATCGCCGTATCGAAGCCGGCATCGCCCGAACCGTTCGCCAGCAGCTTGCCGGTCAGCGCCTTGGGCGCGACGCCGGCGATGACCGCCTTGGTGGCGCTATGCGTTTCACCCGAAGCGAGCCGCACGCCGGTCGCCTTGCCGGCTGAAACCGTGATTTCCGCTACCTCGGCCCCGGTGACGATCTTGCCGCCGGCGGAGGTCACCATGCCCGACAGCGCCTTGATGATGGTGTCGGCGCCGCCCTTGCCCAGCACCATGCCGAAACTCTGGTTGGCCATCGATTCCAGATAGGGGAAGACGGCACCGCCGGCGATGTCGGGCGCGAAGTCGAGATGCATGCCCCAGGTGGCGAGCGTTGCCCTGATATGCGGCGACTCGAAATTCTCCTCCAGCCAGGCGCGGGGCGAGGACAACAGCAGCCGGCCCGTATCGAGCGCCCCGGACATGCCCTTCTTGCGCCACAGGTTCCACGCCGTGCCGGCAAGCGCGCTGGCGCGCATCGGCGATCCCAGCAGCCGGAACAGGTGTTCGGCCTCAGCCGGGAAGGCGGCAACCAGCCTGCGCCATGTCTGGGCGTCGGCGGCGGAGAAGGCGGCGATGCGCGCGGCGGTCTTTTCCAGATCGTTGCTGACGCCGAACCAGCGTCCGTCGGGGAAGGCGCTGGCGAAACAGTCGACGACCGGGGCGAACTCCAGCCCCTGCGCTTTCAATTCATTTGCATATTTCCGGTGGAAGGCCGAGCCGGCGAAGAGGCTCAGATTCATCGCGCCGAAATCGTGGCGGAAGCCGGGAAGGGTGAATTCGCGTGTCTGGACGGCGCCGCCGATTGTTGCACTGCCCTCGAAAATCCCGGTTTTCCAGCCTTTGAGCGCCAAATGCGCGGCGCATGCCAGACTGTTGTGGCCCGCCCCGACAAAGATGGCGTCGAACTCGCTCACGCCTCGTCCCCATTTCCTTTATGCTTAAAGATAATTGCAGATGCATATGTTTTCGTCTAGTAGGATATTAAGGGCCGAGACGAGCCTTGATCATCACACGAAAGAGGGAACTTCAAACCATGGACACCCAAAAACTCCTCGGCGAAGTCGCCGGCCAGCTTCTTTCAGGCGCCATCAAGGTGGTCGACCTGTCGGCGCCACTCGGGCCGGACACGCCGTTGATCAAGCTGCCGCCAGAACTCGCCGTCGACACGCCGAAGGTCGAGATCCACAACATCTCCCGTTACGACAAGAACGGTCCGTGGTGGGCCTGGAACTGGCTGAAGCTCGGCGAGCATTCGGGCACGCATTTCGATGCGCCGCAGCATTGGATCAGCGGCAAGGATTATCCGGACGGCGCCACCGACACCATTCCGGCGCAGAATTTCGTCGGCCCGGTCAATGTCATCGACTGTTCGAAGGAAGCCGCCGCCGACCACGATTTCCTGCTCACCGTCGACCACATCAAGGCTTGGGAAGCCGAGCATGGCGCGATCAATGCCGGCGAATGGGTGGTGATGCGCACCGACTGGTACAAGCGCAACGGCTCGGAAGCCGAGTTCCTCAACGCCAACGAGACCGGCCCGCACACGCCGGGGCCGACGGCCGAAGCCATCCAGTTCCTGATCAGCAAGGACATCAAGGGCTGGGGCTCGGAGACGATCGGCACGGATGCCGGCAAGGCCGGCGGCATGGAGCCGCCATTCCCGGCGCACACGCTGATGCACAAGGCCAACCGCTACGGTCTTGCCAGCCTCTGCAACCTCGACCAGCTGCCGCCGAAGGGCGCCATCCTGATCGCGGCGCCGCTCAAGATCGAACATGGCACCGGCAGCCCGATCCGCGCGCTGGCGCTGGTTTCGAAGGGCTAAGCGAAAGCGTTTGCCGTGACCCAGCCGGATCACATCATCGTCGGCAGCGGCATCAACGCACTGGTCTGCGCGGCGATGCTCGGGGGCAAAGGGGCGCGTGTGCTCGTCCTGGAGCGCAACGACCGCATCGGCGGCTGCCTGCGCACCGAGGAGATCACCGCGCCCGGCTTCATCCATGACGTGATGGCGACGACCTTCGTGCTGTTCATCACCTCGCCGGCCTTTGCGGCACTGGGCGCCGACCTCGCGCGCCACGGGCTGGAGTTCTGCCACACGGGAACGCCGACCGGCGTGCTGCGGCCGGACGGCAGCCATGCCGTGCTCAGCACCGACCGTGCCGCCAACGTCGTCGCCCTTAATGCGATCGCGGCAGGCGAGGGCGACCGCCACGCGGATGATGTCGGCGGCATCGAGCGCAATGCCGGCCTGCTGTTCGGCCTGCTCGGCGGCAGCCTGTGGTCCTATCCGACAGCGAAGCTGCTGGCCGGTGATGGCTGGCGCCGTGGCCCGCGTGGCCTTGCCGCCTTTCTCGGCGAGGCACTCGTGCCGGCGCGCGGCTGGCTCGAAAGCACCTACCAGTCCGAAACCATCCGTGCGTTGTGGGCACCCTGGGTACTGCATGCTGGATTAGGCCCTGAAGATGCGTTCTCCGGCCAGATCGCCAGGGTTATCGCTTTCGCGCTTGAGGCGGCGGGCGCGCCGATCGTCAAGGGTGGCGCGCAGAACCTGCTGGCGGCCTTCGAGGCTTTGATCCGGGAACGCGGCGGCGACACCCGCACCGGCGCCGACGTCGCTTCGATCGTTCAAAGCAATGGCCGGGCAACCGGCGTGCTGCTGGCCTCGGGTGAGACAATCACGGCCAACAAGAGCGTCATCTGCTCGGTCACCCCGACGCAGCTCTATGGCAGGCTGCTTGGCGCGGATGCTCCCAAAGCCGATGTCGAGGCGACGCGGAAATACCGCTATGGCAAAGGCAATTTCCAGATCCACTACGCCCTGGACAAATCGCCAGCATGGCGGGGCGAAGGCCTGGACAAGGTGGCACTGCTGCATCTGACGCCTGGGCTGGATGACGTCTCGAAAGCCTGCAACGAGGCGGCGCGCGGTATGCTGCCGGAGGTGCCGACCATCTGTGTTGGCCAGCCGCATGCGCTCGACCCGTCGCGCTGCCCGGAAGGCAAGGCGGTCCTCTGGCTGCAACTACCCGAGGCGCCTCGCCACATCAAGGGCGACGCCGCCGGCAAGCTGCAGGCACCAGCGGACGGGCAATGGACCGATGTGCTGCGCGAAGCCTATGCCGATCGCGCTGAAGCGATCCTCGCCAGCCATATCGAGGGCTTCAAGGACAGCGTCATTGCGCGGCGCGCCTATTCGCCGGCCGATCTCGAGGCGATGAACATCAATCTGGTCGGCGGCGATCCCTATGGCGGTTCCTCGACCATCGACCAGTCCTTCCTTTGGCGGCCGTTCAAGACCAGCCGCAACCATCAGACCGGCATCAAGGGCCTCTACCATATCGGCGCCTCGACCCACCCGGGGGCCGGCCTTGGCGGCGGTTCCGGCTTTCTCCTGGCGGGGAGGCTGTGATGGAAGAGAAGGTCACTGAGAAGCGCCAGCGCATTTCGACCCTGGGGCAGATCGGCCTGCAGCAATTCGCGCCCTATCTGATGAACCGCATCATGGGCCGCTACAACGCCACCTTGCGCGACGATTTCCGCAAGCAGGGCCTGACCATTCCGCAGGTGCGCACGCTGGCCGTGCTGTCGGTCACCGACGGCATCACCGTCAACGACCTCTCGGTCTATACGGTGATCGAGCAGTCGACCTTGAGCCGGACGCTCGACTCACTGGAGGGCCAGGGTCTGGTACGGCGCGAGCAGGGCGTCACCGACAGCCGCATCCGCCATGTGTTCCTGACCGATGAGGGCCGCGCCGAGTTCACCCGCGCCTGGCCGGCCATGCACGATGCCTTCGAGGCGATGTTCGACGACATCGACGACGCCGAATATTCCGCACTCATCGCCACGCTTTTGAAGATGCTGAAGAACATTCGCAAGCACGACATCTAGCATGACCCCGAAAAGTGGATCCCGGTTTTCGGAAGAGGTCATGCTCAAGCAGATAGACCTACGCGCCGCCAGCCTCAGGCGGTAACGGAAGGATTGAAAAAATGGCCGAACGGTCTTTTGCCAAGGAAGTCGAGAAACTCCGGCTCGGCGCCGGCGAGGAGTTTGCCGGCGAAGGCATCCTCGCTATCACCAAGGCGCTGCTGCAATGCGGCGTCGGCTATGTCGGCGGCTATCAGGGCGCGCCGATCAGCCATCTGATGGACGTGCTGGCCGACGCGCAGGATATCCTGGGCGAGCTCGGCGTGCATTTCGAGGCCAGCGCCTCGGAAGCCACCGCCACCGCCATGCTGGCCGCCTCGGTGCACTACCCGATCCGTGGCGCCGCGACCTTCAAGTCGACGGTCGGCACCAATGTCGCCTCCGATGCGCTCGCCAATCTCGCCTCCGGCGGGGTCACCGGCGGCGCGCTGATCATCGTCGGCGAGGACTACGGCGAGGGCTCCTCGATCATGCAGGAGCGCAGCCACGCCTTCGCCATGAAAAGCCAGGTCTGGCTGCTCGACCCGCGCCCCAATCTGCCATCGATCGTCAAGGCGGTGGAGGACGGTTTCGAACTGTCGGAGATTTCCAACACGCCGGTCATGCTGCAGGTGCGCATCCGCTGCTGCCACGTCCACGGCCATTTCATCGCCAAGGACAACAAACGGCCGCCGATGACTGTCGCCGATGCGCTTGACGCACCGCGCCGCGACACCGGCCGCATCGTGCTGCCGCCAGCGTCCTTCCTGCATGAGAAGGAGAAGGTGCAGAAGCGCTGGCCGGCGGCGGTGGACTTCATCGCCAAGAACAAGATCAACGAGTTCTTCGGCTCGGATCATGGTTCGGTCGGCATCGTCCTGCAGGGCGGCATGTACAATTCGGTCATCCGCGCGCTGCAGCGGCTCGGCCTTGCCGACATTTATGGCGACACCGACGTGCCGCTCTATGTGCTCAACGCCGTCTATCCGCTGATCGATGACGAGTTCCTGTCATTCTGCGAGGGCAAGCAGGCGGTGCTGGTCGTCGAGGAAGGCCAGCCCAACTACATCGAACAGGCCTTTGCTTCGATGCTGCACAAGGCCGGTCGCGGCACCAGGCTGGTCGGCAAGGAGTACCTGCCGATGGCCGGCGAATACACCGGCCAGGTCATGCTTGACGGCATCGGCGCCTTCCTGCGCGCCGATGCGCCGCATCTTCTGCCCGGCGAAGTGCGCGCGCCCAACAAGGTCGGTGACGGCGTCGACGCAGCCGACCTGATCAATGTCGTGCCGGGCCGTCCGCCGGGCTTCTGCATAGGCTGCCCGGAACGGCCGATCTTTGCCGCGACCAAGCTGGTCGAGCAGGAACTCGGCAAGCACCATATCGCATCCGACATCGGCTGCCATTTGTTCTCGATCATGCCGCCTTTCGAACTCGGCGCCACCACCATGGGCTATGGCCTGGGCCCGGCCTCCGCCTCAGCCTTCAATTCGCCCGATGCCAAGCGCCGCTCGATCTCCTTCGTCGGCGATGGCGGCTTCTGGCACAACGGCCTGACCTCTTCGATCGGCAATGCGGTTTTCAACAAGAACGACGGCGTCATCGTCATCGTCGACAATTTTTACTCGGCGGCCACGGGTGGGCAGGACATCCTCTCGTCCCGCGCCGGCAACAAGACCAAGTCGACGAAACATCCGATCACCGAGGCGGTCAAAGGCATGGGTGTCAAATGGCTGCGCCATGTCGACCGCACCTATGACGTGACCAAGATGCAGGACACGCTGCGCGAGGCGCTGACGACGGACGAGAAAGGGCCGAAGGTCATCGTCGCCTCGTCCGAATGCATGCTCAACCGGCAGCGCCGCGAAAAGCCGCTGGTCGACAAGGCGATCAAGGGCGGGACCCGTGTCGTGAAACCGAAATTCGGTGTCGATGAGGATATCTGCACGGGCGACCATGCCTGCATGCGGCTGTCCGGCTGTCCCTCGCTGTCGGTCAAGTCAACAGACGATCCGCTGCGCGACGATCCGGTCGCTCATATCGACCAGAGCTGCGTCGGCTGCGGCAATTGCGGCGAGGTCGCCGATGCGGCAGTGCTCTGCCCATCCTTCTACCGCGCCGACGTCGTCCACAATCCGAGCCGCTGGGACCGTTTCCTGGAAGCCGCGCGCCGCGCCACCATCAGCCTGTTGCAGCGACGCCGCGAAAGCCGGCGGCTGACCTTCGCCGATGCTTGACGCTGTCCCCCCACTTCGCGCCCGCGCCGGCGCTCAGGATAGCGAGCGTGTCATCAAGCTCGCCGTGCTGGCGGTCGGCGGCCAGGGCGGTGGCGTGCTCGCCGACTGGATCACCGATGTCGCCGAGCGCAACGGCTATGTTGCGCAATCGACCTCGGTCGCCGGTGTCGCCCAGCGTACCGGCGCCACCATCTATTATGTCGAGATGGCCCGCGACACCGGCCGGCTGCCGGTCTTTGCCCTGTCGCCGTCGCAGGGCGATGTCGACATCCTGATCGCCGCCGAATTGATGGAAGCCGGCCGTGCCATCATTCGCGGCTTCGTCACGCCCGACCGCACCACGCTGATTGCCTCGTCGCACCGCATCGCCGCCGTGTCGGAAAAGATCGAACCGGGCGATGGCCGGGCTTCGTCCTCCAAGGTGCATGCGACGGCGGAAGCCGCATCGAAGCGCTTCATCGCTTTCGACATGGAAAAGATCGCAGCCGACAATGGCTCGATGATCTCGGCCAGCCTGCTTGGCGCGCTAGCGGGGTCCGATGCGCTGCCCTTCACCCGCGAGAGCTACGAACAGGCGATCGGTGCCGGCGGCCGGGGCGTCAAGGCCAGCCTTGCTGCCTTCGGCGCTGCGTTTGACCGCGCGCGCGGCACGGCAGCACCGGCGCAGAAGCCGGCTGAGCCCGCGATTGTCGAATCTGCCCTGGGCACAGGACAGGTGAGTGGCCCGCAAAACCTGCTGCAGGGCTGGCAGGCCTTGGCTGACCGCATCGACCTGTTGCCGGTAGCCGTACGCGACATGGCACTTCGGGGCTTGAGAAAGGTCGTCGACTATCAGGACATCGCCTATGGGCGCGAGTATCTCGACCGGTTGGACAAGGCCGTCGCGCTGGACGGGCCGCTTCAGGGCTATGGCCTGTCGATCGCTGCTGCCAAGCATCTGGCCAACGCGCTATGCTACGACGACATGATCCGCGTCGCCGATCTCAAGACGCGCTCGACGCGCGGCAAACGTGTGCGCCGCGAGGTCGGCGTCAAGGACGGCTCGATCCTGCAGGTGACCGAATATTTCCACCCGCGCATCGAGGAGTTCTGCGGCACGCTGCCGGCGGGTCTGGGCAGCTACATCGAGGACCGCCCGAAGCTCGCCGCCCTTCTCGATCGCCGCATCAATCATGGCCGCCGCATCCGCACCGACAGTTTTGCCGGCTTTGCCGCTTTGTGGTTCATCGGCGGCCTGCGCCGCTGGCGCCGTAGTCTGCTGCGCCACAAGGTCGAGGTCGCGCATCTCGATCGCTGGTACGCGCTGGCTCTCGACCATGTGCCCCAGGACTACGCACTGGCCGTCGAGATCCTCAATTGCCGCCGGCTGATCAAGGGCTACAGCGACACCCATGTCCGGGCACAGTCGAAATTCGACCGCGTGCTGTCGGCGCTCGACCTGGTCAAGGGCCGAGCCGACGCCGCCGACTGGATCCGCCGCCTGCGCGAGATGGCGCTGAAGGACGAGAAGGGCGACATGCTCGACGGCGCGCTGAAGACGGTGGCGACGCTGGGGCCGGACCCAATCGGCTGAGATATCTAGCGGGCGTCCACGGATTGGAGCGGCGCTAACCTTAACTCCGGGCTGGCTGACAGGATTGCCCGTGCGCCGGCGCTGACGCGGGGCCAGGTGCCTGGCCCCGCCGTGCTTCGATCAGTTATGGTGCCAGCGGCGCCAGTGATGGTGCGGGTGCCAGCCATAGACCGGAGCGTGCCAGTAATGGTAGTGCGGGCGCACGACGACGACGCCGTTCGGCACGCAACGGCCCCATCGGTTCGGGTGCCAGCCGATGCCGCACCCCCAGCGGACATGCTCGACCAATGCCGGGGCGGCCGGATGGGTTACAGACATGACGGGCATCGCGCTGGACGCGGTGGCGGTCACGACAGTTCCACTGACCGCCAGGATAGCGGCTGCTGCATAGTTTTTCAGGCGACTCATAATTGGGCTCCGAGTGCATTCGAGTTTGAAGATGGCCGCCCGGCACGGTGCGATCGGGCAGGCTTGTCCCTTCTCTTCATTAAACGGCGTCTCGAGCATTTTCCGTCGGTCGTCATGGCGATTTTTTCGGCGCCACGGCAGCGCGGCGTTCCATGTGGCGCAGCAATGCCTGTGCCAGCACGCTCCGGTTTTCGGGTGATGTGTTCGCCGCGAAGTCGACAATGGCCTGCTCGAGCCGGGTGCGAACCGTCGCGTCGGCGTTGCGTGCCCGCTCCAGGGCCGCCGACACGGCGGCCTTGTCCATGACAGGCTGTTGCAGCAGGTCCGCTGCCTGCTGCCTGGCCTGCTGGCCATCGAGAATGATCTGACGGGACTGCACGCGAACCTGGCGCAGCGCCTCGCGGAACGCCTTGCGATCCTGGTCGGGAAGTTGTCGGCCGGCCGATTCCAGCGAGACACCTGTTTTGGCATTTCTCAGCCAGACCGCACCGCCGACGAATGCGCCGGCAAGAAAGACGTTCAGCACCACGGAAGCAATAACCAGACCACGGACCCAGCGCGTGCTCATAGGCTTTCCTCACCGTTCTCGGCAGCGGGGCCGGCATCGCCAAACGCCGTCGCATTGGCATCCAGCACATAATGGTCCGGCTGGACCTCCGGCGTGACGATGGTCACCAGGGCCAGCCCTGCCACGGCACCGGCCAGACCAATGCCGGCAAGTCCCAGCCCCAGCCACCAGAACCGCTTACGCCGGCGCTGGACGAGGTGCCGGCCGGCAGCCTGCAGAATGCTGCCGTGCAGTGCCTTGTCCGGGGCGTCGACGCGGTAGCTGTCGAGCAGCGCGTCAAGTGTCCCGGCCTGCCTCAAGATGGCCTTGCCCGCGCCGCTCGCGGCAAAGACCGTGCCGGCCATTCGCTCAGCCTCGGGCCATCGCCGCAAGTCGCCGCCATAGGCCTGGGCCAAGACGGCAAAGCGCCTGGCATCCATTGCGGGTTCGTTCCTGGATCCTTCAGCCATGTGTCGCCCCCTTGCCCGTCGGCGCCGGGCGCCAAGCGGCACCAGCAAGGCGCAATGGCCGTGGTGCGTTGGTGCTTGCCCGGTGCTTACTCATCGGCGCCATCCCCCGCCAGGATCGCCTGCAGCGACCGCCGGCCGCGCGCAAGCAGGCTCTCCAGGGCATCGACGCTGATCTGCAAGGTCGCTGCCGCCTCGATATTGGACATCTCCTGATAGTAGACCAGAACGATGGCTTCGCGCTGGCGCGGCGCTATGGCTTGCAGCGCCCGTTCGACCCGAAGCGCTTCCTCCTGGCGAGGGGCATCGGGAAGTGCCGCGGGGTCGACCATCTCCGGCAGGTCGCCGGTCACCCACTCGCGCCTGCGACGCAGCCGGTCGTAGCAAAGGTTGAGCGTCACCCGGTGGATCCAGCTGTCGAAGCGCGCATTGCCGCGCCGCCAGCTCGCGGCATGGCGCCAGATCCGCACGAAGGTTTCCTGGGCGACATCCTCGGCCTCCGCCGCATCGCCGAGCATGCGCACGGCAAGCGCCAGGATACGCGGCAGCTTGCGCGCGACGAGGGTTTGCACCGCTGCCGGCTCGCCGGCGCCAACACGGCGAACCAGCTCCTCGTCCGGATCCGCAGCCATCAGTCGGCGCACTCCCGATATTCATCGCGCGTCATTGCCTCTTGGTCATTGCTCCCTGCTTGACCTCTTGGTCATTGCTTCGGCTTGGGAGCGGTTTTGTGGCCCGGCAGTTCGTCGGCCGTCAAAATGCCGTCGGCATCTTGTCCAGCCGGGCGAAGCGCCTGGCGAAGAATGCATCGAGTTCGGCGCGATCGATGAAGCCGTCATGGTTGGAATCGATCCGCGCGAAGGATTTGGCGGCGTCGCCCTTGACGTTGCGCTTCGTCTGAAAGGCCTCCCATTCCAGCAGGCTGATCTTGCCGTCGCCATCCGTGTCGGCCGCCATGATCGCCTTTTCGCGCCGCTTCTGGAATTTGGCCAGCGTGATGTCGGACCTGGTCCCCGAAGCGCCTGGCGCGGCAAGTGGCGCGGCGGTCGGCGGTGCAGGCGGCGTCGTTGCCTGGGCGAAAGCCGCAACGGTCTGCAAACTCAAGGCAACGACTGATATCGAACGACTGACCATGTTGTGCGTCTCCAGGTTGGCGCGACGCAGACGGCTTGTGCCGCCATCGCGCTTCAACCGTTAAACGCCGCGACCCGGAAAATCCGTCGGTCGCGCCTGCTGATCCGTTCACGCCCGGACAAAAGAGGGTGCCCATCCCGGCTCGATCGAGATGGAAGGAACTCTAGTCCGACTGGTCGGCCGCAATCAGTTGTTCGGGCTTGAACCCGGCATGTTGCGGGGTCCACACCTCGCCCTCGCGATTGAACCAGTGGCACAGATACATGCCCGAAGCTGCGCCATCGCTGATCGTCATCCTGGGGCCTCCGGATTTCAGCCTGACGACGTCTCCGGTCTTGAAATTGTTGGGCATTTTTGACCTCCCGTGCTGGGGCCATGAGTTTCACACCAAACCGGGGTCTCGACAATGGCAGATCTGCCAGGCCGGCGTCGCAATCCTTTGCACCAGCTGCGAAGGGGCAGACAGACGACAAAAATGGAGGAGGAATGGTGCCGCTTGCGTGACTCGAACACGCGACCCCCGCATTACGAATGCGGTGCTCTACCAACTGAGCTAAAGCGGCCCAGGAAGCCAAGGCCTCCAGGATGCGGCGGTGATAGACGCAACCGGGCGCGAATTCAAGATGCGACTTGGCAATTCCTGCGTCGGCGTCGTGGCACCCTCGAAAGCCGGCCGCCGCCTTGTCCGCCAGTCAGTCGCCAAGGGAATGCGGCGCACGGTGCGTGTGCTCCCTGTGCGCGAAAATCGGCGAAACATGCTGATTTTGTTGCCGGAACAGCGCCGGAATGGACTTTGCACACCTCTGCGAGGCAGAATACGCCGCTCGCCCGTTGATTGATTGGTCGCCTGCGGCTAACGATCACGGCAAGGTTGGCAAAGACAGAGGGACCCGCTTGGACGCGATCGAAAAAGCGATCCGGAACGCCTTGGAGAAAGGCAATGCCGAGGACCGCGCGTTTCGCGAGAGGGTCTATCGCTCGGCTTTTGCCGCGCTTGATCGCGCGCTCCAGGCCAATCCCGGTGTGACCGTTGAGGTCGCCATCAAGCGCCGCAAGGCAATCCAGGCGAAAATCACCGAAATCGAATCCGAGTTCCTGCCGGCGGTGCCGGATGTCGGCCCCCAGGGCGATGCACCGGCGGTCGAACTCGGAGCGGACTCGGCGCCCGCGGTCGAAACCGGCCGACAGGCATCGTCCCCCGACGTCGTCGTCGACGGACCCGTGCAATCCGCTGCCGATGCGCCGCGCTCGCGCGTCCTGCCCGTCGTTCCCGACATCATGCCGGACGCCACGCTTCCCGATGCCCCGGCCATCGACATGTCGGTTCCGGCCTCGGCCGGCGCGACGACGGAAGTGGCGCCTGACCGCGATGAACGGCGCATAAGGGGACGTCGCCTGCCGCTGACCGCCATCTTCCTGACCGTGACACTGCTCGCCGCGGTTGGCATCGGCCTGTTCTTCGCCGTGCAGACCGGCGTGTTCAAGACATCCGCGCAACTCGACACCGCCCCGCCGCAGGCGCCGCCGACCGTCGAGGACGACGATTTCACACCGGCCGACGGCGGTCCGGCAAAACCCGGCGCCGCGGACCAGGCGCGCGACTGGATCAATGTGTTTTCGCCGGCCGATGCATCCCATGTCAGCGCGCCGTCTGACGCCAGGGCCGAGGTGATGAAGGACGATACCGGTTCGTTCCTGCGCATCCGTTCCGGCGCGTCCGGTTCGGCGATCAGTTTCGACGTCGGACAAGGCGTGCTGGAGAAGCTGGCCGGCAAACATGCCGTGTTCGACATCATTGCCCGCTCCGAAGAAGGCAAGGAGACGCAGATTTCGGTCGACTGCAATTTCGGCGAACTCGGCGACTGCGGCCGCAAGCGCTATGCGGTCGGCCAGCAGCAGAACGAATATCTGTTCGATGTGCAGTTTCCCGACAAGCGTCCGGGCTCGGCCGGCACCATTGCCATCAATTCAGACTTCGACAAGCAGGGTAAGGCCGCGGACATCTACGAAATCCGCGTTTCGATCGAGCCGTAAGAGCGCTGAACGGTCTAGCGGTCGAGCAGCGCCTGTAGCGTCTCGATGCGGTCGGCCTCGTTGGCCGGCTTGTCCCAGCGCAGCCGCGAAATGCGGGGAAAGCGCATGGCGACGCCGGATTTGTGCCGGGTCGAGCGGTTCAGCCCTTCGAAGGCGACTTCCAGCACAAGGCCGTTGTCGCGGTCAGCCCGCACCGAGCGCACCGGCCCGAAACGCTCGATCGTGTTGTCGCGGACATATTTGTCGATCTGCTTCAACTCCTCGTCGGTGAAGCCGAAATAGGCCTTGCCGACCGGCACCAGTTCCTCTTCGCCTTCGGCACCTGTCCAGACGCCGAACGTATAGTCGGAATAGAAGCTCGAGCGTTTGCCGTGGCCGCGCTGGGCATACATCAGCACCGCGTCCACCGTGTGCGGATCGCGTTTCCATTTGAACCATGGACCTTTCGGCCGGCCGGCGACATAGGCTGAGTCCCAGCGCTTCAGCATGACGCCTTCGATGATCGGATGCGGCGGCACCCGGCGCAGTTCCTCAAGCGTTTGCCAATCCGTGAAGTCGACGAATGGCGAAAGATCGAAACGGCTCGGGTCGAGCGTTCCGACAAACGCTTCCAGCCGGCCGCGCCGCTCGCGAAACGGCAGCGCGCGCAGATCCTCGCCGCCGACCTGGAGCAGATCGTAGCAGCGCATGAAGGCCGGGTATTGCTGCTGCATCTTCGGTGTCACCGTCTTGCGATTCAGCCGTTGCTGCAGATCCGAGAAGGTTCCCGTCGCCTCTCGGGGATCGCCGACAAGCAGTTCGCCGTCCAGCGTTGCGGAAAAATGCATGGCATCGGCGAGGTCCGGAAAGGCGCCGGAAACATCGTCACCGGTGCGCGAATAGAGCCGGCGGATGCCGCCCTCGGCCACCGCCTGGACACGGATGCCGTCCCATTTCCATTCGGCGGCATAATCCGCCGGATCGAGCTTTTCGAGATCGCCGTCACCGACCGGGTTCGACAGCATCACCGGGCGAAACAATGCCAACGCCGTGTTCCTGGGCTTTTCGGCCTTGCCTTCCAGCCACGCGAACAGCGCTGTGTAAGGCGGCGTCAACCCGTGCCAGAGTTCCTCGATCTCGGCCACGTCGACCTTGCCGAAATCGGCCAGCGCCTGTTTGGCCAGCCGCGCCGACATGCCGATGCGCAGGCCGCCGGTGACCAGCTTGATGATGGCAAAGCGTGCCGAGATGCCGGCGCTGTCGAGCAGCCCTGCCAGCACCTTCGGCCCGTCGGAGCGGCTTGCCGCCTGCAGTTTGGCCACGACGTCGCCAAGCGTCGGCTCGCGGTTCGGGATGTTTCCGGGCGTTTGCGGCCAGACCAGCGACACCGTTTCGGCGAGATCGCCGACATAATCGTGGGAATAGCCGAACAGCACCGGATCCATGCGTTCGGTGACCAGCATGCGCAGCATCGCCGGCTTGACCGCGGCGATGTGGAGATCGCCGGTGATGGCAGCCAGCGCCAGCCCGCGATCGGGATCCTCCACGGCGCGGAAATAGTCGGTCAGCAAGGTCAGCTTGCCGTTGCGCGACGGCGTCAGCACCAGGCGGTCGAGAAGCTCGGCGAAGCGGTTCATGGCTTCAATCGCCCTCGTCTTCGTAGCCGACCAGATGCAGCGGCCGGGCGGCGATGCCTTCGAGCTCGCACCAGCGCACCAGCGCTTCCTCGCGGCCATGCGTCACCCAGATCTCCTCGGCTCCGGTCTCCCTGATGGTGGCGGTCAACTCATCCCAGTCGGCATGATCGGAGATGATCAGCGGCAGCTCGACGCCGCCTTGCTTGGCGCGCTGGCGAATGCGCATCCAGCCCGACGCGAAGCACGAGATCGGATCGGGAAAACGCCGCGCCCAGCGGTCGGCGAAGGCCGATGGCGGGCCGACGACGATGGCGCCGGTAAAATCATCCTTGCCGCCGCTTTCGACGGTCGCCGGTTCGAGGGTGCCGAGATCGATGCCTTGGCTCTGGTAGTACTCACTGAGTTTGGCCAGCGCGCCATGGATGTAGAGCGGCCTGTCGTAGCCGGCGTCGCGCAACAGCCGCGTCACCCTTTGCGCCTTGCCCAGCGCATAGGCGCCGACCAGATGCGAGCGCTCGGGGAACTGCGCTGCCGATTTCAGCAGGCGGGCGATTTCTTCTGTGTCGGGCGGATGGCGAAACACCGGAAGGCCGAAGGTCGCTTCGGTGATGAACACATCGCACGGGATCGGCTCGAATGGCGCGCAGGTTGCGTCCCTCTGCCGCTTGTAGTCGCCGGAAGCGACGATGCGCGTGCCCTGATGCTCGACGGATATCTGCGCCGAGCCCAGCACATGGCCGGCTGGATGGAAGCTGACGCTGATGCCATTGAGTGCAATCGTCTCGCCGAGTTGTGCCGCTTGCGTCGTGCCAGCGAAATTCTCACCGTAGCGCAGGCCCATAATGTCGAGCGTTTGCCGCGTCGCCAGCACCGAGCGGTGGCCGGAACGCGCATGGTCGGAATGGCCATGCGTGATCAATGCCCGGTCGACCGGCCGGACCGGGTCGATGAAGAAATCGCCCGGCGGGCAATAGAGGCCCTCGGGCCGGGGATGAAGCAGGTCGCTGGCGCGCATGATCCCCAAGATAGGATATAATTCCGCGGCGGGAAGCCTGTTGTAAGTCACTGCTGACTCCCGCATAGAGCACCGCCGGCTCGATCCGCCGGCAGGACCCATCGCCATGAAACCGCTTCAGGCCTCGTCCGGCGACTTGAACGCCGATCGCCGTGCCGATTATGCCGAGATGCTGCACGCGGACGGGGACCATGCGGCGGCGGCGGAATTGCTGCTCGGCGCCCTGGAAATGACACCGCAATGGGCGATGGGCTGGTTTCGCCTCGGCGAGATGCAGCAGGCGGCGGGCGCGGCGGAGCTGGCCGCGCAGGCCTGGACGATGTCGCTGCAACTCGATCCATCGGATCGTCAAGGCGCTGCACTGAACCTGCAATTGATCGGCAAGGCGCCGGCGCCCGACGCGCTCCCCAGCGCCTTCGTCGAGACCTTGTTCGACCACTATGCCGAGAGCTTCGATGAGTCCCTGGTCGGCAGGCTGGGTTACCGCCTGCCTGAAATGCTCGACCAGGCCATTCGAGCGGCAAGGCCAGGACGCTTCCCGCTCGCTCTGGATCTCGGCTGCGGCACCGGCCTGATGGGGCAGATGCTGCGGCCGATCGTCGACCGGCTGGAGGGGTATGACATTTCGGCCAAAATGCTGAGAAAGGCGCGGACCAAGGGCGTCTACGATTTCCTCGACAAGGCCGATCTGCGGGATTTTCCCTATGCCGGTCCGAAAGCCGATCTGGTGACGGTGGCCGATGTTTTCATCTATGTCGGCGCGCTGGACGGCGTGGTGAAGACGATTGCCCGCTTGCTGGCGACGGACGGCCTGTTCGCGTTTTCCGTCGAAACGCTGGCTGGCGATGGCGATTTCATGCTGCTGCCGTCGCGCCGCTATGCGCATGCGCAACACTATGTGCGCGACGTCCTGGCCGCCAACGGGCTTTCGGTCCTCTCACTGGAGCCAACCGTCATCCGGCAGGATCGTGGGGAACACGTCAACGGGTTGGTCGTTGTGGCCGGGGCTCCGAACTCAGCCCGACAAAGGACCTGACGACAGCCAGTTCGGCGGTGTCGGCAGCTTTTGCCGGCAGCGATAGGAATTTTTTCTTGACACCCTGCCCTCAGCTATGGTACATTTTCGCCCATGGTGCTGATTTGCGCCAGTGACCCGCCGCGCAGGCGGGTTTTTCGTTTGATGCTCCGTCAGCCACGCGCCAGCGGAGGGGCAGCCTCGCCGCTTCTTGCTGTGAAAAAGTCCGATTTGCATGCGCGACTGATATTTGCGATCTGCTCGCATCAGGGCGGGATATCAGGAGGAGCATAGCCGATGCGCTGGAACATGATGATCTTGGCCTCTTGCCTGCTGACCGCCGGCTGTGTCGGCGGCACCTCGATGTCGGAACAGCAGGATGCGAACGTCCAGTCCTCCCTGCAATACGACACCGTGCCGTGCGATCAGTTGCTGGCGCAGCGCAACGGCTTGGCGCAGCAATACAACCTTCCGGCGAAGGCCAAGCCGACATTCTCCAATCCGGCGATGGGCTTCGGCCCGTTCACACCTGACATGCGCTCCAAGGCCAAACGCGATACCGACAAGGCAAGCGGTGAGATCGATGCCATGAACCGGTCGATCGATCGACGCGACTGCGGCCAGCCGGACAAGCAGAAGAAGCTCGCTCTGCCTGGCTAATACCCCGCCTTGCGGTCCACCAGATTGTCCAGCTTTTCACCGCGTTCGAAGGCGTCCATCTGGCGCAGCATGATCGGCGCCAGATGCACCGGGTCGGAGGTCGCTGCCGCGTGCGGCGTCACGAACACTTTTGGATGCCCCCACAGCGGACTGGTCTTCGGCAGCGGTTCGACCTCGAACACGTCGAGGCTCGCCTCCTTCAATGTGCCGTCATCCAGCGCCCGCAAAATGTCGGCATCCTTCTGCAGACGGCCGCGCCCGGCATTGATCAGCACCGAACCGCCGAGGCCGTTGCGTTTCCGCAATTCCTTCAGCACGCCGTAGTTGATAATGCCCTTGGTCTCCGGCGTCAGCGGCAAAAGCACCACCAGGATGTCGGTGGCCTTGAGGAAGGGGATCAGTCCAGCTTCGCCGGAATAGGTCGCGACGCCTTCCATGGCCTTGTCGGTGCGCGACCAGCCATTGACGGCAAAGCCGAGCGACAAAAGCACCGAGGCCGCGGCGCGGCCGAGACTGCCGAGGCCCATGATGCCGACCGAAATGTCACCGGCAGGCCTCTGCTGCGGCTCGTGCCAGATCTTCTTCGGCTGCTGCGACCGGTAGAGCAGGCCCTGGCGGTGATGATCGAGAACCCGCCAGACGACATATTCGGTCATGTACTGGGTGAGATTGTCGGCGACGACCTTGACGATCGGCACATCGGGCAGGCCGGGATCGGCGAAGATATGATCGACGCCGGCGCCGATCGAAAAGATGGCGCGCAGATTGGGCAGCGACGACAACAGGTTCGGCTTCTGCTTCCACACCACGGCATAGGTGATCGACGGGTCGCTGGCGCCGTCAGGCTCCAGCACCACCTCGCGCTCGGCCGACAGGAGCTCGCGCCAGCGCTGCGGATGAAAGCCGGTGACGGCAAGCAGGATACGGCCTTTTTCCATTGCGGTCTTTTAGTCCCTCTCTACGCAAATCACTCGCTGACGATGCCGACCGGTGCCGTCTCGATCTTGAAGGCGGCCGAGATCAGCGCCCGAGTATAGTCGGTTTGCGGATTTTCAAAAATCTGCTGGGAAGGACCAGCTTCGACGATCCTGCCATTGCGCATGACGATGACGTCGTTGGCGAGCGCGCGGATGACTTTCAAATCATGGCTGATGAAGAGATAGGCGAGATCGTGCTTGGCCTGCAGGCTGCGCAGCAGATCGACGACCTGCGCCTGCACGCTCATGTCGAGTGCCGATGTCGGCTCGTCCAGCATGACGAAGCGCGGGTTGAGCACCATGGCGCGTGCGATGGCAACGCGCTGGCGCTGGCCGCCGGAAAACTCGTGCGGATAGCGGTTGCGTGTCGCCGGATCGAGCCCGACCTCCTTCAGCACGGCGGCCACCTTGTCGTCGCGCTCGTCGGGCGACAGCTTCGGCTCGTGGATTTTCAGGCCTTCCTCGATGATCTCGGCGATCGACATGCGCGGGCTGAGCGAGCCGAACGGATCCTGGAAGACGATCTGCAATTCGCGCCTGAGCGGCCGCATGGCGTTGAAGGACAGCTGGTTGATGTCGCGGCCGTTGAACTGGATCGTGCCGGTCGACGAGATCATGCGCGCCAGCGCCAGGCCGAGCGTCGTCTTGCCGGAGCCGGATTCGCCGACCACGCCGAGCGTCTGGCCGGCGCGCACGGTGACATCGATGCCGTCCACCGCCTTCACATTGTCGACGGTGCGGCGGAAGAAGCCCTGCTTGATCGGGAACCAGACCTTTATGTCCTTGCCGGTCATGACCGGCTTGGCGGCGGCATTGGCGGCCGGCGGCTTGCCCTTCGGCTCGGCCGCCAGCAGATGCCTTGTATAGGCATGCTGCGGATTGGCGAAGATCTCTTTGGTCGGCCCGGTCTCGACTATCTTGCCCTTGGTCATCACGCAGACACGGTCGGCGATCTTGCGCACGATGCCGAGATCATGGGTGATGAACAGCATCGACATGCCCTTGCGGCTCTTCAGCCCGGCCAGCAGTTCGAGGATCTGCGCCTGCACGGTGACGTCGAGCGCCGTCGTCGGCTCGTCGGCGATCAAAAGTTCGGGCTCGTTGGCCAGCGCCATGGCGATCATCACGCGCTGGCGCTGGCCACCGGACAACTGGTGCGGATAGGCATCGAGGCGCTTGTGCGGATCGCGGATGCCGACCTCGTTGAGCAAGGCCAGCGTGCGCTCCTTGGCCGGGCGGTCGGCCATGCCCTGATGCAGCTTCAGGATCTCGACGATTTGATGCTCGATCGTGTGCAGCGGATTGAGCGAGGTCATCGGCTCCTGGAAGATCATGGTGATCTTGTTGCCGCGCACCTGCCGCAACTGCTTCTCGTTCATCGCCAGCAGGTCGGCGCCCTGGAACAGGATCTTTCCCGAGGGATGGCTGGCGCTTGGATAAGGCAACAGCTTCAGCACCGAAAGCGCCGAGACCGATTTGCCGGAACCGGATTCGCCGACCAGCGCCACTGTCTCGCCCTTGGCGATGTCGAACGAGATGTGGTCGACGGCCAACGACTGGCTGCCGCCCTGGCTGAAGGCGACGCTGAGATCCTGTACGCTGAGCAAGGGGGCTTCGCTCATCTGAACGTCTTGCGCGGATCGAAGGCGTCGCGCGTCGCCTCGCCGACGAAGACCAGCAGCGACAGCATCAGCGAGATGACGACGAAGCCGGAAATGCCGAGCCACGGCGCATTGAGGTTCCGCTGCGCCTGCTTGAGCAGTTCGCCGAGCGAGGCGGAGCCGGGCGGCAGGCCAAAGCCGAGGTAGTCGAGCGAGGTCAACGTCGAGATCGAGCCTGAGAGCAGGAAGGGCATGAAGGTCAATGTCGCCACCATGGCGTTGGGCAGCAGGTGCCGGAACATGATGGTGCGGTTGGGCACGCCGAGCGCCCGGGCCGCGTTGACATATTCGAAATTGCGGGCGCGCAGGAACTCGGCCCGCACCACACCGACCAGCGCCACCCAGGAGAACAGCAGCATCAGGCCGAGCAGGATGAAGAAGCCCGGCGGCAGGATGGCGGCGACGATGAGCAGGAGATAGAGCACCGGGATGGCAGACCAGATTTCGATGAAACGCTGGAACAAGAGATCCGTCCAGCCGCCGAAATAGCCTTGCACGGCGCCGGCCGCGACGCCGATCAAGGCCGAGCCGGCGGTCAGGATCAGGCCGAACAGCACCGAAATGCGGAAGCCGTAGATGACGCGCGCCAGCACGTCGCGCGCCTGGTCGTCGGTGCCTAGCCAATTCCAGTTGCCGACCATGCAGGCCGGGTCGGCGGCACCCTTCGGATACTGGTTGCAGCGCTTCGTGGCGTCATACTGCCAAGACGGCCTGGCCGGCGCTGCTTCCGGAATGGCGTTGTTGACGGTCTGATAGGAGTAGCGCACCGGTGGCCAGATCATCCAGCCATTGGCGTTGATCTCGTCCTGGATGACCGGGTCGCGATAATCGGTGACGGCATAGAAACCGCCGAATTTTTCCTCGGGGTAGGCGACCAGCACCGGAAACAGGATCTCGCCCTTGTAGGAGGCGATGATCGGCTTGTCGTTGGCGATGAACTCGGAAAACAGCGACAGCACGAACAGGACGAGGAATATCCACAGCGACCAGTAGCCGCGCCGGTTGGCTCTGAAGTTCTGCAGGCGCCGCTTGTTGAGCGGCGACAGAAACGGCCGCTTGATCCGCGCGGGAGCCGCGCCCACGGGGACTGTAGCCTCCGACATCAGACGTCTCTCCGCTCGAAATCGATGCGCGGATCGACCCAGGTGTAGAGCAGGTCGGACAAGAGACCGACGAACAGCCCCAGCAGCGAGAAGATATAGAGATTGGCGAACACCACCGGATAGTCGCGCTCGACCACCGACCGGAAGCCGAGCAGGCCGAGGCCATCGAGGGAGAAGATGTTCTCGATCAGCAGCGAGCCGGTGAAGAAGGCCGAGATGAAGGCGCCGGGAAAGCCGGCGATGACGATCAGCATGGCGTTGCGGAAGACGTGGCCGTAGAGCACCTGCCGTTCCGACAGGCCCTTGGCCCGCGCCGTCACCACATACTGCTTGCGGATTTCTTCGAGGAACGAGTTCTTGGTCAATAGCGTCGTCGTGGCGAAGGCCGACAGCACCAGCGCGGTCAGCGGCAAGGTCATGTGCCAGAAATAGTCGACGATCTTTCCCCACCAGGACAATTGATCCCAATTGTCCGAGGTGAGGCCGCGCAGCGGAAACCAGTCCCAGAAAGACCCGCCGGCAAACAGCACCATCAGCATGATGCCGAACAGGAAGCCCGGAATGGCATAGCCGACAATGACGACGCCGCTGGTCCAGACGTCGAAGGGAGTGCCGTCCTTGACCGCCTTGCGGATGCCGAGCGGGATCGAGATCAGGTAGGACAAAAGCGTGATCCACAGCCCGATCGAGATCGACACCGGCATTTTTTCCAGGATCAGGTCGAGCACCGAAATGTCGCGGAAATAGCTGTCGCCGAAATCGAAGCGGGCATAGTTCCACAGCATCATGCCGAAGCGCTCGAGCGGCGGCTTGTCGAAGCCGAACTGCTTTTCCAGCTTCTTGATGAATTCCGGATCGAGCCCCTGCGCCCCGCGATATTTCGAACTGACGTCACCGGCGACATCCAGGTTGCCCCCAGAACCCGCGTCGCCGCCACCGCCGCCGAGGCGGTCGCTGCCGCCCTGATTGGTCAGCCGGGCGATAACCTGCTCGACCGGGCCGCCGGGGGCGAACTGGATAACGGCGAAGGATATCGCCATGATGCCGAACAGGGTCGGGATCATCAACAGGATGCGGCGCAGGATATAGGCGCCCATCAGGCCTTTTGCCCCGCTTGAGCGAACATCTCAGCCTTTGCCAATTTTTGCCGCCTTGCCCTTATCGAACCACCACAGCGTCTCGACCGGAAAGCCGAAATCGGGCTTCTGTTCGACAAAGCCGAACATGTCCCAATAGGCGACGCGGTGATTCGCCAGATAGTATGTTGGAATCCAGTCGAGCCGCGCGCGCAAGACCCGGTCGAGCGCTCTGAGCGCCGTGACGAGTTCTATACGGTCTTTCGCCTTGCCGGCTGCCGCGATCAGGGCGTCGATGGCCTTGCTTTCCGTGCCCGGATAGTTGCGCTGCCCCGGGATTTTCGCCATCCGGGAATCATAGAGCATCTGCAGGCTGTCGTCGGTCGGCGTCGCCCCGATCGACCAATGCAGCAAGGCAAGATCGAAGTCGTAATTGCTGTGCCGCTGCTCATACTGCGCCGAATCGATTTGCCGGATCGATGCGTCGATCCCGATCGCCTTCATATTCTCGGACCAAGGGGTGTAGATGCGAACGATGCCGTCGTCCTCCGCCAGCATTTCGACCCGCAGCCGCTCACCCTTGTCGTTGACGACGAAACTGCCATCGCGCTTCCAGCCGGCCTGCGCAAGCAATCTCGAAGCCTCGCCCAGCAGCTTGCGGTCATGGCCCGAACCGTCGGAAAGGGGCTGCGTCACCGCTTCACCAAAAACCTCTGGCGGCAATTCGGCCCGGAACGGCTCCAGCAGGGCCAATTCCTCAGGCGAGGGCAGGCCTTCGGCCTTGTAATCCGACCGTTCGAAGTTCGATTGAGAACGCTCGTAGGAGCCGTAAAACAGCGCCCGCTTCATCCATTCGAAATCGAAGCACCTGGCGATCGCCCGCCGCACCCGCTCATCGCGGAATTGCGGACGACGCTGGTTCAGTGCGACGCTCTGCATATCCGGCGTCTTCTCGCCGGGAAATTCCCGTTTGACGACCTTGCCGTCCTTCAGCGCCGGAAAGTCATATCCGGTCGCCCATACCCGCGAGGTGAATTCCTCGCGAAAATGCGTGTCGCCTTTCTTGAAGGCTTCGAACGCCGCCTGCCGGTCAAGATAGAAGTCGATGCGGATGCGGTCGAAATTGTAGAGGCCGCGGTTCACTGGGAGATCGCGGCCCCAATAGTCGGCCACGCGGTCATATTCGACAGTCTGTCCGGCCGCCACGCGTCCAATCTTGTAGGGACCCGAGCCAAGCGGCGGTGTCATGGTCGAGGCATCGAAATCATTGGCCGTGTAAAAGGCCTTGGAGACGATCGGCATCCCCACGATCGCCAGGATGTTTTGCGCTGACTGTTCGCCGTTGAAAGTGAGGTTGACGGTGGCGGGATCGACCGCAACCGCGTCGGTCATGTACCGCAACGCCTGGGAAAGGTTCGGATGGCCCTTGTCCTTATAAAGCTTCAGCGCGAAGACAACGTCGTCCGCGGTCAGCGGCGAGCCGTCATGGAAACGCGCTTGCGGTCGCAGGGCGAAGCGGAAACCGTTGCGGTCTGGCGACAGGGTAACGGTTTCGGCGAGCAGGCCGTAGGCCGCATCCGGCTCATTGAGCGCGCTTGTCATCAGGGAATCGAAACAGAGTTCGGCGCGCGGCGGAGCCTCTCCCTTCAACACCAGGAAATTCAGGGTGTTGAAGGTCAGGAAGCTCTGATTGAGGGTCGAGTTCGGCGGCGCGAAATTCATCTGGCCGCCCTTTGGGGCGTCAGGGTTGACGTAGTCGAAATGCGCGAAATCGGGTTTGTATTTGAGGTCGCCGAAGGCCGACAGGCCATGCAGCTTGGTGCCGGTCGCAATGTCGGCGAAGGCCCGGCCGGGCAACAAGGCGGCGGCTGCCGCGGCACTGCCCAGGGCCAGGAAGTCGCGTCGGGCAAGGGCCGCCATCAATTGCCGCCCTTGTATTTGGCCGCCAGCGCCTTCTCCTTGTCCGGGTCGATCCACCAGGAATCGATGTCGGCTCCGGCATAGGCAGGCTGCTTGTCGGGGAATTTGAACTTGTCCCAATAGGCCAGCCACACCGCCGACCGGTAATATTGGGGAACCACGTAGAAGTTCCACAGCAGGATGCGGTCGAGCGCATGGGTGGCGGCGACGAGATCGTCGCGATCCGTCGCGAAGATAATGCGATCGACCAGCGCGTCGACGGTCGGGTCCTTGATGCCCATCAGATTGCGCGAACCGGGCGAGTCGGCAGCTTTCGAGCTCCAGAAGTCGCGCTGCTCGTTGCCCGGCGATTCCGACTGCTGCAGCATCCCGGTAACGACATCGAAATCGAAATTGTTGACGCGGTTGATGTACTGCGTCTGGTCGATGATGCGCAAAGTGGCGTCGACACCGATCTTGCGCAGATTGGCGATGTAGGGGCTGGCGATGACCTGGTCGGTGTCGTTCCAGCCGAGGATTTCGAACTTGAACGGCGCGCCGGTCTTGGCATTGACCATCTTGCCGCCCTTGATCACCCAGCCCGCCTTGGCGAAGAGATCGACCGCCTGTTTCAGGTACTTCCGTTCCGCCTGCGGCGAATCATAGACCGGCAGCTTGAATTCCTGGGTGAAAAGTTCGGGCGGCAGCTTGTCGCGGTATTTTTCCAGGATCTCCAGTTCCTTGCCTTGCGGCAATCCGCTCGACGCCAGTTCGGTGCCCTGGAAATAGCTCGACGTGCGGGTGTTGAAGCCGAAGAACAGCGTGCGGTTCATGCTCTCGAAATCGAACGGAATGGTCAGCGCTTCACGCACCAGCCGGTCCTGGAACAGCGGCCGCCGCTGGTTGAGGACGAAGCCCTGCATCGGTTCCGGCGCCTGGGTCTGGAAATCCTTCTTGATGACATCGCCGGCTTGGAATGCCGGGAAATTGTAAGCCGTCGCCCATTTGCGCGAACTGTATTCGCGGTTGATGTCTTCCAGCCCACCCTTGGTGAAGGCGAGCCAGGCAGCGTTGTCGTCCAGGATATAGGTGTAGCGTCGGGTGTCGAAGTTCTCACGGCCGATCTTCACCGGCAGCTTGGCCGCCCAATAGTCCGGCACACGCTGCCAGATGATTTCCGAGCCCGGCTTGAAGCTGGCGATCTTGTAGGCGGCCGAACCGAGCGGAATTTCCAGCGTCGGCTTGGTTACGTCCCGCTTCTTGCCGTTGGCATCGGTGCCTTCCCACCAATGTTTCGGCAGCACGGCAAGGTCGCCGATGATCTTGGGCAGTTCGCGATTGCCCTTCTGGTTGAAATGGAACTCCACCTCGCGATCCGAAATCGCCACCGCATCGGTGACATTTTCAAAATAGCGGCTGTATTGCGGGCTGTTGGCCTTGAGCACATGAAATGACCAGATCACGTCATCGACGGTGATCGGCTGGCCGTCATGCCATTTGGCGCGCGGATCGAGCCGGTAGGTCGCGGAGGAATAATCATCAGGATATTTGTAGGCATCGGCGATCAGCGGATGGCTGGTGCTGCCTTCGTCGGTCGCTTGCTCCATCAGCGTGTCGTAGAGCAGGCCGCCGCCGAACCCGACGAGGCCGGCGGCCGGTGATCCCTGGACGACGTAGGGATTGAAGCTGTCGAATGTACCTGGCACCACCGAATTCAGCGTGCCGCCCTTGGGCGCGTTCGGGTTGACGTAGTCGTAGTGCTGGAAATTGGCGCCGTATTTGGACTCGCCGATCAGCGATGAGGTGGTGCGCCATTCGTCGGCGCGGGCAGCCTGCAATCCCGCCGCCAGAAGGGCAGCCGACAGCAACGACTTGAGAAGCGTTCGGCCAACCGTCATGCACTATCCTCTTTGCAATGCCCGTTCATGGCAATCTAGATGATTTGGCGCTCGTGAAAACCGCCATGCGCGGCTTTGTCGCCGCCTATGCGGTTTTCCCAACAAAAAAGCCGGGCTGAACCCGGCTTTTTCAAGGTCGTCGAGATGATATCTGGCTATTCGGCAGGCGCCGGTGCCGGTGCGGCCGGAGCCGGGGCGGCGGGAGCGGCCGGCGCGGCACCCTCAGCCGGCTTTGCCGGAGCGGCTGCATCGGCGGGCGCGCCTGCATCTGCGGCAGCCCCCGGCGCCGGCAGCGGCTTGGGATTGTCGGACAGCGTGCGCAGATAGGCGATGACGTTGGCGCGATCCTCGTCCTTGGGCAGGCCGGCGAAGCCCATCGCGGTGCCCTTCACAAGTTTCTTCGGCGAGGTGATGAAGTGGTTGAGGTTGTCGTACGTCCACTTCTCGGCGCCGCCCTTGGAGAATTCCTTCATGCCGGCCGAATAGGCAAAACCTTCATGCTCGGCGACAGGGCGGTCGATGAGGTCCCACAGGTCCGGGCCGACCTTGTTGGGGCCGCCCTTTTCGCCGGAATGGCAGGCTTGGCACTTCTTGAAGACGGCAGCACCTTGCTCGACATTGGCGGTCGCCAACAGTTCGGCGATCGGCTTGGCTGCGGCGGCAGGCGCGGCCGGACCGCCTTCGGCGGGCTCGGCGGCCTCGATGGCGAAACCGGGCTTTTCCGGCGCCGGCGAGGCAAACAGCGCATCGGACACAATGCCGACCGAGAAGACGACGAAAACGGTTCCGAGCAATCCGGCGAGCAGTTTGTTGACTTCGTTGGAATCCATACGCCCCTTGCTCCCTTTTCCGGCGGACAGAACCGTCCACTCCGTCCGTCGGTATCGTGACCCGTCCTGCCAGGGCGGTCAAATCGGGCGGAAACTAGGTCTTTTGCTGCGGCGTTGCAACACCTATAAGGGCGCTTCCAGTGAGACCTTTTGCCACTTTCCCTGTCCTCTTTCGAGACGCCTTGCACCCGAAATGTCCACGCTGATCCTGATCCCGGCCCGCATGGCTTCGACCCGCCTGCCGGGCAAGCCGCTGGCCGACATCGCAGGCGCCCCGATGATCGTCCATGTCGCGCGCCGTGCCGCCGAAGCCGGCCTTGGCCGAGTGGTGGTGGCGACCGATACGCAAAGCGTGGCGCAAGCGGTGCGCGCGCACGGTTTCGAGGCCGTGATGACGCGCATGGATCACGAATCCGGCTCCGACCGCATCCACGAGGCGCTGATCGCGCTCGACTCCGGGCGCAAGGTCGAAACCATCGTCAATGTACAAGGCGACCTGCCGACGATCGATCCCCAGATCATCGCCGCGTCGCTCAGACCTTTCGAGGACAGTGCGGTGGATATCGCCACGCTCGGCGTCGAGATGGTCCGCGACGAGGAAAAGACCAATCCCAATGTCGTCAAGATCGTCGGCTCGCCGCTTTCCGGCAGCAGGCTGAGGGCGCTCTATTTCACCCGCGCAACGGCGCCTTGGGGCGAGGGGCCGCTCTACCATCACGTCGGCCTCTACGCCTATCGCCGCGAAGCACTTGAGCGTTTCGTCGCGCTGAAGCCGTCGCCGCTCGAACGGCGCGAGCGGCTGGAGCAGTTGCGGGCGCTGGAAGCCGGCATGCGCATCGACGCCGAGATCGTCCAGTCGCTGCCGCTCGGCGTCGACACGCCGGAAGACCTCGAACGCGCCAGACAGATCCTTTCAACCTGAGATATCGGCATGCCTGAAAAGACCAACAGAATATCCTTCCAAGGCGAGCCGGGCGCCAATTCCGACACCGCCAGCCGCAACATGTTCCCTTCGATGGAGCCGTTGCCATGCCCGACTTTCGAGGATGCCTTCAACGCGGTCGAGACCAACAAGGCCGACCTCGCCATGATCCCGATCGAGAACACCATTGCCGGGCGCGTCGCCGATATCCATCATCTCTTGCCGGAATCGAAGCTGCACATCATCGGCGAATATTTCCTGCCGATCCATTTCCAGCTGATGGTGCTGCCGGGCGTCAGGCGCGACGAGATCAAGATGGTGCACAGCCATATCCACGCGCTTGGCCAGTGCCGCAAATACATCCGCAAGAACGGCTGGAAGGCGATCGTCGCCGGCGACACGGCCGGCGCCGCCAAGATGGTCTCCGAGGTCAAGGACCGCACCATGGCGGCGCTGTCGCCCGCGCTGGCAGCGACGCTCTACGGGCTCGATATCATCGAGCAAAACGTCGAGGACACCGACTCTAACGTCACCCGCTTTGTCGTCCTGACCAAGAACAAGCTATGGGCCGAGCGCCCGTCGCCTGACGTCAAGATGATGACGACCTTCATCTTCCGCGTCCGCAACGTGCCGGCCGCGCTCTACAAGGCGATGGGCGGCTTCGCCACCAACGGCATCAACATGACCAAGCTGGAGAGCTACCAGTTGGGCGCTTTCACGGCGACGCTGTTCTACGCCGACATCGAGGGCCATCCCGACGACCCGCTGGTCAAGCTGGCGCTGGACGAGCTTCGTTTCTTCTCGCGCGAAGTGCGGATTCTGGGCGTCTATCCGGCCAGCGAGTCGCGTGAGCAGTGGAAGGTTGCGGACTGATCGCTACTGGGCATGGTCTTTTCCAAAAACCGGTTTCCACTTTTCGGGACCATGCCCTAAATCACCGCGCCCAGCGGCACATAGTCGATCTCCATGAAGGTCTCGACCTCGGGCACCCAGCGGTCGCGCACGAAGGCGACATGGTCGGGATGGTCGTTGTACCTGTTGTAGGCAGCCTGGTCGGCGAACTCCATCGAGAAGCCGAAACGATAGTCGTTCTTGGGGCTGATCTGCCGCAATTGCTCGAAATGCGTGACGCCCCTGATCGCGGTGAGGATTTTCTTGGCGTCGACCAGGAACCGCTTTTCCTCCAGCGAATGCGGCGGATGCTTCAGCGTGAAAACGACGGTGTGACGGATCATGTCCTGCTCCTGCAATGTCTTTGAATAATCGCGGCCATCATTCCGAGTCGACCCAGGCGCGGATCAGGTGATGCGCGATGGCGCCTTTCGGCGGCGTGACCAGATTGTCCTTGTGCGTCCTTTCCAGCATCAGGCGCACCTCGTCGCGAAAAAACCAGCGGCAGTCCTCAAGCTCGTTGAGATCGGCCTGGATGTCGTCGTTGAGCGGCTCGCCGAAGCAGCCGATCATCAGCGAATAGGGAAACGGCCAGGGCTGGCTGGCGTGGTAGACGACGCGGCCAAGCCGGATGCCGGCCTCTTCCAGCGTCTCGCGGCGCACCGCCGCCTCGATCGTCTCGCCCGGCTCGATGAAGCCGGCAAGGGCCGAGTACATGCCCGGCGCGAAATGCCGGCCGCGCCCGAGCAGGCACTTCTCCCGCGTCGCCGTCAGCATGATCGCCACCGGGTCGGTGCGCGGAAAATGCTCGGTGCCGCAATTCGGGCAATGCCGCTTGTAGCCGCCCGCCCGCATCTGCGATTCTGTACCGCATTTGCTGCAGAAACGATGGCTGGCATGCCAGGCAAGCAGGGCCGCCCCTTGCGCCATCGCGCCAGCCGCCGCCTCGTCGATCAGCCCTTGCATGTAGACCGAGCGGTAGTCGATGGCCTTGACTGTTTCCGGAAGCTGTTCGGGTTCGAGGCCGGCGGGCACGGCCAGCACCGGTCCTCGTTCGGAAAAGCCGAGCAGGATGCCTTGCGCCAGGGAAACCTTGAAGGGCTCGCTCTCGGTGGCGCCGAACCAGGGATCGAGAGCGCCGCCATCGCCGAGCTTCAGATAGAGCCGGCCGCCATGCATCAGAAGCAGCCGCGTCGCCGGATCGGCCAGCGCCTTGTCGACCGAATCGTCGGCCCGGTTCTCGGACTGCCGGTCGATCGTGTTGCCGGCGAAGCCGACGAACTGGCTCGGCTCGCGCAAAGGCGCGTCAAACAGGCGGAAGCTCATGGGGACTCTGGAACATGTTGAGGGATGGACACTGGGAACGCTTATAGCGCCGCCTTGATCGTTTCGGCAAACCGTCGCAAGTCGGAACGTTGATAGGGCTCTCGCAGGCCATGTCCCCACACAGGGCCTGGCCAGCCGGGATCACCTTCCGAACGCGCGATGACATGGATGTGCAGCTGGCGCACGATGTTGCCGAGCGCGCCGGTGTTGATCTTGGTGCAGCCGGTCGCCTTCTTCAGCGCCTGCGCCACCATATTGGTCTCGAAGGTCAGCATCGCCTGGTCGAGCGGCGTCATATCATGGATTTCCTCCGCGCCGGGCCGCTGCGGCACCAGCAGCAGCCATGGCCAGCGGCGGTCGTTCATCACCCGCAATTCGCACAGCCCAAGCCACATCAACTGTTCGCTGTCCGCCTCCAGCCGTGCGTCCAGCGTAAATCCGGCCTCCAGGCCCGGCAGCATCGGCGTTTCCCTTGCTTTTCTTGGTTTGCTCAACACATGAAGGCTAGAGCGGCGGCAAGGGGGCTGCAAGTGAATCATTGCGCCCTCACGGTCTGGTGCGCCGATTCGACATTTAACGATTTCTTCGGCGGACTTGCATTTCGTCGCGCAATTGCCGATATGGAAAGCGGGAGGTTGGTGGTGGACGATCCACTCGCCAACCGGGTCAGGTCCGGAAGGAAGCAGCCCTAACGAGCCCGGAACGGGTCATTGTTCCAGCCTCCCACCTCATCGGCCCCTCTCGCGACATTGACGACGCATTGCAGCGCGGGCGAGACTATGCGCAGGAATCGGCCGCCTTCGGGCGCGGCCATTTGGAGCTTTACGGGCGTATGAGCGAAGCCGGAAATTCGGGACCAAAAAGCCTGGAGATAGGCAAGGCCGCCGCCTATCGCGTGCTGGCGCGCAAGTACCGTCCTTCGAATTTTTCCGAGCTGGTCGGCCAGGAGCCGATGGTGCGCACCCTCACCAATGCCTTTGCCACCGGCCGCATCGCCCAGGCCTGGATGCTGACCGGCGTGCGCGGCGTCGGCAAGACCACGACGGCGCGCATCCTCGCGCGGGCCCTGAATTATAAAACCGCTGACATCGACCAGCCTTCGGTCGACCTCGCCGTCCTCGGCGAACATTGCCAGGCGATCATGGAAGGCCGCCATGTCGACGTCATCGAGATGGACGCCGCCTCGCATACCGGCATCGACGACATCAGGGATATCATCGAGCGCGTGCGCTATGCGCCGGTCTCGGCCCGCTACAAGGTCTACATCATCGATGAAGTGCACATGCTGTCGACGCAAGCCTTCAACGGCCTGCTGAAGACGCTGGAAGAGCCGCCGCCGCACGTCAAATTCATCTTCGCCACCACCGAAATCCGCAAGGTTCCGATCACCGTTCTGTCGCGCTGCCAACGCTTCGACCTGAGGCGCATCGACGCCGGCGCTCTGGTCGCGCATCTGTCCTCGATCTCGGCCCAGGAAGGCATTTCTGTCGACGACGACGCGCTGGCGATGATCGCGCGCGCCGCCGAGGGCTCGGCCCGTGATTCGCTCTCCATCCTCGACCAGGCGATTGCCCATGGCGCCGGCTCTGTCGGCGCCGATGCGGTTCGGGCGATGCTCGGGCTCGCCGACCGCGCCCGCATCGTCGACCTGTTCGAACATGTGATGAAGGGCGATGTGGCGGCAGCCCTTGGCGAATTCCGTGCGCAGTATGACACCGGCGCCGATCCAGCCGCCGTGCTGACCGATCTTGCCGAATTCAACCATCTCGTCACCCGGCTGCGTTTCGTGCCGACGGCCATCGAGGATGCCTCGCTGTCGGAGGACGAGCGGCAGCGCGGCGCCGATTTCGCCAGAACGCTGTCGGTCAGGGTGCTGTCACGGACATGGCAGATGCTGCTCAAGGGCATCCCCGAGGTGCAGTCTTCCAACCGGCCGGTGAGTGCCGCCGAAATGGTGCTGATCCGGCTGGCGCATGCCGCCGATCTGCCGACGCTGGACGAGGCGCTGAGATCGCTCGATAGCGCTGCGCCTATGCAGAATGGCGCGCCGCGCCCGAATGGGACGTCGGCAAGTTCCGGCAATGGCGGTGGTGCCAGCGCGGTGGCGCAGACGCGCATGCCATCCGGATCGGGCGGGGCACAGAGCATGCGGCTGGTCGAAGCCTCGCCTGCTGCCGTTGCCTACGTCGCTCCGCCGGAGCCGGCCATGGAATCGGCGCCGCTGAAGTCGCTGGCCGACATCATTGCGCTCGCCGACGCGCAGCGCGACATCGCCTTCAAGGTGCTGGTCAAGAGCTGCATCCGGTTCGTGCGTATCGAGCCCGGCCGCATCGACGTCGGCCTGACCAGCGATGCGCCCAAGATGCTGCTCAACGACCTGACGACGAAGCTTCGCGCCTGGACCGGCCGCAGCTGGCTGGTCTCGCTGTCAAAGGAAGAGGGCGGCCAGACGCTCGCCGAAATGGAATCGGCCAAACGCGAGACGGCATTTCTCGATGCCAAGAGCGATCCCACCGTGGCCGCCATCCTGGCGCGCTTTCCCGGTGCCAAGATCATCGACGTGCGCATTCCAGACGCGCCGGAAGCCGAAACGACAGAGGCTGAAGTGCCGGTAGAGCCGCCGGCTGACGACGATGAAACCTGATCCAGCCACGAATCCGCAAAGGACCCGACCATGAAAGATCTTCTCGGCCTGATGGGCAAGGCGAAGGAAATGCAGGCCAAGTTCCAGGCCATGCAGGACGAGATCGCCACGCTGGAAGCGTCCGGCCAGGCCGGCGGCGGCCTGGTCAATGTGACGCTGACCGGAAAATTCGAGATGAAGTCGCTGAAGATCGATCCGTCTCTGTTCAAGGAAGACGATGTCGAGATCCTGGAAGACCTGGTGCTGGCCGCTCACAACGACGCCAAGACCAAGGTCGAGCAGATCATGCAGGAAAAGACCAAGGCGCTGACCGCAGGTCTGCCGATCCCGCCGGGAATGAAACTGCCCTTCTAGCATTCGGCGCGCGCGCCCATGATCGCCATGACCGAAGAGCCCTCCGAAAGACTGATCGAGCAGCGTATCCGCAACAGGATCTACGAGATCCTGGAAATCCTGGCCGATTGTGACGACGGCGTCGATCTCGTCGGCATCAAGGGTTATTTCTACCTGTTCGAGGATTTCGTCCATCGCCCGTCGATCGAAGCCGGCACATCGGCGCTTTCAAAGGACGAGCGCGCGATCGTGCTGGAGATCGCCGAGTTCCTGGAGGCAGCGAGCGAGACAAATCCGGACTTCACCAAGGCTGAGTTCATAGACAGCGACTGGCCGGGAAAGATCGCGCCGACGGCCAGGGAGGCGCGGACGCTGTTCCTCCGGCGCGGCCTGTTTTCGGAGAAGGTCGAGGAGCTTGAGCCCGGCCAGCCGGCGGCCATTACAGTGGGGCACTAATTCACTTTTAGGTCATGCAACTGTACCAATTTGGCAACAGAGCCTCATCAATAACGTTTTGGCCATCATTTTGCCCGAAAGTGTCTCATTCTTGCCGCAGCCTGGGGGCGGGCATGGAAGTGAGAGGGTTACCTGTTGATTGCCACGCGATGGAAGACGCCGCTGTTGCTCGGCGCCGTCATTTCACCCCTGTTTTTGGCTGCCTGCAGCCAGACCACGTCACACGGCATGTCCGTCGCCAGCCTGACCGACGCCATCACGCCGGGTTTCCTGAGCTCACGGGCCTACAGCCATACGCCGAAGGACAAGGAATGCCTGGAACGGGCGATGTTCTTCGAGTCCAACCGCTCGAGCCGCGACGGCATGATCGCGGTCGGCACGGTGGTGATGAACCGGCTGCGCTCCGGCAAGCACGGCAGCACCATCTGCCAGGTGGTGGGCGAGCGTGGGCAGTTCGCCCCCGGCGTCATGACAAGGCCGATGAATTCACGCGCAATGCCCGATGTCGAAGAGGCTGCCGAGGCGGTGCTCAAGGGTGAGCGCAAGGCCAAGCTCAAGAACACCATGTTCTTCCACACCGCCGGCTTACGCTTCCCCTACAAGAACATGCACTACACCATGGTTGCCGGCGGCAATGCCTTCTATGAGAAGCGCGGCCGCAACTGGCAGCCGCTGCCGGACGAGCCGCAGGTCGCCATTGCCTCGGCGGCGCCGCAGAAGCCAGCGGAGCCGGTGACGATGGTCGCGTCCGCCGAGCCGGTGCGTCCGGCCAAGCCGGCGACCGTCCGGTCCGTCCCTGCCCAGCAGACCTATATGACCGCGGCCGCCGCGCCGACCGCGAAATCCGCGCGTGTCTCGGCGGAGCCGACGGTGGTGGCGATGCAGGAGCCGATGGAGGAACCGGATGCCGCCCGTTTTGGCGGAACCTTGAACACAAGGACAAGGGTCATCTCCTCGGTCGAGGACGCGCCGCAAGAGGCGTCTATGGGATTCCAGTCGACGCCTGAGAACACCGACGCTGTCGGCGCGATGATCGTCAGCCAGGGCCGGCCGCTCGAAGCCAACTGATCTGCGCTCTATGGTCTGTCCAATGGTCCGCCCGGCTAATATGGTGGTTCATGCGGATGCGGGATGTTCCAAAGCGCTCTGAAAAATCCTGGAGCGGTTCACCGTTTCGCGGAAACGGTGAACCGCTCCAGCTTTTCGTTTTGACGCAATTCCCAAGGGAAAGCGCTTCGCGCTTTTCCCGGGAAAACCGCTTCGCACTTTTCCTGGAATTGCTCTAGATCAGAGCGATGTCGAAGCGAATCGCCGGTCCCGAGATCGAACGTCTGATCCAGCTCCTGGCCAAGGTGCCGGGGCTGGGTCCCCGGTCGGCCAGGCGTGCGGCCCTTCATCTGATCAAGAAGAAGGAGCAGCTTTTGTCGCCGCTGGCCGCCGCCATGGCCGAAGCGGCCGACAAGGTGCGCATCTGCTCGACCTGCGGCAATGTCGACACATCGGACCCTTGCATGATCTGCACCGACCCGCGCCGCGATGCCGGCACCATCATCGTCGTCGAGGACGTCTCCGACCTGTGGGCGCTGGAGCGCGCGGCGGCGATGAATGTGCGCTACCACGTTCTCGGCGGCACATTGTCGCCGCTCGACGGCATCGGCCCCGACCAGCTCAACATGCGGTCGCTGGTCGACCGCGTCGCCGGTGGCGAGGTCAAGGAGATCATCCTCGCCGTCAATGCGACGGTGGAGGGCCAGACGACCGCGCATTACCTCACCGATCAGCTCTCCGGCTTCGACATCAAGGTGACACGGCTCGCGCATGGCGTGCCGGTCGGCGGCGAACTCGACTATCTCGACGAGGGCACGCTGGCCGCGGCGCTGCGCTCGCGGACGGCGTTTTGACAAAGTTGCGGCAGAGGATGCGGGTCATGATTTTTGCGCGTCCACCAAGGCTGGTGCCAAACACCCCCCTCTGTCCTGCCGGACATCTCCCCCTCAAGGGGGGAGATTGGCTGGCGGCTCAGCTTTCGATAATCACCCACGTTGCGGGCAGAGCGCCGCCCGTGAAGCTGCCGATCTCCCCCCTTGAGGGGGAGATGGCCGGCAGGCCAGAGGGGGGCGCGCCAGAACGCGGCCTTCGCCAGTTTTGTCTTGCATTCTTACTGGCTGCCCTTGCCTTCCTCTTCCTTTCCACCCCCGCCTCCGCCGCAAAGATCGACGACCAGTTCCG
Organism: Mesorhizobium sp. LMG17149; assembly: GCF_024518695.1. Classification (NCBI taxonomy): domain Bacteria; kingdom Pseudomonadati; phylum Pseudomonadota; class Alphaproteobacteria; order Hyphomicrobiales; family Phyllobacteriaceae; genus Mesorhizobium; species Mesorhizobium sp. LMG17149. Next base: position 124,149 of record NZ_JANIFL010000003.1, read on the forward strand.
CGCCTGGCTGCAGAACGACCTCTGGCCGCAGGCCAAGTCACAAGGCATTTCCAAAACCACCTTCGATGCCGCCTTCGACGGCATCAAGCCCAATCTGAAACTGCCCGACCTGGTCAAGCCGGGCGAGAAGGCGACCACGCCGCGGAAACAGCACCAGGCCGAATTCGGTTCGCCCGGCGCCTATTTCGCCGAGAAAACGGTTCGTGCGGTGACGGCGGGCGGGCGGGCGCGCGAAGCCACCAATGCCAGGACACTTGCATCAATCGAAAAGCGCTATGGTGTGCCGGGCGAAGTGCTGCTGGCGATCTGGGGCCGCGAGACCGGATTCGGCGCGGCGAAGGTGCCTTACGACGCCTTCGAAGTGCTGGGCACCAAAGCGTTCATGTCGACCAGGAAGGACTTCTTCCGCACCGAGTTGCTTGCTGCACTCGAGATCGTCGAGCGCGGTCTTGCTCCGGTCGGCGCGATGAAATCGTCGTGGGCCGGAGCGCTCGGCCAGCCGCAATTCATGCCGACCTCGTTCCTGAAACATGCCGTCGATTTCGACGGCGACGGCCGCGCCGACATCTGGAAGTCGACGCCGGACGTGCTGGCCTCGATCGCCAATTATCTCGTCCACTATGGCTGGATAAAGGGCCGTGGCTGGGGTTTCGAGGTGACGGTGCCGGAAAGCGTTTCCTGTTCGCTGGAAGGCCCGGACCAGGGCAAGAAAATCTCGCAATGGGCTGATATGGGCATCAAGCGCGTTGGCGGCAAACCGTTTCCGGCGAGTGAACTGAAGGCCGAAGGCTTCCTGCTGATGCCGGCAGGGCGCAGCGGCCCGGCCTTTGTCGCCACGCCCAATTTCTACGTGCTGAAGCAATACAACACCAGCGACCTCTACGCGCTGTTCATCGGCCACGGCGCCGATCGCATCGCCCATGGCGACGCGAATTTTGCCGGCAGCTGGGGCGCGGTTGGCGGGCTCCACCGTTCGGACATCGCGGCCCTGCAGCGGTCGCTGGAAGCCAAGGGCTATGATGTCGGCAGCGCCGATGGCCTGCCCGGCTTCAAGACCCGCCGTTCGATCGGCACGTGGCAAGCCAAGAACGGCCGCGCCGCCACCTGCTTCCCTGACGCCGGCCTGGTCGCGGCGCTGAAGTAGCCGCGACATTCGCCAGATTTTCCCCGATCGGCAGCCTCTATTGGCTGGCTTATGCGTCGACATCCACCAGCCTTTCTGGCCCATTGAGCCGTCGTATAAATGCTCGTTGCCCGCCACGAGGCCGCCGGATATGGTGTTGACCAACTGGACAAAAACCGCAACGGTAAGAGGTCAGTGGGGCCGTCTCAAGGCCCGAAAAGAATTCCACAACCCTGAGCCGGGAACTCAGGTCAACAAACAACAAAACAGGGAACAATCACGATGATGATGGAAAAGTTTGCTCTACGCTCTCGCTTCCTGCTCGCGGGTGCAGCCATGTCCGCGCTGCTTCTGGCCGGCGCACCCGCCGGTGCGGTCACGCCCGCCGACACGCTGGTCGAAGGTTTTGCGATCGACGACATCATCTCCATGGATCCGGGCGAGGCGTTCGAGCTGTCGACCGCCGAGGTCACCGGCAACACCTATGATCTGCTTGTCCGTCTCGACCTCAGCGACACCTCCAAGGTCAAGGGCGACCTCGCCGAAAGCTGGACCGTCTCCGATGACGGCCTGACCTACACCTTCAAACTCAAGCCCGGCCTGAAATTCGCTTCCGGCAACCCGATCACCGCGGCCGACGTCGCCTGGTCGTTCGAACGCGCCGTCAAGCTCGACAAGAGCCCGGCCTTCATCATCGGCCAATTCGGCATCAGCGGCGACAACGTCGCCGAGAAGGCCAAGGCGGTCGACGAGACCACTTTCCAGTTCACCGTCGACAAGGCTTATGCCCCGAGCTTCGTCCTGAACTGCCTGTCGGCAACGGTCGCTTCGGTGGTCGACGCCAAGCTGGTCAAGGAACATGTCGCGGCGGTCACGCCGAGCGCCGACTACAAATGGGACAATGATTTCGGCAATGCCTGGCTGAAGACCGGCTATGCCGGCTCCGGCGTCTTCAAGCTGCGCGAATGGCGCGCCAATGAGGCAGTCGTTCTCGAGCGCAACGACAATTACCATGGCGAAAAGGCCAAGCTTGCCCGCGTCATCTATCGCAACATGAAGGAAAGCTCGGGCCAGCGCCTGGCGCTCGAAGCCGGCGACATCGACGTTGCCCGCAATCTCGAGCCGAACGATCTCGACGCCATCGCCAAGAACGCCGATCTCACGACCACCAGCGCGCCGAAGGGCACCGTCTACTACATCAGCCTCAACCAGAAGAACCCGAACCTCGCAAAGCCGGAGGTCCGCCAGGCCTTCAAATATCTGGTCGACTATGATGCCTTGAGTTCCACCATCCTCAAGGGCATCGGCGAAATCCACCAGACCTTCCTGCCCAAGGGCGTGCTCGGCGAATTGGATGAGAATCCGTTCAAGCTCGATGTCGCCAAGGCCAAGGAATTGCTGGCCAAGGCCGGCTTGCCCGACGGCTTCAGCGTAACCATGGACGTACGCACCGGCCAGCCGACGACCGGCATGGCGGAATCGATCCAGCAGACGCTTGGCCAGGCCGGCATCAAGCTCGAGATCATCCCGGGCGACGGCAAGCAGACGCTGACCAAATATCGCGCCCGCAACCACGACATCTATATCGGCCAGTGGGGCCAGGATTATTTCGACCCGAATTCCAACGCCCAGACCTTTGCCTCGAACCCGGACAATTCGGATGCGGGCAAGTCCAAGACGCTCGCCTGGCGCAACGCCTGGGACATTCCGGACCTGACCAAGGAAACGGAAGCAGCACTGCTCGAGAAGGACGCCGGAAAACGCGCCGACATGTACAAGGATCTCGAGAAGAAAATCCTCGACACCAGCCCCTTCGTCGTCATCCACCAGCAGCTGGAAGTCGCCGGCCTGCGCAAGAACCTCAAGGGCTTTGCGCTCGGCCCGAGCTTCGACACCAATTTCGTCGGGCCGGTGTCCAAGGAATAGTGCCCGCGGACACGCGGCATGAGCACGGTTGAAAAGGAAGTGGCGGCGGGGCGCGGCAGCGCCCGCGCCGTCGCTATTGCGTCATCGCTTGGCCGTTTCCTGGTCATTGCGATCACGACCTATCTTGGCCTGCTCGCGGTCACCTTCTTCATCGGCCGCGTCATTCCGATCGACCCGGTGCTGGCGGTGCTCGGCGACCGGGCGCCGGCCAATGTCGTCGAGCGCACGCGCCGCGAGATGGGCCTCGACCTGCCGTTGATCGAGCAGTTCTACATCTATGTGAAAAATGCCCTGAACGGTAATTTCGGCATCTCAGTGCTGACCACCAATCCGGTCATGACCGACATTCGCCGGGCGCTGCCGGCCACCACCGAACTGGCGACGCTGGGAACGCTTATCGGGGCGCTGTTCGGCGTGCCGCTCGGCGTGCTGGCGGCGGTCAAGCGCGGCAGTCTCATCGACCAGATCGTGCGCATCATCGGCCTGATCGGCTATTCCGTGCCGATCTTCTGGCTCGGCCTGCTGGCGCTGGTGCTGTTCTATGCCAAGCTGCAATGGGTTGCCTTCCCGGCGCGGCTCGACGTCGTCTACGAATACACTTTTACGCCGATCACCGGCTTCTATCTCCTCGACTCCGCGATGCAGGGGCAGTGGGACGTGTTTTACGACGCCTTCCGCCACATCATCCTGCCGGCATCGCTGCTCGGCTACTTCTCGCTCGCCTATATCAGCCGCATGACGCGCTCGTTCATGCTCAACGAACTGTCGCAGGAATACATCGTCGCGGCGCGCGCCAAGGGCCTGTCGGAAACCCGCATCATCTGGGGCCACGCGCTGCGCAATGCGGCGGTGCCGATGGTGACGGTGATCGCGCTCTCCTATGCCGGGCTGCTCGAAGGCTCGGTGCTCACCGAAACCGTGTTCTCGTGGCCGGGCATCGGCCTTTACATCACCAATTCGCTGCAGAACGCCGACATGAATGCGGTGCTCGGCGGCACCATCGTCATCGGCTCGGTGTTCATCGCCATCAATCTCCTCTCCGACCTGCTGTATCGGGTGCTCGATCCGAGGACGAAGTCCGCATGAGCGTCGAGACCATCCAGAGCCGTCGCGATTGGCTGCTCAGCGAGCGGCCGGCCTCGCGCATGCAGGCAAGGCTCGGCCGCGCCTATGTGGCGTGGCGGCGCTTTTCCGCCAACCGTCTGGCCTTTCTCGGCCTGCTCATCATCGTTGCCCTGCTGGTCGTTGCCGCCCTTGCCGGCGTGCTGGCACCTTATTCTCCGACGTTCGGCGACCTGAAGAACGCGCGCCTGCTGGCGCCGAGCGCCGAGCACTGGTTCGGCACCGATGATCTCGGCCGCGATATCCTGTCGCGCATCCTCTACGGCTCGCGCTGGACCCTTTATGTGGTCATCCTGGTCGCCATCATCGCGGCACCGATCGGCCTTCTGGTCGGCACGGTGGCCGGCTATGCCGGCGGCTGGACCGATGCCATCCTGATGCGCATCACGGACATCTTCCTCGCCTTTCCCAAGCTGATCCTGGCGCTGGCCTTTGTCGCAGCACTTGGCCCCGGCATCGAGAATGCGGTGCTGGCCATCGCCATCACCTCATGGCCGCCCTACGCCCGCATCGCGCGGGCAGAGACGCTGACGGTGCGCAATTCCGATTACATCAAGGCGGTGCAGCTGATGGGCGCCTCGCCCTTCCGCATCGTGCTGCGCCATATCATGCCGCTTTGCATTTCGTCCCTGATCGTCAGGGTGACGCTCGACATGGCCGGCATCATCCTGACCGCCGCCGGGCTCGGTTTCCTCGGCCTCGGCGCGCAACCGCCGCTGCCCGAATGGGGCACGATGATCGCGTCGGGCCGCCGCTTCGTGCTCGACCAGTGGTGGGTGGCCGGTGCGCCGGGTTTCGCCATCCTCATCGTCAGCCTCGGCTTCAACCTGCTCGGCGACGGCCTGCGCGACGCGCTCGATCCTCGCAGTGGTGACCAATGAGCAGGGAAACGAAGACGCTTCTCGACGTCGACGACCTGCGCGTCACCTTCCCGACCCGCACCGGTCTAATCGAGGCGGTGCGCGGCGTTTCCTTTTCGCTCGGCCGCGAACGGCTCGGCATCGTCGGCGAGTCGGGCTCGGGAAAATCGCAAACCGGCCGCGCCATCATGGGGCTGACGCCGCCGCAGGCCCGGATATCGGCCAACAAGCTCGCCTTCGACGGCATCGACCTGCTCAGCGTCTCGCCGCGCGAACGCCGGAAGCTGCGCGGCAAACGCATCGCCATGATCCTGCAGGACCCGAAATATTCGCTCGACCCTGTCATGAGCATCGGCCGCCAGATCGTCGAGACGCTGCGCACCCATGAAAAGGTCGGCAAGGCCGAGGCACGCGACCGCGCATTGGCCATGCTGGAGGCGGTGCAGATCCGTGATCCCTCTCGCGTCTTCAACCTGCATCCGCATGAAGTTTCGGGCGGCATGGGCCAGCGCGCAATGATCGCCATGATGCTGATCGCCGGTCCGGAAATGATGATCGCCGACGAGCCGACCTCGGCGCTCGACGTCACCGTGCAGCTTGATGTGCTAGGCATTCTCGACCGGCTGGTCAGTGAGCGCGGCATGGGGCTGATCTTCATCTCGCACGATCTGCGCCTGGTCTCGTCCTTCTGCGACCGCGTCATCGTCATGTATGCCGGCAAGGTGGTCGAGCAGCTCAAGGCGTCCGAACTCGGCCATGCCCAGCATCCCTACACGCGCGGCCTGCTCAATTGCATGCCCAAGATCGGCGCCGACCGCCACCCGCTGCCGGTGCTCGACCGCAAGCCGGAGTGGGCGGCATGACTTCCGCGATTGCCGTCGACAGGCTGGAAGTGATCTTCGACCGTTTTCGCGCGCTGAAGGGCGTCAGCCTCTACGTGCAGCCGGGCGAATCCTTTGGCCTGGTCGGCGAATCCGGCTCCGGCAAATCGACGCTGCTTCGGGCCATCGCCGGCCTTGCACCGGTCGCATCGGGCGGCATCGCCGTCAACGGCAAGACGCTCGGGCCACGCCGCGACAAGGCCTTCTACCGCGAAGTGCAGATGGTCTTCCAGGATCCGTACGGCTCGCTGCACCCGCGCCAGACCGTCGACCGCCTGCTGCAGGAGCCGCTTGCCATCCATGGCTTTGCCGACGGCGAAAAGCGTATCCAGCGGGCGCTCGACGAGGTCGGCCTCGGCAACGGCTTCCGCTTCCGCTATTCGCACCAATTGTCAGGCGGCCAGCGCCAGCGCGTGGCGATCGCCCGTGCGCTGATCCTCGAACCCTCGATCCTGCTGCTCGACGAGCCGACCTCGGCGCTCGACGCCTCGGTGCAGGCGGAAGTGCTCAACCTGTTGGAAGAGGTACGCAAGCGGCGCAAGCTGACCTTCCTGATGGTCAGCCACGACCTCGCCATCATCACCCATATGTGCGAGCGGCTGATGGTGATGCAAAGCGGCGAGGCGGTGGAGAATCTTGCGGCTAACGACCTTGTCGAGCGCCGTGTCTCGAAGGACTATACGCGCAACCTGCTGAGAGCGAGCGACGGGTTTGTGAGAACCGGCTGAATTCGTTCTTCCTGTGCACAGAACAACCGTCTTGGGGGACTACGATGGAGGAGTGGAAGTTTGCGGATCCGCCCAATGTCGCAGTGTTTGTGGATAGGGGCATAGTTACGCGTGGCGACTGGATTGCCTACGTCTCGCATGACAATGACGACGGCAGTTGGCAATTCCACAACAGCGAAACGGGACCTGTGGACGAAGGCGATATCATGATTGTCAGCTTGCAGAACGTTGCGCAGCGGGACGAAAGCGTCCAGGCGTTGGCTGACTTGCCAGAAGGCTGGCATGCGTGGCGCATCTCAAGATCGTCGCCGTGGCAACGCGCCAGGTCGCACCCTGTACCTTCCAACGACAACGAATGACCAGGCAAAGCGTTAAGTCGAACCTTGCGCCAGTTCGCCGTTTTCCAGAACGGGGGACTCTTCTCGGTCCTTCGGCTCCTTGATCCTGAACCACGTCACATAAAGCGCCGGCAGGAACAGCAACGTAATCGCCGTGCCGGCAATGATGCCGCCCATCATGGCATAGGCCATCGGGCCCCAGAACACTTCACGTGCGATCGGGATCAGCGCCAGGCTGGCGGCGGCCGCCGTCAGCGCGATCGGGCGCATCCTGTGTTCCGTCGCTTCGATGACAGCGGCCCAGCGGTCCTTGCCTTCCCGGACGAGATCCTCGATCTGCACGATCAGGATGACCGAATTGCGGATCAGGATGCCGATCAGCGCCAGCACGCCGAGGATGGCGACGAAGCCGAGCGGTGCTCCGCTCGGCACAAGGGCCGCCACCACGCCGATCAGGCCGAGCGGCGCCACGGCCACCACCAGGAACAGACGCTGAAAACTCTGCAACTGCACCATCAGGATCGTCGCCATGACGAACAGCATCAACGGCACGACGGCGGCGATCGGTCCCTGGCTTTTGCCGCTCTCCTCGACCGAGCCGGCGGTTGCGACCGAATAGCCCGGCGGCAGCTTGGCGGTGAAGGCATCGACCGACGGCTTCAACTCGTTGACGACGGTGGCCGGCAGCACGTCGCCGACCAGTCCGGCGCGCACGGTGATGGTCGGGATGCGGTCGCGTCGCCACACCGTTGGCTGCTCCAGATCGTAGCGGAAGTTGGCGACGGCCGCGAGCGGGATAGCCTCGCCGGTACTGGTCGGCAGCTGCATGTTCTGCAAGGTTTCGATCGAGCCGCGTTCGGACCCACGCGAGCGCGCCACGACATTGATCAGATAGGTGGCGTCGCGCACCTGCGTGATGGTGGCGCCGCCGACCGTGCTGTTCAGCGCGCTGGCGATGTCGGAGGAGGTGATGCCGAGCTGGCGTGCCTTGTCCTGCAGCACGTCGACCCTCAGCACACGCTGCGGCTCGTTCCAGTCGAAGGTCGGCGCGGCCAGCTTTGGATTGGCGGAGATGACACCGGCGAATTGCTGCGCCAGTTCGCGCACCGTCTGGATGTCGGGACCGCCGACGCGATACTGCACCGGGCGGCCGACTGGCGGTCCGAGTTCGAGCGGCTTGACGAAGGCGTCGGTGCCGACGAACTCCTCGCGCAGCAGTTTTTCAAGCGCCGGCTTGACCCGGTTACGGGCCTCGATGCTCTTGGTGACGATGACGGTCTGGCCGAAATAGGGATTGGCCGGCTGCACGTCATAGGCGAGCACGAAACGCACCGCGCCCTGGCCGATATAGGACGAAAAATGGTCGATGTCGGGATTGCCGACCAGCGCCCGCTGCTCGAACCGCTCCATCTGGTCGCGCGTATCGGCGATCGAGGCATTCTGCGGCAGGTTCCAGTCGACGATCAGCTCCGGCCGGTCCGATGGCGGAAAGAACTGCTGCTGCACCAGCCCGAAGCCGGCGATCGAGCCGGCAAACAAAAGCACGGTGACGATGATGGTCAGCCAGTGATGGCGCACCGAGCCGACAAGCACGCGCCGGAAAAGCGAGGTGAAGCGGCCAGGCTGGTCGTGATGCTTGGTTTTCATCGTCGCCGGCAGGATGGTGACGCCGAGCAGTGGCGCAAACAGCACCGCAACGATCCATGACACCAGCAGCGACACCGCGATGACGACGAACAGGGTGAAGGTGTATTCGCCGGCGGCGCTGTTGTTGAGGCCGATCGGGATGAAGCCGGCAACCGTCACCAGCGTTCCGGTCAACATAGGGAAGGCGGTCGAGGTGTAGACATAGGTCGCCGCCTTGCGCAGATTGTCGCCGACCTCCAGCCGCGCCACCATCATCTCGACCGCGATCATCGCGTCGTCGACCAGAAGCCCGAGCGAGATGATCAGCGCCCCCAGCGAAATACGCTGCAAAGAAATGCCGAGATAGGCCATGACCGTGAAGGTGATGGCCAGGACCAGCGGGATCGACAGCGCCACGACGAAGCCGGCGCGCATGCCGAGGCTGATGAACGACACGGCGAGCACGATCGCCACCGCCTCGAACAGCGCGCGGGTAAAGCCCGAGACGGCCTCCTCGACAATGACCGGCTGGTCGGCCACCAGATGCACGCCGACACCGACCGGCAGGTCGGCCAGCACCTTGTCCATCTCCTTGTGCAGCGCCTCGCCGAATTCGAGCAGGTTGGCGTTGGGCTTCATGCCGATGGCGAGCCCGATCGCGTCCTGGCCGTTGAAGCGGAACAGTGCCGCCGGCGGATCGACATAGCCGCGTGTGATCGTCGCCACATCGCTCAGCCGGAAGAAGCGGTCATTGACGCGCAGATTGATGGCGCGAAGGCTGTCCTCGGAGGTGAACTGGCCGCCGACACGCACGCTGATGCGCTCCGGCCCCGACTGGATGACACCGGACGGCGTGATCGCGTTCTGCGCTTGCAGGCTCGCCACGATCGCCTGCTGGTTGAGGCCAAGGGCCGCGATCTGGCGGGTCGAGAATTCGAGATAGATCGCCTCGTCCTGGGCGCCGACCAGGTCGACCTTGCCGGCGTTGGGCACGGTCAGGATTTTTGTTCTGGCGTCCTCGACATAATCGCGCAACTGGCGCGGCGTCAGCCCGTCCGACGTAAAGGCATAGATGTTGCCATAGACGTCGCCGAAGCGGTCGTTGAAGAAGGGTCCTTGCACGCCTTGCGGAAACTGCGCCTGGATATCGTTGACCATGTTGCGCACCTGAATCCAGTTCGGCACGACGTCGCGCGCCTTGGTGGTGTCCTTCAGGTTGACGAAGATGACCGTCTGGCCGGCGGTGGTCACGGATTTGGTGTAGTCGAGGCTGTCTAGCTCCTCGAGCTTCTTCTCGATGCGGTCGGTTACCTGCTGCACGGTTTCCCTGACCGAGGCGCCCGGCCAGTTGGCCTGGATGATCATCGTCTTGATGGTGAAATTGGGGTCTTCTTCACGGCCGAGATTGAGGTAGGAGAACACGCCAGCCACGACGAAGACAAGCATGAAATACCAGACCATGGAGCGGTGGTTGAGCGCCCAGTCGGAGAGATTGAAGCCTTTCATGAGGCCCCTCCCTCGGGCACTGTCACCTTCTGGCCTTCGCTCAGGCTGTGGACGCCCGCCGTGACAACACGCATGCCGGCCTCCAGCCCCTCGGCCACCGTGAAGGTGCCGCCATTCTTCGACGCGACCTTTATGTCGTGTGCGTTCACGCTGGATGTCTGCGGATCGACGATCCATACTTTCGCGGAACCGTTCTTTTCGAACAGCGCCGACATGGGCAATTCGATCGTCGGTGCCACCTTGGTCACGCGGGTCGCCGTCACCGTCGAGCCGAGCCGGAAGGCCTGTGGCGGATCCGTGAGCGTCAGCTTGACGCGCCGCGTGCGGGTCGAGCCCTCGGATTGCGGTGCGATCTCGCGCAGCTTGGCCCCGGTCTGGATCGTAGGCAGCGACTGCAGGATCACCTGGAAGGGCGTGCCGGCCTCAAGATCACCGGTCAATTGATCGGGAATGTCGACCACCGCCTCGCGCAGGTCCGAACGCGCCACGGTGACGACGGTCTGGCCGGGCGAGACCGTCTGGCCAACTTCGGCGCCGACCGCGGTGACGACACCGTCGAAATCAGAGAACAGCCTGGCATAGCCGAGCTGTTCCTGCGATTTGGCAAGCGAAGCCTTGGCCCGCTCGACACCTGCCTCCGCGGCTTTGCGCGCCTGCTGCGCGGCATCGAAGACAGCTTGCGTGGCGTTGGCCGAGGCGAGCAACTGGCGCTGCCGTTCCTCGCTGGCGGCGGCGTTGGCGAGCTGCGCCTCGGCATTGGACAGTTCCGCCTTGGCCGCCTGGAGGCCCAACTCCAGTGCGGTCGGATCCAGTGCCGCTATCGTCGTGCCCTTGCTGACGATGTCACCGACCTGGACGTCGCGCGAGACGACCCGGCCAAGCAGGCGGAAGGCCAGGTCGGCGCTGACCTGCGGTTCGACGGATCCGGCAAAACCGAAGATTTGCGTGGTGCGCGGCTCGATCACCATCGACAGCACCGGTCGGACGATCTCGGGCGGCTTTTCCTCCGACTTGGAGCAGGATGCCAGCGCGCCGAGCATGAGCACGCCGAGCAGGATGCGTGGCGTCCGGCTCATTGGCCCGCTCCCGATATCTCGATCGTCTGTCCAGGGCTGAGCAGCTGTCCTCCAGCGGTGACGACGCTCTGGCCCGCGTCCAGCCCCTTGGCGATCACGACCGTGCCCGAATTGAACGCCAGCACTTCGACTGGCGCCATCGTCACTGCCTTGGTCGAGGGATCGACGATCCAGACCGCCGGCTTGCCGCCGCTGGACGTCAGCGCCTGCCAAGGCAGCAGGATCGCCTTCGCCGGCTTGGCGCTTACCGTGCCGATGACGGCTGCCCCAAGCGGCATGCCGGCGGGCGTGTCGGCAATGGCGATTTTGACCCGGATCGAGCCCGAAGCCGGGTCGACCGCAGGCGAGATTTCGCGGACCTTGCCCGTCGCCCTGACCTGCGGATCGGACAACAGCGTGATCGTCACCGCAGGCGATGCCGGTGTCTTGGCGATCAGCGTCTCCTGCACGTTGAACACGGCGTCGCGGTCACCGTCCTCGGCGACGGTGAAGACGGTTTGCGCGGCTTGCACCACTTGGCCGGTTTCGACTTGGCGGGCGGTGATCACGCCGGCGGCACCGGCCTTGAGCTCGGTGAAGGACAGGTTTTGCTGGGCGTTGGAGAAAGCGCTCTGCGCGGCATCGACGCTGCCTTGTGCCACCTTCAGGGCCTGGTCCGCGGCGTCATAATCGCGCCTGGTGGTAAAACCCTGGGCGAGCAGCGTCTTCTGCCGTTCGAAGGCGGCGGCGGACTGGGTCAATTGTGCCTGTGCCGCGTCGAGATCGGCCTGCGCCGAGCGCAAATCGGATTCCTGCTCCTGCGGATCGATCCGGGCGAGCACCGTGCCTTGATCGACATGCTGGCCGACATCGACAAACCGTTCGGCGACGCGACCGCCGACCCGGAACGACAGATTGTTCAGCGTACGCGCCGCGATCACCCCGGTCAGCGAGGTCCTTGGCGCATAGTCGGCCATCGCCACCGTTTCGGTGCGCACCATGATCTGCAGTTTCTTGTCCACCGCTTCCTGCTTCTGGCAGCCGACCAAAAGCAGCGCAGCCGTGCAGGCGAAAAGCGCCGGGGCGGCTGGAAAAGACAAAAGACCGGGAGCTGGGACCGATGGCTGCGAGACGGGCGAAGTCACGTTCCTGCTCATGGGCTCCCCCGGCCGCGGGCCGCCCGCTGATCGCGATGCCTCGTGGACATCCAGAGGATAGTCGATCCCCGGGAAAAGGAAACCGGTCTCGTACGTGTATCGCCTGACTGGTTAAGCGCCGGATCTGCCCACCGCAGGCCCAATCGCCTGCCGGTGGTGCCGACTTGAGGAAAACGTGAAATAAGGTCAGAAGACGTCTCAACGGCATCAAACAGGACGGGCGCCGGCCCGGTGAGGGATACGATGAAGAATTCAGCCATTTCCGAACGCAAGAACCAATCGATTTCCCGCGGTGTCGGCATGACCACGCAGATCTATGCCGACCGGGCTGAAAATTCGGAAATCTGGGACGTCGAGGGGCGTCGTTATATCGATTTCTCGTCGGGCATCGCCGTCGTCAACACCGGGCATCGCCATCCCAGGGTTATCGAGGCGGTCAAGGCACAGCTCGACCGCTTCACCCACACCTGCCACCAGGTGGTGCCCTATGAGAGCTATGTGCGCCTGGCCGAACGGCTGAATGGCATGCTGCCCGGCAAGTTCGAGAAGAAGACGATCTTCGTCACCACCGGGGCCGAGGCGGTAGAGAACGCCATCAAGATCGCCCGCAATGCCACCGGCCGTCAGGCGGTCATCGCCTTCGCCGGCGGCTTCCATGGCCGCACCTTCATGGGCATGGCGCTGACCGGCAAGGTCGTGCCCTACAAGGTCGGCTTCGGCGCCATGCCGGGCGACGTCTATCATGCGCCGTTCCCGGTGCCGCTGCACGGTGTCTCGGTCGCCGACTCGCTGGCCGCGCTCGACCGGCTGTTCAAGGCCGATGTCGATCCGGCCCGCGTCGCAGCCATCATCATCGAGCCGGTTCAGGGCGAAGGCGGTTTCTACGACGCGCCGCGTGACTTCCTGGTTGCGCTGCGCAAGCTTTGCGACCAGCACGGCATGCTGCTGATCGCCGACGAAGTGCAGACCGGCTTTGCCCGCACCGGCAAGATGTTTGCGATGGATCACCATGAGGTGGCCGCAGACATCACCACCATGGCCAAGAGCCTGGCCGGCGGTTTCCCGCTGGCCGCGGTCACTGGCCGCGCCGAAATCATGGATGCGCCCGGCCCCGGCGGGCTCGGCGGCACCTATGGCGGCAGCCCGATCGGTGTTGCCGCCGCGCACGCCGTGCTCGACGTGATCGAGGACGAAAACCTGTGCGACCGCGCCAACACGCTGGGCGCAAGGCTGAAGCAGCGGCTGCAGTCGATCCGCGACGACGTGCCCGAAATCGTTGACATCAGAGGCCTCGGCTTCATGAATGCGGTCGAGTTCAACGACGTCAAGAAGGGCCTGCCGTCGGCCGAGATCGCCAATGCGATCCGGTTGAAGGCGCTCGACAAGGGCCTGATCCTGCTGACCTGCGGTGTCTACGGCAACGTCATCCGCTTCCTGGCGCCGATCACCATCCAGGACGAAGTCATGAACGAAGCACTCGACATCCTGGAAAGCTCGATCCGCGAAGTCTGCGCCGCCTGAACTTCTACCTCCCCCTTGTGGGGAGGTCGGGCCGAAGGTCCGGGTGGGGGCTTGGCGCCCACCCCCACCCCGCTGCTTCGCAGCGACCCTCCCCACAAGGGGGAGGGTAAGCGGGGGGCTAGCCCGCAGCCCTTGCAGGCTCATCCTGCTGAAATGCGGCCAGCGCCGCCTTCAGACCGTCAGGTCCCTCAGCAACCAGCTGCGGCGTCGGCGAGAAGCCGGCGCCGAGCATCTTGCGGCCAAGCATGTGGTCGCCGGGGCGGTTGACCGATTCGATGCCGAGCAGCCGGTCGCCGGCATAGTGGTAGATCGAGAACTTGTTTTCGGGCAGGTCGCCCAGCACGACATGGCTGTCGCCGCCGGCGGTCAGGCCGACCATCTGCAATTTCATGTCGCCGATGTCCGACCAGAACCATGGCACCGCCGAATAGGGGTCGGTGTGGCCCGATATCGTGCGCGCGGCAAGCCGCGCCTGGTCGGTGGCGTTCTGCACCGATTCCAGCCGCACGTCGCCGCCGGTGAACCAGTGACGGTAGGAGGCAGCATCGCCAATGGCGAGAATCTCCGGCATCGACGTGCGCATCTGATGATCGACGCGAATGCCGTTGGCGATGCTGAGGCCGGCCGCCTGCGCCAGTTCTAAATTGGGCACGGCACCAACGCCGACGATGAGCATGCGCGCCGGCAGCCTTTCGCCTGATGAGGTGATGGCGGCCGTGACATGACCGTTTTCGCCATCGAGCCTGGCGATCGAGGTGCCGGTGAGGATGCGCACGCCTGTCGCCTCCAGCCGTTGCCGGACGTGGCTCGCCACGACCGGCGCCACGGCGCGGCCGAGCAGCCGGTCCACCGCCTCGACCACTGTCACCGTGCGACCGGCGGCCCTCAACGTGGCTGCGATCTCCAACCCGATGAAACCGCCGCCGAGGATGACGACTTCGTCGCTTTGCGCGCTGAGGTCGCGGATCAGCCGCGCATCGGCCAGCGAGCGCAGCGACAGCACACCGGACAGGTCGGCACCGGGCAGCGGCAGCGTGCGCGGGCGCGAGCCTGTCGCCAGGATCAGGTGGTCAAAGGCCAGCGCACCACCGCCGGCAATATCCAAACTGCGGCGTCCGGCATCGATCCGATCGATCCTGACGCCAGGCCGGTAATCGATGGCGCTGCCGGTGTAAAAGGCCTCGCCGCGCAAGGGTTGCGGCTTGGCCTCGGCATCCTTGATGAAAGTCTTCGACAGCGGCGGCTTGTGATAGGGAAGTTCGTCCTCATCCCCAACGAGGATCACCGGCCCGTCATAGCCGTCTTCGCGCAGACTGGCGGCCGCTTGCACGCCCGCATGACCCGCGCCGACAATGACCACACCGTTCTTCATCGCATCCAATCCTGATTCTACCCTAGGATGTTTCGCCAGATGGCAATTGTCTGGCACCGCTGCAAGCGAGCTTTTGCGGGTCGCATCCGGGATGGCGGCTGTCAATCGCACAGTTCAGCGGCAAGACCGGTGCAGGAAAATGCATAAAGTTGAGAGTCGTAGTTTAGAATAATTCTAAACTGTTGTTTCAATTGACTTTTCCTACGGATTGTCATTGACATCCGACGATGTCGCAGCTTTATGGAGGCTCGCGCGTCAGCGCATCCCTTTAATGTCTGGGCCTTGAACCCTTTCGATTGGAGGCATTTTGGTGTCTTTCTTCCGCGAACCGCGCGATGGCGCGGCATCTCTTGCGCCCAATGGCCCACAGATGGCCTGGCGCCGGTTGCTGCGCGCGCCGTTTACAGAATTTCCGAGAAACTGGAGAGTGATTATGACAGCACGATATGGCAGCAGGCTTGCGGCGATCGGCGCCACTGCCCTGCTGACGGCGGCGGTATTCGTGTTGCCGGCAAAGGCGGAAACCGATGCAAAGGCGGTCATCAAGACCTATTCCGACATCGCACTCGCCAAATACGAGGATTCGTTGACCACCGCGCAGGCGCTCGACAAGGCGGTCGACGCGCTGCTCGCCGCGCCATCGGTGGAAACCCTCAACGCTGCCCGTGACGCCTGGAAGGCATCGCGCGTTCCCTACCAGCAGACCGAGGTCTACCGCTTCGGCAACAAGATCGTCGACGACTGGGAAGGCAAGGTGAACTCCTGGCCGCTGGATGAAGGCTTGATCGACTACGTTGCCAAGAGCTACGGCACCGAATCGGACGCGAACGCGCTCTACACGGCCAATGTGATCGCCAACAAGGAGATCGAGATCAACGGCAAGAAGGTCGATGCATCGAAGCTTTCGCCGGAGTTCCTCTCCGGCACGCTGCAGGGAGCCGGCGGCATCGAGGCCAATGTCGCCACCGGCTACCACGCCATCGAATTCCTGCTCTGGGGCCAGGACCTGCATGGCACCGGCCCGGGTGCCGGCGAGCGCCCCTATACCGACTACGACCTCAAGAACTGCACCGGCGGCAATTGCGATCGCCGCGCCGAGTATCTGAAATCGGCCAGCGACCTTCTGGTTTCGGATATTCAGGAGATGGTCGGCAACTGGAAGGAAGACGGCGCCGCCCGCAAGGCTCTCGTCGATGGCGAGCCGAACACGGCGATCTCGACCATCTTCACCGGCATGGGCTCGCTGTCCTACGGCGAACTGGCCGGCGAGCGCATGAAGCTCGGCCTGCTGCTGCATGATCCGGAAGAGGAGCACGATTGCTTCTCCGACAACACCTACAATTCGCATCTCTACGACGCCATCGGCATTCGCGCGGCCTATCATGCGAGCTACACGCGTCTCGACGGCACCGTCGTTTCGGGTCCCTCGGTGGCCGATATGGTGAAGGCGGCCGATCCGGCGATCGACAAGGAACTGTCTGACAAGCTCGATGTCACCGTCGCCAAGATGGAGGCGATCAAGACGCGTGCACTGGCCGGCGAGGCCTATGACCAGCAGATCGCCGAGGGCAACGTTGAGGGCAACGCCACCGTGCAGGCGGCGATCGATGCGCTGATCGATCAGACCAAGTCGATTGAGCGCGCCGTCGGCTCCCTGAAGCTCAGCACCATCGCCTTCGAAGGGTCCGACAGCCTCGACGCACCCGACAAGGTGTTCAAGTAAGGGCCGAAAGACAGGAGACTGATCCGGAGCCGGACAACCGGCTCTGGAACGGCCTCCGCTAGAAAATCAAGCCACACGGCGCGGGAGACGCCGTCAGCCAGCCGAGCAAGCCAATGCTGATTTGTCATTGCAATATCATCACCGAGAAGGAGATCGAGCAGACGATCGTCGGGCTGCTGGACCAGGATCCCTGGCAGCTGATCGTGCCGGCGAAGATCTATCATGCCATGCAAAAGCGCGGTCGCTGTTGCGGCTGCTTCCCAAATGTGGTGGAAACGATCATTCGGGTCACCGAAAATTACCACGCCCGCTCGGAGGCGAGCGGCGTGGATGTCGTTTCACACCTGGATCGCGTCAGAGGCCTGCGCGTCCAATACGGGAGCAGAATTCATGAAAGGCGATCCGCAGATCATCGAGCGGCTTAACGAGGCTCTTTTTCTGGAGCTTGGGGCCGTCAATCAGTACTGGGTGCATTTCCGTCTGCTTGAGGACTGGGGATACGCCAAGCTGGCAAAGAAGGAGCGGGCGGAATCGATCGAGGAGATGCACCATGCCGACAAGCTCGTCGCCCGTATCATCTTCCTCGAAGGCCATCCGAACCTGCAGTCCGTGGCGCCACTGCGCATCGGGCAGAACGTCAAGGAAGTGCTCGAATCCGATCTTGCCGGCGAATATGACGCACGTACCGCCTACAAGCGGTCGCGCGAAATCTGCAACGACGCCGGCGACTACGTGACGATGAAGCTGTTCGAGGAATTGCTCGCCGACGAGGAGGGTCACATCGACTTTCTCGAGACGCAGCTCGACCTGCTTGCCTCGATCGGCGAGGAAAAATACGGCCAGCTCAACGCCGCATCGGCGGACGAGGCGGAGTAAGGGCATGCGGGAATGCGGCGCCTGCTAGAATTCGTGCGCCGCTCGCGGCGGGCCAATGGCTCGCCGCTCCTTCGCAAGACGCCGGCCGGATTGGCGCGTCGGCGCTATGTCGTGCTCGTGTTGGCGCTTGCCTCTTCGGCGATGGCCGGTGATCTTCAGCCTGCCGGGCTCGCCACCACTCGCACCGACCTCAATGCGAAGGACCAGGCGCGCGTCATCGCCGTCACGAGGCCGACCGCGAATTTTTCCAGGCCAGAGCAGTTCGAACTGATGCAAGGTGGCGCCGGCACGTCCCGGAAGGACGTCAGCCGCGATTCCTTCTCGCAATCCTCGGCCAACATCACCTTCGAGGAAGAGGGCGACTTCAAGCTCGGCAATGCCCTTTTCCGCAAGAACTGGGTCTCGTCGCCATCCTCGACGCAGGCGTCGGACGGGCTCGGCCCGCTGTTCAACGAACGTGCCTGCCAGAACTGCCATCTGAAGGATGGCCGCGGCCGCCCGCCGCAAGGCGACGTCGGCACCACGTCGATGTTCCTGCGGCTGGCCCGTGACGCCAGCAGCGCGGAAGAGAAGGCGGCGCTTGCCGACCACGAGGTGCTCAACTTCCCCGACCCGGTCTACGGCAGGCAATTGCAGGAGCTCGCCGTACCCGGCCTGCCCGGTGAAGGCAGGATGCATGTCGACTACCAAGAACGTAAGGTAGAGCTGACGGACCGCACTGTGATCTCCTTGCGCAAGCCGAGCTATTCGGTTGACGGCCTTGGCTACGGGCCGCTTGACCCACGCACCACGCTGTCGCCGCGCCTGACCCCGCCGATGATCGGCTTGGGCCTGATCGAACAGATCGCGCCGGCTGATATTCTCGCCCACGCCGATTCGGACGACAGGGACCGCGACGGCATTTCCGGCAGGCCGAACATCGTGCGCGATAGCCTGAACGGAAAACTGACGCTTGGCCGTTTCGGCTGGAAGGCACAGACCGCGTCGATCCGCCAGCAGGCGGCGGACGCCTTTGCCGGCGACATCGGCATCTCGACGCCCGAAGAGCCGAAGCATTGGGGCGATTGCACTGCTGCGGAGGCAAAATGCCTCGACATGCCGAACGGCGTGCAGCAGCGTCTTGGCCCGGTCGAGGCGCCGCCGCCGGTGATGGATCTCGTCACCTTCTATTCGCAGAACCTGGCCGTGCCGTCGCGCCGCGACCTCGACCGGCCCGACGTGCTCGCGGGCAAAAAAACATTCTACGAGATCGGCTGCATTGCCTGCCACACGCCGAAATTCGTCACGCGCCGCGATACGCCCAACAAGGCGCAGGCCTTCCAGCTGATCTGGCCCTATTCCGACTTCCTGCTGCACGACATGGGGCCTGATCTGGCCGATGGCCAAGCCGTGGGAGATGCGACGGGCAATGAATGGCGCACGCCGCCGCTGTGGGGCATCGGCCTGACCGGGACGGTCAACGGCAATTCCTTCTTCCTGCATGACGGGCGCGCGCGCAGCCTGACCGAGGCGATCCTGTGGCATGGCGGCGAGGCGCAGAAAGCGCGCGACCGCTTTGCCGCCGCCAGTGCGACTGAGCGTGACGCGCTGCTCAAATTCCTGGAGTCACTGTGATGTTCAAGCGTTCTGCATTGTTTCTCGTTCTTCCGCTGGCCCTGCTGGGCGTTGTCCCTGCGTCTGCGGCGGTCAAAGCCTCCGATATCATCCAGCGCGCGATCGCTGGCTTCGTCCGCCCGGCCTATGCCGGCCTGCACGAGCATGCGGAAGCCTTGACCGGATCCATGCGCGAGCTGTGCGTCACGCCCTCGCAAGGAGAACTCGATGCCGCACGCGCCGAATTCTCCGCCACCGTCTATGCCTGGTCGTCAGCCGAAATCATCGGCTTCGGACCGATCAAGGAGAACAACCGGCTGGAGCGCATGCTGTTCTGGCCGGATCGCAAGAGCATCGGCCTGAAACAGGTACAGGCGGCGCTGTCCGACAAGGATCCGACCGCGACCGATCCGGCACAACTGGCCGGCAAGAGCGTTGCCATGCAGGGGCTGGGCGCCCTCGAATTCGTTCTTTACGGCGACGGCGCCGATGCACTTGCCGGCAAGGATGATCCCTACCGCTGCGCTTATGGCACTGCCGTTGCCGGCAACATCGAAACCATGGCCGGCGAGGTCAGCGCCGCCTGGAACAAGCCGGACGGCTTTGCAGCGCTTTGGGCCAATCCGGGGCCGCAGAACCCACTTTACCGCGACGGCAACGAAGCGGTGACGGAACTGGTCGGCGTCTTCATCAATGAGCTCGAAATGGTGCGCGACGTGCGCCTGAAAGGGTTTTTCGGCGGCAAGCCGGATGCGGACAAGCCGAAACAGGCAATCTACTGGCGCTCGCAAAACACCACCGCGTCACTGGCCGGCAATCTCTCCGGCATCGATACGCTGTTCCAGGCCTCGAAGCTGGGCGATGCCCTGCAGACCGATGCGCGCTGGATGGCCGAATCGATCCACATCCAGCTGGTCAACGGTGTCGCCACCGCCAAGGCGGTCAGCGGTCCAATCGACAAGGCACTTGCCGATCCGGCGCTGCGTGACAAGCTCGATCATTTCGCGCTGATCACCTCCAGCCTGTCGACCTTGATTGGCACCAGGTTGACCGCCGAATTCGGACTGACCGCAGGCTTCTCTTCGCTGGATGGGGACTGAATTGAAAACCCCTCTGATAGATCGCCGCGATTTCCTGAGAGCTGCAGGCGTTGGCTTCATGGCGACGATGACGCCCTCGGCCTGGGCAACCACGCTTGTGGCCGACGCCGTCTTCGCCACGGCTTTCGTCAAACGCGACGGCAGCTTTGGCGCTGCCGTCCTGTCCGAGGCCGGCAAGGTCCTGCATGCGATCGACCTGCCCGATCGCGGCCACGATGTCACCTTCGATCCCATATCGAAACGCTCGGTGGTCTTCGCGCGTCAGCCCGGCACCTTCGCCGTGGTTTTCGATCACTCGGGCCGTGACGCGCCGCTGACCATCGCCAGCATCGCCGGCCGGCATTTCTTCGGCCATGGCGTGTTCTCGGCCGACGGTGCGCTGCTCTATGCCACCGAAAACGACTTCGACAACGCCGCCGGCGTCGTCGGCGTCTACGATGCGCGGGCCAAATTCAGCCGTGTCGGCGAATTCCCGACCTATGGCATGGGTCCGCACGAGCTTCTGCTCCTGGGCGATGGCAGGACGATCGCGGTTGCCAATGGCGGCATCGAGACCCATCCGGATTACGGCCGCGCCGAGCTCAACATTGCAACCATGAAGCCGTCCTATGTGCTGATAGACCGCGTCACCGGCGATCTTATCGAGAAGCACGAATTGCCGGCCGCACTGCATCAGCTGTCGATCCGCCACATGGACACCGATCGGTCCGGAAGCGTCTGGTTCGGCTGCCAGTACAGGGGGCCGGGCACCGATCGACCGTTGCTGGTCGGTCGCGCCGCGCGCGGCAAGGAGCTGCAGTTGCTGGACATGCCGCAGGACGTTTTGTCCGGCTTCCGCAACTACATAGGCTCGGTAGCCGCCAATTGGGCTGCCGGAACCGTCGCCGTTTCCTCGCCGGAAGGCAACTCGCTCGTCGTGATCGATGCGGCCAGCGGCCGGGTCGTTGCGAACAGCGCATTGGTCGAGGTCTGCGGCGTGGCGCCCGATGGAACCGGCTTCATGGCCACCACCGGCGCCGGCGAGATCGTCGAGGGCAGCGGTGCGACACGCTCCGAACCGGACTATGTCTGGGACAACCACATGCTGCGTATCGAACAGGCCGCATAGGCTACAAGCGAAGCCGCTTAACGAATTATGCACTATCCCCTTGCGGTGGCGGGCCGTGGCGGGCACAGGGAATTGTTTTTCGAACCGGTTGCCTCATGAAATTGCTTGCCATCGACTGTGCCGCCAATCTCTGTGCCGCTTGCGTCTATGACGCGACGGCGAAGCAGGAGCTTGGCCATCAGGTGCTCGATCTCGGCAAGGGCCATGCCGAGCAACTGATGGCGGTCATCGCCGAAGCGCTGGAGGCAAGCGCAACCGACTATGCAGGTCTTGGCGCCATCGCCGTCTCTGTCGGCCCCGGTTCTTTCACCGGTCTGCGCGTCGGCGTCTCGACCGCGCGTGGCCTGGCGCTGGCGCTGAAGATACCGGCAATAGGGGTGACGACACTGGAGGCGCTGGCCGTCGAAGCAGCAGCGGCATTTCCCGGTCGCGCCGTGCTGGCGGCGCTCGATGCCGGCCGCGAAGAGATCCACGCGGCCTTTTACGACGAAAGGTTAGTCTTGACTTACGGTCCGGCCGCGGCCACGCTGGCTGACGTGGTGGCTATGGCGAAGGAAACGTCTCCGGTGCTTGCCGGCACCGCGGCAGCGCTCATCAGCGCATCGGCCGGGCGCGAATTTGATGTCGGCCCTCGGACAGCCACCGCCGACATTGTCACCTACGCCCGCCTGGCTGCCGCCAAGGGCGCGGGCGAACGGCCGAAACCACTCTATATGCGCGGCGCCGACGCCAAGCCGCAGGCTGGCTTTATTCTATCAAGGCAAGAAAGATAAATGCGCATACCTTTTCTCCAACCACGCCGCCGGGACTACGCGCTCGAGCCGCTGAGGATCGCCGACAGTCCGGCGGTCTCGCTGCTGCATCGCGAGGACTTTGTCCGCCCCTGGACCGATGGCGAATTCGCCGCCCTGCTCGAACAGGACACCGTGTTCGGCTATGCCGCGCGCGAAACCGGACAGGGCTCCAAGCCGCCCGTCGGCTTCGTGCTGGCGAGGCTTGCGGCAGGCGAGGGCGAGATCCTGACCGTCGCGGTGGCGCGATCGCATCGTCGCCAGGGGCTGGGCTGGCAATTGATGGACGCGGTGTTGCGCGAACTGCACGCGCAGCGCGCCGAAGCGCTGTTCCTCGAGGTCGACGAGACCAATGTCGCGGCGATCGCGCTTTATCGTCGGCTGGGCTTCCGCGAGGTCGGCAAGCGGCCGAATTACTACAGATCGGCCGAACACGGACCGACCGGCGCGCTTGTCATGTGCCGCGATCTTCGCTAGCGAGACGGCCGGGATGGGGCGATGATCAAGAAAATCAGGATTTTCCTGGCGCTGGGCCTCGTTGTCGCCGGTTCGTTGGTCCTCGTGCCGCTACAGATCCTGTCGATGAAGACTGGCTGGTGGCCGGAAACCTTCATCCTCAAGGTCTGGCACAGGCTGATCGTCAGGGCGCTCGGCATGCGCATCCATGTCAAGGGAGCGCTGTCCGACAAGCGCCCGCTGCTGGTTGCGTCCAATCACATCTCCTGGACCGACATCATGGTGCTCGGCTCTTTTGCCGACGTAAAGTTCATCGCCAGGGCGGATATGGAAGGCTGGCCGCTGATCGGCATGCTGTCGAAGCTGCAGCGCACCGTCTTCATCGAGCGCGAGCGCAAGCGTTCGTCGGGCGACCAGGCAAGCGAGATTGCCAGCCGCATGGCCAAGGGCGATGCGATGGTGCTGTTTGCCGAGGGCTCGACCGGCGACGGCAATATGGTCCTGCCGTTCAAGAGCACGCTGTTCGGCGCCGCCTCGATGGCGATTTCCGAAGGCGCGGCGGAACAGGTGTTCATCCAGCCGGTGGCGATCGCCTATACGCGTCTGCACGGCGTGCCGCTCGGCCGCCGGCATCGCCCGCTTGCCGCCTGGATCGGCGATGAGGATTTGATGCCGCATCTCAAGGTTCTGCTCGCTGAGGGCGCGCTCGACGTCGAGGTGCATTTCGGCGAGGCAATCGCCTTTTCCAAGGGTTCGAACCGCAAGGAGACGTCGAAACTGATGGAAAGCCGGGTGCGTGAGATGATGCAGGCGGCGCTTGCCGACCCGCGGCCGAGCCGGTAGCTCCGGCACGCTCTTGCTGGCGCGGGCCGAGAATCGTCTGTTTTTTGTCACGGAAAGGCGTTAGAAGCCGCCTTATGGACTTGAACACGATAGAAAGCGACGACATCGGCACTACGGCTGGACAGCCGGCGGTGCTTCCCGCGGCAGCGAGAAAAGTCTTCATCAAGACCTATGGCTGCCAGATGAATGTCTATGATTCACAGCGTATGGCCGATGCGCTGGCTGCCGACGGCTATTCCGCGACCGATGCCATTGGCGAGGCCGACCTGGTGCTGCTGAACACCTGTCATATCAGGGAGAAGGCGGCCGAAAAGGTCTATTCCGAGCTCGGCCGTATCCGCGATATGAAAGCCGAGCGTGCCCTGGCCGGCCGTGAGATGCTGGTCGGCGTCGCCGGCTGCGTGGCGCAGGCCGAAGGCGCCGAGATCATCCGCCGTTCGCCGGCCGTCGACCTGGTCATCGGTCCGCAGACCTATCACCGGCTCCCGGACGTGCTGGCGCGGGTGCGCGGCGGCGAAAAGATCGTCGAGACCGACTACGCCCTCGAGGACAAATTCGAGCACCTGCCGCAGCCCAAGCGCGCCGAGGTCATCAAGCGCGGCGTCACCGCCTTCCTCACCGTGCAGGAAGGCTGCGACAAGTTCTGCACCTTCTGCGTTGTGCCCTATACAAGGGGCTCCGAGGTCTCCCGGCCGGTGGCGCAGATTGTCGCGGAGGCTGAGCGCCTGGCCGAAGCCGGCGTGCGCGAAGTGACGCTGCTCGGCCAGAACGTCAATGCCTGGCATGGCCAGGGCGGGAACGGTCAGGAGTGGGGGCTTGGCCGCCTGCTGTTCAGGCTGGCCGAAATTCCCGGGCTGGCGCGGTTGCGCTACACCACCAGCCATCCGCGCGACATGGACGACGAGCTCATCGCCGCCCACCGCGACCTGCCGGCATTGATGCCCTATCTGCACCTGCCGGTGCAATCCGGCTCCGACCGCATCCTCAAGGCGATGAACCGCCGGCACACGGCGAGGGATTATCTGGCGCTGCTCGACCGCATCCGTGCAGCGCGGCCTGACATCGCGCTTTCCGGCGACTTCATCGTCGGCTTTCCCAGCGAGACCGAGGCGGATTTCGAGGCGACCATGGAGCTGGTGCGTCAGGTGAATTACGCCTCGGCCTTCTCGTTCAAATATTCGCCGCGCCCCGGCACGCCGGGCGCCGAAATGTCCGATCACGTGCCGGAAACGGTCAAGGACGAGCGCTTGCAGAGACTGCAGGCTCTGCTTGTGAAGCAGCAGCAGGATTTCGGTTTGAGCCTCGTCGGAAGCACCATCGACACGCTGATCGAGAAGCCCGGCCGTCAGGCCGGCCAGAAGGTTGGCCGCTCGCCTTGGCTGCAGCCGGTTATTGTTGATGAAAAGGCCGGCGAAATCGGTGACATTATCCAGGTGCGAATCACGAAGACGGGCTACAACAGCCTGTTCGCCGAATTGGCCTGAGGGTCTCGGCAGATGAGGAGAGACGGTTGAGCGCAGCAGAGCTGAAGAACCTGCCCCCGGTACCGGCATCTGGGGCTTCTGACATGGCGCACATCGTTCTGACTTTCGACAACAACAAGCTTGCCAGCGCCCTTTATGGTCAGTTCGACGAAAACCTCGCCAGGCTGGAGCAGAAGCTTGGCGTCGACATCCGCTCACGCGGCAACCAGCTGACCATCAAGGGTTCGGCGTCGGCCGCCGAGCAGGCGCGCCGCGCCCTGGACAACCTCTACGGCATTCTCCAGAAAGGCGTCGATATAGGCCAGTCCGACGTCGACGGCGCCGTGCGCATGGCGATCGCCGCCGACGATCAGCTGACCCTGCCGACGCTGGAGCGCAAGGGCAAGGTTTCCGCCGCCCAGATCGCCACCCGCAAGAAGACGATCTATGCCCGTTCACTCAACCAGGACGCCTATATGCGGGCGCTGGAACGGTCGGAACTGGTGTTCGGCATCGGCCCGGCCGGCACCGGCAAGACCTATCTGGCGGTGGCCCATGCGGCGATGCTGCTCGAGCGCGGCATGGTCGAGCGCATCATTCTCTCGCGGCCTGCGGTCGAGGCCGGCGAACGGCTGGGCTTCCTGCCCGGCGACATGAAGGAGAAGGTCGATCCCTATCTGCGGCCGCTCTATGACGCGCTCTACGACATGATGCCCGCCGACAAGGTCGAGCGCGCCATTGCCGCCGAAGTGATCGAGATCGCGCCGCTCGCCTTCATGCGCGGCCGCACGCTGGCGCATGCCGCCGTCATCCTCGACGAGGCGCAGAACACCACGCCGATGCAGATGAAGATGTTCCTGACGCGTCTGGGCGAAAATTCGCGCATGATCGTCACCGGCGATCCGACCCAGATCGATCTTCCCTCGAACACCAAATCGGGACTGGTCGAAGCCTTGCGGGTGCTGGACGGCGTGGCGGGCGCGGTCACCGTGCGCTTCAACGACGGCGATGTGGTCCGCCATCCGCTGGTGGCGGAAATCGTCAGGGCCTACGACCGGGACGCCAAGCTGGCGCGCGGCCTCGGCGCCGAGAATTGATGTTGACGATGCGGCTTCATGCCTGAGGACATAACATCCGGCGACGGGAATGTTCCCGTCGACATCGACATATCGGTTGAGGCGGGCAACTGGCCCGACGAGGCAAGCCTGACGCGGCTGGTCGATCGCGCCGTCAAGGCGGCTTTTGCCGAAACCGGCGTGGCGGGCCGTTCCGAACTCAGCCTCGTTTTTACCGACGACGCCCATGTCCGGGTTCTCAACGCCGGCTGGCGCGGCAAGGACAAGCCGACCAATGTCTTGTCTTTCCCGGCTTTTCCGTTTGTGCAAGGCGGACCGTTGCCGCCGATGCTGGGCGACATCGTGCTCGCCGCCGAGACGGTTGCGCGTGAAGCGGCACTGGAAGACAAGCCTGTCGAGAACCATATCACCCATCTCGTCATCCACGGCCTGCTGCATTTGCTGGGTTACGATCACGAGACCGACACTGAAGCCGAGGCGATGGAAGCCGTCGAACGCGCGGCGCTTGCAAGGCTTGCCATTCCCGACCCCTACGCGTAACTACATCTGATCAATTGACCGGACGACGATGAACGACAAACCAGAAACTGCCGCCCGCCCCGACGCCGGCAGTGCGACCAAGGCTTCCGATACGTCGGAAGAGGGATCAAGTCCGAGTACCGTTACCTCTGGTGCTAACAGTACCTCTGGTGCTAACAGTACCTCTGGCGCTAGCAGTACCTCTGCTGCTGCCGGTGCTGGCAGCGCTGCCAGCGAGACGTTGCCTGCCGGTCCCTCCCTGTTCGACCGCGTTCTGGGCTTGTTTCGGCAACGCAACGGAACCAGCCTGCGTGAGGAAATTGCCGGCGCGCTTGCCGAGACGACGAGCGATGCCGGCGCCTTCTCGCCCGGCGAACGCGCCATGCTCAACAACATCCTGCGGCTGCGCGAAGTGCGCGTCGAGGACGTCATGGTACCGCGCGCCGACATTCAGGGGGTCGAAATCACGACGACGCTCGGCGATCTCCTGGGCACTTTCGAACAATCCGGCCATTCCCGCATGCCGGTCTATTCCGAGACGCTCGATGATCCGCGCGGCATGGTCCATATCCGTGACGTGCTGGCCCACATCACCAAGATCGCGCGCGTCAAGAAGGGCCGCACGACCAGGAAAACCCCCGCTGCCACGGTTCTCGATCTTGCCCAGGTCGACCTCGCACGCACCATTGGCGACCTCAATCTGATCCGCCCGGTGCTGTTCGTGCCGCCGTCGATGCTTGCCTCCGACCTGATGGGCCGCATGCAGACGACGCGCACCCAGATGGCGCTGGTCATCGACGAATATGGCGGCACCGACGGCCTCGCCTCGCTGGAAGACATCGTCGAGATGGTGGTCGGCGACATCGAGGACGAGCATGACGACGACGAGCCGATGATCACCCAGAGCGGCGACGGCGTGTTCATCGTCGACGGCAAGGCCGAGATCGACGACGTCGCCAAGATGATCGGCGGGGATTTCGCCGCCGGTGAACATGGCGAATATGTCGACACGATCGGCGGCATGATCTTCAACACGCTTGGCCGTGTTCCGGCCCGCGGCGAGGTGGTGCAGGCCATACCCGGCTTCGAATTCCATGTCCTCGATGCCGATCCGCGCCGCGTCAAGCGCGTGCGCATCGTGCAGAGCCAGAAGGGTGAGCGCCGCCGGCGCGCCACCGCGCGCACCGAACAGGCGTGAGCGTCACGCTCGCCCGATGACTGTCGACGACCCGTTCAAGCATCCAAGTCTGGGGTCCGGTGTCTTCTACAAGGACCCTCGTGCCGCGCTGGACTGGCTTGAAGCAGCATTTGGCTTCGAGCGCAGCATGGTGGTCAGCGATGCCGAGGGAAAACTCGTCCATGCAGAGATGCGATTCGGCGACAGCTACATCATCGTCGATTCCGAATGGAGCGATTATGTCGCCAGCCCGGCTTCGGTCTCGGGCAGGAACACGCAGTCGATCTATGTCAGGCTGAAGGGCGGCCTGGATGCGCATTGCGAGCAGGCGCGGGCGACCGACGCTGAGATCATCCAGGAGCCGGCGGATCAGTTCTACGGCGAGCGCCAGTATCGTGCCCGCGACCCCGAGGGCCATGTCTGGACCTTCACGCAGACCATCCGTTCGGTTCCGCGCGAGGAGGCCGAGCGGCTGGGGGGCGTTCAAATCGAGGGTTGGCACCGGTAGGGCAGGGCCGGAGCTGTGCATCTCAGCCAGCCATCCGCCCGTTTGGAGCGCGGAGCGCAGCCTGTTAAATCTTGTGTCCTGATTCGCGACTCGGAAGTATGCATGGAGCGCCTCACCGGCCGGATAATTCTGCTTTGGGGTTGGCGGCGTGCGCTCGTGGCGTTTCTCGCAGGTGCCTTGGCGGTGCTTGGTCAGGCGCCTTACGATTTCTTCGCCGCCTGTTTCGTCTCGTTTCCGCTGCTGGTCTGGCTGCTCGACGGCGCCACCGGTGAAGCTTCCGGCAGTCTGTTCCGGCGTCTGCGGCCGGCTTTCGCCGTCGGTTGGTGGTTCGGTTTCGGCTATTTCCTCGCCGGCCTCTGGTGGATCGGTTCGGCGCTGCTGGTCGAGGCCGACAGCTTTGCCTGGGCGCTCCCCTTCGCCGTGGTCGGCATTCCTTTCATGCTCGCCTTTTTCTACGGCTTTGCGGCAATCGTTGCCCGGCTGCTGTGGAGCAACGACATTGGCCGCATCGCCGCCCTTGCCTTCGGCTTCGGGCTGGCGGAATGGCTGCGCGATTTCCTGTTCACCGGTTTTCCCTGGAATGCCGTCGGCTACGCGGCCATGCCCGTGCCGCTGCTGATGCAGAGCGTCTCGGTGACGGGCATGATCGGCATGAACGCGCTCGCCGTGTTCGTCTTCGCACTGCCGGCACTGCTGGCGGCACGTCGGCACCTGCGCCTCGGCGCGGCACTGTTTGTCATGCTCGCCGCCGCCCATGTCGGCTTCGGCTATGTCAGGCTTGGCGCTCCCGAACCGCCAGCTTCACGCAGCCTGGATGTCCGCATCGTTCAGCCGGCCGTGGACCTGTCGGAAAAATGGGATGCCTCGGTGCGCGACCGCATCTTCGCGGTCCTGATGGGGCTCTCGGCCAAGGCGCCGGACCCAGGCCATCAAAAGCCGCAGCTGATCCTGTGGCCCGAAACCTCGGTGCCTTTCCTCTTCACCGAGCGTCCGGACGCATTGACGGCGCTGGGAGACATGCTCGGATCCGGCCAGATGCTGATTGCCGGCGTCGTTCGCGAGGAAGGCGGTTCGGCCGCGAATGCCGACAGCCGTTACTACAACTCCGTGGTGGCGATCGACGACAAGGGTGAAATCGCTGACGCCGTCGACAAGGTTCACCTGGTGCCGTTCGGCGAATACCTGCCTTTCGCCGATCTGCTCCAGCGTTTCGGCATCGAGCAACTGGTTGCCGGGCCGATGAGTTTCGCGGCCGGCAATGAGCGGCACGCCATCACGCTGCCCGATGGCATCCGTGCGCTGCCATTTATCTGTTATGAGGTGATCTTTCCCGATCTTGTGGCAGTTGACGCTGCGTCAGCGCAGCTTATTGTGAACGTTACCAACGATGCGTGGTTCGGCGACACGCCGGGTCCGTATCAGCATTTCAGGCAGGCCCAGATCCGCGCGGTGGAAAATGGATTGCCATTGGTACGTGCTGCCAACAACGGCATCTCGGCCGTCGTCGATCCGCGTGGGCGCATCGTCGATGCGCTTGCGATCGACGCACGCGGCGCCATCGATGCCCACATACCGATTTCCGGACAGGCGCTCATATCTCCCGGCCAACGGCGCATTAACGGAATGCTGATCATGTTGCTGTTTGCCGTTGGGGCAGCGCTGTTGAACGTAAGGCAAAGGCTACGGGTGAATTGACAGCCAACACATTAGAAACTCATACTGTAAGTGCCTGAAAATTTCTCGAAGCCGGTGGATCGTTCTGTTGGGGCAGTTGCCTCCGGC
Organism: Mesorhizobium sp. LMG17149; assembly: GCF_024518695.1. Taxonomy (NCBI): domain Bacteria; kingdom Pseudomonadati; phylum Pseudomonadota; class Alphaproteobacteria; order Hyphomicrobiales; family Phyllobacteriaceae; genus Mesorhizobium; species Mesorhizobium sp. LMG17149. Next base: position 154,379 of record NZ_JANIFL010000003.1, read on the forward strand.
TTTGTTTGGGCAGGAAAAAAAATAGAGAAAGCCGAAAAAATTCGGCGAGGAAAAAATGACAGAAGACAACAAGAAGAAACCGAATCCGATCGACATCCATGTTGGCAGTCGCATCCGGCTTCGCCGCAACATGCTGGGAATGAGCCAGGAAAAGCTGGGAGAAAACCTCGGCATCACATTTCAACAGATTCAGAAATATGAAAAAGGCACCAACCGCGTCGGCGCCAGCCGATTGCAGGCGATAGCGTCCATACTCGGCGTGCCGGTCGCCTTCTTTTTCGAGGATGCGCCCGGCCAGGAGCCCGTGGCGGGCCGTGGATTTGCCGAGGACGCGTCGATGGCTTTCGCTGTCGAATTCTGCGGCAGCCCTGAAGGCCTTCAGCTCAACCGGGCCTTTGTCAAGATCGCTGATGCCAAGGTGCGCCGCAGGATTATAGACCTGGTCAAGTCCCTCTCCGCCGACGATCCCGACTGATCCTCAATCACGCCAGCACCGGCGGCGTCTTGTCGCTGGTGGCACAAGATAACTGCATCGACATTCATGCCAGAGCCGAAGCACCGCTTGACGAGCGGCGCTTCGCCCCGCTAACACGTGGCGCGCCAAAATCGGCAGCCTGCCGATCGTTTTTCAAGAGGGGACACCCGTGACGCGGCAGAACTACTTCTTTACCTCGGAATCCGTTGCCGAGGGCCATCCCGACAAAGTCTGTGACCGGATTTCCGACGAGATCGTCGATCTAGTGTATCGCGAAGCCAAGAAGACCGGCATGGACCCGTGGAAAGTCCGTGTCGCCTGCGAGACGCTGGCCACCACCAACCGTGTCGTCATCGCCGGCGAAGTGCGTGTTCCCGACACGCTGCTCAAGAGGGACAAGGCAGGCAATATTCTCAAGGATGCCGCTGGGCATCCGGTCGTCAATCCGGCCAAGTTCAAGTCGGTCGCCCGCAAGGCGATCCGCGAAATCGGCTACGAGCAGGCCGGCTTCCACTGGAAAACGGCGAAGATCGAGGTTCTGCTGCACGGCCAGTCGCCTGACATCGGACAGGGCGTCGACAATGCCTCCGACCGTCAGGGCGAAGAGGGTGCCGGCGACCAGGGCATCATGTTCGGTTATGCCTGCCGCGAGACGCCGGATCTGATGCCGGCGCCGATCTACTACAGCCACAAGATCCTCGAATTGCTGGCGGCCGCCCGCCACGAGGGCAGCGGTGAAGCCGGCAGGCTCGGACCGGATGCCAAGAGCCAGGTCACCGTTCGCTATGTCGACGGCAAGGCCGCCGAGGCGACGCAGATCGTGCTGTCCACGCAGCATCTCGATGCGAGCTGGGATTCGAAGAAGGTCCGCAAGGTCGTCGAACCCTATATCCGGGAGGCGCTGGGCGAGCTGAAGATCGCCGACAACTGCATGTGGTACATCAATCCGACCGGCAAGTTCGTCATCGGCGGGCCGGACGGCGACGCCGGGCTGACCGGCCGCAAGATCATCGTCGACACCTATGGCGGTGCCGCACCCCATGGCGGCGGTGCCTTCTCCGGCAAGGACACCACCAAGGTGGATCGTTCGGCGGCCTATGCGGCGCGCTACCTGGCCAAGAACGTCGTGGCGGCGAAACTCGCCGACCGCTGCACCATCCAGCTTTCCTACGCCATCGGCGTTGCTCAGCCGCTGTCGGTCTATGTCGACTTGCACGGTACCGGCAAGGTCGACGAGGCAAAGCTCGAGGACGCGTTGCGCACGGTGATGGATCTGTCGCCGTCGGGCATCCGCCGTCACCTCGATCTCAACAAACCGATCTACGCCAAGACGTCGTCCTACGGCCATTTCGGCCGCAAGGCCGGCCGTGATGGGTCTTTCTCCTGGGAAAAGACCGATCTCGCCAAGGCGCTCAAGGACGCGGTCGCCGCCTGACAGCGGCGCCGCAAAGTCCCACCATGGATCCGAAGGACAGACCAAGCCGCGCGACCGAAGCCTTTTTCGGTCGCCGGCGCGGCAAAACCATGCGTCCGCAGCAGGCGGCCGCACTGGAAAGCGGCTTTGGCACATATCGGCTCGATCTGACGGCTGAACCGCCGGCTGATCTGCACGCTCTGTTTGAGACGGATGTCCGCGCGGTTCGCCTTGAGATTGGCTTCGGCGGTGGCGAGCATCTCCTGCATCGTGCGATCGAGGCGCCTTCGATCGGCTTTATCGGCGTCGAGCCCTTCGTCAACGGCATGGCCAAGATGATGATGGCGGTGCGCGAGAAACCACTCGCCAATCTGCGGGTCTATGACGACGACGCCACAAGGCTGCTCGACTGGCTGCCGCAAGCCTCGCTCGACGGCATCGATCTGCTCTATCCCGACCCTTGGCCGAAGAAGAAACACTGGAAGCGGCGCTTCGTCAGCCCGGTCAATCTCGAGCGGTTCGCGCGTGTGCTGAAGCCTGGTTCAAAATTCCGCTTCGCGTCCGACATCGACACCTATGTCAACTGGACCCTGCTGCATTGCCGCGCGCATGGCGCGTTCGCATGGCAGGCTTGCGAGGCGGCGGACTGGCACCTTTCCTATGAAGGTTGGCCGGGCACCCGTTACGAGGCCAAGGCCATTCGTGAGGGCCGGCGGCCGGCCTATCTTACCTTCATTCGGAAATAAGCTCGCGGTCTTAGAGAAATTCCAGGAAAAGTGTGAAACGGTTTTCCGTCCGGAATTGCGTCAAAGCTAGAAGCGGCGGCCGATGCGATCGAAGGCGGCAGGCTCGACGCCGAGATTGCGCAGGTCGTCGGCGCGCGGCCTGCGCCCGGCTTCCACGGCCCGTGAAGCGGCCACGGCGCTGCCGAATACGGTGAAGAAGTCGCCTATTGCAGAAAATATCTTGCGGTTGCTCATGATCATGTCCTTTCGCGCACGTATGGCGCACGGCCACATTTGTGCGGCGCAACATAAATAGGTGCGTTTCAGCGCCGATCCCATGGGTGTCGCCGCATAGGCGCCATGCGCCCCATGCAACGCTGGCGCGGGCCGCCTCGATGGCGGCGTTGCCCGACCAGCACAGCGGGCTTGAAACACAGGCCGTCATCGTCTATATCAGCCTCAAATTCTTGGTCGGTATGACGAAGAGTGGGTCCATCCGGTCCCGCTCTTTTTTATTACCTGCCGATAACTTGGTAGAGAACGACAGGGCTTCAATGACTGCAACGGCAAGCGAGGGCGACGATCGCATCATCCGCGAAAGCGGCATCGATGCGCGCATCGCGCTGATCGTCCAGCCGGTTCTGCGCGGCATCGGCTTCCGCCTCGTGCGGGTGCATCTGTCGGGCCAGAACGGGCTGACGCTGCAGATCATGGCCGAACGCGAGGACGGCACCATGACCGTCGAGGATTGCGAAGAGGTCAGCCGCGCGGTGTCGCCGGCGCTCGACGTCGATGATCCGATCGAAAAGGCCTATCACCTCGAAGTCTCGTCGCCCGGCATCGACCGGCCACTGGTCCGTAAATCGGATTTCACGACCTGGACGGGTCATCTGGTGAAGATGGAAACATCGATGGTCGTCGCCGACCGCAAGCGCTTCAAGGGCAAGATCGCCGAAGCCGGCGAAGACGATGTGCTGATTGAGCGCGACAAGGCAGCCTATGGCGAGGAGCCGACGGTGCGTGTCCCCTACGATGCGATTGCCGACGTGCGCCTGATCCTGACCGACGATCTCATCCGCGATGCCCTGTCGAAGGACAACAGGGCGCGCAAGGAAGCCAAGAAGCGCCGCGGCGAACCGGACGACGACGAGTCGGGTGCGGAAGCGGACGCCACGGAAGACCACGAACAGGAACTATGATTGAGCTGCCGGGCGCAAAGGCCCGGCAAACAAGCTCCGGAGAAAAACGATGGTTGTAAGCGCCAACAGACTTGAATTGCTGCAGATCGCCGACGCGGTCGCGCGTGAAAAGTCGATCGACAAGTCGATCGTCATCGCCGCCATGGCCGATGCGATCCAGAAGGCGGCGCGCTCGCGTTACGGTCAGGAGACCAACATCCGCGCCGACATCAACCCGAACACCGGTGAGATGAAGCTGCAGCGGCTGATGGAAGTGGTCGAGAAGGTCGATGACTACGCCACGCAGATCGCCATTTCCTCGGCTCGCGAGCGCAATCCCGACGCCCAGCTCGGCGACTTCATCGCCGAACAGCTGCCGCCCATGGATTTCGGCCGCATCGCCGCCCAGTCGGCCAAGCAGGTCATCGTGCAGAAGGTCCGCGAGGCCGAACGCGACCGCCAGTATGACGAGTACAAGGACCGCATCGGCGAGATCGTCAACGGTACCGTCAAGCGCGTCGAATACGGCAACGTCATCGTCGATCTCGGCCGCGGCGAAGCGATCATCCGTCGCGATGAGCTGATCCCGCGTGAAAACTACAAATATGGCGACCGCGTCCGCGCCTATGTCTACGATGTGCGCCGCGAGCAGCGCGGCCCGCAGATCTTCCTGTCGCGTACCCATCCGCAGTTCATGGCCAAGCTGTTCACCATGGAAGTGCCGGAAATCTATGACGGCATCATCGAGATCAAATCGGTCGCCCGCGACCCAGGTTCGCGCGCCAAGATCGCCGTTATCTCGCGCGACAGCTCGATCGATCCGGTCGGCGCCTGCGTCGGCATGCGCGGCAGCCGCGTCCAGGCCGTCGTCGGCGAATTGCAGGGCGAGAAGATCGACATCATTCCGTGGTCGCCTTCGGCGGCGTCCTTCATCGTCAACGCGCTGCAGCCGGCGGAAGTCGCCAAGGTCGTGCTCGACGAGGATGCCGAGCGCATCGAAGTCGTGGTTCCCGACGACCAGCTGTCGCTGGCCATCGGCCGCCGCGGCCAGAACGTGCGTCTGGCTTCGCAGCTGACCGGCTGGGATATCGACATCCTCACCGAGGCCGAAGAATCCGAGCGTCGCCAGAAGGAATTCGTAGAGCGTTCGTCGCTGTTCATGGAAGCCCTCGACGTCGACGAGATGGTCGGCCAGGTGCTGGCCTCCGAAGGCTTCACCAGCGTCGAGGAAGTCGCGTATGTCGATTCCGGCGAGATCGCCTCGATCGACGGTTTCGACGAGGACACCGCTTCGGAAATCCAGACCCGCGCCCGCGAATATCTGGAGAAGATCGAGGCCGAGCACGATGACAAGCGCAAGGCGCTCGGTGTTTCGGACGAGTTGCGCGAAATTCCCGGCGTCACCACCGCCATGATGGTGACGCTTGGCGAGGACGGCGTGAAGACGATCGAGGATTTCGCCGGCTATGCCGCCGACGACCTGACCGGCTGGAAGGAACGCAAGGACGGCGAGACAAAGGTCTATCCGGGCGTGCTGGCCAATCATGGCGTGACCCGCGCAGACGCCGAACAGATGGTTCTGGCCGCCCGCCTCAAGGCCGGCTGGATCACCGAAGACGAGCTTGCAGCCGAAGAAGTCTCGGCTGACGAAGCCGTTGGTGCGTGAGGTGAAACCGCATCGCACCGAACCCGCCCCTGGACGAGATGAACGATCGCACCTGCATCGTTACGCGCAAACAAGCCGAACCGGATGATCTGATCCGGTTCGTCGTCGGCCCGGATTCGGCCGTCGTTCCCGACATCAAGAGAAATCTGCCCGGCCGCGGTTGCTGGGTGAGCGCCGACCGCCTACATATCGACAAGGCTGCGGCGAAGAACCTCTTTGCCCGCGCCTTCAAGGCACAGGTGGTCGTGCCGCCCGATCTTGGCGGCATGATCGACGGGCTGCTTTCCAGGCACGCTCTGGGCATGCTTGGTCTTGCCCGTAAGGCAGGCGCAATTTCGCTTGGTGCTACCAAGGTCGAAAGTGCTGTTCGCGGCGGATTGGCGCTTTTCGTGCTCCACGCGACCGAGGCGTCCGATGACGGCGTGCGCAAGATCAGCCAGGCGCGACGGGCGACAGTCCATCTCGGCGGGCCCGCCATCCTTGCCTACAAACTTTTCTCCGAGGTCGAGTTGAGCTTGGCATTGGGGGGTACAAATGTGATACATGCTGCCGTTCTCGCGGGAGACGCGGGCAGGGCGGTCCAGAAGCGCATGGTTGCGCTCGACCGGTATCGGGGCGGTTCCCCGGACGATCTGGCAATGCTTGCGGCTGTTGCTGACGAAGATGATGCCGCAGAGGATATGGAATGAGCGATACGAAATCGGGTGACGACAATACGCTGAGTGTGACGCCGAAGAAGACCTTGACGCTGAAGCGCCCCGGTATGGAACAGGGCACTGTGCGCCAGAACTTCTCGCACGGCCGCACCAAGCAGGTCGTCGTCGAAACCAAGAAGCGCAAGTTCTCGATGCCCGGCGACAAGCCGGAGCCTGTTGCCGCCCCCGTCTTCACACCGAAGCCGGCGGTCGTGGCCGCACCCGTCGTCGTGCCGGAAGCACCGAAGGCGCCACCACCGCCGCCGGCCCCGGTCGAACGCAGCGGCATGGTGCTGAACGAACTGTCGCGCAGTGAAATGGAAGCGCGCCGCAGGGCGCTCGAGGGCTCGAAGGTTCGCGAGGTCGAGGACCGCCAGCGCGCCGCCGAGGATGCCAAGCGTCGCGCCGAGGACGAAGAGCGCCGCAAGCGCGAACGCGATGAATCCGCACGCCGCCAGGCCGAGGAAGAGGCGCGGCTGCAGACCGAGGCCGAATCCCGCCGTCGGGCTGAGGAAGAGGCCCGTCGACGCGCGCCATTGGCTGCCGAACTGGCAACGGTCGATGACGAGGAAGTGGCCAAGCCGAAGCGTGTTGGTGCCGGCGCACCGGTGCGCCGTCCGGTCACGCCCGAAGTGGCGCGTCCGGCCAAGCCGACCAAGGCCGAGGAAGACCGCCGCCGCGGCAAGCTGACGCTGAATTCAGCATTGTCCGACGAAGACGCGCGAGCCCGTTCGCTGTCGTCGATGCGTCGCCGCCAGGAAAAATTCAAGCGCGCGATGCACAATGAGCCGCGCGAGAAAGTCATGCGCGAAGTGATCCTGCCAGAGACCATTACGATCCAGGAACTGGCGCAACGCATGTCCGAGCGCGCGGTCGACCTGGTCAAGTTCTTCATGAAGCAGGGCCAGATCCTGAAGCCGGGCGACGTCATCGATGCCGACACGGCCGAGCTGGTTGCTACCGAATTCGGCCACACGGTCCGCCGCGTCGCCGAGTCCGACATCGAGGAAGGCCTGTTCAACATCGCCGACAATGCCGAGGACCTGGTTTCGCGTCCGCCGGTCGTGACGATCATGGGTCACGTCGATCATGGCAAGACCTCGCTGCTCGACGCGATCCGCAACGCCAATGTCGTCTCCGGCGAAGCCGGCGGCATCACCCAGCATATCGGCGCCTACCAGGTCGAGAAGAACGGTCACAAGATCACCTTCATCGACACGCCCGGCCACGCCGCCTTCACGGCGATGCGTGCTCGTGGCGCCCAGGCGACCGACATTGCCATCCTGGTGGTTGCCGCCGACGACAGCGTCATGCCGCAGACGATCGAATCGATCAGCCATGCCAAGGCGGCCGGCGTTCCGATCATCGTGGCGATCAACAAGATCGACAAGCATGATGCCGATCCGCAGAAAGTGCGCTCCGAACTGCTGCGCCACGAGGTTTTCGTCGAATCCATGGGCGGTGAAGTTCTGGACGTCGAAGTGTCGGCGACCAAGGGCACCAATCTCGACAAGCTGCTCGAGGCGATCCTGCTGCAGGCCGAAATTCTCGACCTGAAGGCCAATCCGGATCGTACCGCCGAGGGTGTCGTCATCGAAGCCCAGCTCGACAAGGGCCGTGGCCCCGTCGCGACCGTGCTGGTGCAGACCGGCACGCTGATGCCGGGCGACATCCTTGTTGCCGGCAACGAATGGGGCCGGGTGCGTGCGCTGGTCAACGATCGTGGCGTGCAGATCAAGGAAGCGCCGCCGGCGATGCCGGTGGAAGTGCTTGGCTTGCAGGGCACACCGCAGGCCGGCGATCGCTTCGCCGTGGTCAACAACGAGGCCCGTGCCCGCGAGATCACCGAATACCGCCAGCGGCTGGCGCGCGAGAAGGCGGTTGCCAAGCATGCCGGCCAGCGCGGTTCGCTTGAGCAGATGATGTCGCAATTGCAGACAAGCGGGCTGAAGGAATTCCCGCTGGTCATCAAGGGCGACGTGCAGGGCTCGATCGAGGCGATCAACGCCGCACTCGACAAACTCGGCACCGACGAAGTGCGTGCGCGCATCGTCCATGCCGGCGCCGGCGCCATCACCGAAAGCGACGTGTCGCTGGCGGAGACTTCGGGTGCCGCGATCATCGGCTTCAACGTCCGCGCCAACGTCCAGGCGCGTGCCGCCGCAGCGGCGGCTGGCATCGAGATCCGCTACTACTCGATCATCTACAACCTCGTGGATGACGTGAAGGCGGCTCTGTCGGGCCTGCTGTCGCCGGAGCGTCGCGAGACCTTCATCGGCAACGCGCAGATCCTCGAGATCTTCGACATCACCAAGGTCGGCAAGATCGCCGGCTGCCGTGTCACCGAAGGCAAGGTCGAGCGTGGCGCGGGTGTGCGCCTGATCCGTGACAACGTCGTCATCCACGAAGGGACGCTGAAGACCCTGAAGCGCTTCAAGGACGAAGTTTCGGAAGTCCCCGGCGGCCAGGAGTGCGGCATGGCCTTCCAGAATTACGAAGACATGCGCGTCGGCGACGTCATCGAGTGCTTCCGCGTCGAGATGGTGACCCGGACACTCTGAGTTCGAGTGACTTGTCCATACCGGGCGGTGGCCGAAAGGCCGCCGCCCGAGGTCTATTGAGAACGACCCATATGAGACATGCGGCACGGTCCCATCCCGCGCCTCACGCTTCAGGATAGAGAAAAATGCCCCGTCCAACCACATCCAGCCCATCCCAGCGCATGCTGCGCGTCGCCGAACAGGTGCGCCATGCGCTGTCCGAAACCCTGCAGCGCGGCGAGATCATCGATCCGCTGATCGAGAACACCGTGGTGTCGGTCTCGGAAGTGCGCATGTCGCCCGATTTGAAGGTCGCTACCGCTTTCGTTTCGCCACTCGGCGCCAAGGATACCGATGCGGTGGTCGAGGCGCTGAACAAGCATGCGAAATTCATCCGTGGCCGTGTCTCCGGCGCGCTGCGGCAGATGAAATTCATGCCGGAGTTTCGCTTCAAACTCGACACCTCCTTCGACAATTTCGCCAGGATCAACGACCTCTTGAAATCCCCGGAAGTGGCGCGCGATCTGGGTCCTGAGGACCAGCAAAACGCGCACCAGGACAAAGACGACAACAAGGACACCGAATAGTGGCGCGCCGCGGCAAGAAGAAGGGCCGGCCGATCTCGGGCTGGCTGATCCTGGACAAGCCGGTCGGCATGGGCTCGACCGAAGCCGTCTCCAAGATCAAATGGCTGTTCCAGGCCGAAAAGGCCGGCCATGCCGGCACGCTCGACCCGCTGGCGTCCGGCATGCTGCCGATCGCGCTTGGCGAGGCCACCAAGACCGTTCCCTACGTGCAGGACGGCGCCAAGATCTATCGCTTCACCGTCGCATGGGGGCAGGAGCGCTCCACCGATGACCTCGAAGGTCCGGTGACGAAGGAGTCCGATCTGCGTCCGTCGGAAGCCGAGGTGCTCGCCCTGCTGCCGAAATACACCGGCGTCATCATGCAGACGCCGCCGCAATTCTCGGCCATCAAGATCGCCGGCGAGCGCGCCTATGATCTGGCCCGCGACGGTGCGACGGTCGACATACCCGCGCGAGAGATCGAGATCGGCCGTCTGGACGTTGTCGAGCATGGCGCCGACCACACTGTTTTCGAGGTCGAATGCGGCAAGGGCACCTATGTGCGCTCGCTGGCCCGCGACATGGGCCGCGACATGGGCTGTTTCGGCCATATCAGCGAATTGCGCCGGGTCGAGGTCGAACCGTTCACCTCGGAGGACTTCGTTACCATCGCCGAGTTGGAAGCTGCCCGTTTCGGCGTGGTGGAGGGAAACGCAGACGCGACTGATATCGCCGACGCTACGGTAGCCGCCGACACGGCAGAGGCTGCCGACAAGGTGGAAGTGCCAATCGACTTCGATGCCATCGATGCGCTCTTGGTCGACACATCGGCTGCCCTCGATTGCCTGCCGCAGATCGCCATCAGCGACGATGCGGCGACCAAGATCCGCCTTGGCAACCCGGTCATCATCCGCGGCCGCGATGCACCGGTGGAAGCCGAGGAAGCCTGCGCCACGGCGCGCGGCAAGCTGGTCGCCATCGGTGCCATCGAGCAAGGCATGTTCAAGCCCAAGCGGGTCTTTGCCGGGTGACGGCTCTCGTCTAACTTCAGTTCGACTCTACGTTCGAGGGGCACATGGCAAAGGCCGAAGCGGTGAACAAACGGGCGCCGGTGAAAACGCGCCGGCCGCCGGTCGGTGCGTCGCCTGGCACGCTGATCGCCGACCCCTCGGCGCGTCGCAGCGAACTCAGGCTGACGCTGATCTCGCCCGAAAAATTCAAAACCATCGAAAATGCCAGCATCGACGACCTCAACACCCATTGCGACAAATGGCCGGTCCTCTGGCTCGACTGCACCGGCCTCGCCAACATCCCGCTGATCGAGGAGATCGGCCGCATTTTCAGCCTGCATCCGCTGGCGCTGGAGGACGTCGTCAACACCGGCCAGCGGCCGAAGGTCGACTTCTTCGAGGACCATGCCTTCGTCGTCGTCAGGATGATCGACGACGTCACCTCGCATCGCTATGAGCAGATCGCCGTCTTCTTCGGCAGCAACTTCGTCGTCACCTTCCAGGAGCGTGAAGGCGACCCGTTCGATCCGGTGCGCAAGCGCATCGAAAGTTCGGCGCCCAACCGGTTGCGCGCCCGGGGCTCCGATTACCTCGCCTATGCGCTGATCGACGCCATCGTCGACAGCTACTTTCCGCCGATCGAGGCCGCCGGCGACACGGTCGACAGCATCGAGGACGAGATGCTGCATTCGCCGCACAAGCATCAGATGCGGCAACTGCATGAATTGCGGCGCGACGCCAACGTGCTGAAAGGCGTGCTTTGGCCGATGCGCGATGCGCTGGCGACGCTGATCCGCAACGATGTGCCCTATGTGAAGGCCGAGACCAAGATCTTCCTCAACGACACGCTCGACCATGCGCTGCGGCTGATCGAACTGGTCGAAACCCAGCGCGACATGCTGACCGGCCTGATCGAGATGCACCTGTCGCTGAGCCAGGCGCGCACCAACGACGTCATCAGCTATCTCACCATCGTATCGGTCATCTTCATGCCGCTCACCTTCCTGGTCGGCATCTGGGGCATGAATTTCGACCCGGAGTCTTCGCCCTGGAACATGCCGGAACTGAAGGCCTATTATGGCTATCCCTTGTCGCTGCTGTTCATGGCGCTTGTCGCGTTCGGGCTGATCGCCTTCTTCAAATGGAAGAAATGGCTTTGACAAGGATAAACCTGCCATTTTGGGCCTGAAAAGCCGGCTGGTGAATTGGGCTGGTGTTTTCCGGGGAATTGCACTATATGCGCCGCAGCATAGCGCTGTGACGCTTTGCTTGCACCGGCCCCTGCTGGACGACATCCCGGCTGAGGGCGACCCGTTTCCTCAAACAGATAAGGAAAAACACGATGTCGATTACTGCCGAGCGCAAACAGGAATTGATGGGTGAATTCGCAACCGCCAAGGGCGATACCGGGTCTCCGGAAGTCCAGGTGGCCATCCTTTCCGAGCGCATCAAGAACCTGACCGACCATTTCAAGGACCACAAGAAGGATAACCATTCCCGCCGTGGTCTGCTTGCTCTCGTCTCCCAGCGCCGCAGCCTGCTTGATTATCTCAAGCGCAAGGACGACGCGCGCTACCAGACGCTGATCGAGAAGCTCGGTCTGCGTCGTTGACGAATTGACCGGCGGGCTTTCGAAGGAGAGCCCGCCGGTCGCGCATTCTGCCAGTCGCATCGACTGGCCAGACCCGGTTTCGATCGTGCAGAGGGCACTCGAAACCGCCCATGGACGGTCATGGGGCAGGATTGCAGGACGCTCGCGCGCGCAGTGCGCCGAAATCACCCGAGCTTCCCGTTGTCTTGCCCGTGGCTGCCCGAGAAAGGAAGCCAGGGAAAGGGCATCCGCGCACCGTGAAACGGCGCGGCCCTTTCCTCATATTAAGGACAAGACATGTTCAATCACCACAAAGTGGAAATCGAATGGGGCGGCCGTCCGCTCATCCTCGAAACCGGCAAGATCGCACGCCAGGCTGACGGCGCGGTGCTCGCCACCTACGGCGAGACCAAGGTTCTCGCCACCGTCGTTTCGATGAAGGAGCCGAAGCCCGGCCTCGATTTTTTCCCGCTGACCGTCAACTACCAGGAAAAGACCTACGCCGCCGGCAAGATCCCGGGTGGCTATTTCAAGCGTGAGGGCCGCCCGAGCGAGAAGGAAACGCTGGTTTCCCGCCTCATCGACCGCCCGATCCGCCCGCTCTTCGCCTCCGGCTACAAGAACGACACGCAGATCGTCGTCACCGTCGTCCAGCATGACCTCGAGAACGATCCCGACATCCTGTCGATCGTCGCCACCTCGGCTGCCCTGACGCTCTCGGGCGTGCCCTTCATGGGCCCGATCGGCGGCGCCCGCGTTGGCTATATCAACGGCGAATACGTGCTCAACCCGCATGTCGACGAGATGCAGGAATCGAAGCTCGACCTGATCGTCGCCGGCACCACCGACGCCGTGCTGATGGTTGAGTCCGAGGCCAAGGAATTGGGCGAAGAGCTGATGCTCGGCGCCGTCATGTTCGGCCACAAGGGCTTCCAGCCGGTCATCGACGCCATCATCAAGCTGGCCGAAGTCGCCGCCAAGGAGCCGCGCGACTTCACCGCGCCGGACTATTCCGCGCTTGAAGCCGAGATGCTGAAGATCGTCGGCGACGAACTCAGCAATGCCTACAAGAACGTCGACAAGCAGAAGCGCTACGCCGCCGTCGACGCCGTCAAGGCCAAGGTCAAGGCAGCGTTTGCCCCCGCCGAAGGCGAAGACGCCAAGTACACTTCCGAGCAGATCGGTTCGGTATTCAAGGAACTCCAGGCAAAGGTCGTGCGCTGGAACATCCTCGACACCGGCTCGCGCATCGATGGCCGTGACCTCAAGACGGTCCGCAAGATCGTTTCCGAAGTCGGCGTCCTGCCGCGCACCCACGGTTCGGCGCTGTTCACCCGCGGCGAGACCCAGGCGCTGGTCGTTGCCACGCTCGGCACCGGCGAGGACGAGCAGTATGTCGATTCGCTGACCGGCATGTACAAGGAGAAGTTCCTCCTTCACTACAACTTCCCTCCCTACTCCGTCGGCGAGACCGGCCGCATGGGTTCGCCGGGTCGCCGCGAAATCGGCCATGGCAAGCTCGCCTGGCGCGCCATTCGCCCGATGCTGCCGAGTGCCGACCAGTTCCCCTACACGTTGCGCGTCGTATCGGAGATCACCGAGTCCAACGGCTCGTCATCGATGGCCACCGTCTGCGGCACCTCGCTGGCGCTGATGGATGCCGGCGTGCCGCTGGCAAAGCCGGTTGCCGGTATCGCCATGGGCCTGATCAAGGAAGGCGAGCGTTTCGCCGTTCTGTCCGACATCCTTGGTGATGAGGATCACCTCGGCGACATGGACTTCAAGGTCGCCGGCACCGCGAACGGCATCACCTCGCTGCAGATGGATATCAAGATCGAAGGCATCACCGAGGAGATCATGAAGATCGCGCTGGACCAGGCCAAGGATGGCCGCCAGCACATCCTCGGCGAGATGGCGCATGCTCTGACCGGCGCGCGTTCGGAACTGGGTGAGTTCGCACCGCGCATCGAAGTGATGCACATCCCGACCGACAAGATCCGTGACGTGATCGGCTCGGGCGGCAAGGTGATCCGCGAGATCGTCGAAAAGACCGGCGCCAAGATCAACATCGAGGACGACGGCACGGTCAAGATCGCTTCGTCCAACGCCAAGGAGATCGAGGCGGCGAAGAAGTGGATTCATACCATCGTCGCTGAGCCGGAAGTCGGCGAGATCTACGAAGGCACGGTCGTCAAGACCGCCGACTTCGGCGCTTTCGTCAACTTCTTCGGTCCGCGTGACGGCCTCGTCCACATCTCGCAGCTTGCCAACGACCGGGTCGCCAAGACCTCGGACGTGGTCAAGGAAGGCGACAAGGTCTGGGTCAAGCTGATGGGCTTCGACGAGCGCGGCAAGGTCCGCCTGTCGATGAAGGTCGTCGACCAGGCCACCGGCAAGGAACTCGCCCGCGACAAGAAGACCGAAGGCGAAGAAAACGCCGCCTGAACGTCTTGAGTTCATGAATTGAAGCGGGCGCGGCTTATGTCGCGCCCGTTTTCATTTCAGCCCCGGTTTTCACTTTCAAATCGCCCAGACAAGTCGAGATCGAACGATGTCCGCCGAGCCGTTGAAGACGCTTTTCCATCCCTTCGAGGCCGAGGCTGTTTCTTTGCCGGGAAAGGGCACGCGCGCCCTGTTTCTCGGCGCTGAGCCGGGTTTTCGCCTGCCTGAAGGCTTCGAGGCGACGCTTCACCTCGTGCAGGGCTTCCGGCCGCATTTTAGCGCGCTGCAGGCGTTTGGCTGCGCCGTCACCGCGCAAGTGGAAGGCGATGGCTTCGATATGGCACTTGTGCTTGCCGGCCGGCATCGGGGTCTGAACGAAGTGCGCCTCGCGGAGGCGCTTGAGCGTGTGGCGCCGGGCGGCTTGGTCGTCGTTGGCGGCGGCAAGGACGATGGCATTGCCAGCCTGCGCAAGCGCGTTGACGAACTTGTGCCGCTGGAGGGCCATCTGCCAAAATATCACGGCATCGCCTTCTGGTTACGCCGTCCCGCGGACCTCGCCGCCGCGGAAGAACTGCGCGCCGCCAATCCCGCTCTGCTGGTTGAAAACCGGTTCCGCACCGTGCCCGGCATGTTTTCCTTCGACCGGATCGATACCGGCTCGAAATTGCTGGTCGAGAACCTGCCCAATGATCTGCGTGGCAGCATTGCCGATTTCTGCGCCGGCTGGGGGTATCTGGCTGCCGAGATCGCCGTCCGCTCACCGGGCATTTCAGCGCTCGACCTCTATGAGGCCGATTTCGCCTCGCTCGAAGCCGCAAAGCTCCATCTGGCAGGGGTCGGCCAGTCGATCGCCAGGAATTTCTTCTGGATCGATCTGCTGAAGGAACCGGTCGAGAAGCGCTACGACGCGATCGCCATGAACCCGCCCTTTCACCGCAGCCGGGCGGCCGAGCCGGAGATCGGCGCCGGTATGATCCGCGCGGCGGCCAAGGCCTTGAAACCAGGTGGTCGGCTGTTCATGGTCGCCAACCGCCAGCTTCCCTATGAGCCGATCCTGGCGGCCGCTTTTTCGAGCCATGCCGAACTCGCCCGCGACGGCATGTTCAAGGTGCTTGTCGCTCGTCGTTGATACAATGCACCGCGTTCAATGCAGATTGGCGACGCGTCGGACCTCATCGGTGACATGCACGTCGCCGACCCTGATCTTGAGGGGGGCCGGCCTGCCGTACAGGTAGCCTTGCACCACCTCGCAGCCGGCTGCCCTGAGCAGCGTCGCCTGGCCTTCGGTCTCGACGCCTTCGGCAATGATGCTGACGCCGAGCGCGCGCGACAGCCCGACGATGGTCGAGACGACCGCACCCGAGCTGGAATCGGTGTCGAGGCGGCTGACGAAGGACCGGTCGATCTTCAGCTTGCCGAACGAGAAATCGATCAAATAGCTCAAATTGGAATAGCCGGTGCCGAAATCGTCGACGGCGACCGAGATGCCCATATCCGCAAGCTCCTTCAGGATGGCGGCGGCGCGGTCGCGGTCCTGCATCATCGCTGTCTCGGTCACTTCCAGCTCCAGCCGCGACGGCTTGATGCCAGTGCTCGTCATGGCGTCGCGCACGATACCGACGAAGTCCTTGGTCATGAACTGCACGGGCGAGATGTTGACGGCGACGAAGCAATCGTCGGGCAGATGCCGGGCGTCGCTGCAGGCTTTGCGCAGCACCCATTCGCCGATCGGGCCGATCATGCCGGTTTCCTCGGCGATCGGAATGAACTCCATAGGCGGGATCATGCCGCGTTCCGGATGCCGCCAGCGGATAAGCGCTTCATACCCGACGATGCGGCCGGTCGGGAGATCGAGCTGCGGCTGGTAATGAAGGTCGAAGTCACCACGTTCGAAGGCTATGTGCAGTTCGGATTCGATCCATTGGCGATGGTCGGCGACCCTGCCCATTTCGGCATGGAAGACCGACCAGTTGCCGACGCCGCTGGCGCGCGCGTTCTGCAGCGCCAGATTGGAGCGGCGCAGGATGAGGACCGGATCGACGCCGTCCTTTGGCATCGCCACGATGCCGACCGACAGGCTGACCGATTGCAGGTGCGTACCGAGATCATAGGGCTCCATCATCTCGTCGATGAGCCTCTCTATGGTGCTTTCCAAGGACCCCGAGACTTGATTGTCGGGCAGCAGGATCGCGAATTCACCGGCGCCGATGCGTCCGATCAGCGCGCGCGGTGGCACGCACGTCTTCAAGCGCTTGGTGAAGGCGCGGATCAACTCGTCGCCCTGGCTGTAGCCGATGGCGTCATTGATCTGCTTGAAGCGGTCGATGTCGATATCGATGAGGAACATCGGCTCGCCGGTCCGGCTGGTCGCGCATGCCGCCTCGGCAATCTTGCCGACCATCGCCGGGCGTGCCACCAGGCCGGTCAGCTTGTCGAAATGGGTTTCCGTGAAGACGAAATCCGCTGATTCATCGACGCCGGCGAAGAAGGACATCGCGGCGACCGACGCCGCCAGTGCGCAAAGAGCGGCCATCACCGAGACCATCATGTCCGCGGAGATGCCGGCAAAACCATCGCCGAGACCGAGCTTCAGGCCCCAGAGCCCGAGGACGAAACTGCCGAGACCCGAACTCGCTATGGTGAGCAGTCGGAACACCGGTGTTCGCTTCGGGTTGCTGACGGCGAGCATTGAAAGTTCCCCTGAGTACGGGGCTTTCTAGCGGATATCTCCTTAAAATGAGTTTCCGCGAATGAATCCAATTTTATTGGACCGAAAGTATTTCTTGAGCGGATCAACGCGCCTGGCGCTGAAACGGATTCAACTGGCGCGCCTAAGCTTCGTGTCTTCAAATGTCGCCATTTTAAAACCGCCGCGCATCTTTGGGCGGCAGGCGTTAGTCTCGTGCGCCGTCGGTCTGCTTCAATTCGTCGAGCGTCGGCATGGAAACGATGTGATAGCCGGAATCGACATAGTGGATTTCGCCGGTA
Source organism: Mesorhizobium sp. LMG17149 (assembly GCF_024518695.1). Taxonomy (NCBI): domain Bacteria; kingdom Pseudomonadati; phylum Pseudomonadota; class Alphaproteobacteria; order Hyphomicrobiales; family Phyllobacteriaceae; genus Mesorhizobium; species Mesorhizobium sp. LMG17149. The sequence continues at coordinate 171,669 of NZ_JANIFL010000003.1, forward strand.
ACCCCGGAAGACAGATCCGACAACAGATAAAGTGCCGAGCCACCGACCTCGTCGATGGTCACCGTGCGGCGCAGCGGCGAGTTTCGCTGCTGGTAGGAGAACATGTGGCGCGCATCGGAAATGCCGGCGCCGGCGAGCGTGCGCACCGGTCCAGCCGAAATGGCGTTCACCCTGATGGCGCGCGGACCGTAGTCGTTCGCAAGATACCGGACACTCGCCTCCAGCCCTGCCTTGGCGACGCCCATGACATTGTAGTTCGGCATGACGCGGACCGACCCCGCATAGGTCAGCGTGATCATCGATCCGCCGTCCTTCATCAAGGTGGCCGCATGGCGGGCGACCTCGGTGAAGGAGTAGCAGGAGATCACCATGGTGCGGACGAAATTGTCCCGGCTGGTGTCGGCGTAGAGGCCTTTCAGCTCGTTCTTGTCGGAAAAGCCAATGGCGTGGACGACGAAATCCAGCCCGCCCCATTCCTTGCCCAGAGTCTCGAACGTGGCCGCGACAGAGGCGCTGTCCTCGACGTCGCACGGCACGACCAGCGAGGCGCCGAGCTTGTCGGCCAGCGGCCTGACCCGGCGTCCGAAGGCATCACCCTGATAGGTGAAGGCGAGTTCCGCGCCATGTTCGGATAATTTCCGGGCGATGCCCCAGGCGATCGAATGATCGTTGGCGACACCCATGACAAGCCCGCGCTTGCCCTTCATCAATCCGTCCATGGCCGGCAAATCCTTATGCGGAATAGCGCTGGAAAACGAGCGTGGCGTTGGTGCCGCCGAAGCCGAACGAATTGGACAAGACAGTGTCGATCCTGGCGTCGTCGATGCGCTTTCGCACGATCGGCATGCCCTCGAATTCGGGGTCGAGGGTCTCGATATGGGCGCTTTCGCCGATGAAGCCGCCCTGCATCATCAGGATCGAATAGATGGATTCCTGCACGCCGGCCGCGCCCAGCGAATGGCCGGTCAGCGACTTCGTCGAGGTGATATACGGCATCTCTGGGCCGAACACCTCGCGGATCGCTCCCATTTCCTTGGAATCTCCCACCGGCGTCGAGGTACCATGGGTGTTGATGTAGTCGACCGGTGTGGAAACCGTGACCAGCGCCTGGCGCATGCAGCGGACTGCGCCCTCGCCTGAAGGGGCAACCATGTCGTGACCATCCGACGTCGCGCCATAGCCAACGATCTCGGCATAGATTTTCGCGCCGCGCGCTTTGGCATGCTCAAGCTCTTCCAGCACCAGCACCCCGGCGCCGCCGGCGATGACGAAGCCGTCGCGATTGGCGTCATAGGCGCGGGAAGCGGTCGATGCGTTGTCGTTGAATTTCGACGACATGGCGCCCATGGCGTCGAACAGGTCCGACATCGTCCAGTCGAGATCCTCGTGGCCGCCGGCAAAGATGATGTCCTGCTTGCCCCACTGGATCAATTCATAGCCATTGCCGATGCAATGCGCCGAGGTCGAACAGGCCGACGAGATCGAGTAGTTGACGCCGTGGATCTTGAACCAGGTGGCAAGCGTCGCCGATGCGGTCGACGACATTGCCTTCGGCACCGCGAACGGACCGATGCGCTTGGGACTGCCGTTCTTCAGCGTCGTTTCGGCAGCTTCGACGATGGTGCGGGTGGATGGTCCGCCCGATCCCATGACGATGCCGGTGCGCTCATTGGTGATGTCGCTCTCGCCGAGGCCCGCATCCGCGATCGCCTGATCCATGGCGACATGGTTCCAGGCAGCCCCCTGGCTCAGGAAGCGCATCGCACGGCGGTCGATCATGGCCGATGGATCGAGCGTCGGCGCTCCCCAGACCTGGCAGCGGAAGCCGTGTTCGGCGAAGGAATCGGAGAAGCTGATGCCGGATCTGGCGTCATGCAGAGAGGTCTGCACCTCGTTGGCATTGTTGCCGATCGACGACACAATGCCGATGCCTGTGACTACGACACGTCTCATTCGCAACTCCTTCCAGGGGTGCTGGCCAGAGAGCTGGCCAGGGATGCCGGTCAGCCAACCGCCGACTGCTTGGACAGACCGACTTTCAAATCCGTTGCCGCGTATATGGGTTCGCCATCCGCCTTCAGCCAGCCATCGGCGATGCCGAGCACCAGCCGGCCCCGCATCACGCGCTTGAAGTCGATGCCATATTCGACCTTCTTCACCGAGGGCGTGACCATGCCCTTGAATTTCACTTCACCGGTCGACAGCGCCATCCCCTTGCCGGGTTCGCCCAGCCAGCCAAGATAGAAGCCCGTCAATTGCCACATGGCGTCGAGGCCGAGGCACCCCGGCATGATCGGATTGCCGATGAAATGGCAGGCAAAGAACCACAGGTCCGGCTTGATGTCGAACTCCGCGCGGATGAAACCCTTCTCGAAGGCGCCGCCCGTCTCGCTGATCTCGGTGATGCGGTCGAACATCAGCATCGGCGGATAGGGAAGCTGGGCGTTGCCCGGTCCGAACAGTTCGCCGCGGGCGCAGGCCAGCAATTCGTCGTACTCGTAGCTGGATTTACCCGCCATCAATCTCATCCCCATATCGTTCCGGGCTATCGGGTGCCCTTGTCGTTGGTTTCCTAACACAATCTGTTTCAGGCCGGAAACCGGCGTTTGCGCTTAGCCTGCTCGTCTGCCTGGGTCAATGCGCGCTATTGATCGCATTCGGACGACAGAATATATGTCCTGAGAGGTCCGGTTTCGGCAGACGTTCATTTTTTTGCCATTCTGGGCGTGTCTTGGGGCGGAACTGTGGGGTTCGACGAGAAGATGGACCTGGACGGCCGGAAGGAAAATGTCGCTGTGGACAAGCGGGTCCGTGAAGCTGGCCTGAGGCCGACGCGTCAGCGCATTGCGCTGGCCGATCTGCTTTTCGCCAAGGGCGACCGGCATCTGTCGGCCGAGGAACTGCACGAGGAGGCGGTTGCCGCCGGCGTGCCGGTGTCGCTGGCCACCGTCTACAATGCCCTTCACCAGTTTACCCAGGCGGGACTTTTGCGCATCCTCGCCGTGGAGGGCGCGAAAACCTATTTCGACACCAACACCTCCGACCACCACCATTTCTACATCGAAGGCGAAAACCGCATATTCGACATCGACAGTGGTCCGGTGACGGTCGCCAACCTGCCGGAGCCGCCGGAAGGGATGGAGATCGCCAATGTCGATATCGTGGTGAGGCTGCGCCCCAAACGCCGCGAATGACCGGCGAGGCCCCCTTACCGTGCCCGTGCTGTTGCTGCTCGGCGGGCACATGTGGGGCAATGCGGCCGCGATGGCGGTTGCGCTGATCTGGATCGCGCACATCGCCATCGACCGTGCGCTGGCCTATGGCCTGAAGCTGCCAACCGGCTTTCAGGACACCCATCTCGGCCGTATCGGGCGCTAGGCTGACCTGAATTTCAACACACCCAAACCGGGCCGTGAAGGATCGGGGTTAAGATTCTGGGTCAAGAATCAGTCCTTGACCCGTTCGCCGGGATAGGCGCCCCAGACGATCGACTGGGCAAGCCAGCCTGTGTGGCCATCGAATGTCATTTCGCACCACTGGCCGTCGCAGGATTTGATCGTGCCCATGACGCCCGGCTCGACCATCGCGACCACCCTTGCGTCCTTGTTGGGGCTGTTGAGAAGGTTGATCTGGGCACCCTTGCCGCGCTGCCACGGAGCAACGATTGCCGTGCGCCGGCCGGACAGCAGCGACTGGTTGATCCAGCCTTCCGAACCATCGGCATCGCGCACGCGGCGCCATGTGTCGAATTCCTGGATGATCTCCATCGGCAGGCCGGCCTTCATATACATCCAGTCGACCGAGTAGTTGGCCCCGGGACCGACGCGCGAGTTGACACGGCCGGATTTCAGGCTGACGAAGCGCGGCAGCGGCAGGCCACTCGGACCAAGCGTGACGACGCTCTGGGCAGGTGCTGCGGCACTCTGCGCGGCCACAAGCGGAGAATAAAGCAGAGCGCCGAGAAATGCTGCACTGAGGGTCAGGCGAAGCGACGCGAAACCAGACACTTTCATTCCTTTCGGCGCTTGCCCATCGGCCTCGGCGCCCCTTTTTCTTTGTCTTCGGCGGCACCGCTTGTTACAGGGAGTAATCGGCACCGCGACCGGCTTTCAGTTTCGCCGGTCTTGGTTAAAGAGGTCTCAACGAGATCGGGTTAGAAGCAATTCCAGCAAAAGTGTGATGCGGTTTTGCGTTCGGAATTGCGGCAAGTACTCGGGAGGGAAACAATGGCAGGCAAAAAGAAGCCTCTCGTCGTCATCACGCGAAAGCTGCCCGACCCGGTCGAGACCCGCATGCGCGAGTTGTTCGACGCAAGGCTGAATGTCGAGGACCGGCCGATGACGCAGCCGGAACTGGTCGCGGCGGTCAAGGAAGCCGACGTGCTGGTGCCGACGGTAACCGATCAGATCGACGCGGCGCTGATCGCCCAGGCAGGCGACAACCTCAAGCTGATCGCCAATTTTGGCAATGGCGTCGACAAGATCGATGTCGCGGCCGCGGCCAAGAGGGGCATCACCGTCACCAACACGCCGAATGTCCTGACCGAGGACACCGCCGACATGACCATGGCGCTGATGCTGGCGGTGCCGCGGCGGCTGGCGGAAGGCGCCAATGTGCTCACCGGTGACAAGAAATGGGCCGGCTGGTCTCCGACCTGGATGCTGGGCCGGCGCATCTGGGGCAAGCGGCTCGGCATTGTCGGCATGGGGCGAATCGGCACCGCCGTCGCCAGACGGGCCAAGGCCTTCGGCCTGTCGATCCACTACCACAACCGCCACCGCGTGCTGCCGGCCGTGGAGGACGGGCTGGAGGCGACGTATTGGGAAAGCCTCGACCAGATGCTGGCCCGCATGGATATCATCTCGGTCAACTGTCCCTCGACGCCGGCAACCTTCCATCTGCTTTCAGCGCGGCGGCTGGCGCTGCTGCAGCCCACCGCCTATGTCGTCAACACCGCGCGCGGCGACATCATCGACGAGGAAGCGCTGGTCAAGCTGATTCAGGACGGCAAGATCGCCGGGGCCGGCCTCGACGTCTACGAGCATGAGCCGGCTTTGAACAGCAAGCTGCTGAAGCTCGCCGCCAAGAACAAGGTCGTGCTTTTGCCGCATATGGGCTCGGCGACGCTCGAGGGCCGCATCGATATGGGCGAGAAGGTCATCATCAATATCCGTGCCTTCGTCGACGGCCACCGCCCGCCGGATCGGGTGCTGCCGCTCAGGACCTGACGCTGTCGCGGCCCACAAACCGTAAGATAAACCTTACGAGATAGCTTTGCGCATGGTGATCGAGGTCGGCCTGGCATAGCCCTCATGCGCCGTCCGTTCAGTTTCGCGAAAGCCGAGGCGAGCAAAGGCCTCATGATTCCCGGTCAGCTCGATCCGCGTCTGAAGCGCGACGGCGGCCTTGCCGCGGCTACGGGCAAGGTCTTCGACTGCCTGCATCAGCCGCCGGCCAATGCCTTGTCCCTGGCGGTCCGGCGCGACCGCGAACTTGCCGACATAAAGGTCCGCCGCCCTCTCAAGGGCAAAGACGCAGCCGACGATCCTGTCGCCCTGCACCGCCACGAAGCCGGTCTCCAGCCGCGCCTTGTCGCTCAGGGTGTCGGCGGTCAGATGGTGGGCCGAGGAGGGCGGGTCGACAACGCCGTCCATCGAAGCGAAAGCGCGCATGATCAATGCGAGCACATCGTCCCAACGGTCGAAATCGGTCGGGATCCGCGTGATGGAGACAGCTTCGTTCCGGTCCAAGAATTCAGCTTCTCTTGTAGCGGATGGTGTCGAAGCGCGCCGCCAGCGCATCATAGAGCAGCAGCCGGCCGACCAGCGGCTCGCCAATGCCGGTGATCAGCTTGATCGCCTCCATCGCCTGCAGCGTACCGACGACGCCGGTCAGCGCGCCAAGCACGCCGGCTTCGGCACAGGACGGCACCAGGCCCGGCGGTGGCGCCTCGGGAAACAGATCGCGATAGCTTGGGTTGGGCTTGCCGTCCTTGCCGTCTTCGAATGGCTTCAGCACCGTTACCGAACCATCGAAGCGTCCGACGGCGGCATGCACCAGCGGCTTGCCTTCGCTCGCGCAGGCATCGGCCACGGCATAGCGCGTTTCGAAATTGTCGGAACCGTCGACGACGATGTCATAGCGGGCGACGAGGGCGGGCGCATTGTCCGTGGTCAGCCGGAACGTATGCGGTTCGACTGTGGTGTTGGGATTGATGCGAGCGATTGCCGCCTTGGCGCTATCGGTCTTCAGCAGGCCGACAGTGTCGGTACCGTGAATGACCTGGCGCTGCAGGTTGGACAGCGAAACGGTGTCGTCATCGATCACGCCGAGTGTGCCGACGCCGGCGGCGGCAAGATATTCAAGCACCGGCGCGCCCAGTCCGCCAGCGCCGATGACCAGCACCCGGGCCTGTTTCAGCCTTTGCTGGCCGGCGCCGCCGATCTCCGGCAACACGATGTGGCGGGCATAGCGTTCGATCTCGTCTGCGGTCAGGGCGGCAGTGGTCATTGCCTGATCATACAGGGACTGAAAAACCTTGTCAGGGGCCAACGCACCTGTTGATGTCGCCCAGGAACACGAGGCACAATGGTCTAGATCGTTGGCCCAACCGTCCCATGGTCGACAGTCAGGAATTGCGCGCGCCCCTGGAGACTGGAAAACAGCGCAGCATCGGTTCCTGTCATGAACGCCTGGCAGTTCAGTTCCTCCAGGATGGAGAACAGCGCCGCGCGCCGCCGGCTGTCGAGATGCGCGGCGATCTCGTCGAGCAACAGGATCGGCGTCATGCCCGACATTTCGCCGGTCAGCCTTGCGTGCGACAGCACGATGCCGACCAGCAGTGCCTTCTGCTCGCCGGTCGAGCAGAGTTCGGCCGGCATCGCCTTGGGGCGGTGTCGAACCACCAGATCCGAACGGTGCGGGCCGTCGAGGGTGCGCCCGGCGGCGCGATCGCGCTCACGGCCCCCGGCAAGCGTCCGACGGAAGCGCTCCTCGACATCGACCGCCGGCGCGGCGGTGATTTCGGCTTCCAGATCGCCCGAAAGGCCGATATCGGCCCGCGGAAATGGTCCCGTGTCGGGCAGCCTGTCGATCATGGTGGCGAGCAGCCGCACCATTTCGGCCCGCGCCGCGGCTATCGCCACACCGGTTTCGGCCATCTGCGTCTCGATAGCGTCGAACCAGCGGTCGTCCCGGGAGTTTTCGGTAAGCAGCCGGTTACGACCGCGCATAGCCTTCTCGTAGTCGATCGCACGTTGCCCGTGCCCGGGATCGATCGCCAGCACGAGCCGATCGAGAAATCGCCGGCGATCCGCGGCCGGTCCGGTGAACAACGCGTCCATGGCTGGCGTCAGCCACACCACGCGCAGCCATTCCAGCATGTCCTCGGCCGAGCGCGCCGACGCTCCGTTGATGCGCACCCGCCTGCCGCCTTCGCCGGCGGTGTCGCCGCCGGAAATGCCTGTTCCGATCTCGACCTGGCCGTCAGGTCCGTCGAGCCGGGCATGCAATGCAAAGCCGCCGTCGCCGCCCTCGCGTGCGACATCCACGTAAGGGGCGCGGCGCAAACCACGCCCCGGTGTCAAAAGGGAGATTGCTTCGAGGAGATTGGTTTTGCCGGCGCCGTTGTCGCCGGAAAAAACCACGGCACCTGGCGCCAGATCGATCGTCAGCGCCGCGTAGTTTCGGAAATTGGTAAGTGTAAGCTTACTTATGTGGTTCTGTGCCGGCAACCGCTATCCGCCTATAGAGCGTTCCATCGTTTCACGGAAACGCAAAACCAATCTATCTCTTTGTTTTAACGCAATTCCCAAGGGAAAGCGCTATGCGCTTTTCCCGGGAAAACCGCTTCACACTTTTCCTGGAATTGCTCTAGAAGTTGCCGTAAATATCGCGCTTGCCGGTCCACAACAGGACCGAAGTGCTGACACCGCGCCGCTACACCCGCATCGGCATCAGCACATAGAGTGCGGTCTCGTCGGCCATGTCGTGGATCAGCGTCGGCGAGCCGGCGTCGGCCAGCATGAACTTGGCTTCCGTGCCGGTCAGTTGCGCGGCAACGTCGAGCAGGTACTTGGCGTTGAAGCCGATCTCGATCGGATCGGATGAATAGTCGGCGGACAGCTCTTCGGTGGCGCTGCCTGAATCGGGATTGTTGACCGCAAGCGTCACCTGACCCTCGCTAATCGACAGCTTCACCGCGCGGCCGCGTTCGGAAGAGATGGTCGAGACGCGATCGACAGCGGCGGCAAAACTCTGGCGGTCGATGATCAGCTTCTTGTCGTTGCCGGTCGGAATGACCCGCTGATAGTCGGGGAAGGTGCCGTCGATCAGCTTCGAGGTCAAAACCACGCTGCCGATCGTGAAGCGGATCTTGGTGTCCGACAGTTCGGTGGTGACCGCGACATCCGGATCGTCGACGAGCTTCTGCAGCTCGCTCACCGTCTTGCGCGGAATGATGATGCCCGGCATGCCTTCGGAACCCGCTGGCGCATCGATCTCGGCGCGCGCCAGGCGGTGGCCGTCGGTCGCTACCGAGCGCAGCTTCAACTTGCCGCCGACCTCATGCGTGTGCAGATAGATGCCGTTCAGGTAATAACGCGTCTCCTCGGTGGAGATGGCGAATTGGGTCTTCTCGATCAGGCCTTTCAGGGCAACCGAGTCGAGACGGAAGATATGCGAGAACGATCCGGCCGAGAGCTCCGGGAAGTCGGATTGCGGCAGGCACTGAAGGCGGAAGCTCGAGCGGCCAGACGTCACCGTCATGGCGTTGCCGTCCTCGTCCGTCTTCAGCATCACCTCGGCGCCATCGGCAAGCTTGCGCACGATGTCGTAGAGCAGATGTGCCGGGACTGTCGTCGCCCCGCCGCGCTCCACCTTGGCGGGTGTCGCTTCGGTCACCTCGAGGTCGAGATCGGTCGCCTTCATTTCAAGGCTGGCGCCTTCGGCGCTGAGCAGCACGTTGGACAGGATCGGTATGGTGTTTCGCCGCTCGACCACGCGATGGACGTGGTTGAGCGACTTCAGGAGATTGGACCGTTCCAGGATAACACGCATGACGAAACAGGCTCGCTTGAATGAATGACGGGTCACCAGTGAGCGGCGTCCCGCGAAAGGTCTGAACAGGCTCAGAATCTGCGTAAACTGACAGGAAAAAACCAGCAAACGCAAGCCCGCGCCACCGGTTCAGGCCGGCTACGCGGGCTTTCTGGGGATAACGCGCCCGAAGTCCGCGAGCCAGTGTCGTAAAACCGAAATCCAGATCGCTTCCAGGCGGCGCCACGAGCCCGATCCAGGCCCAGCGCCGCACTGGCAAGCCATTGAATTCCGGTATTGTTCCGGCTCAGCCATCCCCGGAGGATCAGGCCTGGTCGTTGATCAACCGCCTCAGAAGCTCAAGTTCCTGCGCCAGCGTGTTGTCGTTGCCGGAAAGGTCCTCGATTTTGCGCACGGCATGCAGCACCGTGGTGTGATCGCGGCCGCCGAAACGCCGTCCGATCTCGGGTAGCGAGCGCGGCGTCATCACCTTCGACAGGTACATGGCGACCTGCCGCGGCTTGACGATGGTGCGCGTGCGCCGGTTGGACAGCAATTCGGTCTTCGACACATTGTAGTGACGCGCCACGATGCGCTGGATGTCCTCGATACGGACACGCTTCGGCTCGCCGGTGCGATAGATGTGGCCGAGGATTTCGTCGATCCGGTCGATGGTGATCTGCGGCTCGAAGGATTGACGGAACAAAAGCTGATTGAAGGCGCCTTCCAGCTCGCGTCCGCTGCCGGTCACGGTGCGGGCGACGTGATTGAGGATCTCCTCCGAAATGTCGAGCGATGCGTCGTCGCTCCTGGCCGTGGCAAGGCGCAATTTGAGCATGCCGAGGCGCATGGCGAAATCGGGCGCCGACATTTCAAGCGCGACACCGCCATTGAGGCGCGAACGGACCCGCGGTTCGAGCGATTCCAGTTCCGACGGCGGCCGGTCGGCGGCGACGACGACCTGCTTGGCGCTGTCGAGCAGCATGTTGATGAGGTGGCAGAATTCATGCTGGATCGACTTGCCCTGCAGAAACTGCATGTCGTCGATGATGAGCAGGTCGATGTCGCGCAGCTGTTCCTTGAGCGTCAGCGCGTTGTTGTCGCGGATCGCGGTGGCAAAGCGCCACATGAAATACTCGGCCGTGAGATAGACGACGCGCGACTTGGGGTTCTGCTTCAGCGATTCCGCAGCGATGGCCTGCAGCAAATGTGTCTTGCCGAGCCCGACGGTTGCGTGAAGGAAAAGCGGATTGAAGCGCACTGCGCTCGATTGCGATTCCGCTACCGCCTTGGCGGCGGCGAAGGCCACCCGGTTCGACGGTCCCTCTATGAAGGAGCCGAACGTGTAGCGCGGATCGAGCGGCGACCCCAGCACGTTGTGGCGAAATTCGCTCTCGATCGGTGTGCCCGGACGCGGAGCCGGTGCGCGCTCCACCCGGCTGGGGCTGACTGTGCCGGCGGCAAGTGCCGTCTGCGTCTGCCGTGTCATCTTGCTGCGTGCTGGCGTTACCTCTGGCTCGGCCTGGCTGCGTCCCTGACGGGTTGCCGTGCGCACGACGATGTCGATCTTGAGGAGATCGGCATCCTCCTGCTTCCACAGCTCTGAAATGAGGTCGAGATAGTGGCCGTTGATCCATGAACGCAGGAAGGCGGTAGGCACGGAGATGCGGACGATGCCCTTGGAAGCCTCGGCGACCTTCATGCGGCCAAACCAGCTCGAATAGACTTCGGTTCCCAGGCGCGCCTTCAACTGGGTCTTGACCCGGTCGAATTTCTGTTCCGCGTCGCTGGACACCGCCATGTCGTTTGCTCCGATCAAAGTTCCAGGAAATGGGAGGTCGCCCGTAAGTTCCCTTTCAATGCCGCTCTGCATGATCTTTTCCTTGTCCTTCCGTACCTGTTTTCCACCGGGGATGCGCCTCCTGCATCCGGTTCCGGCGACCTAAGTCTTTGCTACGATGTCCGCTGCCGCCGCCGGCAGATGAACGTCGCCCATTATCCGCGGGAACCGGTGCCGGCCCATGGAAGCCAGTCCGCGTTGGGTATGTCAGGGCAATACAACACCGCCCGGCGAAAAGAGCGCCGGCGCGCCGTCTACCTGCCATGTCTAGTTACGCCAGTCCCCTACCGTATCGAAAAAGACAAACCAAAACCGTCCGCGGACTTGATCCGCGTTGCAAATCCCGCCAATTTAAGCTGGCCGATTCAGGCTTGGGTTAAGAGCCAGAGCCCGTCCCTTTCGATAGATCGACACTACCGAAATCGCTGTGGATAGGGCAAGGCCACGTCTAACGGATTTTTAAGGAATCTGGTTAGTGGAGGCGGGTTCGAGTGGCGTGCCGCGACGGCACATTTTAACAAAGCCATTGTGATTCAAACCCTTTTCCGGCGAATATGAAAAACCGGGCGCTGACAGAAATATTCTGAAATAATTCGCTTGACAGCGACTTCTCCCCGATCGGGCCGGTCCGGTGTGGACAAGCTGTGGATCACCATCTGTAAGTCACTGAAAGATATAAGGTATTTCTGACAGTTAAGAATCTTTAGGTCGGCCGTTTCAAGCATGCCGATCACCAGCAGGCATGCATATGCCGGCAAACTATTCCTAATTGTGAAATGCCGCATAAGACGCCGTTTCCGGACATTCTTTTTAAGTGCTTGCCGGCAAACGAAAAAACCCGGCACAAACGGCCGGGTTCGAAGAACGTCAGTCTAGGCAAGTAATGTCAGGCCGACAGTACCTTGACCCGCTGAGCCAGTCGCGACACCTTGCGGGACGCCGTGTTCTTGTGGATCACGCCCTTGGTCGCGGCACGCATCAATTCCGGCTCCGCGATCTTGAAGGCAGCCTGTGCGGCAGCCTTGTCACCGGAGGCAAGGGCCTCTTCGACCTGGCGGATATAGGTGCGGACGCGCGAGCGGCGGTTCTTGTTGATCGCTGCGCGGCGGACGATCTTGCGCGTTGCCTTTTTGGCCGAGGATGTATTGGCCATGATGCCTCTCTTCTGATCTGGTCGGCGCATGCGGGATGCCGCAGGGCGCAAAAAACAAACGGGCAGCCACGGGGCCGCCTCGGTTGGTGCGGCTTATAGTTCAGCTTTTCCGGCGCGTCAACGCTGCCCGGCCTTCTTTTTGGCGGCCAGCAGCCATCTTCTTCGCAGCCAAGGGATTGGCGTCAGCGGTTGGTGAAATTCGGCTTCCGCTTCTCGGCAAAGGCCGCCATGCCTTCCTTCTGATCGTCCAGTGCAAACAGCGAGTGAAACAGCCGGCGCTCGAACCGCAATCCCTCGGCAAGCGTCGTCTCGAAGGCGCGGTTGACAGCCTCCTTCGCCATCATCACGGATGGTAGCGAGAAAGCGGCAATCTTGGCCGCGGCCTTCAGCGCCTCCTCGACAAGCTCGCCGGCAGGCACCACCCGCGACACCAGGCCAGAACGCTCGGCCTCGGCGGCATCCATCATCCGCCCGGTCAGGCACATGTCCATCGCTTTCGACTTGCCGACGAAGCGGGTCAGCCTTTGTGACCCGCCCATGCCTGGAATGACGCCGAGGGTGATCTCGGGCTGGCCGAATTTGGCCGTGTCGGCGGCGATAATGAAATCGCACATCATCGCCAGCTCGCAGCCGCCGCCGAGTGCATAGCCCGCCACTGCCGCGATAATAGGCTTTCGCGCCCGCGTCAGTTCCTCCCAGCCGACGAAGAAGTCTTGGGCGTAGGCGTCCGCGTAGGAGATGGACTGCATCTCCTTGATATCGGCGCCGGCGGCGAAAGCCTTTTCGGAACCGGTGATGACCATGGCGCCGACACCTGGATCGGCGCTGAACCCGTTCACGGCCGCCGCCACCTCGGTCAGAATCTGCGAATTCAGCGCGTTGAGCGCCTGCGGCCTGTTCAGCGTGATCAGCCCGACCTTGCCGGGCGTCTCGGTGATGATCGTCTCATAGGCCATGGCTGCTTCTCCTTGCTCACGCTCGCCTAGAGCGGTTCATCGTTTCACGGAAACGCAGAACCGCTCCATCTCTCTGTCTTGACGCAATTCCGAACGGGAAACCGTTCCCACTTTTCCTGGAATTACTCTGACTCATCGCTGACATGTCCGGCAATAAAAGGTCGATCGGCCGCTCTGCACGACACGTTCGATGTGGCCGCCGCAGCCGGGTTTGGAACAGGCCTCCCCCTCGCGGTCGTAGACGGCGAAGGCGTGCTGGAAATAGCCCAGCGACCCATCGGTCTGCATATAGTCCCGCAGTGAGGAGCCGCCGGCTGCGATCGCATCCGATATCACCGAACGAATGGCTTGCGCGAGGTGTTCGCTTTGGGCCTGGGCTTTCTTTCCGGGCCTGGCGATCGTGCCCGCCTCGCGCAGCGGCGACAGGCCGGCACGCCACAACGCCTCCGACACATAGATGTTGCCGAGCCCGGCGATCAGCCTCTGGTCGAGAAGCGCTGCCTTCAGCGGTGATCGCCGCCCCTTCATCAATGAGGCAAGCAGCGCACCGTCCAATGTGTTGCCGGTTGGCTCGACGCCAAGTCCAGCCAGCATCGGATGAACGTCCGGCAGCCCTTCCGCAAACAGCATGAAGCCGAAGCGGCGCGGATCATTGAAGATCACGCGGGACCGGGCACCGGCCGGAGACACGACATGGAAGACGACGTGGTCGTGATTGGAGCTCTTCGAGCGGTCGTGCCGGAAGATGCCGGGCATGTCGCTGCCATCGGCCGTCTCTATGCGGAATGAGCCCGACATGCCGAGATGGCAGATCAGCATGGGGCCGCCTTCCAGGTCCATCGTCAGATACTTGGCCCGGCGGCCGAGTGCCGTGATCGTCTTGCCGGTCAGCCGCTGCGCGAATTTCTCGGGAAATGGAAAGCGCAGATCCGGTCGGCGCGCCTCGACGCGGGCGATGGTAGCGCCTTCCAGAACCGGCTGCAGCCCGCGCCGGACGGTTTCGACCTCCGGCAATTCAGGCATGACCGCCGATCGTCGTATAGAAAGACGTGCCGTAGCGTCCGGGCGCCAGCCCGAGATGCTCGGCCACGGTCTCGCCAACGTCGGCGAATGTCGTTCTCAGTCCGATGTCGCCGCCCTTGAGACCCGGTCCAGTGCCGATCACCGGAATGCGCTCGCGCGTGTGATCGGTCCCGCCCCAGGTCGGGTCGTTGCCGTGGTCGGCCGTCAGGATGAGGAGATCGCCCTGCCGCAGCCTCGCAAATGCCTCCGGCAGCCGCAGGTCGAAGGCCTCGAGCGCGGCAGCATAGCCTGCGACATCGCGGCGGTGACCGAATTCGGTGTCGAAGTCGACGAAATTGGCGAAGACGAGGTCACCGTCGCCGGCATTATCCATCGCACCCAGAGCCTCGTCGAACATCGCCATGTTGCCTGCCGCCTTGCGCACTTGCGAAATTCCGCGATGGGCGAAGATGTCGCCGATCTTGCCGACGGCGATGACACGGCTGCCACGCGCCGTCAGCCGGTCGAGCAGGGTCGGTTCCGGCGGGGGCACGGCGTAGTCATGACGGTTGTATGTCCGCTCGAAAGTGGCGGTGGTTTCGCCGACGAATGGCCGCGCGATCACCCGTCCGATCCTCAGAGGGTCAACCAGCCTGCGCACCACCTGGCAGAATTCATAAAGCCGGTCGAGGCCGAAATGGACTTCATGCGCGGCGATTTGCAGGACCGAGTCGACCGACGTGTAGCAGATCGGCTTGCCGGTCCGGATGTGCTCCTCGCCGAAGCGCTCGATGATCTCGGTGCCCGGCGCATGGCAATTGCCGAGAATGCCCGGCACCTTGCCTTCGCGAATGATAGCCTCGGTCAGTTCGGCCGGAAAGGCCGGAACCGTATCCGGGAAATAGCCCCAGTCGAGGCGCACCGGCAGGCCGGCGATTTCCCAATGACCGGATGGTGTATCCTTGCCGCTCGAAACCTCCTGTGCGGCGCCGTGAAAGGCAGTTGGGAGCAGATCCGCCCCGCTGTTGGCAAACCCCAGTCCCGTCGCGGTTTCGGCGGCCTTGCCAAGCCCGAGCGACGCCATGTGAGGGACAAACAGCGGTCCACTGCGAAGCCCTTCGCGATCCGCACGGCCCTCCGCACAGGCCTCTGCGATGTGCGCGAATGTGTTGGCGCCGGCGTCACCGTAGCGGTCGGCGTCGGCCGCGCCGCCGATGCCGAAGGAATCCAGAACGAAGAGGAAAGCGCGCGCCATCGAGTTGTTGCCAGTTTGACCGACCAGACATAGGGTTCCGCGACTTCATTGGCAATTCGGAAACCAAACGGCAACGGCTTGGCGTGATAGTCCAGTGCACTGGGATGGGCATGGATCGAGGACAACAGACTGTGGTTCCTGTCATGAGGGTTGCGCTGAAGACTTATGCCGCTCTCATGCTGACGCTCGTCGGGCTCTGGTCCAACCCGGCGCATGCCGACTGGCGCGATGATATCGGCACGTTTCGTATCGGCATCGTTGCCGAGCCAGGCGCCGGCAATGCCGTTCCGGGGCTGGCACTGTTGACCGACGCCTACACCAAGGCCTTGGGCATGAAGGTCGAGTTTGTCGTTGCCCGCAACTATGCCGCGCTGATCGAGGCGCAGGCCGATGCCCGCATCGAATATGCGATCTATTCGGCCACCGCCTATGCGACGGCTTCGCAGCGCTGCTTATGTATCGAGCCGCTTGTCGCTCCGGTCGATTCAGACGGCGCGATCGGCATCCGCTCCGTTCTGCTGACGCGAGACGGCAAGCTGCCTGCCCTGGCGGCGATGGACCGCCATCGTATCGCCATGGCGCCTTCGGACAGCGTCGGCGGTTCTCTCCTGCCATTGGCGGCGTTGGCGGCGGAGGGCCGCAAGATCGCGGAAGATGCACAGTTTTTGGTCCATGCCGATTCGGCCGCGGCGGCCGAGACGATGCTGGTCGACGGCAAGGCCGATGGCCTGTTCGGCTGGGTGACGGCCGCTGCCGACGGCCCGCGAGAACCGTCGGGCACGCAGGCCAGGCTGGAGGCGGCAGGGCTCTCGGTGACGGCGCTTCGGATCGTATGGACGTCGGGCCTGTTGAGATACGGCCCCCATGCGGTCCGCAGCGATCTCGACCCGGAAGCCAAGCGCAGGCTTGCCGTGTTCCTCACCAACCTCAAGTCGACGACGCCCGATATCTACGATCTCCTGGAATCGAGACATTCCGGCGGCTTCGCTCGCGTGTCGCCAAAAGATTACGAGATGGCCGCTGCTATCGTGCGCTTCGTTTCGGACCGTGAGCCGCAGCAATAGCTGGAGCGGCCCTGCGCAGGGCCTGGCTGGTTCTGTTCAACAGTCGCTGCAAGGGATCGTCACGCTTCTGCGGGGGCGCAGATAATAGGTTTCGCCCATGGTTATGTTGCTGAAAGCCGAGGTCAGTCCAAGCTTCTGTTGACTGCTCGCGCTCCACGCGATGACCGGCGTATAGCCGAGGTTGCTTTCGACGCGGATGAGAAAAGTGTTGGCGACCTTGAGCGACGCTGGGACCGTTGTCTCGGTGGTCGCGGCGGCGCCGGCGCTGGCGACGCTGGCGACCAATTTGCGTGACCAAACCACCTGTGCCTTCGTCGCATCGGACGTAACCTGTATCGCCGTGATGGTGATGCTAGGGGGCGAGCGGTTGTAGGGCTGAAGGGTGACGCTGCCGATCTGCATGATGGCGTCGACATCCGCTTTGAGGACGCTTGTCTGCTGGGTAACGAGATCGGCCACCATGCTGCCGATACGACTGACCTTCTTGCTGGTCTCGATGGCTTGCGACGCTTCCATTGTGAGGAAGTACATGATCAGCAGAATTGGCATGATCAACGCGAATTCAACCGCCGCGATGCCACGGCGATCGGACCAGAATCGACTTGCTTTCCGCCAAACTCCCGTAATCATAAGATGTGCCCCCGCACGCATCATGCCCATTGCCCTTTTCTTATACCGCTCGTGCATTCCGCTCAGTTGTCGAACGGCTCGTTCTGCCAGGTCACCGATGCGAAATGCAGGGTCTTGTTGCCGCCCATCGACTGCGCCATGAGGTCGGTCATGATGGGCCACTTGTAGAAGACCCGAAGCATGTTCCTCGACTCCGCCGCACCCGCTGTCACTGAGAACGATTGGGTTGCGGTGCCTTTCGTCAGTACGACATCGCCGTTCTGGATCTTGAAGCCTGCCGTGGCCGCATCGGCGAACGATGTATATTGGCGAAGATCCACCAGCAGTTGATTGGGACAATCCTGGGAGACGATGATCTGCAGTTTCGTGCAGATCATGTCCCGCAAATTGGTTCCGGCAACGTCAGCCGCCCTCAACTGGCCGGTGCGCAGTTTGCGCGCTACATCGTCGGTGACGTTGGCCATCACCTCCTGGCCGGCAAACGAGATGCAGCTTTCCAGAATGGCAAAGACAAGCAGCGCGAAGGGGACTGAAAGGATCGCGAATTCGATTGCCGTGGCGCCGCGCCGGTCACGAAGGAAGCGGGCGAAAAACCTTGGGCGTCTCACTCTGTGGTCGCCTGCGCGACCGAATTCCTTGCTCATGTCCGATCCTGCCGATCTCTATGTGGTCTCGGAAGGAGCATTAGCGCAAACCGATTGAGGTCCGGTTTGGATGATCGTTAAAGTCGGCGCAGGCCTCTTAACCAGACAATAACCGGAACGGCAGTCGGCAACGCCACCTATCGGCTGACGCTCATCTCCGCTTCCGAAGACTTCTCCGCCTCGCTCTTGTATGAGCTTTCGCAATAGGGTGTGCACGACATCGTCTGGATTTCGGCGCGCCGGTAAATGCGCACGGACGAGGCGGCTTGCCGCACCACGGTAACCTGCTCGTCCACGATGGGGCTGCCGTCCGTATCGAGCACGACCAGATTGGTGACCCCGAAGCCTTTGCCGGTGAGCACGATCGTCGAAGCGTCCTGCACCGAAGCGTCGGCGATTGCCGGGTTGCCGACCACGATGGTGTCTGCGGGACGCGACAGTTTGACGATCTTGGCCTGGTTCATCGTGACCTCGATGCCGGCGCCGGCCATGGCGGGCGCGACGAAGCTCGAGACGGCAAGAAGCGCGGCAATCAGGATTGACGATCTCGGCTGGGCCATTGAGGCGCTCCACGCAGGCGGACTGATCAACGGAACATGAACGAGATTGGTGAACCAACGGTTAAGCATGCGATGTTGCCAATCGTGCAATGGCCGCCAAGGGCGCCCGCGACGCGCGGTCCGGTCGGGTCGCAAGCCTACCAAATCCGGTCTGGAAGGCTCAGCGATACATTAGCCCGAGGTTAACCACGCAATATGTTCGAACCGGGAAAGGAATCGGTAAGGCTGTTTCTTAAGCCGATCGAAAGAGCTTCTCCCTAGATTGGCAGCATCCGATCAACCATCACAGAAGTTGACGGAAGTGCTGTAACACGTGGAGTAGGAGCTCTCGAATGTCTAATCTCATCGCACGTTTTGTGAAGGACGAATCCGGCGCGACCGCGATCGAATATGGTCTGATCGCCGCTCTCATCGCGCTCGCCATCATCACTGGCGCCGGCACGCTCGGCAATGCGCTGAACGCCAAGTTCACCAACATCGGCAGCACCCTGAACGGCACGCCGAGCGGCAGCTGATCGGCTTATCGCCGAGCATTTAGATTGCGTTCTGGAAAAGGGCCGCCGCGTGGCGGCCCTTTTTCTATGCCGCTGGCGATATAGGTCGTCTTTCGTTCCTAGCCTCATCAATCGTTAATCGAACATGCTTAGATTGAGCCCCATGAAATCGGACAATAGGCGTGGCGCCGATGCTTGAAGCCCTGATCTTCGTCGTTTTTCCGTTCTGCATGCTGTTTGCCGCGATCTCCGACATGCTGTCGATGACGATCGCCAATCGCGTGCCGGTGCTGCTTGTCGCCGTTTTTGCGCTGGTCGCGCCCCTGACAGGCATGGACTGGGCGGCCTATGGCGGACATTTCGCCGCCGGCGCCCTGGTCCTGGCCGTGACGTTCGGCCTGTTTGCGATGGGCGGCATGGGCGGCGGCGACGCCAAGCTTCTGGCCGCCACCGCGATGTGGATGGGCCTCAATGTCAATCTCGTGGAGTATCTTGTCGCCTCGACAATCATCGGCGGCCTGCTGACGCTGGCGATCATCCTCTACCGGAAGTCGCTGCTTGCGGCCGTTACCGGCCAAAATCCGTTTCTGCGCCATTTCGCCGACGAGGCAAAAGGTGTTCCATACGGTGTCGCGCTCGGCCTTGGCGGCTTGCTGACCTATCCGGATTCGCCCTTGATGGCATGGGCGGTTGCCAGGCTGGCGGCCTGAGCGCGATCTTATTTTATTTTATTGTCTGTCAGCATTGCCGAAACCCCGTTCTGAACAGGGCTGGCCCGGCCATTTTGGCCGGTCAGGCCACATTCCGGCTAATTTATGTAAACCTTAAATTAATCACGATCGTAAGCATTACATTAACCTTGTTTTGACGATTGCCGCTGCAAAGTCCGGCCTGGCTACGTGGTTTGCCAGGGCAAGGGTTCGGACAAATGCCAGCATCGCGATTGATAATTCTGAGCGTGGCGGTGGCCGCGGCGGGTGGCGCTGGATATGTCGCGAAGAACATGGTGGCACCGCCGCCCCAGGTCGTCGTCGATTCCGGCCCCCAGGCCCCGGCGGTGGCACTCCAGGATGTGCTTGTGCTTTCAGGCGACGTTCCGATGGGCAGCCCGATCCAAAACAACATCGCCTGGCAATCCTGGCCCGCCGACGGCGTCAACGCGAATTTCATCACCCGCACCGCCGAGCCCGAGGCACTGGACAAGCTGAAGAGTTCCGTTGCCCGTGTGGCGATGTATGCCGGAGAACCGCTGCGGCGGTCCAAGCTGATCGGCGAGGGCCAGAGCTTCATGTCGTCGATCCTGCCTTCCGGTATGCGGGCGGTCGCCACGGCCATCTCGGCCGATACGTCGGCCGGCGGCTTCATTCTTCCCAACGATTTCGTCGACGTCATCATGACCCGCAGGGCCGATGCCGCCAGCGGCGCCGCCGGCTTCAACACCGAGACCATCCTCAAGAACATCCGCGTCCTGGCCATCGATCAGACCATTCAGGAGGACGAGGAAGGCAAGAAGACCAGGGTGGGTCAGACCGCCACGCTGGAACTGACGCCCAAGCAGGCGGAGATCATCACCGTCGCCCAGCAGATGGCGGATCGCCTGACCCTGGCGCTGCGGGCGGTCGCGGACACGCAGGAAAAAAATCTGGGTGAGGCCGACTATCTCGTTTCCGGCAATGGCCGCAGAGGAACGGTGAGGCTGATCAAGTCGGGCGAAGTTTCCGAAGTGGGGGCAAGGAAATGAGGCTAGGTGGCAAACTGCCGGCAATCGTAGCCGCGGCATTCGGCCTGCTGCTCGTCGGAACGAATGTGCAAGGCAGCGTTGTCGAGGCAAAGAACGCGCAGGTCACGGCATCGACGGCCACCCAGCGCGTCAAACTCGGCCTCAACAAGTCGGTGGTCATCGACCTGCCGAGCGATGCCTACGACATTCTCGTGGCCAACCCGGCGGTTGCCGACGCGGTGACCCGCACTGCAAGGCGCATCTATCTGTTCGGCAAGTCGGTCGGCGAGACGAACATCTTTGTCTTCGGCCCGAATGGCGAGCAGATCGTCAGCCTGGACCTGGCGGTCGAACGCGACGTTGCCGGTCTTGAGGATTATATCAGACGCTTCCTGCCGACGTCGGCCATCAAGGTGGAACTTCTGAATGACAACGTCGTCCTGACTGGAACGGTCGACACGCCGCTGGACGCAAAACGCGCGGTCGACCTGGCGACGATCTTCGTTTCGGGTGGTGAAGCGACGACAGGACAATATTCGCAGACCGCAGCCGGCGGTTCGGCCCAGAGCGGTGTCGACATCGACAACCCGGACCAGGAGCGCCGCACCAGCAAGATCGTCAACCTGCTGCAGATCATTGGCGACGACCAGGTCACGCTGAAGGTCACGGTCGCCGAAGTCAGCCGCTCCGTGATGAAGCAGCTCGGCGTCAACATGGTCGGCAGCGGCGGCAGCAATGGCATCAGCTACGGTGCGCTCAGCGACAATTTCACCGGTCTCGGCAAGCAGCTGTCGAATTCAGGCTTTCAGATCGGCTCGTCGGCGCTGCAGGCCTATGTCAACGCCATGGAGCAGTCCGGGGTCATGAAAACCCTGGCCGAGCCGACCTTGACCGCCGTATCCGGGGAGAAGGCGACCTTCAAGGTCGGCGGTGAATACAATATGGTTTCAGGTGTCTCAGCAAACGTATCGCAGGACAACCAGACCGGCCTGAAGACCTACACCATCGAAAAGATCGAGTACGGCATCGGCCTGGAATTCCAGCCGGTGGTGTTGTCTCCCGGTCGCATAAGCCTGAAAGTTAGGACGTCGGTTTCCGAGCCGACAACCGAGGGGTCCGTATCGCTCTCCTCAGGCGTGACGAGCCCCGGCATGAATGCACTGTCGCTGCGCAAACGTCTTGCCGATACGACCGTTGAACTCCCCTCGGGCGGCTCCATGATGATCGCCGGCCTGGTTCGCGACGATGTCAGGCAAGCCGTCAACGGGTTGCCCGGGCTGACAAAGATCCCGGTGCTCGGCGCGCTCTTCCGCAGCAGAGATTTCGTGCGCAACGAGACCGAACTCGTCATCATCATCACGCCCTATCTGGTGAAGCCGGTGGCGCGCAACGACCTTGCCAAGCCGGACGACAATTTCAACGCCGCCAGCGATGGCGCTGCCATGTTCCTTGGCCGAGTCAATCGCGTCTACGGCACCATGCAGACCGACAAGCCCAACGGCCGCTACCACGGCGTCGTCGGCTTCATCTACAAGTGAGCGGGGAAGCGGACATGTCTCAGTCAGCATTGAAGGCAAGCACCATCGCCGCACCGATGCGCTTTGGCCGCTCGCAGGTCTGCCGGCGGTTCGTTCCTGTCCTGGCGGTTGCGGTGGCGGCGCTGCTCACCGGCTGCGCCCAGCGCGACAGCATCACGGTCGGCGCCATCCCGGACGATTATCGCACCAACCATCCGATCGTGATCGCGGAGAAGAACCAGAAGATAGACCTGCCGGTGGGCGCCGGTGACCGTGGCATGACGGGCTCTCAGCGTGACACGCTTTCGGGCTTTCTCGACGGCTACGACAGGAGCGCCGCTCCGGCGGTGACGATCGCTATCCCTGTCGGCTCGGCCAACGAGATCGCGGCGGCCGCTGCCAGCCGCGATTTTGTCAGGCTGGCGGTTGCCAGCGGCATCAAGCGCAACCGGATTGTCATGACCTCTTATCAGTCCGCTTCCGCCGAAGCCTCGGCCCCGATTCGCGTCGCCTATATCTCGGTGAAAGCTCAGACCGACAAATGCGGGCGTTGGCCCGAAGATCTGGTGGAGACCTCGGAAAACAAGCACTACGCCGATTTCGGCTGCTCGTATCAGAACAACCTCGCCGCCCAGATGGCCAATCCGGCCGACCTGCTCGGACCGCGCAAGCAGGCACCTATCGACGCCGAGCAGCGTGGGAAAGTCATCGATGGGTACCGAAATCAACCCTTCTTTGATTGGGAAGCAGAAGGCGAAGTTAGCTACTAACGATCGCAGTTCGGAGTACACGAACATGAACAATCTGGCCTATGACACTCCTGTAGACGGCAGCGATACCTCGCAGCAGGACATCGCCGCGATGCAGGCGTTGCGGCCGATCCCGCGCATTTCAATCCAGGCATTCTGCGAGACCGACGGTGTTGCCAACCCGGTCGAGCGCGCCGGCGAGGACCGCCGCATGACGAAGGCGCATCTCAAGGTCCATATGGGCGGCGTTCCCACCGCCATCGAATTCTACCAATCGGCGCCGACGCCCAACCTGATCCTGCTGGAATCGCGCAGCGAGCCCAAGCAATTGCTGGAACAACTCGCCCAGCTCTCGGAATATTGCGATCCGACGTCGAAGGTGGTGGTGATCGGCCACTACAATGATGTCGGCCTCTACCGCGAGCTCATCCGCAACGGCATTTCCGAATATGTGATCGCTCCGGTCTCGATGGCCGACATCGTCAGCGTGGTGTCGTCGATTTTCATCGATCCCGAAGCCGAGCCGCTCGGCCGCTCGATCGCCTTTGTCGGCGCCAAGGGCGGTGTCGGCTCCTCGACGATCGCCCACAATGTGGCTTGGGCGATGTCCTCGCTGTTCAAATCCGAAGTGGTCGTCGCCGATCTCGATCTGGCTTTCGGCACCGCCAACATCAATTTCGACCAGGATCCGGCGCAAGGCATCGCCGAGGCGGTGTTTTCACCGGAACGCATCGATGAAGTCTATCTCGACCGGCTGCTGACCCAGTGCGCCGAGCATCTGTCGCTGTTGGCAGCGCCTTCGACGCTCGAACGGGTCTATGATTTCGATCCCGAGGCCTTCGTTCAGCTGATCGACACCGCCCAGCGCAGCGTGCCGCTTCTGGTGCTCGACGTCCCCCATGCCTGGACGGGCTGGACCAAGAACACCCTGGTCAAGGCCGATGAGATCGTCATCACCGCGACACCGGAACTCGCGAATCTGCGCAACACCAAGAACCTGGTCGATATGCTCAAGCGGCTTCGTCCCAATGATCCGCCGCCCAAGCTGATCATCAACCAGGCCGGCGTGCCGAAGCGCCCGGAGATTTCGCCGTCCGATTTCGCCGAGCCGCTCGGCCTGTCACCGATGTCGGTCATTGCTTTTGATCCGTTGCTGTTCGGCAATGCCGCCAACAACGGTCGCATGCTTGGCGAAATGGATGCCAAAAACCCGGTTGTCGCGATGATCAACGAAATGGCGCATGTGCTGACCGGGCGCAGCGAAATCAAGGCCAAGAAGAAGGCCGGGCTCGGCAGCCTGCTCGGCAAGCTCTCGCGCAACAAGAAGTGACGCTTCAGCAGTGGAACCGGTAGTCGATCATGTTTGGTAAAAGAGGCAGCGACGACGGCAACCGGTTCACGCCGGAATTTCGCCAGCCAGCACCGGCGCCGGTTGCGCCGCCGGCTGCAAGTTCCATGGACACGGCGGTTCTGACCCGGCCCGCGGCGGCGCCAAGCGCGCCTGTCGCGCCGCCGGCGCGCCGTGCCGTCGAGGCACCGCCATTGGCGCCTGAGCCGAAGCGGGCACAGCGCGAAAAGAGCGAAACTTATTACGATACCAAGAGTCAGGTCTTCTCCGCGCTCATCGACACCATCGATCTGTCGCAGCTTTCCAAGCTTGATCCTGAAAGTGCGCGCGAGGAAATCCGCGACATCGTCAACGACATCATCGCGATCAAGAACTTCGCAATGACGATCGCCGAGCAGGAAGAGCTGCTTGAGGACATCTGCAACGACGTGCTCGGCTATGGGCCGCTCGAGCCGCTGCTCGCCCGCGACGACATCGCCGACATCATGGTCAACGGCTCCAGGAACGTCTACATCGAAGTCAACGGCAAGGTCGAACAGACCGGTATCCGCTTTCGTGACAATCAGCAGCTCCTCAACATCTGCCAGCGTATCGTCAGCCAGGTTGGCCGCCGCGTCGACGAATCCAGCCCGATCTGCGACGCGCGCCTTCCCGACGGCTCCCGCGTCAACGTCATCGCGCCGCCACTCTCCATCGATGGCGCCACGCTCACCATCCGCAAATTCAAGAAGGACAAGCTGACGCTCGATCAGCTGGTCAAGTTCGGCGCCATCTCGCCGCAGGGCGCCGAAGTTCTCAAGATCATCAGTCGTGTTCGCTGCAACATCGTGATCTCGGGCGGCACCGGTTCGGGCAAGACCACGCTGCTCAATTGCCTGACCAACTATATCGACCGCGAGGAGCGCGTCATCACCTGCGAAGACTCGGCCGAGCTGCAATTGCAGCAGCCGCATGTGGTGCGCCTCGAAACCCGCCCGCCCAATCTGGAGGGCGAGGGTGAGGTGACGATGCGCGACCTGGTCAAGAACTGTCTGCGCATGCGGCCAGAGCGCATCATCGTCGGCGAAGTGCGCGGACCCGAGGTGTTCGATCTTCTGCAGGCGATGAACACCGGCCATGACGGCTCGATGGGCACGATCCACTCGAACAGCCCGCGCGAATGCCTGAACCGTATCGAATCCATGATTGCCATGGGCGGCTATTCGCTGCCGCAGAAGACAGTGCGCGAAATCGTCGTCGGTTCCATCGACGTGATCATCCAGGCGGCGCGCCTGCGCGACGGATCGCGCCGCATCACCCACATCACCGAGGTGATCGGGATGGAAGGCGACGTCATCATCACGCAGGATATCGTCCTCTACAACATCAAGGGTGAGGACGCCAACGGCAGGCTGTTGGGTGAGCACGTATCGACGGGCATCGGCCGTCCGCATTTCTGGGAGCGCGCACGCTATTACGGCGAGGAGCAGCGTCTCGCCATTGCGCTCGAGGCGATGGAGAAACGCGCTGACTGACGCATGCCGGGGTGTAAGGGTTCGGGCCAATGTTTGGAATTGACGGCACAGTACTGGCGTTTGTCGTGCTCGCCGGCTTCAGCGCCGGCGCCGTCGCCTATGCATTTCTGTTCACCCGGATCAGCAACGAGAAACAGGTCGGCAAGCGGCTCGAAACGATCAAGACCGCCGAGACGGATCGCTCCGTCGTCAAGGCCTCGCGTGACCGCGTGGCGGAAGCCGTCAAGCGGCGCAAATCGGTTCAGGATTCGCTCAACGAACTCGACGCCAAGCAGAAAACCAAGGACAGCCGCGTCAAGAAACCGCCGCTGAAAGCCCAGCTTCGTCAGGCCGGCCTCAAGACCACCATCGAGCGTTTCTATATATACTCCGCCGTATGCGGCGTCGTTTTGACGATTGTCGCCTTTGTGGCCGGAGCCCCGCTGATCGCCTTGCCGGGCGTGCTGCTGGCCGGGGGGCTGGGCCTGCCGCGCTGGTTCGTCACGTTTCGTCGCGCCCGCCGGGTCAAGGCATTCCTCAACGAATTTCCAAATGCGCTCGACATCATCGTGCGCGCGGTCAAATCCGGCCTGCCGCTGAACGACGCCGTGCGCCTGATCGCCAACGAATCGCCCGAACCCGTGAAGACCGAGTTTCGCCGCATCGTCGATTCACAGCAGATGGGCCTCTCTATCCCCGACGCGACCTTGCGCATGCCCGAAACCATGCCTTGTACCGAGGCAAGCTTCTTCGGCATCGTTATCCAGATACAGTCGCAGGCCGGCGGCAATCTCTCCGAGGCGCTGGGCAATCTTTCGCGCGTGCTTCGCGATCGCAAGAAGATGAAAGCCAAGGTCGCGGCGCTGTCGATGGAAGCGAAGGCGTCCGCCGCGATCATCGGCGCGCTGCCCTTCATCGTCGCCTTTCTCGTCTACCTGTCGAGCCCGGCCTACCTGATGCCGCTCTTCAACACCAGCGTCGGAAACCTGATCCTTGGTTGCTCTGCGGTCTGGATGTTGATCGGCATCCTGGTGATGCGCAAGATGATGAACTTCGAAGTCTAGGATGCTGGCATGACCGAGCAAGTCATCAAGACCCTGACGGATCCGAGCTTCCTGATCGCGATGCTGGTCGCGATAGCGGTGTTTGCGACCGTCTTCACCTTGCTGCCGGCGTTTGGCGGAAACCAGCTCAAATCACGCATGAAATCCGTTGCGCTGGAACGCGACGAACTGCGTGCGCAACAGCGCGCCCGGCTTGCGGTCGAGGCCGACCGCCGTCGCAAGGGCTTGCGCGAGGAACAGTCGATCGGCATGCGCAACATTGTCGACCGGCTGGATCTGAGACGCGCGCTCGCCGATGAAGGCACCTTGCAGAAACTCAAGGTGGCCGGCTTTCGTGGACAGAATCCGCTGACGCGGTTTCTTTTCTTCCGTCTCGTGCTTCCTTTTGTCGGTTTCGCGCTGGCCGCAATCTACATCTTCGTGCTCGGAGGACTGCCCGACAAGCCATTGGTCATCAGGCTGTTCGTCTGCATCCTCGTTGCTTACGGCGGCTTCTACGCACCGGTCATCTACGTCAACAACCGCGCCACCAAGCGCAAGCAGTCGATCCAGATGGCATGGCCGGATGGGCTCGATCTGATGCTGATCTGCGTCGAATCGGGCATGTCGGTGGAAGCGGCACTGCGCAAGGTCGCCGACGAGATCGGCGCGCAATCGGTGGCGCTGGCGGAAGAGTTCATCCTCACCAACGCCGAGCTTTCCTACCTGCCGGAGCGCAAGCAGGCCTACGAGAACCTGGCAAGCCGCACCGGCCTGGATTCGGTCAAGTCGGTGTCGCAGGCGCTCGTCCAGGCCGAGCGTTACGGCACGCCGGTGGCGCATGCACTGCGCGTGCTTGCCGCAGAAAGCCGCGACATGCGCATGAATGCGGCCGAGAAGAAGGCCGCCGCCCTGCCGCCAAAGCTCACAGTGCCGATGATCCTGTTTTTCCTGCCGGTGCTCTTCGCCATCATCCTGGGTCCCGCCGGCATTCAGGTCAGCCAGCGCGGTATCTTCGGCGATCATCCGGCGCCGGCAACAAACGCCCAGTAGCGGCAAGGCAAATTCCTGCATTCCCTCAAACGAAGAAGCCGCGCATGCAGCGCGGCTTCTTCGTTGGGCATCGGGATTGTGGTCTCAGTTGGTCGCGGATTTCGGCTTGTCCTGGTCCTTGAGCTGGCTCCAGGCATTCTGCTGGGCCAGCATCTGCCTGAGATAGGCGACATTTGCCTGCGCCTGTTCGGGCGACAGTTCCTGCGAGGCGATCTTCTCGGCCTCGTCGAAACGGCCTTGCAGGCCGACGACCAGTGCCAGGTTCTGGCGGACGCGGCTGTCCGCATTCGGCTGCTGCGCGGCCGAGCGCATATAGGTTTCGGCGGTGCGCAGGTCACCTTCCAGCACATACGACATGCCAAGATTGGAGAGCACGGAAGGCTCGTTCGGCTTGAGGTCGAGCGCCTTGCGGTAAAGCTGGCGCGCATCGTCCTTCTGGCCGGTCTGGTCGAGAATGGCCGCTTCGGCCGACACCAGCTTCCAGTCGGGATATTCCGGTGTTTGAGCGCGGCGCACGGCGTCGAGTGCCGCCTCGAACTGGCCATTGGCGGCCAGCGCCTTGCCATAGGAGGCAAGAACGTCACGATCCTTGGGCAAAGCGATGGCGAGCTTGCGCATCACGGCCAGCGACTGATCGGCGTCGCCATCCATCTGCAATGCCGCCGCATAATTCGTCGCGATCCGCTTGTCGTTGGGGTTCTTCGCGTAGGATTGGCCGAGTGCGCCGGTGGCATTGTGCAGTTCCCCGGCCGACATGCTTTCCAGCGGTTTGCCGCTGGTGCGTGCGATAGAGCCGGTGGAGATCTTGTCGGTTCCGCAGCCGGCGACGCCCGCCGCCAGCGCCAGCACAAGGGCCGTGGTGATGAGCCGTTTTCCCCTGGCGTTGATCCTGCGGTTGGTCGGCATGGCCACCTAAGCCTCCATTCATGCGCGGCCATTGCGTGGCCGTCTTCCCTCCCGCAGAAATATTCTGTTAACCCTAACGGACGGTTAAGAACGGCGACTCACACGGAGAACATCGCATGCCTGTCGAACTCGTCGGGAAGACATTGCCGGGCGCGCTGCCGGTCCATCTGGTCGCCAGGGACGGTCTGGACGCGGCCGGCCTTGCGCCGGCCGCTGTCGCCTGGGCCAGGGCCAACGGCTTTTCCGGCGAGGCAGGCAGGACGCTGGTCGTGCCCGGCGAAAACGGGGCGCTCGGCGGCGCCTTGTTCGGTATCGGCGATGGCGAAGGCGCGCTCGCCTTTGGCGGGCTGTCGAAAGCCTTGCCGGAAGGCGACTGGCATTTCGCCTCGGCCCCTGTCGAGCCGGACCTCGCGGCGATCGCGCTGGTGCTCGGCGGCTATGTCTTCACCCGTTACGGCAAGAAGCCAGGCAAGGCGCTGCGCTTCGGTCTGCCGGCAGGCGTCGATGGCGGGCGCGTAGGCCGCATCGCCGATGGCGTCTTTCTGACACGCGATCTGGTCAACACGCCGACCAGCGATATGGGTCCGGAAGATTTGGAGCAGGCGGTGCGGACCCTGGCCGCCAGGCACAAGGCCGAAGTCTCGGTGGTCAAGGGTGACGATCTCCTCGACCGGAATTTCCCGATGATCCATGCTGTCGGCCGTGCGTCGGCCGGCGCGCCGCGCCTGATCGATATGCGATGGGGGCAGCAAGGGGCGCCGAAGGTGACCCTGGTCGGCAAGGGCGTCTGCTTCGACACGGGCGGTCTCGACATCAAGCCATCGTCCGGCATGCTGTTGATGAAAAAGGACATGGGCGGTGCTGCCAATGTCCTTGGCCTTGCCTCGATGATCATGGCTGCCGGGCTGAATGTGCGGCTGCGCGTGCTCATTCCCGCGGTTGAGAATTCGATTGCCGGCAACGCCTTCCGGCCCGGAGATGTGCTTGCGAGCCGCAAGGGCATCACTGTCGAGATCGGCAATACGGATGCCGAGGGGCGGCTGGTGCTGGCCGATGCGCTGGCGCTGGCCGACGAGGAGGAGCCGCAGCTTCTGGTCGACATGGCGACGCTGACCGGGGCTGCCCGCGTCGCGCTCGGCCCCGATCTGCCGCCGTTCTACACAAGTGACGAAGCGCTGGCATCCGATCTTGCGGCGGCTTCCGTCGCGGCCGAGGACCCTCTGTGGCGCATGCCGCTGTGGCGGCCCTACGATGCAAAACTGTCGTCGAAAATCGCCGACATCAACAATGTCACATCAGACGGTTTCGCCGGCTCGATCACGGCGGCGCTGTTCCTGAAACGCTTCGTCGAAAAGACCGAGGGCTGGGCGCATTTCGACATCTTCGCCTGGAACCCGGCCGATCGTCCGCATGGCCCCGCCGGCGGCGAGGCACAAGGCATCCGCGCCCTAGAGCGGATCATCGCGAAACGCTACGGCTGACGGTTGCAGGCGGAGCCGGCAAAATTGCCTCGACTGAAACGGAACCGAAACAATTTGCCGTCATGCTGGCGCGATGTCGATTGCTATGCGCCCGAGCCAGGCCTTGCGACTGTGGCAGCAAGTGATGCTGTCACAGGTGCGCGACGACGCGCCCGATCTGACCATGCGCCAGACGGCGATCCTGTTCACCATCTATCTCGATCCGCCGCCACACACCGTGCGCGGGCTCGCCGCGCGCCTCAATGTCACCAAGCCGGTGATCACCCGCGCCCTGGACACGATGGGCGCTTTGAAACTCGTTTCGCGTCACCGCGATGAACTCGACAAGCGCAATGTGTTGATCAGGCGCACGGTCGAGGGCGCGCTCTTTGTCGAGCGCTTCGGCGATGGTATCATCGCCAAGGCGCTCGAACTGCCGATGTGAGCGCATTACCTTTCAACAGAGTGTTCGATTTGACCGCCAGGGATGCCCGCCTTCACGCTTTTCGCTCCGATCTCGCCGATGCGCGGCTGAAGGGCGAGGTCACCGCCGAGCGCTTCGTCG
The DNA here is from genome assembly GCF_024518695.1 of Mesorhizobium sp. LMG17149. Lineage (NCBI taxonomy): Bacteria > Pseudomonadati > Pseudomonadota > Alphaproteobacteria > Hyphomicrobiales > Phyllobacteriaceae > Mesorhizobium > Mesorhizobium sp. LMG17149. The sequence goes on from NZ_JANIFL010000003.1 coordinate 202,157, forward strand.
CCGGCCGGCCGGCGCGGGTCACCGCGTCAGTGGCCGATATGCGCAAGGCGCCGCGGCCGGACGCCAGCGTCAACACGCAAGCGCTGTTCGGCGACGATGTCCTGGTCTTCGATGTCGCTGAGGGCTGGGCGTGGGTCCAGGCCGAACGCGACGGCTATGTCGGCTACGTCGCCGACACGGTGCTGGGCAAACGGGACCATGCGCCGACGCACATCGTCTGCGTGCCGCGCACCTTCCTCTACCCCGGGCCGGATCTGCGCTTTCCAATCGCCGGACAATTGTCGATGGGATCGACGGTGACGGTGACGGAGGCCGCCGAGACACGCGGTACGCACTATGCGGTCCTGCCTTCCGGGGAGACGCTGATTGCAGGTCATCTGCGGCCGCTCAGTGAAGCTGCCTCCGACTATGTCGCAGTTGCCGAAGCGTTTCTCGGCACGCCCTATCTCTGGGGTGGCACTTCCGGTTTCGGCATCGACTGTTCGGGTCTGGTGCAATTGGCGATGCGCATGGCCGGCAGAGACGTGCTGCGCGATTCCGACATGCAGGCGGCGACACTTGGCGAGCCGCTCGAACCGGGACCTGATTTCTCCGGGTTGCGACGCGGCGATCTGGTGTTCTGGAAGGGCCATGTCGCCGTCATGACCGATGCCGACACGATGATCCATGCCAACGGCCACACCATGCTGGTGTCGCGCGAAGGGCTGAAGGACGCCGTCGCCCGCATCGGATATCTTTACGGCGGTCCGACCGGGTTCAGGAGGCCGTAGCCTTTCTTCCTTCGCCCCGTTCACGGGGAGAAGGTGCCCGAAGGGCGGATGAGAGGCAGTGCCAGCATTTGAAGGTTCGCGCTGCCCCTCACCTGCCTGCCGGCATCCTCTCCCCGTAAACGGGGCGAGGAAAGCTCACCTCGATCACCTTTTGTTCCGATTTTCCTTGGCGTTCGCGCGCCGTCGCGCTACCTCTGGCGGGTGACAGAGCAGCCGCGCCTTGCCGAACAGAATGCCGCCGTGGCCCTGCCCGAACCATTCCTCAGATGGTTTGGCGAGAAAGGCTGGTCGCCGCGCGCCCATCAGATTGGACTTCTGGCGAAAGCCCAGGCCGGGCAATCAGTCCTGCTGATTGCGCCGACCGGTGCCGGCAAGACGCTGGCCGGGTTCCTGCCTTCGCTCACTGAACTGGCCAACCGGCCCAAGAGAAAGCCGGGCCAGGCGCGTCGCGGTATCCACACGCTCTACATCTCGCCGCTGAAGGCGCTTGCCGTCGATATTGAGCGCAATCTCGGCAAGCCGGTGGAGGAAATCGGCCTGCCCGTCACCATCGAGACGCGCACCGGAGACACGCCGGCGCACAAGCGCCAGCGCCAGAAGCTGGTGCCGCCCGATATTCTGCTGACCACGCCCGAGCAACTGGCGCTGCTGATTGCGGCCGGCGATGCAAGACGTTTCTTCGAGGATCTGCGCTACGTCGTGCTAGACGAGTTGCATTCGCTGGTGACGTCGAAACGCGGACATCTGCTGGCGCTCGGTCTGGCGCGGCTGCGCAGCTTTGTCCCTGGTCTGCAGACGATCGGCCTGTCGGCGACGGTGGCCGAGCCGGACGAGTTGCGGCGCTGGCTGGTCAGCCAGAACCCACCCAAGGGTTCGACAGACCATGACATGGCCGAACTGATCGTCGTCACCGGGGGTGCGAAACCGGAGATTTCCATCCTCGATTCCGAAGAGCGCGTGCCTTGGGCGGGACATTCTGCACGCTATGCGACGCCTGAGATCTACCGAGAGATCAAGCGCCACAAGACGACCCTGCTGTTCGTCAACACGCGCAGCCAGGCGGAGTTGCTGTTCCAGGAATTGTGGCGGGTCAATGAGGATACGTTGCCGATCGCGCTGCATCACGGCTCGCTCGACGTTGCCCAGCGCCGGCGCGTCGAAAAGGCGATGGGGGAAAACGCGTTGCGTGCCATCGTCGCCACCTCGACGCTCGACCTCGGCATCGACTGGGGCGATGTCGATCTGGTCGTGCATGTCGGGGCGCCGAAGGGGGCGAGCCGGCTTGCGCAGCGCATCGGCCGCGCCAACCACCGCATGGACGAGCCATCCAAGGCGATCCTCATCCCGGCCAATCGCTTCGAGGTGCTGGAATGCCGGGCCGCCCTCGACGCCAACTATCTCGGCGCGCAGGACACGCCTCCCTTGATCGATGGCGGGCTCGATGTGCTGGCCCAGCATGTGCTCGGCTGCGCCTGCGGCGCGCCATTCCGTGCCGATGACCTGTTCGAGGAAGTGCGAACGGCTGCGCCCTATGTCAGCCTCGACCGGACGACATTCGACCGCGTCATCGATTTCGTCGCCACCGGCGGCTATGCGCTCAAGAATTACGAGCGCTACGCCCGCATACGCCTGAACAAGGATGGGTTCTGGCGGGTGTCCAATCCTCGTATCGCCCAGCAATACCGGCTGAATGTCGGCACCATCATCGAGGTGCCGGCGCTTAACGTGCGCTATGTGCAAGCGGGCAGCAAGGGCGCGGCGTCGCGCGGCGGCAGGGTTCTCGGCAAGATCGAGGAGGCCTTCCTCGAAACGCTAACGCATGGCGACACCTTCATGTTCGCCGGCAAGGTTCTCCGCTTCGAAGGCATCCGCGAGAATGAATGCTTCGTGTCGAACGCGCCCGGCAGCGATGCCAAGGTGCCTTACTATGGCGGCGGCAAGTTCCCGCTTTCGACTTATCTTGCCGAACAGGTCCGCATCATGCTGGACGACCCGCAGCGATGGAAGAAGCTGCCCGAGCAGGTCGCCGACTGGCTGAGGTTCCAGGCCGACAAATCGGTGCTGCCCAAGCGTGACGACCTGCTGATCGAGACCTTTCCACGAGGCAACCGCCATTACCTGGTGGCTTATCCGTTCGAGGGCAGGCTGGCGCACCAGACGCTCGGCATGCTGCTCACCCGCCGTCTCGACAGGGCAGGAGCCAGGCCGCTCGGCTTTGTCGCCACCGACTATGCGCTGGCGATATGGTCATTGGGCGACATGGGCGCGATGTTCAAAGCCAGGAAGCCTTCGCTTGGCGCTCTTTTCGACCAGGATATGCTGGGCGATGACCTCGAAGCCTGGCTGGCCGACAGCTGGCTTCTCAAACGCACCTTCCGCAATTGCGCGCTGATTTCGGGGTTGATCGAGAAACGCCATCCGGGCCAGGAAAAGAGTGGTCGCCAGGTCACGGTCTCGACCGACCTGATCTACGACGTGCTGCGCAGCCATGAACCGGACCACATCCTGCTTCAGGCCACACGCGCCGACGCAGCGACCGGCCTGCTCGATGTCAGCAGACTTGCCGACATGCTCTCGCGCATCCAGGGTCGAATCGTGCATAAGGCACTAGAACAGATATCGCCGCTCGCCGTGCCGATCATGCTCGAGATCGGCAAGATGCCGGTTCATGGCGAAGCCGATGAAACGCTTTTGATGGATGCGGCGACTTTGGTCGAGGAGGCCATGGGGCCGGAAATGGCTGAGGAATGAATTTTTCGCTGGCGCGCACATCGCTGATCGCCGAGGCCGACCTTGTCGGCATCGCCGGCGAGCGCGCCGTCTGCGACCCGCGCGGCGTGCTTTATTTTCCGGATCTGCGGCTTCTGGCCGTGTCCGACCTGCATCTGGAGAAGGGTTCGTCGCTGGCACGGCGCGGCACGCTGATCCCGCCCTACGACACCGGCGCGACCTTGTTGCGGCTTCAGGCCGTGATATCAGACTACCAGCCGTCGATCGTCATCAGCCTGGGCGACAGCTTTCACGATGGCGGCGGCGCCCAGCGTATGCATGCAAGCTTCCGCGAGCGGCTGGAAGCGCTGATGGCAGGCCGAGACTGGTTCTGGGTCGCCGGCAACCATGACCCGGAAGCGCCAGCCGATCTGCCCGGCGAAACGGTGCGTGAACTTGCTATAGGCTCGCTGCTGTTCCGGCATGAGCCGTCGAAGCAGCGTGTCGAAGGCGAAATAGCGGGCCATCTGCATCCCTGCGCCCGCATAGTCCAGCAGGGACGCTCGGTGAGGCGGCGCTGCTTTGCCGGCGACGGCGGCCGCATGATCATGCCGGCCTTCGGCGCCTATACCGGTTCGCTCAACGTGCTCGACCGCGCCTATGCCGGGCTGTTCCGGCTGGACACGCTGATGGCTTATATGCTGGGCGCCCAACGCATCTTTGCCATTTCCGGCTCGATGCTGCGGCCGGGCTAAACAGCCTTACCTGCCATAGTAGAGCGTAACCGTGTGCTTCGCCTCGGCGAAGAACAGCCAACGTTCGACCAGCATGCCGGCGAACTGGATTGCAGCAGCAAGTACCGACAGCAACGCTGCCAGCGGCCATGGCAGGGCGAACACAATGGCGAGCAGCCCCAAGGGCAACGCGAAGGCCAGAAGCTGCGTGATCTGGCGCAGCCGCGCGCCGTGCTTGCGCGCGATGCGAAAGCCCATTTCCTTGAGCAGATAATTCTCCTCGGTATGCGGCCATTCCAGCGACCGCACCGTGCCGCCGACCAGCCCCGTCGCGGTGTTGGCGGTGGTCGGGATTTCCAGTTGGTCGTTGTGGCGCCAGGTCGCCAGCTTCCAGCCCCAGCCGAACAAGGTCAGCAGCAGGCAAGCCGCCAGCTGCACCTTCGAACCAAGCGCAAAGCCCTGCAGCAGCGCGTTCAGCAGCACGCTGCCGGTCATCATCGAGAAGATGAGGTAGCCGGGCAGGGTGAAGTGGCTGTGCCATTGGGCGATCGGCTTCAGCGACGCATAGATCATGCCGGTGGTGCAGACGGTGACGACCGCGCCGATGGCAGCCAGAAATCCGGCGATGCCGACCCAGCCATCGATGCGGCCGAGAAACACCCAGCCGATGCCGAACAGCCCCGCCGGAATGAAGGTGATGACCGAGGCGACGCCTTCACGCGACAGCCATGAACTGCGCCATTGCGAGAACGCCCGCCAGGCGCGTTCGGGACGGCCGAGGTGACCCGTTGAAGACAACAACCCGGCCACGATGAGGCCGAGTGCCAGGCCCATGCCGACAAGGCCCAGCCAGAAATCAGGCGGGATGATCTGGAAGCCTCCGAACATGCCCAGCAGCGCCAGCAGGCCGTAGCCGGCGCCGGTGGCGGTGGTGAAGAAGACGACGGAGAAGGCTGGATGCATGGGTCAGTTCGAAAGCATGCGGTCGACCCAGCCGAGGAAACCGCCTTCGGCCCGCACCGGTTCCAATGCCGGCGCGGCCACCGATGCGGCGCGCTTGCTGTGGGCGCGCGGCGGCAGATATTTGTTGGTCGGGCGATAGCCGAGCTCAGGCATCAGGTCGACGCCGCCACGCTCCGCCACCAGTTGCGAGACAGCCGACAGGGGATCGCCTAGGTCGCCGAAATGCCGGGCGCTGGTCGGGCAAGCGGCGACGCAGGCCGGCACGCGGTCTTCCTCGGCCAGATTGTCATTGTAGATGCGGTCGACGCACAGCGTGCACTTCTTCATCACCCCGACATCGGTGTCGAATTCGCGTGCACCGTAAGGGCAGGCCCAACTGCACAATTTGCAGCCGATGCACTTGTCCTCGTCGATCAGCACGATGCCGTCCGAAGCCCGCTTGTAGGAGGCGCCGGTCGGGCAGACGGTGACGCAGGCCGGCGTCTCGCAATGCAGGCAGGAGCGCGGGAAGTTCACCGTCCGTCCGCCCATCTCGGTGGTGTGCTCGTAAGCGTGCACGCGGTTGAACCAGACGCCGTCGACATGGCCACCATAGGGGTCGATGTCGGTCAGCGGCGCCATGTGGCCGCCGGTGTTCCATTCCTTGCAGGCGGTGACACAGGCCTGGCAGCCGACGCAGGTATCGAGATCGATGACGAGGCCGAGCTTCTTGCCGCTTTGACTTGGCAGACAGGTCATTTTGCCGCCTCTCTTGCCCGGCGGAATTCAGCGCCGAAAGTCAGCCTGTCGGGTGAGGGTTCGAAATGCGGCGGCTGCTGGAAACGTTCGAACTGCGGCTCGGTGAAGCCGGCTTCTCCCGCTGCGCATTTGACGATGCGCACGCGTAAATCGAACCACGCCGCCTGGCCGGTGACCGGATCGGAATTCGAATAGCGTTTGCCCTGAGCGTCGGCCGAGGTCTGGTCGCCGATGATGTGGTTGAGCAGGAAGCCGCGGTTGGATTCCGCCGCATCGTCCTTCAGCCCCCAACTGCCGCGCCTTTTGCCGATGGCGTTCCAGGTCCAGACCGTGCTTTCGTTCACCCCGTCGATCAGCTTGATCTGCCCCTTCACTTTGCCGTTGATGCTCTCGATCCACACCCAGTCGTCATCGACCAGGCCGAGGCCAGCTGCCGTCCGGTGATGCACGAACAGCCGATTCTGGCTGGTGATCTGCCGCAGCCACGCATTCTGCGATCCCCAGGAATGGTACATATGCATCGGCCGCTGCGTCAGCGCATGCAGCGGATATTTTCCAAGGTCGACGACCGCTTCCTCGAAGGGCATGTGCCAGAAGGGCAGCGGGTCCATGTAGGTCTCGATGCGCTGGCGGTCACCCTTTGGTGGCAAGACAGGGCCATGCCCACGCGCGGCAAGGCGGAAGCGCTGCAGCGGCTCGGAGTAGAGCTGGAAGACGATCGGCTCAGCCTTGGGAATAAAACCCATCTGCACCGCGAAATCGAGATAGGAGCGGTTGGCCATCTTGTAGTAGCGCTGGTCGTCCGCGAAATCGTGGTGCCAGAAGCCGCCATTGTCGATGTAGCGCTGCAGCTGGTCCGGGTTGGCCTCGCCCCTGCCGGTCGAGGTCCCGTCCTTGCCGCGCCAGCCGGCGAGCGGGCCGATGCCTGATGTGCGCTCATGGTTGACGATGTAGTCGGCGTAGTCGGCATATCTGGCCGAGCCATCGCCGTTGATGAAACCGGGCAGGCCGAGCCGCGCGCCGAGTTCGATCAGCACCGACTGGAACGGCCGGACGTCGCGATCAGGTTCGACGACGGGATGGCGGATGGCGTCGCCCGGTCCGTCGGCATGGCTGATCGGCCGGTCGAGCAGGCTGATGCAGTCATGCCGCTCAAGATAGGTGGTGTCGGGCAGCACGAGGTCGGCGAACGGCACGGTCTCGGAATAATAGGCATCGGAATAGATGATGAAGGGGATCTTGTAGTTGCCCGCATCGTCATGGTCGGTCAGCATGGCGATTGTCTCGACGGTGTTCATCGAGGAATTCCACGCCATGTTCGACATATACATCATCAGTGTATCGATCTTGTAGGGATCGCCGTCCCAGGCATTGCGGATGACGGTGTGCATCAGGCCATGCGCGGCCAGCGGTGCGTCCCAGGAATAGGCCTTGTCGATGCGAAGCGGCGTGCCGGCCTCATCGACCAAAAGATCGTCCGGCCCACAGACGAAACCGAGTGGCATGCCGTCAAGCGGCGTCATCGGCTTGACGGTTTTGCCGGCCGGCTTGGGACCGGGCGGAGCGGAGCGGGGGTAGGGTGGCTTGAAACGGAAGCCGCCAGGGACATCCACCGTGCCCAGCAACACCTGGAGGAGATGGATGGCGCGGCAGGTGTGGAAGCCGTTCGAATGGGCCGAGATGCCGCGCATGGCGTGCATCGAGACAGGCCGCCCATTGATGGTCTCGTGCCGGCGTCCGGCCCAGTCGGTCCAGGCGATCGGCAATTCGATCGTCTGTTCGAAGGCGACATGCGCAAGTTCGGCGGCGATCCTGCGGATCGTATCGGCGGCAATGCCGCAGCGCTCGGCGACCGCGTCCGGCGCATAGCTCTCATCGAGGTAGCGGTCGGCGATGAGCTGGAACACCGGGACGCAGTGGCGCCCGCCGACCGTGAAGCTGCCCGTCAGTGCCGGCTTCGCACTGGCATCGGTGGCGCCGACAGGCGTCTTCGCAACCCTGTCCCACGCCAGCGGATTTCCGTCGGCGTCGCGCACGAACAGCCCGTCATCGGCGGCACCCGGCTCCTGCACGACGAGAACATGGGCATTGGTGTAGCGCAGCAGATAATCGAGATCGACGCGGCCCGCCTTGAGCAATTCGTGGATGAGGGCGAACACGAACAGCCCATCGGTGCCGGGCCGAATGCCGATCCAGTCGTCTGCAATGGCATTGTAGCCGGTGCGGCACGGGTTGATCGAGACGACCTTGGCGCCGCGCGCCTTGAGTTTGCCGAGGCCGATCTTGATCGGGTTGGAATCGTGATCCTCGGCGACGCCGAACAGCATGAAATACCGGGTGTTGTCCCAGTCGGGCTCACCGAACTCCCAGAACGAACCGCCGATCGTATAGAGACCACCGGCCGCCATGTTGACCGAACAGAAGCCGCCATGGGCGGCAAAGTTCGGCGTGCCGAACTGGCTCGCCCACCAGCCGGTCAAGGATTGGGATTGATCGCGGCCGGTGAAGAAGGCCAGCTTCCTGGGATCGGTCCGGCGGATGGCCGAGAGCCGTTCCGTCGCGATCGAAAACGCCTCTTCCCACTCGATCTCGCGGAACTCGCCGGAGCCGCGCGGCCCGCTGCGCAGCAAGGGCTTCTTCAGCCTTGCCGGACTGTAGTGCTGCATGATGCCGGAGCTGCCCTTGCCGCAGATCACGCCGCGATTGACCGGATGGTCCTTGTTGCCGTTGATGTAGCGGACCTTGCCATCCTTGATGTGCACGTCGATGCCGCAGCGGCAGGCGCACATGTAGCAGGTCGTCTTGGCGATGCTGTCGGAAACATCAGGCGAGGTGTCGACGCCGTCGCCTTCGTCAGGCGCTCGCGTGTCGGCAAGCGGGCGTTGCGATGGTGCCGAATTCGCGCCGCGCGGCGGTCCCTGCATCATGATCCGGTGGCGCCTGTACGGCCCATGGATTTGGCCCGCGTCTTCGGTCCGGGGCCGCGCATGTAATGCTCTTCCGGGTGGTAGCGATCGCCGGCCAGCCGCCGCCTTATGCCGCGGGTCCAATGCGCAAGCAGGGATCTGAACCGCCCGATCATTCTGCTCTCTGCGATCTCTCGGCGAATTTTTTCTAACTTGACGAGGAAACTTAGAATAAATCTATCGATCCGTCTAATCAGTTGTTCTTGTAAATTCGATCGATATTGGTTCTTAATACAGACATGACCCTGGACCAGTTGCGCATTTTCGTCGCCGTCGCCGAGCGCGGCCATATGACCAAGGCGGCGGAATTGCTGGGCATTTCGCAGTCGGCCGCATCGGCCGCCATCCGGGCGCTTGAAGAACAGCACGGCGTCCATCTGTTCAACCGCGTCGGCCGCAACATCGAGCTTGCCCAGACCGGCCACCGGTTCCTGCCGGAGGCCAAGGCCGTGCTCGAGCGGGCCGCCGCCGCGCGCAATGTGCTGGAGCATGTCTCGCAGACCGTCACCGGCAGCCTCTCGATCGCCGCCAGCCAGACTATCGCCAGCTACTGGCTGCCGCGCCGGCTGGCTTCCTTCCACGAAGCCTATCCGGCCGTCAGGCTGAGCGTCTCCATCGGCAACACCAGGCAAGTCGAGGCCAATGTCCTCGATGGCGCGGCCGATCTCGGCCTGGTCGAAGGTCGCACCGAATCCGACATATTGCGCCGCACCAAGGTCGACGTCGACAGGCTGATGCTGGTGGTTGCCAGCGCGCATCCGGAGATCCCCGAAGTCGCGCCCGGCCGCCCTGACATCAAGGGCCTGCGCTGGATCATCCGCGAGGGCGGTTCAGGCACGCGCGAAGTACTGGAGGATCTGGCGCGCCACGAAGGGATTTCGCTCGCCGACCTCCAGATATTCCTGGTGCTGCCGAGCAATGAAGCTATTCGCCAGGCCGTCGAGGCGGGGGCCGGCGCCACCATCATTTCCGAACTTGTCGTGGCGCGCGCCGTCGCCGAAGGCAGTCTCAAATCGGTGCCGCTCGACTTGCCGAAACGCGACTTCGCCATGATCACCCATCGCGATCGCCAGGCAAGCCTGGCCCAGATGGCGCTCAAGGCGCATCTGGGTACGGCAGCAGACCATGGGTGAGGCAGCCGGATCAGCCGAACTTTCGCTGCGCATCCAGCGCCAGGCCAAGTCCGACCGAGCCGAACATGTCGCCCTCGATGACGGACGCCTGCGGCACCAGCGACAGGATTTCTCGCCTTGCCAGCGGGATCGCGGTCGATCCGCCGGTCAGGAACACCGCGGTGATATCGGATGGCTTCACCTCAGCGTCCCGGATGGTCTGCGCCACCGTCGCCGTGACCCGCTCGATGTCCCTGGCGATCGTGGCATCCAGCCCGTTGCGCGTGATTTCGGCGGCGAACTCCGCACCCGGCAGCTTCACCACGACCTCTGCGGATGACCTGTCGGTCAGCTCTATCTTGGCTTTTTCGACAAGTGCTGCCAGCGCGTGTCCAAAGCGGTGTTCGACGATGTGGATGAAACGGTCGACCAGGTCGGCGCGCTCGGCCTCGTAGCGGATCTGGCGCAGATGCGTCATCGCCTTGGCGGTGTAGACAAGGTTGATGCGCTGCCATGTCGCGAGATCGATGAAGTAACTTGCCGGCAGATTGCGCTTGCCGTCCTTGGTCGGCGTCAAATAGCCGAGTTGCGGCATGACATGGGCGATGCTCAGCAGCCGGTCGAAATCCGTACCGCCGATATGGACGCCTCGGCTGGCCAGGATGTCGTCCTTGCGGTCGAGCGAGCGGGAGCGCTGCGGCGAGACGCGCACGATCGAGAAATCCGACGTGCCGCCGCCCATATCGATGATCAGCGCCAGTTCCTCGCGTGTCACCTTCTGTTCGTAGTCGAGCGCCGCCGCGATCGGCTCGAACTGGAAAGCGATGTGCTTGAAGCCCTGGGCACGGGCGGCGTTCTCGAGTTCGCTTTGCGCCTTCGCGTCGGCCTCGGCGTCGTCGTCGACGAATTGCACCGGCCGGCCAAGAACGACGGTCTCGACCGTATCGCCGGCATCTGCTTCCAGCCTCATCTTGAGATGTCCGAGGAACATGCCGACGATGTCCATGAAGCCGATCGAGCGCGATTTGATGCGGGTCTTTTCATGGGCCAGCGAACTGCCGAGCACGCTCTTCAGCGAACGCATCAGCCGGCCTTCGATGCTGTCGGTGTAGTTGGCGATGGCGTGACGGCCAAAGCAGGTGCGGTTGTCCTCGAAGTTGAAGAACACGGCACTGGGCAGTGTCACCTGGCCGTCCTCCAGGGCGACGAGGCGCGGCTGCCCGTTGCGGACCACGCCAACAGTGGAGTTCGAAGTGCCGAAGTCGATGCCGCCGAAGGCTGGTCGCATGACAAGTTCCTGTATTTGTCGTCGGCGAGCCGACAGACGCCGAGAAATCGCGCGCTGCCCGGGGACGGGCTGCGCTGCCGAACCGAATTGTTTGTGTCTGCCATTTGGCTGGGGAGCGCGGTCTACCGCATGCCCCGGCAAAGGGAAACCACTTTTCGGGGAAAGTTCTGAAGTGCATCGCGTTTGAGTGGATTCACGCGACGCACTTCAGGTCTTGATTCGATGCATGTCGTTCTCCCAAAACCGGGGCCACTTTTGGGCGACATGCATTAATCCCGCCGGAAGATCAGCCTTCCGAGCCAGCCTGTCAGCATGGCCAGCGATATCGCGAAGACGCCGTAGAGGAAGGAATAATTGTGGGCGACACGAAAGATCGACTGTTCGAAACCGGATTTGCGGATTTCGAGCTGGGCCGAGCTTTCCTTGATGAAAAAGCCGCTCTTGAACAGGAACGCGCGGGCTTTATGGGTTCCAACTGGCACATTTGGCGCCAGCCTCACTGTGGCGCGGAAAAGGTTCTGCGACAGGAATTGCACGCCGCCGACATTCTCGCTGTAGAGGCCGGTCGCTGACTTGCGCTCCCGCAGTGCCGCCGTGAACTCCTCGATCGTCGCCGGGCTGTCGCCGGCATCGGCGGGCTGCATGTAGAGGTTGGAGGCGCCGAGCGACAGCTGCTTGTAGCTGTTGGGTTCGGTGATGTCCTGCAGCGGCCGCGTCGTCGCCACCGAATAGGAGACCGGCACGTTCTCGAAGGTCTCGGAATCCAGATTGACCCAGACGCCTAGCACCCTGTCCTTGCGGCGCACCACCACCGGTTTGGGCGGACCTTCGAGCACGACGATGACGTCGTAACGGCCTTGGCGCGCGACAAGTGGATCCGGGTTTTCCAGCGAACCGAAAATGGTCAGGTCGGCCCCGGAAAAGCCGGCGGTGATCGAGACATTATCGGTGGAGAGACCGATCTGGATGCCTTCGGTCAGCGGGACCTGTGCCTTCGCCGGCGCGGCGACCGCAAGCAGCGTCAGGAGAATGGCGGTTGCGAATGTGTTGCGAGCCTTCATCAGTTGAGGCCCGCGGCAGACAGCGAATAGAGGTTGGGCGGGGTGACGAAAAGATCGATCGCCAATCGTATCGCCACCGCCAGCACCAGCAGCGCCAGCAAGGCCCTGAGTTGCTCGCCGCGCAGCCGCTGGCCTGCCTTGGCGCCGTACTGCGCACCGGCGACGCCGCCCGCCATCAGCAGGAAGGCCAGCACGACGTCGACCGTCTGGTTGGTGGTGGCGTGGACCAGCGTCGTATAGGCGGAGGTGAAGATGATCTGGAACAGCGAGGTGCCGATGACGACGTTGGTCGGCACTTTCAGCAGATAGATCAGTGCCGGCACCATGATGAAGCCGCCGCCGACGCCCATGATCGACGACAGGAAGCCGATGCCGGCGCCAAGGCCAAGGACGGGGATGACGCTGACGAACAGTTTTGAGGCCCTGAACCGCATCTTCAGCGGCAAGCGGTGGATCCAGTTGTGTTGACCGGATTTCTTCAGCACCGGCGCCGCACCGCTGCGCGTGGCGCGCAGCGCATTGACGCTTTCGACCAGCATCAGCCCGCCGACGGTGCCGAGCAGCACGACGTAGAGCAGCGAGATGAACAGGTCGAGCTGGCCGAGGCGGCGCAGGAAGGCGAAGACGAAGATGCCGCCGGTGGAACCGACAATGCCGCCGGCCAGCAATACCCCGCCGAGCTTGAAGTCGAGCGTCCCTCGCTTCATGTGCGAAAGGACGCCGGAGACGGAGGAGGCGATGACCTGGTTGGCGCCCGTGGCGACCGCGATCGCCGGGGGGATGTTGTAGAAGATCAGCAGCGGCGTGATGAGGAAGCCGCCGCCGACGCCGAACATGCCCGACAGGAAACCCACCGCCGCGCCCATGGCCAGCAGGACGAAGATATTGACGGAAATTTCCGCGATCGGGAGATAGATGCCCACCCGTCAGTCTCGATCAGTTCTGCCTGTCGGCGAATGCAACCGTTGCGGGCATCTTGACCCGACAAGCCAATTCGTTCTTGCCCCGGAGGTGCTGCGAAGTCAAACCGCGCTACGCCGCCGAAACAAAAAACATCTCAATCAGTTAACAGGCGAATGTGTGGCAAGGGCGTCGTGGAAACGACGCCTCTGCCGTTATTTGCGCGCCAGCAGCGCCTTGACCAGTTTTTCATCGACTTCGCCGGTCGCCGGCATCTTGTTGTCGGTCTGGAAAGCCATGATCGCGGTCTTCGTCTTCTGGCCCATCTTGCCGTCGGCGCCGCCGGCGTCGTAGCCGTTCTTGTTGAGAATGCGCTGGATGTTCTGGACGGCCTTCTTCATGTCGATGCTGGCTGTCGTCTGCGGCGCGCCGTCCTGCCAGGATTCGGGAATGTCGGCCGAATTGGCCGCCGCATCCAGCGGCTTGGCCTTCCACAGTTCGGTCGCGGCGCGGGCGCGTTCGAGCTGCTCTGGCCGCAGCGCATTGGCGATCTCGTCACGCTTGGCAGCGGCATCCTTGTCGCCGGTCTTGGCGACGAGCGCGAACCATTTGTAGGATTCCTCGAGGTTCTGCTTCATGCCGACGCCCTTGGCGGCGAGGATGCCGAGATTGAACTGGCTGTCCTTGACGCCGACGTCGGCGGCCGCCTGGAACCAGTGCGCGGCCGATTCATTGTCGGTCACGCCGTCTGCCGCCATGGCGAACAAGACGGCCAGATTGTGCATGCCGCTGGCGTTGCCCTGTGCTGCGGAAAGCTGGTACCAGGTCTTCGCCTTCTTGATGTCGCGCGCGACGCCGATGCCCTTTTCGTAGAAGTTTCCGATGCGGTATTCGGCCGGCGCGAAGCCGAGTTCCGCCGATTTCTCGTACCATTTGGCGGCTGCCGCCATGTCTTCCTTGACGCCGCGTGACTCGGCATAGCGCGAGCCGATTTCGAACAGCGCCTTGGCGTCGCCGCTGGCGGCGGCATCGCGCAAGGCGGCCGGGCCGGCGTCAGCGGGAATGTCGAACTTCGTCGTCATCGCCGGCGAGGCGTCCGCTGGCGGGACCGCGCCCGTGGTATCCTTGGCGGTAGTCGGCTCAGCCGCCATAGGCTGGGCGCCGGTGTCGGCAGCTTCCGCGGCGACCGGAACGGTCGACGCCGGCGCAGCCGAGGCTGTCTCCCCGGACACCGCTTGGTTCGCATCAGCCGATGTAACCGAGGCGACGGGCGCGGGAACCGGCTCTGCGGTCGGCGCGGCACTCATCGACGGCTCGGCGCCTGGCGGCGTGGCAATCATGCTTTGCGCGGCCATGTCGTCCTTGGTTGCCGGTGCGGACGGCTCGGCCTGCCTGACGGTGTGGTCAGGCGCACTTTCCACTGCCGCGGGCTGCGCGTCCATCTTAGGTTGGCCGGCGGCATCAAGCGAGGCGGTCTGCACCGGCTGCGAGGCGACGATCGGCGCAACATCGTTGCTCGCCACCTGGGCCGGATCGGCGAAGAAGGCCTTGCCCAGTTGCAGGGCGCCCAGTGCCAGCAGGATCGCGGTTGTCCCCATCAGGATCGGCTTGCGCCGTGCCTTGAGCAGGTCGCCGATCCGCAGTGCCTTCACCGGTCCGGTCACCGTCGACTGGCGCTTCAGCGCATCGGCCTCGGCGGCCGCGGCCTGGGCCGCGCGCCGGGCAGCGGCGATGAAATCCGACTTCGCGGCGTCGGTGTCGCTGGGCTTGGCCGGCTGGCCGCGCTCGTCGCGCACGCGCTTCATGATGGCGTTGAGGTCAGGTGCGCCGGAACCGGGCTCCAGCGGCCGGTTGGCCATTTTCGGATCGAGCGGTTCGTCGAGATCGACGCTCGGGATCGGGGCACTCGGCGCCGAGCCGGCCAGTGGCGGGATGTCCGCCTCCTTCTTGCCCTTGAAGGCGCGGGCCAGTCCGCCGAACATCGACCTGCGGCCGCCCGCCTGTTCGTTCTTCTCGACAATTGTGTCGGAGCCGAGAGCAGCCATGGCCGCAGCCGCTGCGGCTTCGGCCGGCGTGCGCGTTCCCATACCCAGGCCGCCCAGATCGCTACGAGCACCCGGCTCGTTGCGCAGGATGGCGGCGGCACGGCCATCGAGATCGGCCAAGTCCCCAGTCAATGGCAGGGGCTGATCGATATCCATCGATGGCGCGTCCACGGCCATCTTGGGTCGCCGCGCGCCGCGCCAGTTGCTCGGCTCGACCGGTGCCGCATCCAGCAATTCGCTCATCGCCTCGACCGGCTCGCCGGGTTCGAGCGAACCCAGCCGGTCGACGATCTTGAGCAACGTGTCGTGGATGGCCTCGAACGTTCTCGAATTGCGCTCGTCGGAGCGCCGCGTCAGCGTTTCAAGCGTCTTCAAATCCTGGGCGAGGCCGGAAACAGCGGTCGTATTGGCGCTCGAACCGGCAAGTGATTGCACCGCGTTCTCGGCGGCTTCGCGCGCTGCGCCAAGGATGGAATCGCGGGTTCCTGCGAGCGACTTTTCAATTTCGTTGAGACGCGGGCTGATGTCCTCGAATTCCGGCAGCGGGGTGCTGGGCCTGGAAAGATGGGCGGACAGGCCGGCAACCTGTGCTTCCAGGCTGCGGATCAGCGCCGGATCGATGCCGGCCACCTGCGCGGCCGACGCATCCAGCCGGCTTGAAATGTCTTCGAGCCGGCTCTCCAGGCCGCGGATTGCGGCTTCGCCCGCGGGATCGGGTACACGCGTTTCCATACGCTTGGCGAGCGCCGTAAAGCGCGCATCGATGGCGTCCATGATGCCGGCGCTGTCGATCTGCGGCATGCGTTGGTCGAGCCTGTCGGCAACCTCATCCAGCCTGCGCTCGAGATCGCGGAACAGCATGTTGCCCTGTTCGATGGCGTCACCCTGGCGGCGTTCCATCATGCTCGACAGCACGTCGAAGCGCTGCTCCAGCCCATGGAAGATGTAGTCGGCGTCAGGCATGGCTGGTGCCTGGTCGATCTTGTCGGCGATGAGTGCGATCTGCTTGGCCAGGCGCTCCATCGCCTGCTCCGGCAGATTGGCGCGGCCGGCGAGTTCGTCGACCCGGCCCGACAGCGTGCTCAACCGGTCCATGACCGCGTTGCCCGGACGATCCTGCGCCACTTCCTCGATCTGGCTGGCAAGTGAGTCGATCCGCCTCTCGATGCGCTCGAAAGCCTCGTGGTCGAATGAATTGGCTTGCGCGGCGACCGTGGATGCGACGATGGCGCGGGAAATCTCGTCCAGCCGCTCGTCGATCATGCCAAGCGTGTCGCTGCCGCGATTGTCCTGCTGGCTGGCGAAATGGTCGACAGCACCGGCAAGCGTGCGCACCTTCTCCTCCAACGAGCGCAGCGATAACGATTCCGGCAAATTGTTGACGGCATTGCTGATCTGTTCCAGCCGGGCGGTCAGAGCAGACAGGCCCGGGTCGTCCGAGCGCTTGCGCTGGTCGGCGTCGACGCGGTCTTCGAACGCCGTCCACCGGCGATCGAAATCGTCCCAGCGGCGGTCGACCTTCTGCACGCTCTCTTCGCGTGCCAGCGTTTCGAGTGCGGCTTTGACCTGTTCGAGTTCGAGCCGCAGCATGTTGACGCTTCTGTCGTCGCTCTTCTCGGCCAGTGTCTGGATGGCGCCCGAAAGCCGCTCGAACTCAAGACCGAGTTCAGCACTGCCCTTGGCCGAAGCATCGGGCCTTGCCCCTGACTGGAAAGCCCGCTCGATGTCCTTGCGCAGCGCTTCGAATTCCCGCTGCAGGCCTGCGGTCATCTGGTGGCGCAATTCCTCGCGCATGCCGCGCAATTCGCCGGCGATCTTGCCGACCATGGCAACGCCGTCCTCCTGGCCGCGCACGCGATCAATGTCGCGGGCAATGGCCTGATAGTTCTGCTCGAAAGCGGCGGCTCCCTGAATCGGGCTCTTCGGACGCAACGCGGGCTGCGGGTCCTCGTACCAGCGCTGCTGGCCAGCGGGCCGGGCTGCGGGATAGCGCGCATCGGCACCATATTGGCGTGGATCGGGTTGGCGGAGTTCGGGACGTGCCACCGGATCCTCGCGCGTCCGCTCCAGCCGCTGCTCCAGTGTCTCCAGCGACTGGTTCAACTGCTCGAGCGTGGTCTGCGGCCTGCGCTGCCTGCCGGCATTGAGTGTGTCGAGATAGGACCGCTTGCTGTTCATCGGTGCGTCCGTCTTTCAGAATGGCTGGCTCGCGGCCAGTTCCCCCAGGTCCCTATCGGAACGAAGGCGACCGGCGGCGATGCCGCGGCGGAAGACGAGCTTCCCGGGCTCTCGCCCGCGCTCCGAAAAACCGTGAAAAATTCGATACAGGATAAACACGGGTAGCCGACGCGCCCACATTTCCCCCAACGTGGTAAACAACGCGTTAACCAAACTTAAGAAATTGAAAGGATGCCGGCTGCCGGCCTGACGGTGCGGCATAAAGGGCGGCGCGCAGAACGCCCTTGCGTCATCATGCGGCAATCGGTATAGAATTGACGTAAACGTAAAAGGCGCATTGAGCGCATGTTTGCGATTTGTTTGTTGAAACCACGACTGGAAGCAGGCCCCCGCTTCCAGTCAGGCGACGCACGGTCCGAGACCGCGACGCCACCAGACGGGGAAAGCCAGTGACCATGAAGCTTATCTCGGCCGGCGAGACCGCGGCCAATACCAATATATCTGCCGAAACCGGCGAGGACCTCGTCCGCATCGGCGAGATGGCGAAAAAGTATGGAGTGACGCTGCGCACGCTGCGTTTCTACGAAGACAAAGGCCTGCTCAACCCGCAGCGTGACGGGTCGACCCGTCTCTACACGCGCCGCGACAAGGCCCGCCTAAAGCTGATCCTGCTCGGCCGCAAGGTCGGGTTCTCGCTGCGTGACGTCAAGCAGATGATGGATCTCTACGATCCGACCGGTTCAAACGCCAAGCAGCTCAAGCTCGCGCTGGACAAATCGGAAAAGCAGCTTGCCCGCCTGCAGAAGCAAAGGGCGCTGATCGACGACGCCATCAACGAGCTGAGCGGCTCGATGTCGGCGGTGCGCCAGATGCTGAGCGAGCGTTCGGCGCCACAGGCGAGCGCCGCCAGCTAAAACAAATCCGTTCGGATTTGCGGCAGACCAAGTCGTCTGCTGATTGTCTGAGTTCTGTCGAGCCGCGTGGCCTGCCACGCGGCTTTTCGTTGTCCTGGCCCACTCTCATGGCCTTTCGCCGCTGGCTTGCGCAACGTCGCGCCGCTACGCTCATTGCTCCAGTGGGCGGGGAATCTTGTCGCATCGAAAAAATTGACGTTTACGCAAACGTCAATTTTTGCTATCCCGCTCCTAAATATGGGTCCGCATGCCGCCCCTGGCTTGTCTTCGGGGCATTCGGACCGGGTTTGCAGGGTGGAGAAAAAGCATGCCGACATACAGGGCTCCGGTCCAGGATACGCTGTTCGTGCTCAACGAGGTTCTGGGTTATCAGCGTTATTCGAACCTTCCCGGATTTGCCGACGCCACGCCCGATGTGCTCGAGGCGATCCTGGCCGAAGGCGCCAAGCTCGCCGAAAACGTCATGCATCCGCTGAACCGTGTCGGCGACATGGAAGGCTGTGTGCGTCACGACGATGGCTCGGTGACCACGCCGAAAGGCTTCAAGGAGGCGTTCGACCAGTATCGCGAAGGCGGCTGGATGGGGTTGGCCGCACCAGTCGAGTTCGGCGGCCAGGGCCTGCCCTATGCCGTGCATACCGCCGTCGCCGAATATATGGTCTCGGCCAATATGTCCTTGATGATGTATCCGGGCCTGACGCAAGGCGCGATCGCCGCGATCATCACCCACGGCACCGACGAGCAGAAGTCAACATGGTTGCCGAGGATGATCGAGGGTGCCTGGACCGGCACCATGAACCTGACCGAGCCGCATTGCGGCACGGATCTGGGCCTGTTGCGGACCAAGGCGGTGCCGAACGGCGATGGCACCTATAAAATTTCAGGCCAGAAGATCTTCATCTCGGCCGGCGAACACGACATGTCGGACAACATCGTCCATCTGGTACTGGCCCGCATCGAGGGTGCGCCGGAAGGCGTCAAGGGCATCTCTCTGTTCATCGTGCCGAAGCTCAAGCTCGACGCATCGGGCAATCCGGGCACCAGGAACACCGTCTCCTGCGGCTCGATCGAGGAGAAGATGGGCATCCATGGCAATTCGACCTGCGTCATGAACTATGACGAGGCTGAGGGCACGCTGCTCGGCGAGGCCAATGGCGGCCTGAAGGCGATGTTCACGATGATGAACGAGGCGCGCCTTGGTGTGGGCCTGCAGGGGCTGTCGCTGTCGGAGATCGCCTATCAGAACGCTGTCGGCTACGCCAAGGACCGTTTGCAGGGCCGCTCATTGTCGGGGCCGAAGGCGCCGGACAAGAAGGCCGACCCGATCATCGTCCATCCCGATATCCGCCGCAGCCTGATGACCATGAAGGCCTTCAACGAGGCCGGCCGCGCGCTGGCGCTGTGGACGGCGATCAAGTCCGACATTGCCCACCGCTCCGGCGACGACAAGGACCGCCAGGCCGCCGACGATTACACCGGCCTGATGACACCGGTGATCAAGGGCGTGCTCACGGACAAGGGCTTCGACCACGCCGTCATGGCGCAGCAGGTGTTCGGCGGTCACGGTTATATCGAAGAGCACGGCATGAGCCAGTTCGTGCGCGATGCCCGCATCGCCATGATCTATGAAGGCGCCAACGGCATCCAGGCGCTCGACCTCGTCGGCCGCAAACTCGGCCTGAATGGCGGCCGCGCCGTGCAGGCCTTCTTCAAGGAGGTCGGTGAGTTCTGCGAGGAGAACCGCTCCGACGAGAAGATGGCGCCATTCACCAAGGCGCTGCAGAAAGGTCTCAACGATTTGCAGGCCGCCACCATGTGGCTGGTGCAGAACGGCATGGCCAAGCCCGACAATGCCGGTGCCGCCTCGACCGACTACATGCATCTCTTCGGCTTGGTCGCTCTGGGCTATATGTGGGCGCAGATGGCCAAGGTGGCACTTGGCAGGACGGACGCCAATGGCGCGCAATCTTTTTACGACAACAAGGTCGTGACGGGGCGCTTCTTCATGGAGCGGATCATGCCGGAGACGTCGGCGCATCTCGCCCGCATTTCGAGCGGCGCCGACACATTGATGGCACTGCCGGCGGAAGCGTTCTAAAGATGATCGGCGTCCTCCTCCCCCTTGAGGGGAGGGTGGCCCGAAGGGTCGGGAGGGGTCGCTGCGGCAGTGCGCCGGCCTCAGTTTCGATGATGCATGTCGGGAGGAGTATCATACCAGCATGACCAACCCAGCTGAAATCCTTGGCCTTCCGAAGCCCGCTTGGGCGGCGGACGAGGTCGGCATGCTCTACGACATGGCGCATCGCTTCATGTCGGAGGAGATCGCGCCGCGCTACGACGAGTTCGAGAAGAACGAGATGGTCGATCGTGAGAGCTGGCTGAAGGCAGGTTCCGCCGGCCTGCTCTGCGCCTCTATGCCGGAGGAATATGGCGGCTCCAGCGGCACCTTCGCGCATGAGAGCGCCATCATCGAGGCCATCGGCCATGTCGGCGTCGACGGTTTCGGCATCGGCCTGCACAATTCGATCGTCGCCCCTTACATCCTCCACTATGGCTCCGAGGAGCAGAAGAAGAAATGGCTGCCGAAACTGGCGACCGGCGAGCTGATCGGCGCCATCGCCATGACCGAGCCGGGCGCCGGCTCCGACCTGCAGGGCGTCAAGACGCGGGCGCAGAAGGATGGCAATCAGTACAAGATCAACGGCTCCAAGACCTTCATCACCAACGGCCAGCTTGCGAACTTCATCATCGTCGTCACCAAGACCGATCCGGAGAAGGGTGCCAAGGGCACCTCGCTGATCGTCGTCGAGACCGACGAGGTCGAAGGTTTTCAGCGCGGCCGTAACCTCGACAAGATCGGGCTCAAGGCCAACGACACGTCGGAGCTGTTCTTCAACGACATGCGCGTGCCGACCTCCAACCTGCTCGGCCATGAGGAAGGGCAGGGCTTCGTCCAGCTGATGCAGCAATTGCCGCAGGAGCGGCTGCAGATCGGCACCGGCGCCATTGCCATGATCGAGCGGGCGCTGGCGCTGACCATTGATTATGTCAAGGAACGCAAGGCGTTCGGCAAGGCGATCATCGATTTCCAGAACACCCAGTTCAAGCTGGCCGAACTCAAGACCGAGGCCACCGTCGGCCGCGTCTTCTACAATGATTGCGTCACCCGCCACATCGCCGGCGGCCTCGATCCTGTGACCGCGTCGATGGCCAAGTACTGGCTCAGCGACCTGCAGGGAAAAGTCGTCGACGAATGCCTTCAACTGCATGGCGGCTATGGCTACATGAATGAATACCCGATCGCCCGCATGTTCCGCGACGCCCGCGTCCAGCGCATCTACGGCGGCACCAACGAGATCATGAAATTGCTGATCGGCCGCTCTCTCTGAGAGCGACATCAGGCAAACCTAAGGAGCAAGCAAATGGCTGAAGCTTATGTCTATGACGCCGTGCGCACACCGCGCGGCAAGGGCAAGAAGGACGGATCGCTGCACGAGGTGCCGGCGGTGCGGCTTGCCGCCAAGACGCTTGAGGCGCTGCGCGATCGCAATGGGCTCGACACCGGCACTGTCGATGACATCATCTTCGGCTGCGTCGATCCGGTCGGCGAAGCCGGTTCGGTCATTCCGCGCGCCGCCGCCTTCGAGGCCGGCTACGACACCAAGGCGCCCGGCATGCAGATCTCACGCTTCTGCGCTTCCGGGCTCGACGCCATCAATTTCGGCGCCGCCAAGATCGCCCAGGGCGCCGATGAGATCGTCATTGCCGGCGGCGTCGAATCGATGTCGCGTGTCGGCATGGGCGCCTCGGGCGGCGCCTGGTTCATGGATCCTTCGGTCGGCCTGCCCGGCTGGTTCGTGCCGCAAGGCATCTCGGCCGACCTGATCGCCACCAAATACGGCTTCAGCAGAGACGACGTCGACGCCTATGCGGTCGAGAGCCAGAAGCGCGCCGCCAAATCCTGGGCCGATGGCCGCTTCAAGAATTCCGTCGTCCCGATCAAGGACCAGAACGGCCTGACCATCCTCGACCATGACGAACATATGCGCCCGTCGACCGACATGCAGTCGCTGGCCTCGCTCAACCCGTCCTTCGTCATGCCAGGCGAAATGGGCGGCTTCGATGCCGTCGCCGTGCAGAAGCATCCCGAGGTGGAAGAGGTCAATCACGTCCATCATGCCGGCAATTCGTCCGGCATCGTCGACGGCGCCGCCGCCGTGCTGCTCGGTTCGAAGAAAGCCGGCAAGGCGATGGGGCTGAAGCCGCGCGCGCGCATTCGTACCTTCGCCAACATCGGCTCCGAGCCGGTGCTGATGCTGACCGGCCCGGTCGACGTCACCGAGAAGCTGTTGAAGCGCGCCAAGATGAAGCTCTCGGACATCGACCTGTTCGAGCTCAACGAAGCCTTCGCTTCGGTGGTGCTGCGCTACATGCAGGCGTTCGACATCGATCACGACAGGATCAACGTCAATGGCGGCGCTATCGCCATGGGTCATCCGCTCGGCGCCACCGGCGCGATGATCTTCGGCACGGTGCTGGACGAACTCGAGCGCCGCGATCTCAACACGGCTCTGGTGACGCTGTGCATCGGCGCCGGCATGGGAACCGCAACCATCATCGAACGCGTCTGACGGGGAGAGAAACGATGAGCTACACCAATTTCACCCTCGACATCGACGCCGACGGCATTGCGCTGGTCACCTGGGACATGCCTGGCCGCTCGATGAACGTTTTCACCGAAGAGGCGATGCGAGAATTGAACGCCATTGTCGACAAGGTGGCTGGTGACGCCGCCATCAAGGGCGCCGTGATCACCTCCGGCAAGGACACCTTCTCCGGCGGTGCCGACATTACCCTGTTGCAGAAGATGCTGACGACCTTCGCCGCGGAAAAGGGCAAGGACGCCGAAAGGGCGACCAAGGCGCTGTTTGACAATGCCGGCATGATGACCGGCCTGTTCCGCAAGCTGGAAACTTGCGGAAAGCCGTGGGTGTCGGCGATCAACGGCACCTGCATGGGCGGCGCCTTCGAATTGTCGCTCGCCTGCCACGGCCGTGTCGCCGCCGATAGCGACAAGGTGAAGATGGCACTTCCCGAGGTGAAGATCGGCATCTTCCCGGGCGCCGGCGGCACCCAGCGCGTGCCGCGGCTGACCGATCAGCAGCAGGCGCTGCAGATGCTGACCTCGGGCCAGACACTGTCGCCGCAGAAGGCCAAGTCTATGGGCCTGATCCATGAGATCGCCGAGCCGGCCAGGCTCGTCGAGACCGCCAAGGCGATGATCAGGAATGGCCTGAAGCCGGTCGCTCCTTGGGACGAGAAAGGTTTCAAGCTGCCCGGCGGCCAGATCTATTCGCCCGCCGGCTTCAATCTGTGGCCGCCGGCCATCGCCATCCTGCGTCGCGAGACTTACGGCAACTATCCGGCCGCCGCCGCGATCCTCAAATGCGTCTATGAAGGCCTGCTGGTGCCGTTCGACACCGGTTTGCGCATCGAGCAGCGCTATTTCACCGAGATCATGCAGACCAGGGAAGCGGCGGCGATGATCCGCTCGTTGTTCGTGTCGCTGCAGGAACTGAACAAGGGCGCCCGCCGCCCGGCAGGCGTGCCCGAAACCAAGTTCAAGAAGATCGGCATTCTCGGCGCCGGCTTCATGGGCGCCGGCATCGCCTATGTCACTGCCAAGGCCGGCATCCCGGTGGTGCTGCTCGACCGTGATCTGGAGTCGGCTGCCAAGGGCAAGGCGCATTCCGACGGCCTGATCTCGGATCAGGTCAAGAAGGGCCGCGCCAAGCCGGAGGACAAGGACAAACTGCTGTCGCTGATCACGCCGACGGCGGACTATGCCGACCTTGCCGGCTGCGATCTGGTGGTCGAGGCCGTTTTCGAGGATTCGAGCGTGAAGAAGAGCGCCACCGAACAGGCGGAAGCCGTGCTGAAGCCATCGGCGATCTTCGCGTCGAACACCTCGACCATTCCGATCACCGGCCTGGCGAAGAATTCTGCGCGGCCGAAGAATTTCATCGGCATCCATTTCTTCTCGCCGGTCGACAAGATGATGCTGGTCGAGATCATTTTGGGCAAGAAGACCGGAGACAAGGCGCTGGCCACCGCCATCGACTTCGTTCGCGCCATCAAGAAGACGCCGATCGTCGTCAACGACACGCGCGGCTTCTACGTCAATCGCTGCGTGCTGCGCTACATGTCGGAAGCCTACAAGATGCTGATCGAAGGCGTTCCCGCGCCGATGATCGAGAACGCGGCGAAGGCAGCAGGCATGCCGGTCGGCCCCCTGGCGCTGACCGACGAGACGGCCATCGACCTTGCCCAGAAGATCATGAAGCAGACCATCAGGGATCTGGGCGACAAGGCGGTCGATCCCAAGCAGATGGCGCTGATCAACGCCATGGTCGACGATCACGGCCGCTTCGGCCGCAAGAACGGCAAGGGTTTTTACGATTACCCGGCAAAGCCCGCCAAGAAGAAGCTGTGGCCGGGCCTCAGGGGGCTCTATCCGCAGCTTGCACCCGAGAAGGCCGATTATGGGGAACTGCAGCAGCGGCTGCTGGTCACCATCGCGCTGGAAGCGGCGCGGGTGATGGAAGAAGGCATCGTCACCGACCCGCGCGAGGCCGATGTCGGCTCGATCCTCGCTTTCGGCTTCGCACCCTACACCGGCGGTGCGCTGTCCTACATCGACGGCATCGGCGCCAAGGCGTTCGTCAAGATCGCCAAGAACCTGCAGAAGAAATACGGCGCCGAGTTCAAGGCACCCAAGCTGCTGCTCGACATGGCCGAGAAAGGCGAGACCTTCTACCAGCGCTTCGATCCCTATGCGAAAGGCGACGTGAAGCAGGCAGCCTGACGCATGGGCAAAATCAAGCGTCTTGCAGCGACCTTTGCGCGTCCAAGAGGACATGGGGCGCTGCAATGTATGTCTGGGCGCGCATGGTGCGCATGATGGCCACGGCACACAGCCGTGGCCCCTATGTGATGGGCGGCGAAGGCCGGCTGGCTTTCCGCTGCCTGCCGACCGACATCGATTTCAACATCCATCTCAACAATGCGCGCTACATGATGCTGGCCGATCTCGGCCGCATCGACCTGTTTGTTCGTGCAGGCCTCATCACGCTGGCAAGGAAGAATGGCTGGGCGCCGATGATGGGCGGACTGCAAGCGGTCTATGCACGCGAGATCAGGCTGTGGCGCCGCTTCGAAGTGGTGTCCTCGATCGAGACCTGGGAAGGCACCCAGGTTGTAGGCAAGCACCGCTTCGTCCTCGACAATGGCGAGACGGCCGCGTTGATCCTGACGACAGCCGGCGTCTACGATCGCAAGGCTCGCAACTTTCTTGAGATTGGCGAGGTCGTTGCGGCACTTGGTCGTGCCGTGAACCCGCGGCCACCGACGCAAACGGAGCGGATTTTCATGACATCGCACCAGGGTCTGCGCAGCTTGGCCAAGGGCGTCGATCGATCCCGGTAGTCGGACTTTCCGCGATCGACGGAAACGTTTGCAACCACTCCACGACCGGTGGACAAAACGACATTCCAAGACTAGAAGGGAAAGGTATTTTTTCCTGCACCGAAGGAGAGCGAGCATGCTCTCGCACGACCGAGTCTGGGCTGCCATCGATGCTCTTGCCAAGCGTTATTCGCTTTCGGCCTCGGGTTTGGCCAAGCGTGCGGGGCTCGATTCCACTGCCTTCAACAAGTCGAAGCGTTTGTCGTCGGATGGCCGACCACGCTGGCCCTCGACCGAATCGCTGGCCAAGATCATCGAGGCTACGGGCGCCTCACTCGACGAATTCACCGGTCTGATCGAAGGCCGGCCCGGGATCAGCAATGGTGCTTCGACCAGCCATGCCGCTTCGGTCGCCCGCAGAAGCTCCGTGCCGTTGCTCGGCTTTGCCCAAGCCGGCGCCGGCGGCTTCTTCGACGATGCCGGCTTTCCAGTCGGGCAGGGTTGGGATCTGATCGAACTGCCGGCGCAATCGACCGAGAGTTCCTACGCGCTGCAGGTGCAAGGCGATTCCATGCTGCCGCTCTACCGCAATGGCGACGTCCTCATCGTCGAACCGGGCGCCGTCACCCGCAAGGGCGATCGCGTCGTCGTCAAGACCACATCAGGCGAGGTGATGGCCAAGGTGCTCGAGCGCCAGACCGTCAAGTCGATTGCGCTGGTCTCGCTCAATCCCGATCATCCCGACCGCGACATTCCCATGCGCGATGTCGAGTGGGTGGCGCGGATTGTCTGGGCAAGCCAATAGGTCCGGCTGGTGCGGCTTCTCCATCATGCGCTGGCGGTTCTGATGGTCCCTGTGATGGCGGCCATGGTCGTCACTGGCGGTCGCACGTTGAAAGGGAGTGAAAGCGTCATCACGGTGGACCAGCTTGATCCGGGCGCCGATACGATGGCGCAGCAGGCTGCCGGGACGGTGCCGCAGGAGCCGGCCACATCGGCCATAGCAGCCCCGCAGCCGCCAAAGCCGGCGCCGCATTCGAGGGCGATCGATCCCGAAATCGTCGCGCCCCCGGAACTGCCCGCCGAGGGGCTTGAACGGGTCGAGCCGCGCGAGCCGTTGAGCAAGCTCGCGCTGGCCGTGCCGCCCAAGCCGAAAATGCCCGACGACTGGAACGGCACAAAGCTGTTCCAGCCGGTTGCGCCGGCCGCCGGACTGATCGAGGCTAAGGGCTACTCGGTCGCGGTTTCCGGCATCGACATCGTCAGGCAGGACGAGACCTGCAGCGAGGACGGCAAAACCTGGCCATGCGGCGTCCGTGCGCGGACGGCGTTCCGCGCCTTCCTGCGCGGTCGCGCGGTGGTCTGCACGGTGCCGCCGGAAGGTGGCCGCGACCTGATCGCAGCCGAGTGCCGGATCGGCAAGCAGGATGTCGGTCAGTGGCTGGTCGAAAATGGCTGGGCGCGCGCCGCCAAGGGCGGACCCTATGTCGAGGCCGGCGACAAGGCACGCACGGCGAAGAAGGGCATTTTCGGATCGGCGCCCGATCTGTCCGGCATGCCGGCGATGCCGGCCGCGCCACGCCAGGCGCCTCAGGCGCCGGGTTCGATCCTGGAAGAGGTCGACGGCGTGCTCAAGCCAGCTGACCAGCCAGCGCCCGCTCAATGAGCGCACGTGTCTCGGCAACGCCGTAGAGCGCTGCGAACGAGCCGAAGCGCGGGCCGCGCTCCTGGCCGATCAGCACTTGATAGATCATCTGGAAGAAGGCGCCCGATACGCCGGGGCCGCCTTCCGGGCTCTGCTTGGAATGATCCTGATAGCGCTCAATCCTGCGCGCGACGTTGAGCGAGGCGTTCTGGATCGCTTCGCCACTGGCGTCGGCCGGCAGCGCCCCAAGCGCTTCGTCGAGGGCTGCCAGCGCCTCGCGCTCGACCTCGTCGGCGGGCCGGAAGGTTTTCGTCGGCTTCACGAAATCGTCGAAATAGCGGATCGCATGGCCGACCAGCCGGTCGAGCTCGGGATGCGTCGTTGGCGTCACGCCTTGCGTATGACGTGAAATGAACCCCCACAGCACATCCTTGTTCTGCGCGTTGGAGGCGCTGACCAGATTGAGCAGCAGCGAGAACGGCACCGGCATGTCGATCGCGGGCGGGTTGCCGTCATGCATATGCCAGACCGGATTGCCCAGCCGTTCCTTCCAGTCCTGCCGGGGATAGGCGGCGAGGAACGTATAGTATTCGTCCACGGCCCGCGGGATGACGTCGAAATACAGCTTCTTGGCCTGCCGCGGCCGCTGGTACATGTAGAGCCCGAGGCTTTCGGTCGGCGCATAAGTCAGCCACTCGTCGATGGTCAGCCCGTTGCCTTTCGACTTCGAGATCTTCTGGCCGTTCTCGTCGAGGAACAGTTCGTAGACGAAATGCTCCGGCGCCCGTCCGCCCAGAATGTTGCAGATGCGGTCGTAGACCACCGCATTGGTCTGGTGGTCCTTGCCGAACATTTCGAAATCGACGCCAAGGGCTGCCCAGCGCATGCCGAAATCCGGCTTCCACTGCAGCTTCACGCGGCCGCCGGTGATCGAAAGTGTGGTCTCGGTGCCCTCGTCGTCGAAGGTGATGGTGCCGGCCTTGGCGTCGACCTGCTTCATCGGCACGTAAAGCACGCGGCCGGTCTTCGGCGAAATCGGCAGGAACGGGCTGTAGGTCGCCTGCCGCTCGGGCCCGAGCGTCGGCAGCATCACCGCCATGATCTGCTCATAGCGTTCGGCGGCGCGCTTGAGCATCGCATCGAAACGGCCGGACTTGTAGTATTGCGTCGCGCTGGCGAACTCGTAGTCGAAGCCGAACGTGTCGAGGAAGCGGCAAAGCATCGCGTTGTTGTGGTCGGCGAAGCTGGCATAGTCGCCGCCGAAGGGGTTGGGGACCGACGACAGCGGCTTGTGCAGATGCGGCTCGAGTGCGGCGCGGTCCGGCACGCTGTCGGGTATCTTGCGCATGCCGTCCATATCGTCGGAAAAGCACAGAAGCTTGGTCGCGACCTTATCCTGCGTCAGGACGCGGAAAGCATGGCGCACCATCGACGTGCGCGCCACTTCGCCGAACGTGCCGATATGCGGCAGGCCGGACGGCCCGTAGCCGGTCTCGAACAGGATTGTTTGCGGGAAGTCGGCGCCTTTGTAGCGCTCGAT
This sequence comes from Mesorhizobium sp. LMG17149, assembly GCF_024518695.1. Lineage (NCBI taxonomy): Bacteria > Pseudomonadati > Pseudomonadota > Alphaproteobacteria > Hyphomicrobiales > Phyllobacteriaceae > Mesorhizobium > Mesorhizobium sp. LMG17149. Next base: position 231,184 of record NZ_JANIFL010000003.1, read on the forward strand.
GATCTTTTTGGCCTCTTCGAAGGGCCACGCCTTGCTTTCGGTCGCGGCCGCCAACAGCTCGGGGTTGAGATCGATGATGTTTGATCCCGCCATGTCACAGTTTCCAAATCATTTGCCGGCCCGAAGGCGGGCCGCGGCAAGGTTTTTCAACCGGTCTCTAGGCGTGCAGCGCCGGAGCGTCAACGCGTGCGGCGCTTTTTCCTTGCGGTGCAGAACGGGCGTTCCTAACTTCGAGGCCCGGTTCAAGGAGAAAAAATTGCCGACACCTCATGAAGCCCTGATCTATCTGATGGTCATCACCTCGGCCTCCGACCGCGACATGACCGATGTCGAACTGGCGCGGATCGGCGAGGTCGTCCGCTCCTGGCCGGTGTTCGAGGACTTCAACCACGACAGGCTGGTCGGCGTTGCCCAGGACTGCCAGAAGCGCCTGCACGAAAAGGACGGGCTGGAGGGCGTGCTGGCTGAAGTCGCCGAGGTCTTGCCTGAGCGGCTGCGCGACACCGCCTATGCCGCCGCCTTCGAGGTTGCCGCCGTCGACCTCGAAATGCGCATGGAAGAGGTACGGGTGCTGCAGCTGATCCGGCGTCAGCTCGATCTCGACACGCTGACGGTTGCTGCCATCGGCCGCGCGGCCAAGGCGCGGCTCCGCACGCTGACCTGAAGTCCTTGGCCGGGCGCTGTTGAGGTTCAGGTCAGGCCGGCAAAGCCGACCGGAACCGGATCAGAAAAAGCTGACCGGGAAATAGCGCAGATAAAATTCGGCGAACGTGCCTTTCATCGAAATCTCCTGCAGCGCGTAATCGATCGCGGCGGCCAGCGCCGGATTGTCCGCTTTGGTGGCGATGACCATGCCCGAGCCCAGATATTCAGGCGCCAGATAGGGCCCGCCGGCAAAGCGGCAGCAGCCCGCCGCGTCCGAGCCGCCCAGCCAGAAAGCCAGGCGCATGCCGTCGCCGAAGCCGGCGTCGACCTTGCCGGCCTTGAGATCGGCATAGAGGTCTTCCGGCCTGTCGAAAGGGACAACCTGAACCGTGTTGAAATAGTCGCGCAGCATGCGCTCATGCGCCGAGCCTGATATCACGCCGACACGCTTGCCGTGCAATTTGTCAAAGATGGGCTCGGTCAGCGCCTTGCCTTTCGGCATGATGAAGCGCGCTGGAAACTGCAGATAGGAGCGTGAGAAGGCGTAGGTCGCGCGCGATTCCGGTGTGGCGGCGATGCCGGCGATGATCGCCTCGCCTTCCCCTTTCCGCAGTGCGCCTTCCAGCTCGGCCCAGGGCAGGGCCTGGATCTGGCATTTTTCAACAATGCCAAGCTCGGCGCAGATGGCGCGTGCCAGATCGATATGGAAGCCGGACAGCTTTCCCGCACCGTCGAGGAAGTTGAAGGGCGGGAAGTCCGTGGTGGTCAGGAACCTCAGCCGGGGCAGCGTCGAAAGGTCTGGCTTGGGCAGCCGCTCCTTGGCATCCCACAGCACCGGAACCTGAGGCGCCGCGGCGCGCGCGCCGTCGGCGAACGACAGCAAGCCGATCAGCATCGCAAGGGCGAAGGACCTCCACCGGAACGCCAAGATAAAACTCCGCCACAGTCGTGCTCGCACCGGTTTTGGTACGAAAATGGTACAGGCACAATGGTTTTTGATTTCAACCCGCCGATTTCAGGATATGATTTAGCCGGTTTGCAAATCAGCTTCGGCCGCCTCGGTGAGGGAAGCCACAAAATAAGTATGCGATTTGCAATCCGTGGTCGGTGGCGAAGTGTAAATCAGGCACGCATCATTGGCCGCAATGCACGAGGCAACATGGGGTTGATGTTGCGATGGGTCAGTTCGATCGCACGCTGGAATACATAGACCAACTGCAGCACGCCGCAACGGCGGCGGCGGTCTGTGAAAGGCTGCTGGGCATAACATCGGATTTCGGCCTCACCGCGCTGATGGCGGGAACCGTACCGCAGCCAGGCACGCCGGCCGGCCAGCAAAAGCAGCATGTGCTTCTCTGCGATTGGCCGGGCGAATGGCTGGAGCGCTATGTCGCGCGCAACTATGTCGACCATGACCCGGTCGTCAGCCACATGAAACAGTTGCAGGCGCCCTTCCAGTGGCACGAGGCGTCGCAGGGCATCCGCATAGACAAGAGCAGCGGCGAGGTGATGGGCGATGCCGGCGCCTTCAAACTGCGTGATGGATTGGCCTTTCCGTTGATCACGCTTGACGGCCAGATCGTCATGGTGTCGCTGGGCGGCGAGGCTGTGGAATTGTCCGCCGCCGAATTTGGCCAGGTGTCGCTGGTCTCGACCTATGCGGTTGGCCGCGCCATGCAACTCCACACCATGGCGAGCAACACCATCGATCATATCGTGCTGACGCCGCGCGAGCGCGAATGCCTGCAATGGGCCGCCGTCGGCAAGTCCGAATGGGAGATTTCGCAAATCCTCGGCATTTCCGAACACACGTCGGAGAAACATCTTCTTAACGCCAAAAGCAAACTAGGTGCCGTCAACAGGGTGCAGGCCGTCGCGGAAGCGATACGGCGCGGCTACATTAGTTAGGTCGGCCGTGCCGACCTGGAATTTTTGCCTACGCGATCACGCAATTTTCTCATCAAAGCACGGCCGTATCTTCCTCTGAACGCAGGAGACGGCGGAATGCTTTTTTCCCTTACAACCCAGGAATTGATGGAACGTCCCGACCTTTGGGAGGCCGTCCATCGGTTGCGCTACAAGATATTCGTCGAAGAGATGGGGTGGGATGACCTCAGGCGGCCCGACGGGCTCGAACTCGACCAGTTCGACCACGACGAGGCGGTCCATCAGATCGTCATCCGAGGCGGTGAAGTGGCGGGTTATCAGAGGATGTTGCCGACGACGCGGCCACATCTGCTGACCGAGGTCTTGACCGATCTTTCCGAAGGAACGCCGCCATCGGGTCCAAACATCTGGGAATTGACCCGCTACGCGGTGGCTCCCGGTTTTCGTGATGGCCGTCGTGGCGTTTCGACCGTCGGCACCGAACTGATTGCCGGTTTCGTCGAGTGGGGGCTGAAGCGCGGCGTCGACAAGGTGATCATCGAGTTCGAGCCGATGTGGGTGCTGCGCGCCTTGCAACTGCATTTCCTGGCGACCCCGCTGGGCTATCAGCGCACCTATGGCAACCAGCAGGTCGTCGCCACCTTGCTGACCTTCAACGAACACACCCTCGATGTGGTGCGGTCGCGCCGCAATCATTTTGCTCCCGTGCTGGCCAGGGGATATCCCGACATGCTCGGGCAAAGGCGTGCGTCATGAGATCGGAGACAGCCATGAGCACACACCCGCAACCTGAACTTCGCAACCACACGCTGGTCGTCACCGTGTCGTCGAGCGACGGCCGGCCGGTGCTGGACAGGAGAGCCTATGAAAGCCTGGCAAGGACCTTCCATGAAGCCGCCGACAATGAGGAGGTTCGCGTCGTCGTGCTGCGCGGCCTGGCAGGCTGTTTCTGTCTTGGCGGCGACTTCTCCGAATTCCTCGACGCCACCAAGCACCAGAAACTGATCGCCGCCGTCACCGACCTGTTCCGCACGCTGGCGACGTTTCCAAAGCCCATCCTGGCATGCGTCGATGGCGATGCCGTCGGTGTCGGCTGCACCATCCTGTTCCACTGCGACATGGTGATCGCGTCCGATGAGAGCACGTTCAGGGTGCCGTTCGTCGATTTCGGCCTGGTGCCGGATGCGGCGACCAGCATCCTGGCGCCGCAGAAGCTCGGCTACGCCGGTGCCTTCCGCTTCTTCTGCCTCGGCGACACGCTTCGCGCCGAGGACGCCAGGGCGCTCGGCCTTGTCGCGGAGATCGTGCCGGGAGGCACCGTCGAGGAGGCGGCCCTCGGCCGGGCAAGACAGCTCGTCAAGAAGCCGGTCGCCGCCTTGCTGCAGACGCGCGGCCTGCTGAAAGGGAACACCGAGGCCCTCTGCGACCGCATCGATCAGGAGATTTCGCTTTTCCAGCAGGCGCTGCAGGACGACACCACGCTGCGGCGATTGCAACGCATCGCCCGGCTCGCGGCCTGAGCGAAAGCCTCAAGGAACGCGCCGCGCGGCCTTGGCCGCGCGGCGCGGAAGCGTCAATCCTGCTTGCCGAGGAATGACGGCCCTTCGCCGATGATCTTCTTGTCTTCCTTGCCGATGATTTCGAGATCGCGCCCCTCATAGGGCAGAGACGACAGGATGCGCCGCATGATCGCCAGCCGCGCGCGCCGCTTGTCATTGGCCCGTACGATGATCCACGGCGCGAATTCCTTGTGGGTGCGCTCGAACATGGTGTCGCGCACCTTGGTGTAGTCGTCCCACTTGGTGATGCCTGCAACGTCGATGGGCGAAAACTTCCAGCTCTTCAGCGGGCTGTAGCGACGGTCATGGAAGCGCTCGAGCTGCGTTTCCCGGCCGATGTTCAGCCAGAATTTGAAGAAGTGGATGCCCTCGTTGGAGATCATCCGCTCGAAATGCGGCGTCTCCTCAAGAAACTGCTCGTGCTGCTGCGGGGTGCAGAAACCCATCACCGGCTCGACACCGGCGCGGTTGTACCAGGAACGGTCGAAGGTGACGAATTCGCCTGAAGTCGGGAAGTGGTGGACATAGCGCTGGTAGTACCATTGCCCAAGCTCGGTCGGGGTCGGCTTGGTCAGCGCCACGTTGCGTGCCGTGCGCGGATTGAGGTACTGGCGCACCACGAAGATCGTGCCGCCCTTGCCTGCAGCATCGCGGCCCTCGAACAGCGCCATCACCCGTTTGCCGGTCGACTGCAGCCAGGCCTGCGCCTTGACCAGCTCGATCTGCAGCTTCTCGAGCATCTCGTCATACTCGTCGCTTTTCATCTTCTTGTCGTAGGGATAGCCGCCAGCGGTCAGCTTGTTGTCCTCGACCCAGTCGGGAAGCACGGGATTTTCGATGTCGAACTCCCGCTCCTTGCCGCCGATCCTGATCTTCAGCGGCCCCGCAGTTGGCGCGGCGGGACTTTCTTTTGCTTTTTTCATCGAGACGAACCCTTTCCAGCTTCCGGACTCATGCTATGGGGAGCCACTATAGCGTCGCGCGTCCGTTTGGATGCGCAAAGGACGCTGTAGCACTTTTAATTTGCGCATGATCCTTTCCGAAAATCGATCCCGATTTTCGGGGTCATGCGGCAAGCGGTCTAGTGGAAGTTTTCCGCCACCGTGCGACCGGGTGCGAAGACATGGGGGGCAGGTCCACGAGCGAATGGCTGACCTGGACACAGAGCAGAGAGGCATGACGCAAACCATGGCCGCACGGCTGTGGAATAGCCGCTGGCTGCTTGCGGCCGGCGTCGTTGCGGTTCTCGCTGTTTATGCCTTGGCCGGGATTTCAGCCTATGTCGTCCCCGCGGCGCTGCTGTTGCTGCTTGCAGCGGCAATACTGCCGACCGCCGGCGCGCGCCAATCCACCGGCAGCGGCGCTGCCATCGAGGCCATCGGCCTGCAGCGGCTCTCGGGTGAATATCTGGCCGCCGCCGTCGCCGATCCGCTGATCATCTTCGACCGGACCGCCACCATCGTCCATGCCAACGCCGCCGCCTTCGCCGCCTTCGGCGGCATCGCGCCAGGCATGTCGCTGTCGTTGAAATTCCGGGCGCCGGAGATGCAAACCCTGCTGGATGGAGTACTATCTGGTGATATCGCCTCCGATGTCGTCGACTACATGGAGAAACTGCCGGTCGAACGGGCCTACCGGGTGAGTGTGTCCTCGGTCGGTCACGCCACCGATCTCTATGTGCTGGTGTTCAAGGACCAGAGCGAAGCACGCCGGATCGACCGCATGCGCGCCGATTTCATTGCCAATGCCAGCCATGAACTGCGCACGCCGCTCGCCTCCATCGCCGGCTTTATCGAAACGCTGCGCGGGCCAGCCCGCAACGACGCGGCGGCGCGCGACCAGTTTCTGCAGATCATGCAGAGCCAGACCGGTCGCATGGCGCGTCTGATCGACGATTTGTTGTCGCTGTCGCGGCTCGAGATGAAACCCTATCTGAAGCCGGGAACCGAGGTGGATCTGCGGCAGACAGTCGACAGCGTCATCGACTCGCTCGGACCGCTGGCCAGCGAAAACGCCGTTGCCATCGAGCGGCACTACGCCGATGGGCCGCTTCATGTGCCTGGCGATCGCGATGAGCTTTTCCAGGTTTTCGAGAACCTCTTGGAAAACGCCTGCAAATACGGGCAGTCGGGTGGGCGCGTGGTTGTATCCATAGCCCATAGCGACGCCGGATCAGAACCGGGCATCGACGTGACGATCAGGGACTTTGGCCCTGGCATTCCCGAGGAGCACATTCCGCGCATTACCGAGCGCTTCTACCGCGTCGACGTCGAGACCAGCCGGACCCAGAAGGGTACCGGCCTCGGCCTGTCGATCGTCAAGCATATACTGACGCGCCACAACGCCCGGCTTTCGATCAAGTCCGAAGTCGGCAACGGCGCGGCATTCTCGGTTCATTTGCCGACTCACTGATATCGCCCTAATTCAAAGGGACTGTTTCTTTTTTCTGTCATCCGGCTAGCGTATCAGCGGGGATTCGAGGAAACGACTCAAAATCAAAACACCCCGTGGGAAGGCATTTTGCCATGCAGTCCGTGCACATCGTCAGCGCTTATGACGAGGAGTTGAAATATCTGTCGAAGCGCATCGCCGCGATGGGAGGCCATGCCGAGCGCATGGTCGAGCAGGCGGTTACCGCTCTCGTCAATGCCGACCCAGGCCTTGCCCAGAAGGTCATCCGCGACGATACCGTACTGGACGAGGGCCAGCGCGAAATCGACGACAAGGCCATCATCATCATTGCCAAGCGTCAGCCGATGGCGGCGGATTTGCGCGAGATCGTCGGGACCATTCGCATCTCCGCCGACCTCGAGCGGGTTGGCGATCTCGCCAAGAACGTTGCCAAGCGGGTGGTCGCCGTCACCGATGGACGCCAGCCGACCAGCCTGTTCCGCGGCCTCGAGGCTCTGTCCACCCTGGCGTTGACCCAGCTCAAGGAAGTGCTCGACGTCTACGCGTCTCGCGCGGTGGAGAAAATCGGCTTCGTGCGCGATCGTGACGACCAGATCGACGCCATGTACACATCGCTGTTTCGCGAATTGCTGACCTACATGATGGAAGATCCGCGCAACATCACGCCCTGCACGCATCTGCTGTTTTGTGCCAAGAACATCGAGCGTATCGGTGATCACGCCACCAACATCGCCGAGACCATCTATTACATCGTCACCGGCGATCAGTTGCCGGCTGAGCGGCCCAAGGGTGACAAGACCGACAAAATCAGTCTTTCCGAGACGCAGCCGGTGAAGTGAACGCGCCTCTCGAACCGTCACCCGATTTACAGTAAGCTTTCCGGGCTTTGCCTCTATCCTCGCCCGTGGATTTGCTCCGGGAGGTCGTGATGGAAAATGCTCGGAACCTGACCCCGGCGCCTGGGCCGATATCGGGCATTATCGCTTGCGGCGTCTACACGGCGGGGCGCCGCATTGCCGACATTCCCATCGAGGAAGCCGGCGAATGGGCAAAGAAATCCGGTCATGTCGTCTGGATCGGCCTTTTGGAGCCCGACCGCAACCTGCTGCTGCGCGTCCAGGCGCAGTTCCACCTGCATGAACTGGCGATAGAGGATGCCGAGCACCCGCACCAGCGGCCGAAGATCGAACAATATGGCGACGCCTTGTTCATCGTCGCCCGCACCGCGCAGTTGATCGACGGTCGGGTCACCTTCGGCGAGACCCATTTGTTTGTCGGCTCAGGCTACATCGTCAGCGTCAGGCACGGTCCCTCGACGTCCTATGCCGCCGTTCGTCAGCACTGGGAAAGCTGCCCGCACTCGCTGGCCAAGGGTGAGGATTTCGTCCTTTACGCCATTCTCGATTTCATCGTCGACAATTACATGCCGGTGCTCGAGCAGATCGAGGACGAAGTCGAGGCGATCGAGGACAAGGTTCTGCTGAAGCCGATGACCGCTCCCGACATCGAACGGCTCTATATGCTGCGCCGCGATCTCCTGCGCCTGCGCAATGCCGCGCTTCCGCTGGTCGAAGTCTGCCGACGGCTGACCAGCGCCGAGCTGCCGCAGATACATACCGCCATGCACCCGCTGTTCCGCGACGTGACCGACCACATCCGCACCGTCCAGGAGAAGATCGACAGCCTGCGCGAAGTGCTGGCGTTCGCTTTCGAGGCCAGCCTCCTGGTCGGCCAGAGTCAGGAAACGGCGAACACCAAGAAACTCGCCTCCTGGGCCGCGATCCTGGCGGTGCCGACGGCGCTCGCCGGCATCTACGGCATGAACTTCGACAGTATGCCGGAACTGAAGATAGAATACGGCTATCCGGTGGTGCTGGGCGCTATCGCGCTCATCTGCACGTTTCTCTACTGGCGGTTCAGGAAGAACGGTTGGCTGTGAGAAGAGAGCGAATAGGGAGTAGCGAATAGCGAACACAAAAACGGCTTGCTTCCTGTGACGGAAGGCAAGCCGTTTCTATTCGCTATTCGCTATTCGCTATTCGCTATTCGCTATTCGCTCAGCGACTCCGCCGCCGCTCCGATGCCGGCTGGAACGCCACGCGGGCGTGATATTTGCAGTAGGGTCCGGTTTCGGCGGCTTCGTTGCCGCAGAAATGGAAGTCCTCTGAAAGCGGGTCACCGTTCGGCCATTTGCAGGTTCGCTCGGTCAGCTCGACCAGTTGCAGATGCCGCGAGATCGGCAGCACGACATTCTCAACCGGGCGGATGTAATGGCGTGCCACGGGTTCGGCGTCGAACTGCGTCTGCAAGGCGGTCGCGCCGATCGATGTCGTGACATGGCGTGCCGTGGTTGCAGCGCGTGATACCGATTTCTGGACAGTCGATCCTTGCGCTGCCTTCTTCTGGCGTGCCGGTGTGGCGGTCGAGCGTCCGCGGCCCGACAGTTTCAGCCGATGCACCTTCCCGATGACCGCGTTGCGGCTGACCCCTCCAAGCTGCGCAGCAATCTGGCTTGCGCTCAGACCCTCCGACCACAGTTTTCTCAAGAGTTCTACCCGCTCGTCAGTCCAGTTCATGAGACCGCGCTCCTCTAAGCGTGCGGCAATCGGAATCCTTCTCCCGACCCGGCAACATTTGCCGGGGCAGACACCACATATATCTGGTGATTAGGTCCGCCGCACGAAATCTAGTTATTTCTCAACTACAACTACTCTATGCGCTGACTCGGTGACAAGAGTCCCAAGTGCAACACGAATCGGTTTTTTCGGTTTTCCCCAACTTGCCCGGTCGCTGATGAGCCGGCGTCCCGTCGGAGGGCTTGCCGCGCGCCACTACGCGACGTTTTCGTTGACTTCATGGCCGAAAAACGGGATAAGCCGCACAGGCCGCCGCTTTGGCGGCTTTTTTGATTTTCCGGTACCGGAGACGCATATAATGAGCGGTTCGGCGCTTTACGAGACCTTTGCTCGCGCACCCCTGGCCTTCGACCACGGGGAAGGCACCTGGCTGGTTACCGACAAGGGCGAGCGATATCTCGATTTCGCCGGCGGCATCGCCGTCAATTCGCTGGGCCACAGCCATCCGCATCTGGTCGCCGCACTCACCGAGCAGGCCGCCAAGCTCTGGCATGTTTCCAACCTCTATGAGATTCCGGGGCAGAGCCGGCTTGGCGAGCGGCTGGCCGACGCCACCTTCGCCGACAAGGTGTTCTTCACCAATTCCGGCGCCGAGGCGCTGGAATGCGCGATCAAGACGGCGCGGCGCTACCATTTCGTCAAAGGAAATCCCGAGCGCTTCCGCGTCATCACCTTTGAGGGCGCCTTCCATGGCCGCACGCTGGCGACCATCGCGGCTGGCGGCCAGTACAAATATCTCGAAGGCTTCGGCCCCAAGGTCGAAGGTTTCGATCAGGTTGGCTTCGACGATATCGACGCCGCCGAAAAAGCGATCACGCCGGAGACGGCCGCGATCCTGATCGAGCCGGTGCAGGGCGAGGGCGGTATCCGCCCGGTGCCGACGCAGTCGCTGAAGCGGCTCAGGCATTTGTGCGAACAGCACGGCCTGCTGTTGATCTACGACGAGGTCCAGTGCGGCATCGGCCGTACCGGCAAGCTGTTCGCGCATGAATGGTCAGGTGTTACGCCAGACATCATGGCGATCGCCAAGGGTATTGGCGGCGGCTTCCCGATGGGCGCCTGCCTTGCCACGGATGAAGCAGCTGTCGGCATGAGCGCTGGCGTGCACGGCACCACTTTCGGCGGCAACCCGCTTGCCATGGCGGTCGGCAACGCCGTGCTCGATGTCGTGCTGGAAGACGGTTTCCTCGAAGATGTCCAGCGCAAGGCGCTGCTGATGAAGCAGGGGCTGGCGTCGGTCGCCGACGAATTTCCCGAAATCATCGAGGACATCAGGGGTGCCGGGTTGATGCTCGGCCTCAAATGCGCCATGCCCAACACCAAGGTGAACATGGCCTTGCGCGACCAGCACCTGCTGGCGGTTCCGGCCGGCGACAACGTCATTCGCCTGTTGCCGCCGCTCACCGTCACCGACGCCGAGATCCATGACGCGCTCAACCGCATCCGCGCCGGCGCCAAGGGCCTGGCGGAGGCGATCGCTTCCGCCGCGGCGAAGTAATCCCGGAACCATTGCAGATGTCAGTTCGCCATTTCACCGATCTTTCCACCGTTTCCGAAGGCGATCTGCGCTTGATGCTGGACGATGCGGTGGTGCGAAAGGCGCGCCTCAAGGCCGGCGAGCGCACCAAACCGCTCGAAGGCAAGGTGCTGGCGATGATCTTCGACAAGCCGTCGACGCGCACGCGCGTCTCCTTCGACGTCGGCATGCGGCAGCTCGGCGGCGAGACCATCATGCTGACCGGCACCGAGATGCAGCTCGGCCGCTCCGAGACAATTGCCGACACGGCCAAGGTGCTGTCGCGCTATGTCGATGCGATCATGATCCGCACCACCTCGCATGAGCGCCTGCTGGAATTGACCGAGAACGCCACCGTGCCGGTGATCAACGGATTGACCGACGACACCCATCCCTGCCAGCTGATGGCCGATATCATGACCTTCGAGGAACATCGCGGTCCGGTCGCCGGCAAGACCATCGCCTGGACCGGCGACGGCAACAATGTGCTGCATTCCTTGCTTGAGGCCTCGGCCCGGTTCCGCTTCAACGTCAACGTCGCCGTGCCCGAGGGCAGCGAACCGGCGCAGAAGCATATCGACTGGTCGCGGGCACATGGCGGCAAGCTGCACTTCACCCGCTCGCCCGAGGAAGCCGTCGATCAGGCTGACTGCATCGTCACGGATTGTTGGGTCTCGATGGGTCAGGAGCACCGCGCCCGCGGCCACAACGTGTTCTCGCCCTATCAGGTCAACGCCAAGCTGATGGCCAAGGCCAAGCCGGACGCGCTGTTCATGCATTGCCTGCCGGCGCATCGTGGCGAGGAAGTGACGGACGAGGTCATCGACGGGCCGCATTCGGTGGTCTTCGACGAGGCCGAGAACCGGCTCCATGCCCAGAAGGCCGTGCTTGCCTGGTGTCTCGGCGCTTGAAGTGTCTCGGCGCTTGATCCCAGGGAGCTTGATCTGCGGGGGTGTGATGCCTATTTGCGCCGCATCACGCAAATCAAGCGCGTTTCGACGCATGCGCCCCGGAGGGCGGCATGGCCGCGCCCTGGAGCTTTGTCATGTTGGAAACCTATCAAGTGACTGAACATCACCCCAAACTCGGCGAATTTGGCTATGCCGGCGACGATCATGTCGTGCCGTTCGAGGTCGGCCCGCTCGATGTGCGGGGCCGCACCGTCCAACTCGGGCCGATGCTCGACGCCATCCTCGGCCGCCACGATTATCCCGAGCCGGTCGCCCGCCTGCTGGCGGAGGCCTGTGTGCTGACCGTGCTGCTCGGCACCTCGCTGAAGTTCGAGGGCAAGTTCATCCTGCAGACCCGCACCGACGGGCCTGTCGACATGCTGGTCGCGGATTTTTCCACGCCCTCGGCGCTGCGCGCCTATGCGCGTTTTGACGCCGACCGGCTGGAAGCGCTTGTCGCGGCCGGCGAAACTTCCCAGCAGACGCTGCTTGGCAGCGGCGTGCTGGCGCTGACCATCGACCAGGGCGCTCATACGCAGCGCTATCAGGGTATCGTCCAACTCGATGGCGAGACACTGGAAGATGCGGCGCGCACCTATTTTCGCCAGTCGGAACAGATCCCGACCGATCTCAGGCTGTCGGTGGCCAAGCTTTTGACGCCCGGTCCTGGCGGTGCCCGCGAGCAGTGGCGCGCCGGTGGTATCCTGGCGCAGTTCCTGCCGCAGTCGCCCGAGCGCATGCGCGTCCCGGACCTGCCGGGTGGCGATGGCGATCCGCGCGAGGAGATCCACGACCCGGTCGACAATTCCTGGCAGGAGTTGCTGGCGCTGCTCGGCACGATCGAGCCGACCGAACTGATCGACCCGACAATCGGTGCCGAGCGGCTGCTTTACAGGCTGTTCCACGAGCATGGCGTGCGCGTCTTCGGCGGCGTCCCGGTCGCCGACCAGTGCTCGTGCTCCAGGGACAAGATCCGCGGCATCCTCGAGGGTTTTTCCGCGCAGGAGATCAAGGACAGTACAGAGGACGGCGGCATCCACGTCGCCTGCGAATTCTGCTCGAAGCAATATGACTTCGACCCGGCGGAATTCGCGGCCCAGTAGAGAGAAAACCACGCCTCACCGGCCGCGGAGCGGCCGGTGAGGCGAAATCAATTCACCGTCCGCCGCGTCCCCGGCAGGTCCAGCGAAAACGCCGGAATGGCGATGTCGAACGTCTCGCCCTGCTGGTTGCGCATCGTGTAGTGCCCGACCATGATGCCGGATGGTGTCGAGAGCGGGCAACCGGACGTGTATTGGTAGCTGTCGCCGGGATTGAGTTCGGGCTGGTCGCCGACGACGCCGGGGCCGCGCACTTCCTCGACCCGGCCAGTGCCGTCGGTGATATGCCAATAGCGCGACAGAAGCTGCACGAAGTCGTCCGACTGATTGTCGATCGTTATCTGATAGCCCCAGACATAGCGGTTCTCCGAGGGATCCGAACGGTCCTCCAGATAGAATGGCCTGACCTGCACTTCGATGTTGCGCGTGACGGCGCTATACATAAGCGGCTCCAAAAAACGGTTCCAGCGGAACTTTCGGCGCTCTGTGCGGTTAGGTCAACCGACCGAAGCCTCCTCTGGCCGACCTCGCGGGCAGGTGCCGACAAAGAATGTCATTTAAGTGACATATGACAATGATGGTGTGCGCGGACTGGTGATGCGCGACTCGGGCGCTCTGCTGAACTGTTGAAACCGGCCATCTTGCGGACCGGTTTTCCTGGAGTGACCGGATTTCGATGGAACTCACTCTCATAGCCGCCACGCTTTCAACTGTCCTCATCCTCTCGAATCTCGCCAGCATCGTGCTCGCCGCTTCGCGTCTGAAACGGCGCCACACCATTGGGCCACCGGCCGCCAAGCCGCGGCCGGTGTCGATCGTCGTGCCGTCGCGCGGCGTCGAGCCGTTCACGCAGGAGACGCTGGAACGCGCCTTCTCGCTCGATTGGCCGCGCTACGAGTTGATTTTCTGCGTTGCCCATGCCGACGATCCCGTGGTCAAATTGATAAACAGGACGATCGTCCGGTTTCCGAAAGTGCCAGCCCGGCTGCTTATCGGCGACGACCGCATCAGCGCCAATCCGAAACTCAACAATTGCGTCAAGGGCTGGGAAGCGGCGCGGCACGACTGGGTCGTCCTGGCCGATTCCAACGTGCTGATGCCGAGAGACTACGTCCAGCACCTGATGGCTGCCTGGCGGTCCGGCACCGGCCTTGTCTGCTCGACGCCGATCGGCTCCCGGCCTGCCGGCTTCTGGGCCGAGGTCGAATGCGCTTTCCTCAACACGCTGCAGGCGCGCTGGCAATATGCCGGCGAGGCGCTCGGCCTTGGCTTTGCCCAGGGCAAGAGCATGCTCTGGAACAAGCCGATGCTCGACGCCAATGGCGGCATCCGCGCGCTGGCCGCCGAGATCGCCGAGGACGCCGCAGCGACCAAGCTGGTGAACAGCCTCGGCTTGCGCGTCAATCTCGTCGCCGCCCCCTTCGAGCAGCCGCTTGGCCGGCGCTCGTTTGACGAGATCTGGTCGCGTCAGGCCCGCTGGGCGCGCCTGCGCCGCGTCACTTTCCCGCTGTTCTTCGCACCCGAAATCCTGACCGGCGCCTTGGTGCCGCTGGTGCTTGCGCTGATTGCCGCAGCCAGTGCCGGTTTCAGCCTCTGGGCAACCGCCACTGCCGTACTGGCGGCCTTCTACCTTCCGGAGTGCGCCCTGGCCTGGTCCAAGGGCTGGTACCTGTCGCCACGCATGGTCGCCGCGATCATGGCGCGCGACCTGATCCTGCCGGCGATGTGGGGACGCGGCTGGCTCGGCGGCGCCGTCGACTGGCGCGGCAATGCGATGACCATCGGCACCAAGACGGCCGAGCTGGAAGAGACGCCGTCCGGCGCCTGAAGGCGTCAGCCAGGTTTGACCGCTGGAATAATTATCGTATATACGGAAATGTTGCGTTAGGCTCTATTTTTGTGTATACATAATTTATGGGAACGCACCGGCGGCGATGCAGTTCGAGTGGGATGAAAACAAGGCCAGGATGAACAGGGCCAAGCATGGCGTGGATTTTGCGATCGCACCATTCCTTCGACTTCGCCAACGCCGCTATCAGGCTCGACGACAGCGAGGACTTTGGCGAGGACCGCCTCGTTGCCATCGGTCTGATCGGAACTGGCGTCCATGTGATGGTTTATGTCGAGCGACGATACGCCATCCGCGTTATTTCGCTGCGCAAGGCCACAAGGCAGGAAATTACGGACTATGTCGAAAACCTCTAAGACGATCGTACGCCGTGAGGCTGCTGCGCCCCAGCTGTCACGTGCTGACGCTTTGGCGTTGGCCAAAAAGGCGCTTGCCGCGATGACCGACGAAGAAGATGCCAAGATCACCGCTGCGGCCGAAGCCGATCCGGATGCGCAGCCAACCGATGCCGTTTCGCGCCGCAAGGTTGGCCGGCCGCCGCTTGCCCGGCCCAAACGTGCCGTACAGCTACGCCTCGACGCCGACGTTCTCGACCGCTTCAAGGCCGCTGGCGATGGCTGGCAGACCCGCATGAACGAAGTGCTGCGCAAGGCGGTCGGCCTGTAATCCTGTGACGACGCTCGCGCGCGCTACCTGGCCTTCAGCGCCTGCGCGATATCCTCGAGCAGATCGTCGGCATCCTCCAGCCCAACCGACAGCCTGAGCGTGCCCGGCCCGATGCCGAGCTCGGCGCGCGCTTCGTCGCTCAAATTCTTATGCGTCGTCGTCGCCGGATGGGTGATCAGGCTCTTGGCGTCACCGAGATTGTTGGAGATCAAGACGATGTCGAGCGCGTTCTGCAAGGCGAAGGCCGCGTGCTTGCCGCCCTTGACGTCGAGACAGATCAGTGTCGAGCCGCCCGACATCTGCTTCTTGACGATGTCGGCCTGCGGATGGTCGGCGCGGCCGGGATAGATGACGCGGGCGATTTCCGGCCGCTCGGCCAGGAAATCCGCGATCCTGCCCGCGCTTTCCGTCTGCTGGCGCACGCGCAGCGGCAGCGTTTCCAGGCCTTTCAGCAGCGTCCAGGCGTTGAAGGGTGACAGGCTTGGGCCAGTATGGCGGAAATAGTCGTGCAGGTTCTCGTCGATCCACTTCTTGTCCGACAGGATGACGCCGCCGAGACAGCGCCCCTGGCCGTCTATGTGCTTGGTCGCCGAATAGACGACGATATGGGCGCCGAGCTGCAAGGGCTTCTGCTGCAGGGGCGTGGCGAAGACATTGTCGACGATCAGCCTTGCGCCGATCGAATTGGCAAGCGAAGCGACAGCGGCGATATCGACCACTTCCAGCGTCGGATTGGTCGGGCTTTCCAGGAAGAACAGCTTGGTGTTCGGCTTGACCGCCTTTTCCCAGTTGGCGATGTCGGTGCCGTCGACCAGCGTCGCCTCGATGCCGTATCTCGGCGCCAGCGTCTCGACCACCCAGCGGCAGGAGCCGAACAGCGCACGTGCCGCCACGATATGGTCGCCGGCCTTGGCGCTGCACAGAAGGGCGGCCGTCACCGCCGCCATGCCCGACGCGGTGGCGCGCGCGTCTTCGGCGCCTTCGAGCGCGCACATGCGCTTCTCGAACATGTCGACGGTGGGGTTGGCGTAGCGCGAATAGATGAAACCCGGCTCCTCGCCCTTGAAACGGGCTTCGGCGGCCTGTGCCGTTTCGTAGACATAGCCCTGGGTCAGGTAAATCGCTTCCGACGTTTCGCCGAAACCGGAACGCAGCGTTCCGCTGTGCACGAGTGCCGTCTGAGGCTTCCAGTTGTGCTTCTTGGTGCTCATCGCTTTTCTTCCAGACACAAAAAAACCGGCCGCGAAAGTCGCAACCGGTCCATACGGCCTTGCGGCCCGACGGTCCTTTAGCGACTTGTTTAACGTGGCTGCAAGCCGACCGGCCAAATCACCACGGGATAACGACCCTTTAGACCCGCGCCACGCTTGCGTCAATTGCCGGCTTCATTAAGAGGTTTGTACCAAGCAGGTTCCGCAAAAGTGTTCCACGGTTTTGCGACCAGAACCTGCGACAAGAAAAACGTCTGACCTAGGAGTGGAGCCTTGCGGCAGACAGGCATTCTTCCCGATCAGGACATATCGGCGCTGTTCCAGTCCGGCGCGCTGAAGTCGGCGCGTGCGCTCGACGCCGACCAGATCCAGCCGGCCAGTCTCGATCTCAGGCTCGGCGACAAGGCCTGGCGGGTGCGGGCCTCCTTCCTGCCCGGCCCCAACCACAAGGTCTCGGAAAAGCTCGACCGGCTGCAGCTGCACGAGATCAATCTTGCCGAGGGCGCGGTGCTCGAGACCGGCTGCGTCTACATCGTGCCCTTGCTTGAAAGCCTGGCGCTGCCGGCGGACATTTCGGCCTCGGCCAATCCGAAGAGCTCGACCGGGCGGCTCGACATCTTCACCCGCGTCATGACCGATCGCGGCCACGAGTTCGACAAGATCGCCGCCGGCTATCATGGCCCGCTCTTTCTGGAAGTCAGCCCCCGCACCTTCCCGATCGTGGTCCGCACCGGCTCACGCCTGTCGCAGATCCGTTTCCGCACCGGCAATGCGCTGCTCTCCGAAGTCGAGCTGCACGACCTGCATCGCACCGAGATGCTGGTCGCCACCGAGCCGCCGAACATTTCCGGCGGCGGGATCGCGCTGTCGATCGACCTCAACGGCGATCAGAACGGCCTGGTCGGCTACCGCGGCAAGCATCACACCGGCCTCGTCGATGTCGATAAACGCGCGACCCAGGAAGTCGTCGACTTCTGGGAGCCGATCCACAAGAGCGGCGCCGGCGAACTGGTGCTCGACCCCGACGAGTTCTACATCCTCGTCAGCCAGGAAGCGGTGCACGTGCCGCCGCTCTACGCCGCCGAGATGACGCCTTTCGATCCGCTGGTCGGCGAATTCCGCGTCCACTATGCCGGCTTCTTCGATCCAGGCTTCGGCCACTCGGCGTCCGGCGGCACCGGCAGCCGGGCGGTGCTGGAGGTGCGCAGCCACGAAGTGCCGTTCATCCTCGACCACGGCCAGATCGTCGGCCGGCTGGTCTACGAGCATATGCTGAAGCGGCCGCAGGCGCTCTATGGCACCGATCTCGGTTCCAACTATCAGGCGCAGGGCCTGAAGCTGTCCAAGCATTTTCGCGCCGCGCGCTGAGCGCCGCCGTCAGGCAAAATACTTGCCTGCGCTGGCTCGCCATGCTTGGCTGCCTTGCTGGTCGTCAAGATGCCGGCGTTCAAGGGGAACCAAGAAAATGCAGATTTCGAAATGGATCATATCGGCAGCAGGCGCTGCCATGCTGGTGGTGGCGGCCGGCTCGCTTTCGCAGGCGCAGGAGAAAATCAAGATCGGCACGGAGGGCGCCTATCCGCCGTTCAACACCATTACGGCTGACGGCAAGGTCGAAGGCTTCGACATCGACATCGCCAATGCACTATGCGCGCAGATGAAGGTCGAATGCGAGATCGTCACGCAGGACTGGGACGGCATCATTCCCGCCTTGCAGGCGAAGAAATTCGACGCCATCATCGCCTCGATGAGCATCACCGAGGAGCGCAAGAAGCAGGTCGCCTTCACCAACAAATATTACACGACACCGCTCGCTTTGGTGGCGCCGAAGGATAGCGATCTCAGCTCGACCGAACCACCGGCACTGGCCGGCAAGACGGTCGGCGCCCAGGCCTCGACCACGCAGGCCGACTACGCCCAGAATGAGTATGGCAAGGCGGGTGCGGAGGCAAAACTCTATCCCACCCAGGAAGAGGCGATCACAGACCTGACCAACGGTCGTCTTGACGCTGTGATCTCGGACAAGTTCGTGCTGATGGACTGGTTGAAGAAGGCGAGCGACGGCTGCTGCAAGCTGGTCGGCGACGTCAAGGGGACGGAAACGCAAGCCGGCATTGCCGTTCGCCTGGAAGACACGGCACTTCGCGACAAGCTCAACGCGGCCATCGACGCGATCGTCGCCGACGGCACCTACAAGAAGATCCAGGCCAAGTATTTCGACTTCGATATTTATTGAGGCTGGGCGCTGCAATCTCCCCCCTTGAGGGGGAGATGGCCGGCAGGCCAGAGGGGGTCGCAGCGCGTAGAGCGCCAACGTCGTTTGGTGCCGCAGAAGACGTCGGCACTCCACGCGCGACGACCCCCTCTGTCGCCTTCGGCGACATCTCCCCCTCAAGGGGGGAGATTACCCTTTCTACAGCGCCTTCACCGCCACCTTCACCGGCTGTTCGATCTCGAGCGGATTGCGCAGCGGCAGGCCGAAGTCCCCGGCCTCGATCTCGAACACATCGCCGGCCTCGGTCCTGATGCCGTCGGCGAAAGAGAGCGTCGCCGTGCCGAACATATGCACATGCACGTCGCCCGGCTGGCGGAAGGCCGCGTATTTGAAATGGTGATGTTCGAGATTGGCGATGGTGTGCGACATGTTCGCTTCGCCGGACAGGAACGGCTTTTCCCACAGCACCTCGCTGTCACGCACGATGCGCGAGGTGCCGCGGATATCGGGCGGCAGGTCGCCGATCAGGATTTCCGGACCGAACGAGGCGTTGCGCAGCTTGGAATGGGCGAGGAACAGATAGTTCACGCGCTCGGTCACGTGGTCGGAAAACTCGTTCGACAGCGTGAAGCCGACGCGGAAAGGTGCGCCGTCGTCGCCGATGACATAGATGCCGGCCACCTCGGGCTCTTCGCCGGCGTCCTTGGCAAAGGCCGGTGACAGGAGTGCGGCGCCTGGCGCCACCGCCATCGTGCCGTTGCCCTTGTAGAACCATTCCGGCTGCACGCCGATCTGGCCATTTGCCGGCTTGCCGCCCTCCAGCCCCATGCGGAACATCTTCATGGAATCGGTGAGCTGCTCCTCGCCGTCGGCGCTCAGCTTCTTGTGCATGGAATCGCGCGTCGCGGCGGAGCCGAGATGCGTCAGCCCGGTGCCGGTCAGGTGCAGATGCGCCGGATCAGGGTGATTGATCGGCGACAGCAGCCGCCCCTTCTTGTAAGCGGCCTCGAGATCGACCGTCTCGCCAAGCCCCTTGCGTTCGATCAGCGCGACGAGGCCGACGCCGGTGCGGGCGGCCTCCATCGCCAGCGAATAGACGCTGCGGGCGCCATTGATGATCCGGGTCTTGCCGCCATTGCGGGCGACGACGCGGATGGTCTCGGCGTCGTCGAGGATCTGGGAGATCAGCATGATGAATCCTCTCTCATTTGCCTTGGCAGGACTGCCAAAACGGCAGACCTTACTCAGCGCGGCCGGGACCTCGTCCATGCCACGGTTTAAATTCTCAGTTCGGATTGCGCTCGCGGGCCTGGTCCCTCAGGGACTTCTGTTACCGGCGGGTTGCCGGCAGCGCCGCGATCGTATGCCTCCTGCTTGCCTCGCCTAGAGCAGTTCACCGTTTCACGGAAACGGCGAACCGCTCTAACTCATTGTCTTGGCGCAATTCCAGGCGGAAAACCGTTTCACATTTTCCTGGAATTGCTCTTAAGCCCGTTCAAGCCTTGTTCTTGTTGTAGACGTCGAAGATCACGGCACCGAGCAGCACCAGGCCTTTGACCACCTGCTGCCAGTCGACATTGACGCCCATGATCGACATGCCGTTGTTCATCACGCCCATGATGAAGCCGCCGACCACCGCGCCGATGACCTGACCGACGCCGCCCATCGCCGAGGCGCCGCCGATGAAGACGGCGGCGATGACGTCGAGCTCGCTGCCGAGGCCCGCGGCCGGCACCGCCTGTCCCAGTCGCGCCGCGATGATCAGGCCGCCGAGCGCCGACAGCACGCCCATATTGATGAACACCATCAGCGTCAGCCGCTCGGTGTTGATGCCTGACAGCTGCGCGGCCTTGGAATTGCCGCCCATGGCATAGATACGGCGGCCGATGGTCATGCGCTTGGTGACGAAGACGAACAGCGAGATCAGCACGCCCATGACGAGCAGCACCACGGGCAGGCCCCTGTAGCTGGCGAACTGGTAGACCAGGAACAGCGCCAGCGCGCTGCCGACCAGCGTCTTGACGACGAACAGGGCAAAGGGCTCGGCCTCATAGCCATGGCGTTCGCGCTTGCGGCGCGTCCTCACCCCGAAATAGGCGTAGGCCAGCACAGCGATCAGGCCCAGCACGATCGTCGTCATGTGCAGCGTCAGGCCGCTGCCCATGATGGTCTTGCCGGCCGCGTTCACCGTCGGCGGGATCAGCGTCAGCGGGCCGATGACATCCGGGATGAAGCCGGAGCTGAGCGCCTTGAAGCCATCGGGTAGCGGCCCCACCGAGGATCCGCCGCCCAGCAGGGCCTGGCAGATGCCGCGGAAGATCAGCATGCCGGCCAGCGTGACGATGAAGCTCGGTATTCGGTGATAGGCGATCCAGTAGCCTTGCGCGGCGCCGATCGCGCCGCCCACGATCAGGCAGATGATCGACACCACCAGCGGATTGCTGAACGGACCGAGCGGCCAGATGACCATCATCATCGCCGCCAGCGCGCCGATGAAGCCAGCGACCGAGCCAACGCTTAGATCGATATGGCCGGAGACGATGACCAGCAGCATGCCCAGCGCCATCACGATGATGAACGAGTTCTGCTGCACCAGGTTGCTCAGGTTCACCGGCTTGAACAGCGTTCCGTTCGTGGTGAACTGGAAGAACACCATGATGGCGATCAGCGCCAGGATCAGGCCATATTCGCGCAGGTTCGTCGTCAGCGCCGAGACGGCGATGCGTGGGCGCTGCTCTTCGGCGACGTTGCCCTGCGGGGCGGGGGCGCTTTCGGTGCTCATGCTGCTTTTCCTTCTCCACGAACGATGGCGCGCATTATTTTTTCCTGGCTTGCTTCCGCGGCGGGCATTTCGCCCACGATGCGCCCTTCGTTCATGACGTAGATGCGGTCGGTGATGCCAAGCAATTCCGGCATTTCCGACGAGATGACGACGATCGCCTTACCCTCAGCCGCGAGACGGGCGATGATCGTATAGATTTCGTACTTGGCGCCGACATCGATGCCGCGCGTCGGCTCGTCGAGGATCAGCACGTCCGGGTCGGCGAACAGCCATTTCGACAACACCACTTTCTGCTGGTTGCCGCCGGAGAGATTGCCGGTCATCTGATAGACGCTGGAAGCGCGGATATTGGTCTTCTTGCGATAGTCGTTGGCAACGGCGAGCTCGCGCATGTCGTCGATCACGCTGTGGCGCGAGACGCCGCCAAGATTGGCCAGCGTGATGTTGTGCTTGATATGGTCGATGAGGTTGAGACCGTAGGTCTTGCGGTCCTCTGTGACGTAGGCGATACCGTGTTGGACCGCCTTGCTCACCGAGGATACGTCGACCGGCTTGCCCTTGAGCAGCACCTCGCCGGAGATGCGGCGGCCGTAGGAGCGGCCGAACAGGCTCATGGCGAATTCGGTGCGGCCAGCGCCCATCAGCCCGGCAATGCCCACCACTTCGCCCTTGCGCACGTTGATGTCGATGCCCTTGATCACCTGCCGCTCGGCATGGATCGGGTGATAGACCGACCAGTTCTTCACTTCGAACACGACCTCGCCGATGTCAGGCTCGCGCGGCGGATAGCGGTCGTCGAGCGAACGGCCGACCATCGAAGTGATGATGCGATCTTCCGAGATGTCCTTCTTGGCCAGCGTCTCGATGGTGCGCCCGTCACGAATGACCGTGACCTTGTCGGCGACCCGGTTCACCTCGTTGAGCTTGTGCGAGATCAGGATCGAGGTCATGCCCTGCCGCTTGAATTCGAGCAGAAGGTCGAGCAGCGCCTGGCTGTCCTTTTCGCTGAGCGACGCCGTCGGCTCGTCCAGGATCAGGAGCTTGACTTCCTTGCTCAGCGCCTTGGCGATTTCGACCAGCTGCTGCTTGCCGACGCCGATATTGGTGATCAGCGTCTTGGGGTCCTCCTTGAGGCCCACCTTCTTCAACAGGGCGCTGGTGCGCGCCTCGTTGGAATTCCAGTCGATGATGCCGTATCTGGCGTGCTCGTTGCCGAGGAAGATGT
The DNA here is from genome assembly GCF_024518695.1 of Mesorhizobium sp. LMG17149. Lineage (NCBI taxonomy): Bacteria > Pseudomonadati > Pseudomonadota > Alphaproteobacteria > Hyphomicrobiales > Phyllobacteriaceae > Mesorhizobium > Mesorhizobium sp. LMG17149. The sequence continues at coordinate 253,837 of NZ_JANIFL010000003.1, forward strand.
TTTCGGCGATCGACAGCATCGGTACCAGCGCAAGTTCCTGGTGGATGATGACGATGCCCTTGCGCTCGCTGTCATGGATGCCTTTGAACTGGCATTCCCCGCCGTTAAAGATGATCTGGCCGTCATAGGTTCCTGAGGGATAGACGCCCGACAGCACCTTCATCAGCGTCGACTTGCCGGCGCCGTTTTCGCCGACCACGGCATGGATCTCGCCTTCCTCGACGCTGAGATTGACGTTCGACAGCGCCTTCACGCCGGGGAACGTCTTGGTGATGTCGCGCATCTCCAAAATCGTCGAGGCCATGGGACAACCGCTCCTTGAGAGCTCGGCAAACATTGCCGGCGAGGTCGGCGACAATACCGGGCTCGCTGGTGAACGAAAAGGGGCCCTGCGTTGCGCAGGACCCCCTGACTTTGTAACCGGGGGTTACTTCAGTTCGTCGGCCTTGATGTAGCCGGAGTCGACGACCAGTGCCTGGTAGTTCGACTTGTCGACCTCATGCGGCGTCAGCAGGATCGAGGGGACGACCTTGACGTCGTTGTTGTAGGTCTTTTCATCGAGGCCGTCCGGCTTGCCGCCCGAGAGCACCTTGTCGACGAGCTCGACGGTGGCCTTGGCCAGTTCACGGGTGTCCTTGAACACGGTCGAATACTGCTCGCCCGTGATGATCAGCTTGACCGAAGCGGTCTCGGCGTCCTGGCCGGTCACGATCGGCCACGGCTGAGCCTCGGTGCCGTAGCCGACGGCGCGCAGCGAGGCGGTGATGCCGCGCGACAGGCCGTCATAGGGCGAAAGAACGCCATCGACGCGGCTGCCGTCCGAATAGTTGGCCGACAGCAGGTTGTCCATGCGCGCCTGGGCGGTGGCGGCGAGCCAACGCAGCGTGCCGACCTTGTCCATGCCGGTCTGGCCGGACTTGATCTTGATTGAGCCGTCGTCGATCAGCGGCTGCAGGACGGAGATGGCGCCATTGTAGAAGAAGAAGGCGTTGTTGTCGTCGGGCGAGCCGCCGAACAGTTCGACGTTCCACGGCTTGGTGTTCGGGAAACGCTCCTTGAGGCCCTTGACCAGCGAATTCGCCTGGATCACGCCGACGCCGAAATTGTCGAAGGTGGTGTAGTAGTCGACATTGGCGGTCTTCTTGATCAGGCGGTCATAGGCGACGACGACGACGCCCGCGTCAGCGGCCTTCTGCAGAGCATCCGACAGGGTGGTGCCGTCGATCGAAGCGATGATCAGCGCCTTCGGGCCTTTGGTGATCTCGTTTTCCAGCTGGCTGAGCTGGTTGGGGATGTCGTCCTGCGCGTATTGCAGGTCGACGGTGTAGCCGAGAGCCTCGAGCTGGGACTTGACGGCATCGCCGTCATTGATCCAGCGCTGCGAGGTCTTGGTCGGCATCAGCACGCCGACGAGACCCTTGTCGGCTGCGTGCGCCGAGTAGGTCATGGCAGCGATGCCAAGGGCCGCGACGGCGGCCAGTGTCTTGATGATTTTCACTTCAACTCTCCCTGTTTGATGGACGCGGCACCCCGGGGGTCGCGGGCCGCGCAATCGTGCAGAAGCGCCAAGGCACTGCTGCCGTCATATCGATCTCCGGTATCCTCCCATGGCCCCGAGACGCTGATTCAATCGATACGATTTTTCTCGTCAGCGACCGTCACGTCTTGGAACGCGCGGAGGGTGTGGGTCTTTGCCATAACTGTCAAATGCGATCTTTGATGGTTGCTATATCATGGTTGGTATATGTATTGGGACGTGACGGGCTGACTCCAAGGTCGGCCTTACACGAGCAGAAGGCAGGGAAAAGCGATGGCGCGGCCCGGGAATCCGGCAACAGCTTCAAATGGTTACAGAGAAGCACCGGGCGATGGCGAAACCCTGCTGCGCAGCGGTCTCAGTCTGCGTCACATGCGCATGATCGTCGCGCTCGACGACCATGGCCGGGTCAGCGCGGCAGCCCAGGTTCTGAACATTTCGCAGCCGGCGGCCTCGCGCATGATCGCGGAGATGGAGGCGGTGCTGGAGGTCAAGCTGTGCGAGAGGCTGCCGCGCGGTATCACCTTGACGCCATACGGCAAGGCTTTGGCCAGGCGGGCGCGCTCGATCCTGCTGGAGATGCGCGAGGTCGACCGCGAGATTTCCGAGCTCAAGGCGGGCAAGGGCGGTTCGGTTTTCCTGGGTGCCGTGACCGCGCCGGCAATCGAGCTGGCGGTGCCGGCAATTCGTGAAATCCGCCGCATCTATCCGCGCATCGAGATCACCATGCAGGTCGAGACCTCCAATGTGCTGGCACGCGAGCTGATCGCCACGCGCCATGACTTCATCATCGCGCGCATCCCGGACGACCTCAATCCGCGGCTGTTCGAGTCGCGCGTCATCGGCGTCGAGAAGGCCTGCCTGATCGTGCGCCGGGGCCATCCGCTCACCAAGGGCGAGGCGGTGCGGCTGGAAGAGACCGCCGCCTATGACTGGGTCTTCCAGTCTGGCGGCTCGCCCTTGCGCCAGGCGATGGAGAGCAACTTCCTCAACCGCAACATCGCTTTGCCGGACCGTATCCTGAACACCAGTTCGCTGCTCCTGACCCTGGTCATGGTCGCGCAATCCGATGCCATCGCACCGGTCTCTGTCCAGGTGGCGAAATTCATCCAGAACCCTGACGGGCTGGCCGGCGCCATCGACGTCGTCCAGACCGAATTCGACATCGAGGTCAGGCCCTACAGCCTGATCACGGTCAGGAATCGCGCACTGTCGCCGGCCGCCAAGATGCTGCACGACTTCATTCTGAGGGAAGTGGGATGATGGCTCGCTCGGGTAAGGTTGTCCGGCGAAAGCACCGCCAGGCCGAGGCCGGCGAAAGCGAGCTGGGAACATTATTTCCCGCCGATGCGTTCATGATCTTGCAAGGGGCGATTTCTTCTGGAGGCTGAACATGCGCAGCTTCGAAATCATCGATCTGCTTTGCGTGATCGAGGCCTGCAAGCACGATCGATCGGTCGGGAATTTCGTTTCCATGGCTGAAGGCGTTGAAGAATTGCGGGTGTTGACCGGCGATTTCGTTTCATCGGATGACGTGGCGGCAAACGCCCTCGCAACGGTGGCGCTTGCGCGAGGCTGCTCGGTTGTGTTCGACGAACAGGCAGGCGCGGAAATGGTTCTGACGCCTTAGACTGGAGCGGGTAGAGGGAATCGAACCCTCGCGTTCAGCTTGGGAAGCTGACAAGCTACCATTACATCATACCCGCGTGCGCCCTCGTTACCATGAGGGTTAGCCTTCGGGCAATCGCAAAGCGGTCTGTTCTCACGACGGTCGTGCTGCGGATCACGGCGCGCCCGCGGCCGTGAATTGCCGTTTTGCCTCCGCGACCTCATTGCTGGTGGCGAAGCTTGGCCAGTATTTCGAGATGGCCAGCGTCGCGCCGGCGGAAGAGAAGTGGCCATAGTCGAAGTAGAGAAATTCATTGGTCGTGGCGTCGGCGTATGAACAACCGGCCGAGTCGCACAGATACGTCAGCGGATCTATGAAATCGGCCCCTTTGGTGAACGGCAAAACCCGTGCGTTGATGTCCGGATCCATAGCCATCGGCCAGGATGTGGTTCCGGCATGCTCCCGTCTCACCAAGAAAGCGATCTTCTGGACGTCGGCGATGAATTCCGGAGACTGGCCGACGGTATAGACCTTGACCCCCATCCCGCGAAGCCGATCGATCGTCTTCTGCAGGCCGTCGAAGCCCCTGGCCTGGTAGTCGGTCCATCGGCCGCTCAGGATCACCGCCTGGATGTTGGCGTCGCGAATGATCGACAAGGCCCGTTCGTTGAAGCGGGTGCAGGCGGGCCGAGCATAGGAAAAATAGGTCAGGTCGGGCGGACAGCCGGCATAGGTGTATTGGATGACATTGGCCTGGATTTTCTGGGCGTTGGGCTCAAGTCCCGGAACATAGTGGGCAGCGAAAGAATCGCCCCACAGCAGCACATTGGTGGCAAAGCCCGTTGTCCGGGTGCAGTCGGCAAGGTTCCAGTCTTCGATGCGGGTCCCGTTTTCGTTGAAACAGATGCCGTTGCGCCAGTCGCCGACCCGGATACGTTCTGTCGAGAAATCCGGAAACCGTTGCGGGAAACCGTTGCCCAGTGCGCCGGCCAAACCACCGGCGCACAGCAGCACGATTGCCGTCGCCGAAAAGGCGAAGATGGGCAGCGGGGCGGTATAGGCTCGTTTGTGGCGGAAGGGTTGCTCGACGTATTTCCAGGAGAATGCCGCCAAGGCGAAACTGGCAACCGTCATCGCGATAATCGTTGGCACACCGACAGTCTTCAGGGAGAGATAATGGACGAAGGAGTTGATTGGCCAGTGGACGAGGTAAAGCGAATAGGAAATGAGGCCGACCCAGACCAGCGGCGCCAACCGAAGCACGCGAGTGGCGACAGGTGCCGGCCTGTCGGCGCTATCCTGGCCAGCATAGATCAGCAGAGCTGTTCCGATGCAGGGGAATAGGGCATTGTAGCCGGGAAACGGATCGCTGTCCGAAATCATCACAAAGCCAAATGCAATGAGGGCAAAGCCGGCGAGGCCGATCAGGTCCGCCGCCAGCCGACTGGCTAGGACCGGAGGCTTCCGCAACATCAGCATGGCGCCCAGCGCCAGCTCCCATATGCGCGTCGGCAAGAGATAGAACCCTGCCGTCGGTGCCAGCGAGGTTGCTATGACTGCCAGGGCAAAGCTGCCGATGGCCATCGGCAGAAGTACCGTCAGCCAGCGCTTCGAGACGTATCGGTAGATCAGATAAAGGAGGATCGGCGCGAAGATATAATACTGCTCTTCCACCGAAAGCGACCATGTGTGCAGGAGCGGCCGCAGTTCGGCGTCGATGGAGAAATAGTTCGTCGTTTTCCAGAAATAGATGTTCGACCAGAAGGTCGAGGCGGCGATCACGCTGAGGCTGAATTCGTGGAGATCCGAAGGCAGAAGGATGAACCAGGCGGCAATGCTCGCGAGCAGGATGACGAAGGTCAGCGCCGGCAGGATGCGCCGTGCGCGGCGCCAGTAGAAGCGGCCGATCGAGAATTGGCCCCGCTCAAGATCATCGAGCAGGCTGCCGCTGATCAGATAGCCCGATATGACGAAGAAGATGTCGACACCGGTGAAGCCGCCGGGAATGGCAGACACGCCGAAATGGAAGAGCACGACAGGCAGCACCGCAACGGCCCGCAGACCGTCGATGTCGCGCCGGTAGTTCATCCGGCCGGCCCGCGCGCGACCACCAGGATCCGTGCGGCCGCACCCGACACGCTCATGCGGCGATGTCGTCGATCGTGCTGAAAATCCCGGCTCGTCGATCTCACAGGCTTACCCTCAGGCAGCAATTTTGCTGCGCTGCAACATGGGTGTCAAGGCATATATTGCTGTCGCGAAATTCGCCAGGAACGCACCGGGATCAGGCGCCGGGCAGATAGATTACCGCGTAGTCGTCCGAATAGGCCCGTTTCCAGCCCAACTGGTCGAAGAAGGGAATGCGGCTGTCGTCGGCCGATAGCAGCGCCCAATCTATTGCGTATTTCTTCAGGCGGGCTTCAAGGAGCGGCTTGCCGTCGCCGCGTCCGGTGTCGTTATCGCTCTTTGTGAAACCGCCGAGGAACAGCTGGTCCGTCCGTCCGTCGATATAGGTCTTGAACCCGTGGAAAATCAGCGTGCCGCCGAAATTGTAGGAATTCAGCACGTTGCCGGATAGATGATGGCTTTGCGCGAATGCCAGCGCCCCGCTGGCCGATGTCTTCGGACTTGGCGCTACCTGATAGACGCTGCCGAGCACAGCGACCCCGCCAATCAGCAGAACGGCTGCCGTGCCGCAGATGGCGTAGAACCGCCTGGCTAAGAATCTCTCCAGCCCGTCGCGCTTTTCGGCCAGCCACGCGGTGGCTGAAAGCGAGGGATATTGCTGTGCGACCTCGGCCGCCATCACCAGCGGAATCAGCAGGAAGAACAGGTACATGAAGCGCACATGGGCGAGATAGACATGCAAGGTGAAGACGACGAACAACGCCTTGGCCCAGCCAATTCGCAATCGGGACACCAATAGCCCGAAAAGCGCCAGCAGCATCACCGCTTCCTGGACAGGACTGTCCGGCGGATTGAACGGTTTCCATTCCATGATCAGCGACACTGCCTCATTGCCGTAAGCCACGGCGAGCGTCGCCAGGATGGCCTGGACGCCGTACGGGTGGATCAGGCTGACCAGCGGGCAAAGCAGGCCGAACGCGATCCACTTCGCCAGCAGGGCCGGTTTTGACAGGCCCGTGCGCGCCAGCAGATCGAGACCGGCGAAAGCCGCGATGACGAAGCTCAAGGTGAAGGTGGCGTGCAGGTTCGCCCATAATACGACCAGCACAAGCAGCCACCAGGGCGGCGCCCGTTCTTCCCTCGCCGCACCGAACAGCACCGCCGTCCAGATGACGATGATCGGGAAGGTGAAGACATGCGGACGCGCCGTGAAGATCGGGTTGATCAGGAACACCGCCGCGAAGGCCAGTGTAATCGCCAGGATCGGTTTCAGCCATGCGCTGAGAAACCACCCCATGAGGAAAACCGTCAGGGAGATCGAGGCGATGATCGCGGTGACGACCCCGTTCCAGCCGCCCGCCCGGTAGGCAAGAGCCAGCAGGACCTGCCCCAGCCATTCCTTGGCAATCCAGGGCTGGCCGGCAAACGTGTAGGAGTAAGAATCCACCGTCGGAAATGTCCGGTTTGTCAGGAAATCGAGACCGACTTTCACTTGCCACCAGCTGTCGGGATCCTGCAAGGTGGCGCCTGCTTGGGCAGCCAACGCACCCGCCATCGCCAAGGCCGCGAGCAGGCAGAAGATCAGCCTGTTCCGCTCGTTGTATGTCGCGGCCGCCACACTGGCCTGAGCGTCGTTCATGATGCGCCGCCTCTGATCGGTTCCGGTGACAGTTGGGTTCAAGGTGTTGGACTGGCGGACTGCCGCCGAGGCTTGTCGGCCACCCGAACTGTGCGGTCGGTGCTGTCGTCCCCACGTCCCACAAACACGAAGCGGGCCGAGCCAAGATAGAAAACCACCGAATAGACGCAGATTCCCGCGAGGTGGACCAGCGGGTTTTCGACGATGCCTGCCGAACGGGCGGCGATCACGACGGCCAGATTGATGCTGTAGGCGACCAGAAAGACACCCCCGTAGCGCAGCGCGGTTCCGGGCTGGAAGCCATCGGCTCTGCTGAAGGTCCATTGGCGGTTGAGGAAGAAGCCGAGGACAAGGCCGGCGGCATAACCCGTGGCGTTGGCAAGGATGTCGCCCAGACCGAGCGCAAGCCCGGCCAGGATGACCGCGTATCCCAGCGCCGTGTTCAACAGACCGACGGCGCCAAATCGCAGCATCCTCGGGAAGTCAAACGGCAGGCTTGACCACATGCGCAAAATATTGGGCTCCGACAGGTACCTTGGTGAGGAAGCGCTCGAACGGCCTCAGTCTCGCAAGCATCCGAGGAAAGAAAATCCGGTAGACGATCCTCGTGTTGGCAAGGCCCGCCTCGGCCATGCGCCTGCGCATCTCGCGCGAATTTATCAAAACCGCGTTTTCGTCGAAGGCACAGTTTCTCACCGCGTGCGTGGTCAGCGGGTTCCAGGGATTGTGTTCGAAGACGAAGAAGCTGCCGCCATCGGCCAGCACCCTGCCGATCTCGGCGAACAGCCCGATCTGCAGGTTCTCGGGAATATGGTGGAAGACGCAGGCCGCGAAGGCCAGGTCGAAGCTGCCGTCGGCAAAGGGAATTGTCTTGCCGTCGAAATGCGTGAAGGCGGCCTGGCCGGGAAAGCGCTTGCTGGCGATGTCGAGCGATTCCCGCGAAGGATCGAGCAAGGTGATCTCCGCGTCGGGAAACGCGTTGCGCATATGGCCTAGCGAATTGCCGACGCCGGCGCCGAAATCCAGTATTCGTCGCGGTTCGACACCGGCCCGCCGCAGCGTCGCGGCGACGTCGTCGATCTTGTACCTGGCGAAGAAATCCGGGTTTTCGCCGCTCAGCCTTATGCTTGCGGCATGCTGCTCCTGATATTCCCGCGCAAACCGGTCGAACTCCGCCTCAAGCACGTGCGGCCCTCTTTGCCATCTCCTGCAGGCGATGGACCGGCAATTCGCCGTCCTCCACTGCCTGGCTGCGCGAAACGATCTCGTTGACGAAGTAGAGCGGCCGCCGCTTTGTCTCCATGTACATGCGCCCGAGATACTCGCCGAAGATCCCGAGCACCATAAGCTGGACGCTGCCGAGGATCAGCACGATCGCGGCAAGGCTGGTCCAGCCGGGCAACACGTTTCCGACCGACCATTCGAGCAGCGTGTAGCCGAGCACGACCAGGCCCAGAAGCCCGAACATCATTCCGAGCAGCGAGGCGAACCGCAACGGCACGATGGAGAAGCTGGTCATCGCGTCGACCGCCAGAAGAAGCATTTTCTTCAGCGGATAGTGGGTGGTGCCGGCAAAGCGGCGGTGCCGCTCATAGGGGAAAGCCACCTGTTTCAGCCCGATCCAGCTCACCATGCCGCGAATAAACCTGTAACGCTCTGGCATCGCGTTCAGATGGTCGAGCGCGCGACGGTTCATCAGCCGGAAATCGCCGGTATTGGGGGCTATGTCGACGTCGACCATCCGGCGCAGCAAGCGATAGAACATGGACGCGGAGGCGAGCTTGAACCAGCTTTCGCCATCGCGCGTCAGCCTCTGGCCGTAGACCACATCGAAGCCTTCGTTCATCTTCGTCATCATCGCGCCGAGCAGTTCAGGCGGATCCTGCAGGTCGGCATCGAGAATGAGAATGCGCTGGCCGCGACAGAATTCGAGCCCGGCGCTCAACGCGATCTGGTGGCCGTAATTGCGGGCAAGGTCGATGGCGACGACATGGTCGTCCTTTTCGGCCAGCTGGAGAATGGCCTCGCGCGTGCCGTCGGTCGCGCCATCGATAACAAGGACGATCTCGTAGGAAGGGCCTTGTTCAAGGCATGCGGCCGTTACCCGCCGATGCAGTTCGGCCACGCCATCCAGCTCGTTGTAGCATGGGATGACCACCGACAGCATGACGCCGCGTCGCGCGGTGTTTCTCTCCGTCTCCACCAAAGCCTTGCTCCCGCTATCCGATTGGGAATAGCGGCAATTGGTTAGAAAACAGATAAGCCAGCGGGATCGGTGCGGCAGTAGCCGGCAGTCTGCCATGCGCCTGGGCTCGGCTTGCGGCCACACTATGCTCGGTGTCTCGCTACCCCGCAGAACTCCCGGCTTGAAGCGGACAAGCCAAGTGCGTATGTCTGGCTGACGCCCTCTAGCCTGGGTACCTCAATCTGGAGACGGGCCTTGTCCGCATTGACGCGCTTTCTTGGCGACTCGCCGCTCAAGGTGATCCTGAAACTGCTGGTGGTGTCTTTCCTCGTCGGCCTGGTCATGAACGCCTTCGGCTGGTCGCCGATGGATGTGCTCTACGGCATCCGCAAATTCTTCATGGACCTGTGGAATCTCGGCTTCCACGCCATCGACCGTTTCCTCGGCTATATCCTGCTGGGCGCGGCTATCGTCGTGCCGGCCTTCATCCTGTTGAGGCTCGCCAACTACCGGAAGTAGAGCATGATCCCGAACCGCAGGTCCGCGTCAGCGAACCCTGGCACCCGGTTTTTGGACAAGATCGTACTATCGGGCGTAGCCCGCGGCGACCTCGAACAGGATGGCGTGGCGCGCCGCGAGTGCGGGCACATCAGTTGAATAGCCACCGCCGATGACGCCACACACCGGAACGCCCCGCGTGCGAAAGTGGCTGATCACCATGTCGTCGCGGGCGCGCAGACCGTCATCCGATAGCGACAGCCTGCCAAGCCGGTCCTCGGCATGGACGTCGACGCCGGCATTGTAGAACACGATGTCCCAATGCGCTCGGGTGGACAGTTCCGGCAGGATGGCGGTGAGCCTCTCAATGTAAGCGGCGTCACCCGTGCCGTCGGGCAGCGCGACATCGAGGTCGGAGGCGATCTTGCGCACGGGGTAGTTGCGGTCGCCATGCATGGAAAAGGTGAGCACGCGCGGATCATCAGCGAGAATATCCGCCGTGCCGTCGCCCTGATGCACGTCGAGATCGACGACCAGGATGTTGCGTGCCGCGCCTTCGGCGAGCAGCACCAATGCGGCCACGGCGACATCGTTGAAGGTGCAGAAGCCCGCGCCTTGCGCGCGCCGCGCATGGTGGCTGCCGCCGGCGGTGTTGCAGGCGATACCGTGGCGCAAGGCCAGCCGCGCCGCCAGCACGGTGCCGCCGGTGGCAAGCTGCGCGCGCAGCGAGACGCGGGGTCCGATCGGAAAACCGATCTCGCGCTCGATCTTCTCGGCCACGCGGCAGTTGACGACTTGGTCGACATAGTCCGCCGCATGGGCAAGCTCCAGCCATGACACCGGTGCCGGTTCGGCGGTGCTGAGCGCGTCGGGGCCGGCGAGGCCACGTGAACGCAACGCCTCCATCAGCAGGGGATATTTGCTCATCGGGAAGCGATGGTTGACGGCGAAGCCGGCGTCGTAGTCGGGATGATGGACGATCTGCAGGGGCATGAACTGGATCCGGCGGCTCGCGCCAGGCCGGGGATTCGGTTGGCCGTCACGGGAAGAGTGATTGCGCGGTGGCTGGAAAATGAGGCACATCGGTAGTTCGATCAAGCCGCAATCAGCAAGGCAGCAATCCTTGGACCAGGGTGCAACCCCAGCCGACGCCAGATCCCCAATCAACCCCGGATCATTTGTCGTCACCAATCGCTCCGTGCTCGCCATCGCCGTGCCGATGACGCTTGCCTATCTGACGACGCCGATGCTCGGCCTGGTCGACACGGCTGTCATCGGCCAGTTCGGCGATGCCGCCTTGCTTGGCGGCCTGGCGGCCGGCGCATTGATCTTCGACGTCGTCTTCACCTCTTTCAATTTCCTGCGCTCGGGCACCACCGGGCTCGTCGCACAGGCGTTTGGGCGCGGCGACGCCCTGGAGGAACAGGCGGTGTTCTGGCGCGCCGTGCTGATCGCGGTTATCGCCGGCATCGTGCTCGCTGCCCTTGCGCCGCTGGTCGCCATCGCCGGGCAAAAGTTCATGGGCGCCGAACCGCGCGTCAGCGAGGCGATGGGCGTCTACATCAGGATCAGGCTGCTCGCGGCGCCGTTCTCGCTGATCAACTACGCCATCCTCGGCTATGCGCTGGGGCGCGGCGAGGGCGGGCTTGGGCTGATGCTGCAATTGGTGCTGAACGGCATCAACATCGCGCTCTGCTTCGTGCTTGGGTTGGAACTTGGCTGGGGTGTCGCCGGCGTTGCCTGGGCGACCGTCACCGGTGAGTTCCTGGCCATGCTGCTCGGCCTGGCGATCGTTATCCGCCGGTTCCGGGCCGCCCCATCCTTGCCGCGCCACCGCCTGCTCGACATGGCCGCCTTCCTGCGCATGATGTCGCTCAACCGCGACATCATGATCCGCTCGTTCTCGCTGCTCGCCGCCTTCGCATTGTTCACCCGCCAGGGCGCGCAGTTCGGCACGGTGACGCTGGCCGCCAACGCCGTGCTGATGAACTTCTTCCTCGTCGCCGGCTATTTCCTCGACGGCTTTGCCACCGCCGCCGAACAGCTGGCGGGCCGTGCCGTCGGCGCACGTGCCGCCGCACCGTTCCGCCAGGCCGTGCGGCTGACGCTGTTTTGGGGTTTCGGACTGGCGGGAGCCGCGACGCTGGTAATGCTGTCTGGTGGCGCCAATCTTGTCGCTCTCGTGACGACATCGGAGGAAGTCCGTTCGGTGGCCGACATCTACCTGCCATGGGCGGCATTCACGGCGCTGAGCGGTGTGCTGGCGTTCCAGATGGATGGCGTCTTCATCGGCGCGACCTGGTCCCGCGACATGCGCAACATGATGCTGCTGTCGTTCCTGGTTTTCGCGGCCGCGCTGCTGACCCTTGCGCCCGCCTTCGGCAACAATGGACTGTGGGCGGCGCTGCACGTCTTCCTGCTGGTGCGAGGCTTCAGCCTGCTGACGATCCTGCGGCTCAGGGTGCGGACGGCGTTTTAGACGGTGCCCTCCGGAAGGCCCTGCGCCGTCCAGGCAGCGAACGGCACCTGTTCGCGATAGGAATTTTTTCTTGACTCGGTGATCTCAGCTATGGTACATTTTTGGCCATGGTGCTGATTTGCGCCAGTGACCCGCCGCACAGGCGGGTTTTTCGTTTGATGCTCCGTCAGCCAATGCGCCGGCGAGGCTCCGAAGCAACCCGTTAAACCGAGTTCGTTGCCCTGCTGTGCGGTCGGATGCACTTGCACTTCCAGTCGATTTCCAACAGACTTGATGCACCAATTGTTCCAGGGCGAGCTTATGCGAAGCTACCTGCCATATGTCTTGGGCGCGGCGTTGGGATTGCTCGCTGCGTTCATTCTCTCCGCGGTTTCTGGCATCGGCGGCACCGCGCAATTGCTTCTCTTCGGCGTGTTGCCTGCCATCGGCGGCGCCATTTGCGAGCGGGCCGTCAGTCGCAATCTACGCTCCTGAGAGCAGGCTCAGAGTTGCCTGGACGCCCAGAAGTCGAGGCGGCTGCCGCGCAACTCGCAAATCGACTTCAGCCGTTCCTTTTCGACGAAACGGACCATTCCGGAAAGGATACGGCCTGGCAGTGAAGGCCCGGCATAAATCATGCCGGTGTAGAGCTGGACCAGATCAGCACCCGCACGGATCTTGTCAAGCGCCGTATCGGCGGAATCGACGCCGCCGACGCCGATGATGGCGCGGTCCGGTCCGAGCAGCTTGCGCATCTTCGCCAGCACGATGGTCGAACGCTCGAACAGCGGCTTTCCGGAGAGCCCGCCGGTCTCGCGCGCGGTGTCGCTACTGCGCAATGGCGGTCGGGAAATGGTGGTGTTGGAGACGATGACGCCGTCCACCTGCTTTTCGGTGACCTCGGCGGCGATGTCCTCCAGCTCTGCCTCGACCAGGTCCGGCGCGATCTTCAGGAACACCGGCGGCTGCGCCGTTGCCGCGGCGCGCGCGGCCATGACACGCGACAAGAGTTCGCCAAGCTGCTCGCGCGCCTGCATGTTGCGCAGGCCCGGCGTGTTGGGCGAGGAGATGTTGACGGTGAGATAGCTGGCGTATTGCGCAAACCGGGCGACACCGCGCTCATAGTCGCCGATGCGGTCGCTGCTGTCCTTGTTGGCTCCGATGTTGACACCGACGATGCCGGAGCGCCCCTTGCGTGCGGCAAGGCGTTTTTCGGCCGCTGCATGGCCTTCATTGTTGAAGCCCAATCGGTTGATCACCGCATCGTCGGCAGTCAGCCGGAAGATACGCGGCTTCGGATTGCCGGCCTGCGGCAACGGCGTGATGGTACCGACCTCGGCGAAACCGAAGCCCAGGCCAAGCAACGCGTCCGGAACCTCGGCGTTCTTGTCATAGCCGGCCGCCATGCCGATCGGATTGGGGAAATCGAGGCCGCAGACGCTGACCTTCAGCCGCGCGTCGAGCGTCGTCCGCGCACCGACCGGCAGGCCGCATCGCAGCGCCGCAATCGACATGCCATGCGCGGTTTCCGGATCGAAGGCGAACAGCAGCTTCTGGCCGAGCCGGTCGAGCACGCTCATTGCCCCTCCAGTGCCGGGAACTGGTGCACACCATCGGCGCCAAGCGGCAGTGGCCGGACCCACAGCACGGCCTTGAGGTCCAGCGGGCCATAAAGATGCGGAAACAGCGCGCCGCCGCGCGAGACCTCGTATCTCAGCGCAGCGCCCAGGCCGGCGCCGTCGATGGCGACCAGCAGAAGGTCCGTCTGGCCGGCAAAGTGCTTTGCCGCCGTTTCCCTGACCTGTGCTGCCGTTGAGAAATGGATGAAGCCATCGGCGACATCGATCGGCGCGCCGGTGAAGCGACCATGCGTTTCGGCCTCGCGCCAAGGCGCTTGCGGGGTTATCTTGTAGATAATCTGAGACATGGTTGCGCTATAGAGCAGTTCCAGGAAAAGTGTGAAACGGTTTTCCCGGGAAAAGCGCATAGCGCTTTCCCTTGGGAATTGCGTCAAAAAGATTCCGAACCAGCCATTCGGGAAAGGCCACGCCAAGGGTCTTCCCCATTTCCGGCGCAAACATGCGATATCTGAGGCCTTGGCCATGGAGGACAACATGCGTCTGCAGCACATCTTGATCCCCGCCGCGCTCGTTTCGCTGGTCGCGGCTTCAGCTTATTCGGAAGAGACCGACCGCTACCGCCTGGAAAAGTCCGATAGCGGCTTTGTCCGTATCGATACGCAGACCGGCGCCATGTCGATCTGCGAGGAACGTTCGGGCCAGCTCGTCTGCAAGATGGCGGCCGACGAACGCGCTGCTTTCCAGGACGAGGTCGACCGCCTGCAAACCTCGATGAAGGCGATGGACGAGCGCGTCACCAAGCTCGAGAATTCGCTCTCCGCCCGCCTCGAATCGAAACTGCCGAGCGAGGAGGATTTCAACAAGACCATGAGCTACATGGAGCGCTTCCTGCGCGGCTTCATGGGCATCGTCAAGGATATGGACAAGGACGACGGCGCTCAGAAGACCTGAGCGCTTCAACCAGGGGAGGCGGCGCGCTGGCTTTGCCGCTTGAAAACAGCGCGCAGCCCCTCATAATCGTCCAATTGAACCCGAAAAGCCAAAAATCATCGGGGATTTGGGGAGGGACATTTGCCGGCAGGCTATTCTTTCGTCATCGCCGACGATCACCCGCTGTTTCGCGGTGCGCTGCGCGAAGCGCTCGCCGGCATCGGCAACGTCGCCGCCATCCATGAAGCCGGCGATTTCGAGAGCGCCAAGGCGCTGGTCGTGGCCAACGAGGACGTCGATCTGGTGCTGCTCGACCTGTCGATGCCGGGCGCCAGCGGCCTGTCCGGCCTGGTCTCGCTGCGTGGCATCCATCCGGCGGTGCCGCTGGTCGTGGTGTCGGCGCATGACGATCCGGCGACCATCAGGCGGGCGCTCGATCTCGGCGCTTCCGGCTTCATCTCCAAGTCGGCCAGCATGGAGGAGATCCGCAGCGCCGTGCAATCGGTGCTTGCCGGCGACATCGCAGCACCAGCCGGCGTCGATCTCGGCATCGAGCGCGATCCCGAAATATCGGACCTCATCAAGCGGCTGCAGGCTCTGACGCCGCAGCAGACACGGGTGCTGGGCATGCTGGCCGAGGGCCTGCTCAACAAGCAGATCGCCTATGAACTCGGTGTATCGGAGGCTACCATCAAGGCGCATGTCTCCGCCATCCTGCAGAAGCTCGGCGTCGACAGCCGCACGCAGGCGGTGATCCTGCTGTCCAAGATCGGCAGCGACCCGCTGCAGCCGGCGGGTTGATCGCCAGGGCGCCTGTTCGATCATTGTAGTGTTCAATCAGAGCACTGAACCTCCGTCCGCCGCACCGGCCGGCCGTTGAAGCTTGCGAAACTGATGGCGGCCATGATCCAGACGCCGATCCCGCCATAGAGCATGACCCAGCCAAAGCCGTTGCGCAGCGCATCCTGGGCGACGGTCCCGGCGAGCCCGGAGATGGGGTTTCCAGCAGCGATAGCTTCGGCGAGAAGACGCAATTGGGCAGCGTCGAGGTCGGGCAGCGCATGCCCCAGATGCGCCAGCACACCGCTGGCCAGGATGAAGCCCATCACCGCGATGTTCAGCGCCAATGAAACCATGCGCGCGGTCATGTCGATGCCGGAGGCCATGCCGGCGCGATCGCTCGAAACGGAACCCGTCGTCGTGTTGGTGACAGGTGTGTTGGTTATTCCCAGACCCATCCCCGCGATCAGGCAGCCGGGCAGCATCGTCAGCCAGTCCGGTTGCGCGGCGGCGCTGCCGAGCTTCATCAGGATGAACCCGACGCCGATGATGACGAGGCCCGCCGGAATGATGATGCCGGGCCGATAACGCAGCGAAAAGCGCTCTGCCAACGGCGGCAGCACAAGCGTCGGCAGCGTGTAGGCAAGCAGGGCAAGGCCGGTGGAGACGGTGTCATAGCCGAGCCCGGCGTGGAACCAGATCGGCAGGTAGATCATGAAAGGCCAATAGCTGAGGTTCATCGCGGCAGAGCCGACGATGGCGCCCGAAAAGGGCCGGATCCGGAAGACCGAGAAATCGAACATCGGCCGCTGGCTGACCTTCTCGGCAATGAGGAAGGCGATGAAGCTCACTATCGAGATACCGAGGATCGCCAGCGCGGCAGGGCTGGAGAAACCCAGATCCGGCCCCTGGATGATGTAGAAAACGAGGCAGAAAACCGACGGCGACAGCGTCAGGATGCCTGCTACGTCGAGCTTGCCCGCCTGTGGATCCTTCGATTCGTGGACGCCCATCAGAGCGAGGGCGAACGCCAGCGCCGCAACCGGCACGTGGACAAGAAACACCCATTGCCAGCTCGAGACCGCGACGATGCCGCCGCCGATGATGGGGCCGAAGCCGAGGCCGGTGCCGAAGATGACGCCCCACCAGCCCCATGCGACGGCGCGTTCGCGCCCTTCCCGGAATTCATGCGACAGCACGGCAAGCTGGCAGATCAGCATCGCACCGCCGCTCAGGCCCTGCAGAAACCGGGCGACGATGAGCGTGGAGACGCTTTCGGCGACGCCGCAGATCAGTGATGTCAGGCCGAAGGCGGCGATGGCGACCAGAAAGACACGCTTGCGCCCGTAACGATCGGCGATCGTGCCGACCGCCATCAGCACCGTCGTGACCGCGATCGTATAGGCGTTCATCACCCATTGCAGTTGCTTGAAGTCGGCGTGCAGAACCTGCTCCAGTGTCGGCAGAATCGTGGGAACGCTTGAAATCTCCAGGCCGAACATCAGGCATGCCAGGCAGGCGGCAAACAGAACCACGATGCCTCGGCGGGTCAATACAGTGGGCATGATTCAACCTTTCGAACGTATTTGTCGGCAATCGGCGAATCCATTGCAGCTCGCCCGGCGCGCGTATGGCCCAGGGTAGGCGAGGCTTGATCATATTAGAATTGCATGGTTGGCTATTTCAGAGACAACAAGTGCGGATAGCTGACATGACGCTGGACGTAGACGCTGTGAAAACATTCGTCGCCATCGCCGATCTTCAGAGCTTTACGCGTGCGGCCGAGGCTCTTGGCAGCACGCAAGGGGCGATCAGCGTGAAGCTGAAGCGGCTGGAAGAGCGCGTCGGCCAGAAATTGATCGAGCGCACGCCCCGGCTGGTGCGCTTGTCGGCGCAGGGCGCGGTGTTTCTCCAGCCCGCACGCGACTTCCTCGCGGCACACGATCGCGCCATTGCCAGCCTGTCTTCGGTGCGCCGCCGCTTCACACTGGGCATCGCCACCCATGTCGGAGGCGCGGAAGTCCCGACATTGCTGGCGCGGCTCAATGCGCATGACCCGGCGCTCACCATCGAAGTGCGGCTCGATGATTCGCGCGACCTGCTGGATGCTTTCGATCGCGGTGAGATCGACGCGGCGATCATCCGCCGGGAGGACGACCGGCGCGATGGTGAAGTGCTGGCGCCCGAACATTTCGGCTGGTACGCCGCGCCCGGCTTCGTCCACCGGGCCGACGAGCCGCTGCGCCTGGCGGCATCCTCGCCATCCTGCGGTATTCGTAACATCACCACCCGCGCGCTCGACGCTGTCGGAATATCGTGGACGGAGGTGTTCCTCGGCTGCGGCTCTTTCGCCGTTGCCGAAGCCGTCTCGGCCGGCCTCGCAGCCTCGGTATTTTCCTGCCGGCTTGCCCCATCCGGCACCATCGAGGTCAGCCGGAAATTCGGGCTGCCGGCGCTGCCGCCTTCCGAGATCGTGCTGCTTTCGACGCTGACGGACGCCAAGTCCCGCGAGGCGCTGAGGACGCTTGCAATGGCCTTTCGCGAGCATCGTCCGCCTGTGGCGGGCAATGCCGGACGGCCTCGGTTCCGCAGTTCCCAGATGGTCGACGGCCTGGCCTAGAGCAATTCTTGGAAAAGTGTGAAGCGGTTTTCCGTCTAGAATTGCGTTAAAACAAAGAGTTAGAGCAGATCGCCGTTTCCGTGAAACGGTGAAATGCTCTAGGACTCCACCCTCGGACACCAGGGCTGAGACCGGGCGCCTTTGCTGCTATTCGGCCGCCGGTGCCAGTGGCCTGACCCTGGCCATCATCGAGCGCAATACCGCTGGTTTGAGCGGTTTGTTGATCACCGCAATCTCGAGCCCGCCGGCGGCCGTGCGCACCTCATTGGAGCGGTCTGCGGTGACCAGCACGGCCGGCAGGGTGTCGCCATGGAGCGCGCGCAGCCTGACGATGATATCGAGACCGGTTTCGCCGTCGAGATGGTAGTCGGCAAGGACGATGTCCGGGCGGTGTGTCACCACGCTTTCCAGATTCTTTGAACCGGACACGGTGTCGACGTTGCAACCCCAGCCTTCGAGCAGGAGCCGCATGCCCTCTAGGATGCGGGCGTCGTTGTCGATGCACAGCACGTGCAGCCCGGCCAGCGAAGCCGTCGCGCGGGCAGGAACCCTGGCGTCGATCTCGCGCCGCGGTTCCTGCACGGCCGCGACGGGCAGGATGACGGAGAAGCGCGTGCCCTTGCCAGGGTTGGAAAAGATCCGGATCTCCAGCCGCAGCACCCGGGCGATGCGGTCGACGATGGAGAGGCCGAGACCGAGGCCCTCGGCCTCGCGCGCGCCCTCGTCGAGCCGGGTGAATTCGCGAAAGACGGTGTTCAGCTTGTCGCCGGCGATGCCGATGCCGGTGTCGATCACCTGGATCTCGGCCAAATCGCCGCGCCGCCTGACGCCAACCAGCACGCGGCCGTGGCGCGTGTATTTGATGGCGTTGGAGACGAGATTCTGGATCAGGCGGCGCAGCAGATTGCGGTCCGTCGTCACTGTCAGCGATGACGGCATGATGGTCAGCTCGAGCTTCTTTTCGGCGGCCAGCGGCAGGAAGTCGTTGCCGATCTGGCGCAGCAATCCGTCGAGGTTGAAGGCGGTATCGTCCGGCTTCATCGCGCCGGCATCGAGGCGGGAGATGTCGAGCACGGCGCCGAGGATCGTCTCGACCGATTCCAGCGAGGATTCGATGTTCACGGCGGCCTTGCCGGCAGGCCCTTTGCCGGCCTTCTCGATCAGCGAGGAGCAATAGAGCCGGGCGGCGTTGAGCGGCTGCAGGATGTCGTGGCCGGCGGCGGCGAGGAAGCGCGTCTTGCCGAGATTGGCCTCCTCGGCCAGCATCTGCGCCTGCGCCAGCTCCTCGTTGACCCGGGTCAACTCCTCGTTGACCCGGGTCAGTTCGATGGTGCGGGTCTTGACGCGCTGCTCCAGCGATTCATTGGCACGCTTCAGCGCCAGATCCTGTTCCACGCGCCCGGAAATGTCGGCATAGGTGGCGACGATGCCGCCGTCCGGCATCGGGTTGGAGCGCAGTTCCAGGATGCGGCCCGAGGTTTTCAGTTCCATCTGCCATGGGCTGACGAAACTGGTCAGGCGGTTGAGCATGGCCACACGCTGATCGGCGGGGATGTCGCCGCGTTCGGCGAGATGGCGCAGGATGCGGTCGAGCGAGACGCCGACCTGGCCCATCTCGTCGGGCAGGTCGAACAGCGCCCGGTACTGGCGGTTCCAGCAGATCAGGCGGAAATCGCGATCGAAGACGGTGATGCCCTGTTCCATCTGGTCGAGCGCGATCTGCAACAGGTCGCGGTTGTGCTGCAGCGCCTCGGTGGCGTCGTCGAGCAAGCGGAAGGCATCCCTGGATTCGCGGTCGTGGCGCCGAAACAGCAGCGACAGGATCAGCCGCGCCGACGAGGAACCGACGGCGCTGGCGAGCAATTGCTCGGAGAAGCGGATGACGTCCATGCTCGCCTGCTCGTTGCCGTGCAGCGAGGCTCCGTTGGTCTTTTCGAACGACTGGAAAGAGCGCTCGGTGCGCTCGACGCCGAGATAGCGCCCGATCGTGTCCTTGAGGTCGTTGACGGTGATGGCGGTGCGGAAGCGGCGCAGGCTTGGCATCGGGCCGGCATCGCGCGGCACGAAGATCGACGCCTGTATACGTTCCAGCGGCACCGATGCGCGCGACAGCGAACCGAGCACGAAGAACACCGCGTTGAGCGACAGGCTCCACAGCACGCCGTGGTTCAGCGGTTCGGCGACGGTGCCGAACAGGGCCTGCGGCCGCAAGGCCTCGAAGCCGAACAGCCCATGCACGATGATGCCGGTATCAGGGGCGGCAAGCGACGGAAACAGCAGCGTGTAGCCCCAGACGAGGATGCCGGCGACCATGCCGAGTGCCGCACCCCGGCCGTTGGCGCCGCGCCAGATCAGCCCGCCGATCAGGGCGGGCGCGAACTGGGCGATGGCCGCGAACGACATCAGGCCGATCGACGACAGTCGCGCGCTGTCGGTGCTCTCGCGGTAGTAGAGGAAGGCGATGAACAAGAGGATGAAGATCGCCCCGCGCCGCACATTGAGGATGAGCGTCGACCAGTCCTCGGTCTCGGAGGTCGAGGTCTTGAGCAGGCGGCGCACGAACAATGGAATGACGAGGTCGTTGGAGATCATGATCGACAGCGCCACGCTTTCGACGATCACCATCGCCGTCGCCGCCGACAGGCCGCCGATGAAAGCCGCCATCGCCAGCACATCATGGCCGCTGAACAGGGGCAGCGACAGCACGTAGAGATCGCTGCTGGTTCCGGTGCCGACCAGCGAAAGGCCGGCGAAGGCGATCGGCAGCACGAACAGGTTGATCGCAACGAGGTAGAGCGGGAACACCCATGTCGCGGTGCGCAGTTCGGCCTCGCCGCGGTTCTCGACGATGGTGACGTAGAACTGCCGCGGCAGCATGATGATGGCAAAGCCGCTGAGGCACGTCAGCACCAGCCAGGTGGCGAGCGAAGTGTTGTAGCTCATCGCCTGGCGGACCTGCGCGTTCTCAGCGAGCTTGTCGAACATGTCGCCCGGGCCGCCGAAGATCAGGAAGGTGACCATCAGGCCGATCGCCAGGAAGGCGGCGAGCTTGACCACGGTTTCGACCGCCACCGCCAGCACCAGCCCGTCCTGGTGTTCGGTGGCGTCGGCGTGACGGGTTCCAAACAGCACCGCAAACAGCGCCAGGAGCATGGCGACGACCAACGAGATGTCGCTGACGAAGGGATCGAACGAAGGCGGCGATCCCGTATAGTGCTCGACCATCAGGCTGACCGAACCGGAAATCGCCTTCAACTGCAGCGCGATATAGGGCACCGCACCAATGGTGGCGATCAGCGTGGCGATCGCCGCGACGGTGAAACTCTTGCCGTAGCGCGCGCCGAGGAAATCCGCGATCGAGGTGATCTTCTCGGTCTTGGCCAGCCGCACGATGCGGTTGAGCAGCGGGAAGCCGAACACGAAGACGAGCACCGGGCCCGTATAGATGCCGAGGAATTCGAGGCCGCGTTCGGAAGAGAGACCGACCGAGCCGAAGAAAGTCCAGGATGTGCAGTAGATAGCGAGGCTGAGTGCGTAGATGAAAGGCCGCCCCCGGCTCGGCTCGGAGATGGCCGAGCGGCGGTCGCCGAGGCTGGCGATGGCAAACAGCAGCGTCACATAG
Source organism: Mesorhizobium sp. LMG17149 (assembly GCF_024518695.1). NCBI lineage: Bacteria > Pseudomonadati > Pseudomonadota > Alphaproteobacteria > Hyphomicrobiales > Phyllobacteriaceae > Mesorhizobium > Mesorhizobium sp. LMG17149. The sequence continues at coordinate 275,422 of NZ_JANIFL010000003.1, forward strand.
GCGACCGCGATGATGACGATGAACAAGCCCTGCACGCTTGGACTTTCCTCCTCTGCCGTCTTTCTATCCAGCTTGCCCGGACGCAATCACAGCTTGGCGTCCGAGTCCATTGCAGAGCTGCATAGGACGGTTCTCAGGCCGGCGCGTCGGTGTCGATGTCGTTATGGTGAAGATCGCCGCTGGGCGCCGTGGAAGATGCGGCCGACAATGATCTCCTCCGAACCCATACGATAGAGGATGATGTGCTTGCCATGGACGAACTGATGGGTCCTGCCTTCATAGAGCCTGCCCATATTCGGGTAATCGCCGAGCAATTCAAACACCGCGTCGAGTTCACGCAGATACTTTTCGGCCTGAGTGTGGCCGAAGTTTTCGAAGGTATGTCGGTAAATGTCTTTCAGATCGCGTTCGGCGCGATGCGTTATCCTATGGCGCATGCGGGAATTCGGCACGCGCTTCCCGAATAATGTCGTCGATAGACTTGTCGCTGACGGGGCTCTCAAAACCTTCGTCGATGGCCGCCTGAATCGCTTTCCGCTTCTCATCGGGCGAAAGCGCGTCGAACCAAGCGCGCTGCTCCTTTGTCGGAGCCGCCCACGGGTAAACGTCAATGCTGATGGTTTCGAGCATGTTCATGAGAATATTATAGGCGAAAACGCCTATGATTGCCAGAAATTCAACGCTGCTCCTGCCGAACCGTGGGTCTCGAACAACTGAACCGGGGTCGGTCTTGGCGAGCAACCTAGCCGGCTCCCGGTAAGGAGAAACCGGTTGCTTTCTCCTTTTTGCCGATGTTGCGTCAGGAGGTTTTTGTTATGTTGTCTCAGGTCGATGTCGCAAGGACGGAAACGGCAGCTCGGCCAGTCACGACAAGGAGGGTCGAATGCTGAAAGAATTCCAGGAATTTATTTCCAAGGGTAATGTGATGGACCTTGCGGTCGGCGTCATCATCGGCGCGGCCTTCGGCAAGATCGTCGATTCCCTTGTCAACGACATCATCATGCCGATCGTCGGTGCGATTTTCGGCGGATTGGACTTCAACAACTATTTCTTCGGATTGTCCTCAGCCGTCAACGCGACCTCGCTGGCCGATGCCAAGAAGCAGGGCGCGGTCTTTGCCTATGGCAGCTTCATCACCGTGGCGCTGAACTTCCTCATTCTCGCGTTCATCATCTTCCTGATGGTCAAGGCGGTGAACAACATGCGCAAGCGGCTTGAGCGCGAGAAGCCCGCTGCACCGGCCGCTCCGCCGCCTGCCGACGTCGCGCTGCTCACCGAAATTCGCGATCTGCTCGCCAGGCGCTGACCAGGGGCGGCATTTGCTGGACCAAAACCCCGGTCGTTCACGGCCGGGGTTTTCTGTTTTCGCATCTGGTAAGGACCGCTGACGAAAACGCAGACCAAACGGATCCGCCCATGACCCTGATCGACAGCTTGCGCACCGAGGCCCGTGCGGCACCCGAAAGCGGCATTGTCGCCGTCGTCAATTACGGCCGCCTGCGCGAAGGCATGATTCCGCTCTGGGCCGGCGAGGGCGACCTTCCGACGCCAGCCTTCATCACCGATGCCGCGTCGAAGGCGCTGGCCGGCGGCGAGACATTCTACACCTGGCAAAGGGGCATCCCCGATCTCAGGCAGGCGCTCTCCCGCTACTATGCCAGGCATTTCGGCAAGACCTTCCCGGAGGAAGAATTCATCGTCACTGGCTCCGGCATGCATGCCATCCAGCTGGCGCTCGACGCGCTCGCCGGTGCCGGCGACGAGGTTGTCTATCTGTCGCCGGCCTGGCCGAATTTCGATGCCGCGGCAGCGATAGCGGGAGCCATTCCAGTCGCGGTCACGCTCGATCATTCCGGCAATGGCTGGTCCTGCGACGTCGAGAAGCTCGCGGCTTCGATCACGCCGCGCACAAAGGCGCTGTTCATCAACACGCCGTCGAATCCGACCGGCTGGACCGCCGATCATGAGACCTTGCAGGCCATCCTCGATCTGGCGCGCGCGAAAAACCTTTGGATCATCGCGGACGAGATCTATTCTCTGTTCCACTATGGCCACGGCCGCGCGCCGTCCTTCCTCGACATCGCGTCGGCGGAAGACCGCATCCTCTATGTCAACTCCTTCTCCAAGAACTGGGCTATGACCGGCTGGCGCGTCGGCTGGATCAAGACGCATCCGAGCTTGCAGCAGGTGTTCGAGAACCTGATCCAGTATTCGAGCTCCGGCGTCGCCCAGTTCATGCAGCGCGGCGCGGCCGCCGCCCTTGACGAGGGCGATGCCTTCGTTGCCGAACAGGTGGAGCGGGCGCGCAAGGCGCGCGACCTTGTCTGCGGCATTCTCGGCGCCACCGGCCGCGCTGGGTTTACGGTGCCGCAGGGCGCGTTCTATCTGTTTTTCACTGTCGACGGCATCACCGATTCACGCACCGCTGCCTTCGACATTGTCGACAAGGCCAATGTCGGCCTGGCGCCAGGCACCGCTTTCGGCCCCGGTGGCGAGGCGTTTTTGCGGTTGTGTTTCCACCGCCGCCTCGACCAGATCGAGGAAGCGGCACACCGGCTGGCGAAGTGGATGAAGGCAGTTTGAGGATTGGGCTGGACAGGAAAGCCGCGCGTTTGAAGATTCTGGACCGCCTCACTCTTCGGCCGCAGTAACGGCATGGATCCTAGGGTCTGCGCCGCGTCGCTTCGCTCCTTGCTCCGCCCTAGGATGACGAAGAGAAAGATGCCTCGGCCAACCTCGAAGGTCGGCCATTGCTACGATGCCAGACTCCAACTCTGTGACTAGCCAGAAGCCCCCACGCTTCGTCATCCTAGGGCGTAGCAGTCGCGAAGCGACGTCGCGGAGACCCTAGGATCCATGCCGTGACGTCGGAGCGTCGCGGCGTTGGAAGCAATCGACAGGCGCAACCAGCAACGGCTTCAGCCGCCTGACTTAGGCACCAGCAGGGGAATGATGCGGTCGCTCTTGGCCACCGAAGGCCGGCCGGCGGAGCCATAGGGGATGCCGAGCGCATCCCAGGTCTCGACCAGCGCATCCTGCAATTCGGCGATCAGCGCATCGGAGTGGAACGGCGTCGGCGTGATGCGCAGCCGCTCGGTGCCGCGCGGCACGGTCGGGTAGTTGATCGGCTGGATGTAGATGCCGTGCACGCCGAGCAGGCGGTCGCTGGCCATCTTGCAGGCCTCGGGATCGCCGACCAGAAGCGGCACGATGTGGGTCGGCGAGTCCATCACCGGCAGGCCGGCGGCCGACAGGATCTGCTTGGTTCGGCTCGCCTGCTGCTGCTGGGCGTCGCGCTCGGCCTGCGAGCGCTTGAGATGGCGGATCGACGCGGTCGCGGCAGCCGCGATCGCCGGCGGCAGTGCCGTGGTGAAGATGAAGCCCGGCGCATAGGAACGCACGGCGTCGATCACGGCGCTGGTGCCGGTGATATAGCCGCCCAGCGTGCCGAATGCCTTGGCCAGGGTGCCTTCGATGATGTCGATGCGGTCGGCCAGGCCTTCGCGCTCGGTGATGCCGCCGCCGCGCGGCCCGTACATGCCGACGGCATGGACCTCGTCGATATAGGTCATGGCGTTGTAGCGCTCGGCGAGCTCGACGATCTCTTTGATCGGCGCGATGTCGCCATCCATCGAGTAGACGCTTTCGAAGACGATCAGCTTGGCGCGTTCGCGCCCCGCCGCCTGCAAAAGGCTTTCCAGATGCGCCACGTCGTTGTGGCGGAAGATCTTTTTCTCGGCGCCGGAACGCCGTACGCCTTCGATCATCGAGGCGTGGTTCAATTCGTCCGAGATGATCAGGCAGTTGGGCAAAAGCTTCGCGATGGTCGAGATCGAGGCCTCGTTGGAGACGAAACCGGAGGTGAAGACCAGTGCCGCTTCCTTGTCGTGCAGGTCGGCAAGCTCCACCTCGAGTTCGACCAGCGGGTTCGAGGTGCCGGAAATGTTGCGGGTGCCGCCGGCGCCCGAACCCATCTTGCCAGCGGTATTCTGGAACGCGGCGATGACGTCGGGATGCTGGCCCATGCCGAGATAGTCGTTGGAGCACCAGACGGTGATTTCCTCGGCGCGGCCATTGGAACGCCAGATGGCGCGCGGGAACTTGCCCGCGATCCGCTCCAGGTCGGCGAAAACGCGGTAGCGACGCTCGGCATGGAGCTGGTCGATCGCTTCCTCGAAGAACCGCTGATAGTTCATATAGGCTTCCCAATTTTTGCGCGGGATCATAATCATTGGCCTGTTGGTCGTCCACCTGGCCTTTTTGGTCAAAATGCCACGCCCCGGACCTGTTCCTAACGATCACGGATCGTGGCCTATTCCCTTGATGTGGATCAACTTTGTTTCAGGACGATGCCACTAGCCGGCGATGCCGGTTACCACGGTTTCAATGGTTATGCGGCGGGCTTTCCAGTAGAGCGGGGGTTGAGACAGTTTCCGATAAATCTTGGATAAGCGAGGACGCGGATGACGGTTTTGGTTACAGGCGGCGCCGGTTACATCGGCAGCCATATGGTCTGGGAGTTGCTTGATGCCGGCGAGAGCGTGGTCGTCCTCGATCGCCTTTCCACCGGTTTTGAATGGGCGGTGGCGCCGGAGGCGAAGCTGGTCGTCGGCGACGTCGCCGACAGGGAATTGGTCGGCTCGGTCATCAGGGAGAACAAGGTCGACGCGATCATTCATTTCGCCGGCTCGATCGTGGTTCCGGAATCGGTCGCCGACCCGCTCAGCTACTACGAGAACAACACCTCGAAGACGCGCACGCTGATCGAAACCGCGGTGCGCGAAGGCGTGCCCAATTTCATTTTTTCATCGACCGCCGCCGTCTATGGCGGAGCCGGCCTGGAGCCGGTACGCGAGGACGCCCGCCTGTCGCCGGAATCGCCCTATGGCCTGTCCAAGCTGATGAGTGAGTGGATGCTGCGCGACGCGTCGATCGCGCATGGCCTGCGCTATACGGCGCTGCGCTACTTCAACGTCGCCGGCGCCGACCCGAAGGGCCGCACCGGCCAGTCGACGCCGGGCGCCACCCATCTGATCAAGGTCGCCTGCGAGACGGCACTTGGCAAGCGGCCGTTCATGCAGGTGTTCGGCACCGATTATCCGACTCCGGACGGCACCTGCATGCGCGACTACATCCATGTCAGCGACCTGGCGGCGGCGCATCGCCTGGCCTTGCAGCGGCTGCGTGCCGGGGGACAAAGCCTCGTCGCCAATTGCGGCTACAGCCATGGCTACTCGGTGCTCGAGGTCATCGACAGCGTGCGCCGCGCCTTCGGCCATGATTTCGAGGTGAAGATGGGCGATCGCCGTCCCGGCGACGCCGCGGCGGTGGTCGCCAATTCGGATCTCGCCCGCGCTGAACTCGGCTGGACCCCGCAACGCGACGATCTCGACCAGATCGTCGCCGACGCGCTCGCCTGGGAACGCATCCTGACCGGCAAGAACTCCGCGCGCGGCTGAGCCGGGTTCTCCCAAGGGCTCGCAAGGCGGGCAGCGAAGCGCTATTGAAGGCGTTCGCGGCAAGGCGCGGAGGCGTCGCCGCGAGGAGATCTTGGGGGATGGCATGAAAATAACGGTGCTCGGGGCCGGTGTCGTCGGTACGGCGGCCGCCTATTATCTGGCCAGCGACGGCCATGAGGTGACAGTGATCGAGCGCCATCCGGCGGCGGCACAAGGCACCAGCCAGTCCAATGCCGGCCTGGTGTCACCGGGTGACGCCACCGCCTGGGCCTCGCCGGCGGCTTTGAAGACTTTCCTGCGCGGGCTCTACAACCATGATCTCGGCATCAAGGTCAGGCTGCGCCTCGATCCCTATTTCCTCGCCTGGAGCCTGCGTTTCCTGCGCCAGTGCACGGTGGCGCGCCTGCGCGCCAACACCGACATCAAGCTCAGGCTCGCGCTCTATTCGCGTGACTGCATCAATGCGCTTTCGGAAGCGACCGGCATCCACTACGACGAACGCAAGAAGGGCATTCTCTACTTCTTCCGCTCGCAAAAGAGCCTCGATACCGGCACCGACAATTACCGTTATCTTGCCAGGCACGGCCTGCCGATCGAAATCGTCGGCCGCGACCGGCTGGTCGAGCTGGAACCAGGCCTTGCCGGCGTCAAGGACAAGATTGCCGGGGGCGTCTATTCGCCAACCGACCAGACCGGAGATTCCAAGCAGTTTGTCGACAGGCTGGCCGCCTATGCTGCCGAGAAGCTCGGCGTCAAATTCCTGTTCGGCACGACAGTCGAAGGCCTCGACATCGAGGGCGATCATGTGCGCGCGGTGATGACGTCGGCCGGCCCGGTCGCCGGCGATGCCGTGGTCATCTCGATGGGACCGGAGAGCGGCCTGCTCGGGCGCCGTTACGGCATCGACCTGCCTGTCTATCCGGTAAAGGGCTATACCGCGACGATTCCCCTGGAGGACGAAAGCAAGGGACCGACCATGGGCGGCGCCGACGAGGACCGGCTGATCGGCTATTCCAGGCTGGGCAACCGCTTGCGGATGTCCTCGACGGCTGAATTCACCGGCTTCGACCGAACTTTCAAGCCCGCCGATTTCAAGACGATCATCAGCACCGGCAAGGATCTTTTCCCGGGTGCCTTCGACGAGAAGAAGGCTGTGTTCTGGGCCGGTCTGCGGCCGATGATGCCCAACTCGGTGCCGGTCATCGGCCAGGCTCGCTACAAGAATCTCTATCTCGACACCGGCCACGGCCATGTCGGCTGGACCATGGCCTGCGGCTCGGGGAAATTCCTTGCCGACCTCGTTTCCGGCCGCAAGCCGGAGATCGACCCGCAGAGGCTGGTCTACGGGGGGTAGTGATGTCGGGACCGCAAGTCGCTATCGACCTTGGCCGCATCGAGCGCAATGCGCGCACGATCGTCGAGCGCTGCGCGCTGTCGGGCATAAAAGTGTTCGGCGTCACCAAGGGCACTTGCGGCATGCCGCAAGTGGCGCGCGCCATGTTGCGCGGCGGTGTCGCCGGCATCGCCGAATCGCGTTTCGAGAACATCCGCCGGCTGCGCGACAGCGGCATCAACGCGCCGATCATGCTGTTGCGCAGCCCGCCGATGGCGCGGGTCGAGGAGGTGGTGCGCACCGTCGACATCAGCCTGCAGTCGGAACTCGCCACCATCCGCGAAATATCGCGCATCGCCGAGCGCATGGGCCGCATCCACGACATCATGCTGATGATCGATCTCGGCGATCTGCGAGAAGGCATCTGGCCGAACGACCTGATCCCGACCGTCGAGCAGATACTGCAGTTCAAGGGCGTTCGCATTGCCGGCATCGGCACCAATCTCGGCTGTTTCGGCGCCATCATGCCGACGCCGGAAAATCTCGGCCAACTCGTCGCCCATGCCTACAAGACCGAGCGCCTGTCCGGCAGAAGCCTCGACGTGATCTCCGGCGGCGCCTCGTCGTCGCTGCCGCTGCTGCTCGAAGGCAGACTGCCGGCCGGCATCAACAATCTGCGCGTCGGCGAGGCGATCCTGCAGGGTGGTGTCGAGACCTTCCGCGACACGCCGTGGGCGGAGCTCGAACCCGATGCCTGCCGGCTGACAAGCGACATCATCGAGGTCAAGCTCAAGCCGTCACGACCGATCGGCCAATCGGGCTACGACGCCTTCGGCAATCAGCCGGTCTTCCCCGACGAAGGCGACAGGCTGCGCGCCATCGCCAATATCGGCCGTGAGGATGTGCTGGTCGAGGGACTGACGCCGATCGCCAGGGGGATAAGGGTGCTCGGCGCCTCCAGCGATCATCTGCTTTTGGATGTCGCCGATGCCGACCCGAGGCCCTCCGTCGGCGACCGCGTCGCCTTCCGCATGAGCTATGGCGCCATGCTTTTGGCGATGACCTCGGAATATGTCGAGAAGGCCCCGATGCACGACGTCGAGGATTTTTCCGGCCGCAAGATGGTGCAGATCACGGCCGGGCAGGGAGCTGCCGGCATCCTGGCCCGGGAAAGCACCGGCGCCCGGCTGGAAGCGATGAACTTCGACGTGGTGGAACTCGCCGATGTCGAGCGGCCGCCATCGGGGCTGGTCCGGCTGATTGCCGGCGTCGATCGTCGCATCGCCCACAAGGCGCTGACCGCGACGGCGCGCGCGACGCATTCTTTCGGCCTGATCTGGATCGATTCCATCGCCGCCCTGATGCCAGAGGACGAGGAGGGCATCGACCTGCCGGAATGTTCGGTCCTGGCGCGATCGCTCGGGCTCGATCACAAGGCCGGCGCGCTGCAGCCGCAGCTGTCGCCGGAAAATGTCGTCATCGTCGGCCTGCGCCACGCCGATCCGGCCGAGGCGCGGGTGCTGAAGGATTCGCGCGTGTCGGCCTTCACCATGACCGACATCGACGCCATGGGCATGCGCGACCTGATGCACGAAGCGATCCGCATCGCCACCTCAGGCACGCAAGGCTTTCATGTCAGCTATTCGCCGACCGCAACCGAATTCGCCGGCTGGGCTGCGGGCTCCGGCGGGCTGACCGTGCGCGAAACGCACCAGGCGATGGAGGCGATCGCGCTCTCCGGTGGCTTGCTGTCGATGGATGTCTCGGGCCTGACGGCGGATCTGGAGCCGCGGATCGGCACCGACGCGGTCAACTTCGTCATGTCGGCTTTCGGCAAACGGATTCTCTGATCAGCCCTGCACGTCCACTGCCGAGCGCCATGCGCTGACATAGTCGACCCAGGCCGGGTCTACAGGCGGTTCTATTCTTTCGCCCTTGCCGTGCGTCGCCGGCTGATCGGATGCCAGCAGCGCCGCGCCGATGCTGGTGCCGGTGGCGGCCTCGGACCCAACCACGGCGCGCGCCGTGGCTGCCGCCAGCATGCCGACAAAGAGCCGGTTGCGGGCAAAGGGGCCTTCGACCGTGGTCGGGCCGTCCGCGCCGATCAGTTCGAGGCAGGTTGCCGTCATCAATGCCAGGTAGAACGAGATGGCGGCAAAGCGCTGGCCGCTGTTCAGGCCGTCGGCGTTGACCCATGCCGCGGCATGGTGCGGGAATGGCCCCGAGCCTTGCTGGGTCGACGGCAGCAGCAGCATTTTTCGCGCCAGCACGGCGCCGACATCATTCTCGGTCCACTGCTCCGGCTGATCCTTTGTCAGCACGGAAAACTCGCGGCCGCCCATGAAGCGCGCCGAGGGAACGGGATCGCCGATTGCGTTGACATTGACCAGCGTGTCGCGCGCGGCATCCAGCGCAATCTGTTTGCCGCCGACCGCCATCGACACCACCCAGGTGCCGGTCGAGACGACGGAGAAAGGCGGTTTGTCGGAGAGAAGATGCGGCAGAAGCGAGGCGTTGGAATCATGCAGGCCGCAGAACACCGGCGTTTGCGGATCGAGTCCGGTTCGCATCGCAACGATGGGCAGGATCGGGCCGAGGCGGTCGCTGGCCGGCCGCACCGGCGCCATCAGCCCGCGCCATTCCAGCCTGTCGACCAACGATGAGAAATCCGCCGTCCACGGGTTCCACAGGTCGGTGTGGCAGCCGAGCGAGGTGACCTCGTTGGCGGCGATGCCGGTCAGGCGCAACGCCCAGTATTGTGGGTACATCAGCATCGCGGCGGCCCTGGCGAATTCCGCCGGGAAGCTCTTCTGCTGCCAGAAGAATTGAGCACCAAGATTGAGGCCGAGCGGCAGGCGCGGCGTGCCGGTCTCGGAGAAGGGCGGGCGGATCGCGTCATAACCCTCGGCCAGCCCGTCGGGGCCGTCGAACTCATAGTCGAGCACCGGCAGCACCAGTTCACCCGCCGCGTCGACCAGCACGCCGGTCGCGCCATGGGTGGTGATCGAAATGGCGTCGATGCGCTGTTCGCGATTGAGACCGGCAAGGCTTTCGAGGATGAATGCCCACAGGGCCTCGACATCGTGGTGCGGGTAAGGCGCCTGTCGCACCGGCGCATTGGACATGCGGCGCAGCGCCACCTCGCTCAACGTAGCGAGGTCGACCAGCGCCACCTTGGCGTTGGTCTTGCCGATGTCGATAACGGCGATGTGGCGCATCGCACTCATGCCATGTGGAACACGGTTTCCAACGGCACGGCCACCGGCTCGTTGTCCTGCCTGGTTTCCATGATGTCGGCCATTTCAGCCCACCAGCGCTGCATCACCGGATATCCGGGCAATTCGTCCATGCCGTGGTCGTCACGCCGCCACAGAACACCGAACAGGATATTGGTCTCCTCGTCGAGATGGATGGAATAATCGGAGACGCCGGCCTGCTTCAGCAGCGATATCAGCGACGGCCAGATCTCATCGTGACGCTGCTTGTACTCGGCCTTCATGCCGGGCTTCAGCTTCATCTTGAATGCATATTTCTCGGCCATCAACGCCCTCCGCGGAGTCGCCGCCAGACGATCGGCAGGGCAATGACGATAATCAGCAGCAGGCCAATGAAGATCGACATGACGATGCCGGGCACGTTGAGCAGGCCAAGCCCGAAGGTCACCAGCCCCATGATGAAGGCCGCGAGCACGACCCCAACAATGCTGCCGGCGCCACCGAGGATACTGACGCCGCCGAGCACCACCATGGTGATGACTTCCAGCTCGTAGCCCTGCGCGATCGATGGCCGCGTCGAACCGAGCCGCGAGGTGATCAGCACCGAGGCGATGCCCGACATCAGCCCGGTCAGGCAAAACAGGAGGAACTTGGTGCGGCCGACGCGCACGCCGGAAAACTGCGCAGCTATCGGATTGTTGCCGATGGCGAAGACGCGTCGGCCAAAACTCGTACGGTGCAGCAGGAACCAGTAGACGACGGCCGCGATCAGGAAGAGCACCAGTTCGAACGACACCACCCACCAGACATAGCCCTGGCCGAAGAAGGCGAAGCTTGCGGGATAACCCTTGTAGGCCTGGTCGCCGAGGATGATGAAGGCGATGCCGCGAAACAGGCTCATCGTGCCGATGGTGACGACGATCGAGGGCAGACCGAGCCTTGTCACCAGCAGACCGTTGAAGGCGCCGCAGCCGAGCCCGACGACGATGCCGATCGCTACCAGCACCGGCGTGCCGGCGCCGGCCTGCACCGCCATGCCCATCATCGTCGACGCCAGCGCAATGATGGCGGCCACCGACAGATCGATCTCGCCCGAGATGATCAGCAGCGCCATGGCGAAGGCGATCAGGCCTTTCTCGGTGAAATTGAAGGTCAGATCGGACAGCGAATACGGGTCGAGGAAATAGGGCGAGGCGAAGCTGTTGATGGCGAAGATGGCGACGGCCACCACGACCAGCAGCGCTTCCCAGGAAAAGATCGCCGAACGAAGCGGCTTGTCGAGCCGGTCGGGAATGTGGCGCGGAGCAGGGATGTCGGTCACGCCTCCACCTTTCTGAGGATGATGCGGCCTTGCTGGCGTTCGCCGCGCGCGTTGAGCACGACGGCCAGGATGATGGCGCTGCCAGAAATCGCCATCTGCCAGAAGGGCGAGATGTTGATGACCGGCAGCGCGTTGGAGATGATGCCCAGGAACAGTGCGCCGAGCACCGCGCCGCCGACCGAGCCGATGCCGCCGGCGATCGAGATGCCGCCGATGACGCAGGCGGCGATGATGTTGAGCTCATAGCCATTGGCGACCTCGACCGACGCGATCACATAGCGCGAGATCCAGAGATAGCCTGACAGGCCGCCGATCATGCCGGAGATGCAGAAGACGATGAATTTCGTGCGGCCGACATCGATGCCGGCATAGACGGAAGCCGTCGGGTTGACGCCGATCGCATAGATCGAACGGCCGAGCGCGGTGCGCGTCATCAGGACGAAGAACAGCGCAATGACCAGGATGGCGATCCACGACAGCACCGGAATGCCGAGAAAGGCGGCGCGCTGAAAGCCGATGAAGTCCGGGCTCATCTTGTCGGCATTGACCCAGGCGCCGCCGGACAGGACGAAGGTGGCGCCGCGATAGATGGTGAGCGTGCCCAACGTCACCACGATCGAGGGGATGTTCAGCCGCCAGACCAAAAGGCCGTTGATGGCGCCCAGCATCAGCCCGACGGCCAGCGCGACGACGATCAGCAGCGGGATCGGGATTGCCGGATGCGCGGCGTTCAGCATCGCCACCACCATGCCGGTGAAGCATAGATTGGACGCCATCGACAGATCGATCGACCGGGTCAGGATGACCACCATCTGGCCAAGCGCCAGGATCATCAGGATCGAGGTGTCGTTGAAAACCTGGCGCAGATTGCCGGGGTCGGCGAAGGCCGGGAAGCGCGTCGAGATCAGGCCGATCAGCACGACGATGGCCGCGAACAGCCAGATTTCACGGTATTTGAGGAAAGCCTTCATGCCGCAATCCCTGCTGCCGTCCGAACCAGCGTCTCGGCGTCCAGCCCCTTGTTGTCGTAGACCGCCGCGACAAGCCCCTCGCGCATGACCACGACGCGGTCGGACATGCCGAGGATTTCGGGCAGCTCGGACGACACCATGATCACCGACAGGCCTTGCGCCACCAGCTCGGCCATGAAGCCGTGCACGGCGGCCTTCGAGCCGATGTCGATGCCCTTGGTCGGCTCGTCCAGGATGATCACCTTGGGCGACGTCGCCAGCCATTTGGCGATGACGATCTTCTGCTGGTTGCCGCCCGACAGCGTGCCGACATCCTGGCTGAGCGAGGAGGCCCTGAGGTCGAGCCGCTCGGTGTAGGAGCGGGCCAGATCGAACTCCTCCGACAGCCGCAGCAGGCCGGACTTCGATGTGCGCTTGAGCGAAGGCAGCGAGACGTTCTGGAAGATCGGCAGGCCGATCACCACGCCTTGCTTGCCGCGTTCTTCCGGCACGTAGACGATGCCGGCATCGATCGAATCCGCAGCCGATTTCGGCGCGAGCGCCTTGCCTTCCAGCGTGATCGTGCCGGCTGATGTGCGGGTGATGCCCGATATCGCCTGCATCACCTCGCTGCGGCCGGCGCCGACCAGGCCGTAGAAGCCGAGGATCTCGCCCTTGTGCAGTTCGAAGCCGATGTCGTTGAATTCGGTCGGATGCGACAGGCCGGAGACGGAGAGCACCGGCAAGCCGATCTCGGCCTTGCGCTGCGGGAAGATGTGATCGACCGCGCGGCCGACCATCAAGCGCACGATCTGGCTTTGGCCGGCATCCCTGATCAGGCCTTCGCCGACCATCTCGCCATCGCGGAACACCGTGTAGCGGTCGGCGATACGGTAGATCTCGTCGAACTTGTGGCTGATGAACAGGATCGCCTTGCCATCGCTCTTGAGGAACTCGATCAGCAAAAAGAGCTCCTCGATCTCCTTCATCGAGAGTGCTGCGGTCGGCTCGTCCATGATGACGATCTGCGCGTCGATCGACATGGCGCGCGCAACGGCAACCAGATGTTTGTTGGCGATGCCGAGGTCCTTCAGGCGCGCATCGGCGTCGATATGGCCGGCATGCATGGTGTCGAGCACTTCGCGTGCATTCTTGCGCATCGTGCGCCAGTCGATGGTGCGCAATCGCGTGCGCGGCGCATGGCCGAGAAAGATGTTTTCTGCGACCGACAAATCGTCGAACAGCACGGTTTCCTGGTGGATGGCGGTGACGCCGTGCCCGAAGGCGGCATGCGCGCTCGGCAGGGTGACGGCCTGGCCGTCGATGCTGATCGTACCCCCGTCGGGCTGGTAGATGCCGGTCATGATCTTGACCAGCGTCGACTTGCCGGCGCCGTTTTCGCCGATCAGCGCCGTCACCTGCCCGGGGTAGAGAGACAGGCTGACATTGTGCAGCGCGCGCACGCCGGGAAAGCTCTTGGAGATGCCGGACAGCGTCAGGCGTGGAGCCGGGGCCGGAGGCCGCTCCTTCACCGCGCCGTGTTGGGCTGTCGTGTCCATAATCGTATCAAGCCCTGAAACAAGGTTCGTTTAAAGTCGCGGCGGGACGTGAGCCCCGCCGCGTCAGCTCGAGAGAACTCCAGATCAATAGATCTTGGAGAACTTTTCGATGTTCGACTTGTCGAACTGGAAGGGCGGAGCCATCGCAGCCGAGTTGGTGTCGTCGAGCGTGACCTTGCCGACGCGGCCGATCGACAGGGTGGCGCCGGGCTTTGCCTCTTCCTTCTTCACCGCCAGATCATGGGCGAGGTAGACGGCCGAGTAGCCGAGGTCGATCGGGTTCCACAGGGCAACCGCCTGGCTGGAACCGTTGTCGATGAACTTCTTGAACTCCGACGGCAGTGCGAGACCGGTGACATTGACCTTGCCGATCAGGTTTTCGTCGGTGACGACCTGGGCGGCGGCGACGACGCCGACGGTGGTCGGCGCGATGATCGCCTTGAGGTTCGGATAGGACTTCAGCAGGCCCTTGGCTTCGTCGGTGCTCTTGGCCGAGTCGTCATCGCCGTAGACGGTGGCGACGAGTTTGATCTTGGGGAACTTCTCCGGCAGGATTTTCTTGGCCGCGTCGATCCAGGCGTTCTGGTTGGTCGCGGTCGAGGAGGCCGACAGGATGGCGACCTCGCCGCCTTCCGGCAGGTGGTCGGCGGCAAGCTTGATGATGGTCTCGCCGATCAGGCCGGTGTCGGACGGGTTGAGGTGAAGCTGGCGGCCTTCCTTGGCGACGCCCGAATCCCACGAGATGACGGTGATGCCGCGTTCCATGGCCTTCTTCAGCACCGGCACCAGCGCGTCGGCGTCATTGGCCGAAATGGCGATGGCGTTGACCTTCTGCGCGATCAGCGAATTGACCACTTCGATCTGCGCTTCGGCGGTCGCCTTGGTCGGGCCGGTGTAGATGATGTCGACATCGCCGAGTTCCTTGGCCGCCTCTTCGGCGCCCTTGTTGGCGGCATCGAAGAAGCCGTTGCCGAGCGACTTAACCACCAGCGCGATCTTGACGTTTTCGGCATAAGCGGCATTCACGAACATGGCGGCTGAAAAGGCCGCCGTCACCATCAATTTCTTCAAGAAGCTCATCGAATTTCCTCCCTTGAGCGTTGCATTCCATCGTCGCTGCGGGCGCGAGTTGGCCTCAGGCCTGCAGTGAAGATTCTTCCTTGTTGGTTGCGGATGTGCGGGCGACGACCAGCGTCACGCCGGCGGTCTCCAGCATCTTGGCCTCGCGATCCTCGATGCCGTCATCGGTGATGACGGTGGCGATGCGCGACAGGCCGCACAGGATCAGGCTGGAGCGTTTGCGGAATTTCGAGGAATCGACCAGCACCACCAACTCGTCGGCCTGGTCGATCAGCTTCTGCTCCGCCTGGATCAAAAGCGGATCGCCTTCCATCAGGCCAAGCGGCCCCAGCCCCTGCGCGCCCATGAACATGCGGCGCGCATAGAAATTGCGCGTTACGTCATTGTCGAAGGGCGACAGAATGATGTTCTGCTCGCGATAGATGGTGCCGCCCGACAGCATCACCGTGTTCTTGGAGTGCTTGAGCAGGTGCTCGGCGATCGGGAACGAATTGGTGAAGATCGGCATGCGGCGGCCGGTCAGGAAATGCACCATCTGGAAGGTGGTGGTGCCGCCATTGATGATGATCGGTTCGCCGTCCTTGCACAGCTCAACCGCTTCACGCGCTATTGCCCGCTTCTGCGAGGCGTTGATGGTTTCGTTGACGGAAAAGGGCCGGCCGGCCAGCCCGATGAACTGCGGCGGCGAGATTGCCTCGGCGCCGCCGCGCACACGGCGCAGCCGCTTCTGGACGTGGAGGGCCGCGATATCGCGCCGGATCGTCGCCTCGGACGACTCCGTCAGGTCGACCATCTCCTGCACCGTCACCACAGGCTTTTCCTGGACGGCGGACAGAATGATCCTGTGGCGCTCTTTTTCGTGCATGGTTCCTCCCTGCCTGAGCATCTAGGCACCCAAAACGCGCAGTGTCAATCATTTCCGATCATATAATTTCATTGTGCAGTGCAATATGATCGATATTGATCGTTTGTGATTGACAAGCCGGCTGCTTCCGTGGAAATTCGGGGCCAAATGGCCGCGCCTTTTGCGTGCCTTCGGGAGGATTTCTTATGCTCGACAAGCGCACCGGCGCGCGCCTCGCCAATCTGTGGGACGAGGCCAAGGCTCACGCGATGAGCGGGCCGGACCTTCTGGTCTACCGCTCGAACACACTTGGTTCCGACAAGCGCGTCACCAACTATGGCGGCGGCAACACGTCGTCGAAGATCTGGCAGAGAGACCCGCTCACCGGCGAGGATGTCGAAGTGCTGTGGGTCAAGGGATCGGGCGGCGACAGCGCCTCGATCAAGCTGGACGGCTTTGCCACGCTCTACATGGACAAGCTGCGCGCGCTCAAAGGTCTCTATCGCGGCGTCGAGCACGAAGATGAAATGGTCGGCTTCCTGCCGCACTGCACCTTCAACCTCAATCCACGCGCGGCCTCTATCGACACGCCGTTGCACGCCTACGTGCCGAAGCCTTTTGTCGACCACATGCATCCCGATGCCATCATCGCCATTGCCGCCGCGAAGGATTCGAAGGCGCTGACGAAAGAAATCTTCGGCGACGCCATCGGCTGGTTGCCGTGGAAGCGTCCCGGGTTCGAGCTTGGCCTGTGGCTGGAGAAATTCTGCCTCGAACACCCCGATTCCAAGGGTGTCATCCTGGAAAGCCACGGCCTGTTCACCTGGGGCGACACCCCCAGGGAATGCTACGAGACGACGATCTCGGTGATCAACCAGGCAATCGAATGGTTCGAGCGCCGCTCCGAAGGTGTCGCTATCTTCGGCGGTGAAGTGGTCAAGGCACTCGACGCCACCGAGCGCCGTGCCATCGCGGCCAAACTGATGCCGAGGATTCGGGGCCTGATCTCGGAGAAGAGCCACAAAACAGGCCATTTCGACGATTCCGCCGCCGTGCTCGAATTCGTCAATTCCAGGGATCTGCGCCCGCTGGCGGCACTCGGCACCTCGTGCCCCGACCATTTCCTGCGCACCAAGATCCGCCCGCTGGTCATCGAATTCGATCCGGCCAAGCCCGATGTCGATGCGGTGATTGCGCGGCTTGCCGACGACATCGCAGCCTATCGCGTCGGCTACCAGGCCTACTACGACAGCTGCAAGCATCCGGACTCGCCCGCCATCCGCGATCCCAATGCCGTCGTCTACCTGATGCCCGGCGTCGGCATGTTCACCTTCGCCGGCGACAAGGCGACGGCGCGCATTTCGGGCGAATTCTATGTCAACGCCATCAACGTCATGCGCGGCGCCTCCACCGTCTCGTCCTATGTCGGCCTGCCTGCACAGGAAGCCTTCGACATCGAATACTGGCTGCTCGAGGACCTGAAGCTGCAGCGTATGCCGAAGGCGAAGTCGCTTGCCGGCCAGATCGCGCTGGTCACGGGTGGCGCCGGCGGCATCGGCCGCGCCACGGCCAACCGGCTGCTGCGCGAAGGCGCCTGCGTGGTGCTGGCCGACATCGACGAGACAGCGCTGGCCAGCGCCAATGACGAACTGGCCAAGGTCTATGGCAAGGATTTCGTCCGCCCGGTGCTGATCAACGTCACCTCGGAGGACCAGGTTATCGCCGGCTTTGCCGAGACAGCGGTCGAGTTCGGCGGCATCGACATTCTGGTGTCGAATGCAGGGCTGGCCTCCTCGGCGCCGATCGAGGAGACGACGCTGGCGCTGTGGAACAAGAACATGGACATCCTGTCGACCGGCTATTTCCTGGTCTCGCGGGAAGCGTTCCGGCTGTTCCGCGCGCAGAAGATTGGTGGCAACGTCGTCTTCGTCGCCTCCAAGAACGGCCTTGCCGCATCACCCAACGCCGCCGCCTATTGCACCGCCAAGGCCGCCGAGATCCATCTCGCCCGCTGCTTGGCGCTTGAGGGCGCGGAGGCGCAGATCAGGGTCAATGTCGTCAACCCGGACGCGGTGCTGCGCGGCTCGAAGATCTGGACTGGCGAGTGGAAGGAACAGCGCGCCGCCGCCTACAAGATGTCGACCAACGATCTGGAGGAGCACTATCGCTCGCGTTCGATGCTGAAGCGCTCGGTCTTCCCGGAAGACATCGCCGAAGCGATCTATTTCCTGGCGTCCGACATGTCGGCCAAGTCGACCGGCAACATCATCAATGTCGACGCGGGCAACGCCCAGAGCTTTACGCGCTAGCCGCTTCGCCCTTCTCCCCATCACTATACGGGGAGAAGGTGCCGGCAGGCGGATGAGGGGCAGCGCTGCCCGAACATATTTTGGGAGGAATCAGCACTTGTCCGAATCCATCATCTCCGCCGACCTCGTCGACAAGGACAACGGCGCGCGCAAGCCCAACCTCAAGCGCGACTACGCCTCGCTCGGCGAGCGGCTCGACCGTCGCGGCATCGCTATCGACGCTATCAGAGACAAGGTCGAGAAATTCGCGGTGGCGATCCCGTCCTGGGGCGTCGGCACCGGCGGCACGCGCTTTGCCCGCTTTCCCGGCGCCGGCGAGCCGCGCGATATCTTCGACAAGATCGAGGACTGCGCCGTCATCCAGCAATTGACGCAAGCGACGCCGACCGTCTCCCTGCACATTCCGTGGGACAAGGCCGACCCGAACCGGCTGAAGCAGGCGGCTTCGCGCTTTGGCCTCGGCTTCGACGCCATGAACTCCAACACTTTTTCCGACGCGAAGGACCAGGCGCTTTCCTACAAATTCGGCTCGCTGTCGCATGCCGATGCCGGCACGCGCCGGCAAGCGGTCGAGCACAATCTCGAATGTATCGAGATCGGCAAGACGCTCGGCTCCAAGGCCCTGACGGTGTGGATCGGTGACGGTTCGAACTTCCCGGGCCAGGTCAATTTCGCCAAGGCGTTCGAGCGCTATCTCGACGCCATGAAAGAGGTTTACGCCGGACTGCCCGCCGGCTGGAAGCTGTTCAGCGAGCACAAGATGTACGAGCCGGCCTTCTATTCCACCGTCGTGCAGGACTGGGGCACCAACTACATGATCGCCAGGGAATTGGGCGACAAGGCGTTCTGTCTCGTCGACCTCGGCCACCATGCCCCCAACGTCAACATCGAGATGATCGTCTCGCGGCTGATCCAGTTCAAGAAGCTCGGCGGCTTCCATTTCAACGATTCGAAGTATGGCGACGATGATCTCGATGCCGGTTCGATCGACCCCTACCGGCTGTTCCTCGTCTTCAACGAACTGGTCGATGCCGAACTGTCCGGCACCGAGGGTTTCGATCCGGCGCACATGCTCGACCAGAGCCACAACGTCACCGATCCGATCGAAAGCCTGATGCTGTCGGCGGTCGAGGTGCAGCGCGCCTATGCGCAGGCGCTGCTTGTCGACCGCAAGGCGCTGGAAGGTTTTCAGGACAGTAATGACGCGCTGATGGCGACGCAGACGCTGAAAGCCGCCTACCGCACCGATGTCGAGCCGATCCTCGCCATGGCGCGGCTGAAGACCGGCGGCGCCATTGATCCGGTCGCGGCCTATAGGGCGGCGGGCTATCGGGCGAAAGTCGCGGCCGAACGTCCCGCGGTCGCCGGTGGCTCGGGCGGCATTGTCTGAGGCCGAGCCGGCCCCCTCATCCGGCCGCTTTGCGGCCACCGCCCTCCGGGCATTCGTTGTTCGAAAAGCCAAGCAGTTGGCTTTTGGCCCGCCGCGCGGACCACGCCTCACCCCGCTGGGGAGAAGAGACTGACGTCAGCGCTGACAACCTCCTCTCCCTTCGGGGAGAGGTCGGATTGCCTCGAATTGCGCTTCGCAATTCAGTTGGCAATCCGGGTGAGAGGGCTCTTTCTCACGCTCCCTTAATTGTTAGTGGACTCGATCAGTCCAACACGGTCTTCTAGGCGTCCCCCCGCCCGGAGAACCGCCATGCCTCTCAACCGTCGGACACTGATCGCCGCCAGTCTTTCCATCACCTTCGCCCTCGCGCCGTTGACGGGCGTCTTCGCCGCATCGCCCGCGCCGGCCAAGGGCGAGCACGGCATGGTGGTGACGGCCCAGCACCTGGCGTCCGAAATCGGCATCGAGGTGCTGAAAAAGGGCGGCAATGCTGTCGATGCGGCGGTTGCCGTCGGCTATGCGCTCGCCGTCGTCTACCCCAATGCCGGCAATATCGGCGGCGGCGGCTTCATGACCATCCGCTTCAAGGACGGCAAGTCGACCTTCCTCGATTTTCGCGAGCGGGCGCCGCTGGCGGCGACAAAAACCATGTATCTCGACAAGGACGGCAACCCGGTGAAGGGGGCCAGTCTCGACGGCTATCTTGCGGTCGGCGTGCCGGGTTCGGTGGCCGGTCTGGAGATGGCGCGTGAAAAATACGGCAAATTGTCCCGCCAGGATCTGATGGCGCCGGCAATCGGCTATGCCAGGGACGGGTTCATCCTCAACCAGGGCGACGCCGCCTCGTTTGCCGGCAGTGCCGACAGGCTGGCGAAGGACCCTGCGGCCGCGGCGATATTCCTGAAACCCGACGGCAAGCCCTATGGCATCGGCGAGCGGCTGGTCCAGCCCGATCTCGCGGCGTCGCTCGCAACCATTTCCGAAAGGGGGACGGATGCCTTTTACAAAGGCGCCATCGCCGATGCCATCGTCAAGGCGAGCGGCGCCAAGGGCGGCATTCTCGCCAAGCCCGACTTCGAGCAATATGCGGTGCGCGAACTCAAGCCCGTGACCTGCACCTATCGCGGCTACGAGATCACCTCCTCGCCGCCGCCCAGCTCCGGCGGCGTCATCATCTGCGAAATCCTCAACGTTCTGGAGGGCTATCCCTTATCCTACCTCGGTGCCGGTTCTGCCGAGACGGTCCATGTCATGGTCGAGGCGATGCGCTATGCCTATGTCGACCGCAATTCAGCGCTCGGCGATCCCGATTTCGTCGACAATCCGGTCTCGAAATTGCTTGATAAGGCCTATGCCAAGGATATCCGCGACAAGATCGACCCGTTCCGGGCCGGCGTGTCGCAGGATCTGATGCCGAAGGGCTTTGGCGAGAGCAAGGAGACGACGCATTATTCGATCATCGACGATGAAGGCAATGCGGTCGCGGTCACCTACACGCTGAATGGCTCCTTCGGAGCCGGCGTCGTCGCCGACGGCACCGGCATCCTGCTCAACAACGAAATGGACGATTTCACCCAGAAACCCGGCGTGCCCAATCTCTACGGCCTGGTCCAGGGCGAGGCCAACGCCATCCAGCCGAAGAAGACGCCGCTGTCGTCGATGAGCCCGACCGTGGTCGCCAAGGACGGCAAGCCGTTCATGGTCATCGGCAGCCCGGGTGGCTCGCGCATCATCACGATCACGCTGGAAGCGATCGTCAATGTCATCGACCACGGCATGAACATCCAGGAGGCGATCGACGCGCCTCGCATCCACCATCAATGGCTGCCCGACAAGGTCTATGTCGAGCCGTTCGGCCTGTCGCCGGACACAGAAAAGCTGCTGGCCGGCATGGGATATCACCTTGATCTCGCTGACCAGAGCTGGGGGCAGGCGGCCGGCATCCTGGTCGGCGGCAAGAGCCTGGCGGAAATCGAGAAAGGCGGCGGCTCGCGCTACAACGGCGCCATCGACAGCCGCGCGGCCTCCGGCGAGGCGCTCGGATACTGATAGCTCGGAGGAAAAACCTGGTGCAGCATGGCGATTCGGGTTGATCGCCCGCTGCTCAAGTGGATCGGCTCACACCGATTTGGCCGTCACAAGACCAGCGTGAGAGTGGACGCAACCAGCATCAAGGCGGCAATGCCGACGAACAGCGCATAGATACGCGGCCGGTCGAGCAGCAGCGCGTTTCCGGATATCCAGGCGGACGTGGCGCCGCCAAGCGCGAAGAGGAAGCCGTTGCGGTGCCCGAAGACCATCGATGCGGCCATCAGCCCGCCAATGATCAGCGCACCGAACACGATGATCACGGCAACGGCATATCTCTCGAAATCATTGCCGCTTCCCATGCTCGGGCCGATTGCGTTCAAGGTTGGCAGATCGTCCGGATCGAAAGGGTTCGTCGACCCGTATTCGTCTTGACCGGCAGGCTCTCGCATCATTTATTCTCCGTATAGCGGCAACAAACCATCAAGCCTTGCCGAGCGCAACCCGATCGCACTCCCTTCAATGCGTTTGGTACGGTCTTCTACACCTTCTGGCGACGACCGCCGCCGGTTTTTTGATTCGTTGCCTTTTTCAGGCAATCCAATCCAGAGCGCGCCGCCCGGAGGCGGTCGTGGGACCATCCATCCTGGAATGCATTCGTGGAGGAAAAATGATGCGGGACGTGGATTGCGCTTCGCGGGCAGCGATTTTCGGCGAGCGGACGTCGCACGCCCACCGTGACGGTGCGAATCGTCTTGCCGCCATCCGGACGGAGGACAGGGCCGCGTCGAATCGCGGCTCTGGACGCGCGTCATCACAGGTTCGTGCGGCGAGCTTCAGATCCCGCATGCCAGATCACTGCCAGCCGAGGCAGCCGAGCGGCATGCATCAGAACTTCATGCTGAGGCTGCCCTTGATGACGCGGCCTTCGCCATAGATGCAGCTGAGGTCGGCATTGCTGCCGGCCTCATAGCAGGTCGAATAGTAGGTCTTGTCGAACAGGTTGGAGACATTGAGCGCTGCCTGCCAGCCATTCTTCTTGTAGCGCAGCGCCGCGTCGACCAGTGTGTGGCCGGGCACGTTAACCGTGTTCGTATTGTCACCGAAGCTGGCGCCGATATAGCGCACGCCGGCGCCGACGCTCAGGCCCTCGAGCACGCCGCTGCCAACCTCATAATTGGCCCACAGCGATGCCTGGTGTTCCGGCACCCTGGCCGGGCGGTTACCGATGACGGCGGCGGCATCGCTGGTTATCTCCGCGTCGAGATAGGTGTAGGCCGCCGTCATGCTGAGGCCGGAAGCCAGATCTGCGTTGGCCTCGATCTCCAGGCCGCGATGGCGGACTTCTCCGGTCTGGACCTGGTAGACGGGATTGGCTGCTGCCGTCGGCACATTGGTCTTGCGCAGGTCGAACAGCGAAGCGGTGATGAAGCCGGGGAAGAAGGTCGGCTCGTATTTCAAGCCGACTTCATACTGCTTGCCCAACGAGGGCAGCAGCGCGTCTCCGGACTGGGTCGGGCCGATATTGGTGGTGAAGGATTCGGCATAGCTGGCGTAGGGCGTCAGGCCGTTGTCGAAGAGATAGCCGATGCCGATATTGCCGGTGAAGGCATGGTCCTTCTGATCGTAGCTGCCTGCACCGTCGAGTCGGTTGAAATTGGTGTGGTCGATCCAGGCCTGCCGGCCGCCGATTGTCAGGACCCAGTGGTCGGCGATCTTGGACTGGTTTTGTGCATAGAGGCCGACCTGGCCGATCGTCTCCACGCGATCCGTAATGATGAGGCTCGGCGGCGTGACAGGGATCGAGTAGTCCGGGTTCTGGGTGTCCAGCGGCGGACCCGCCCCGTAGCCGTTGCGCCCGTCGACCGATTGTCTGCTGTAATCCAGACCGAACAGCAGCTTGTTTTCGACCACGCCGAAGTCAGCCTTGTACTCGGCCTGGTTGTCGACGTTGAACAGCCTTGCCGTCTCATCCACGGTGAACAGCGTGCGCTGCACCGTATGTTCGTCTGCGCCGATGTATGGGCCGCCAAGCCACTCGCCAAAATAGAGCTGCCGGTAGTCGGTTTCCTGCTGCGAGTAGCGCAGGTTTTGCCGCACCGTCCAATGGTCGTCGAACTCATGGCTGAACTGGTAGCCGATCGAACCATGGTTGGCATCGAAGCGGTCGAAGTCGGGCGAGCCGGTGAAGAAATTGCGCGGCAGATTGCCATACTGCGCCGGCAGAAACTGATTCGTCGTCAGCCTGTCCCACTGGTAGTTGGCCAGGATGGTCAGCGAGGTCTGCGCATCCGGCTGCCACCTGAGCGCCGGCGCGACGAAGATGCGGTCGTTGCGGGAATAGTCGGTTTCGAGCGCGCCGTTGCGAACCAGGCCGGTCAGCCGGTAGGACCACACGCCGGCATCGTCTATCGGGCCGCCTATATCCAGCCCGGCCTCGACGGTGTTGAAGCTGCCATAGCTGAGGAAGCCGTCATAGATCGGCTTGTCCGTCGGTCGCTTGGTGACGGCGTTGACCATGCCGCCAGCCTCGTTCTCGCCGTAGAGCACCGAGGATGGCCCCTTCAAGACTTCGATTCGCTCCAGCCCGTAGGGCTCGATCTTGAAGCCTGAGAAATCGATCACTTTCTGCGGCAGCCCGTCGCGATAGATCGCCGACGTGCAGAGGTCGAACCCACGAATCAGGCATTGGTCGAAGCGATCGTCGACGCCCCATGGCGAGATGGTGACGCCGGCGAGATAGGACAAGGCGTCCTCAAGCTGCCCTGGCTGGCGATCATCGAGCTGCTTGCGGGTCACCACCGAAATCGAGCGTGGAATTTCCTTCAGCGGCGTGTCGGTTTTCGAGCCGGTGGTGGTGTTTTTGGCGATGTAGCCGTCATCCGGTCCGACCGGGCTGTCGCTCTGTCCCTCGACATTGATCGGGTTGAGCTCGGTCGCGGCTTCCTGCGCAAGGGCCTGGGTGCAAAGCAGGGTCGAAAGCGATGCGACCACGAGGCCCCGGGTCCGGCTTCGCCGCCGCGCCGCACGATATGCACTCAACCGCATCTTGATACCCTCACTGCCCGCAATGCGCGCAGGACCGTTTCGCCTTGCGCCAATTTAAATTTGTTGACTGGTTAGTCATCTTCAATGTTGACTATGGAAGTCATGTTTCATAGTCAACCGACCATCGGCTGCCGGCAGCCAGATTTTTGAATGCGTCGTTTTGGAGAAAACCCGTGCCTGAAATCCACGCCCAGCCGGCTTTCCGCACAGGCGCTGCGCGATGATGGCAGCCCTTGAATCCCACAGGGCTGACCGTCTCCGAGGTCGGATCACCCGGCGCGGCGCGCTGGGACTTTTCGTTTTGCCCTTTGCCGCAATTGCATCGCCATCTGCCACGGCGAAACCGTTGCGCATCGTCTGCCTGGATGACGGCCTGGCCGAGACCTTGCTCATGCTCGGTGTCAGCCCGGTTGCCATTGCCGGTCGCGACATCTGGGAGACCTGGGTGGTCGAACCGCCGCTGCCGCCTGAGATCGCCGATGTCGGAACGCTGCTCGAACCCAATCTCGAATTGCTGCAGCAGCTCAGGCCCGACATCATCCTGTCCATGCCGTATCTCGACGGCATCAAGCCGCTGCTCGAACGCGTGGCGCCGGTGACGACGATCGGGCTCTATACCGAGGCCGGGCAGCCCTATCAGCGCGCACTCGAGGCGACGCGCCAGCTTGCCGGGCTTGTCGGCAAGGAAAGCGAAGGCGAAGCGCTGATCGCGGCGACAGATGCGTATTTTTCGGAAGTCCGCCGGCAGCTGGCGCCGCTTTCGGCGCGGCCGATCTATGTCGTCAGCTTCATGGACCCGCGCAATGTGCGCGTCTACGGCAAGAAGAGTCTGTTTCAGGAGGTGTTCGATCGCATCGGGCTCGCCAACGCCTGGACGGCCGAGACCAATTATTGGGGGTTTTCGACCATTGGTATCGACGGGCTGGCGACATCCAGCGACGCTCGCCTCGCTTATCTCGAACCCTTGCCCGAGGGCGCGGGCGGCACGCTGACCGAAAGTCCGGTCTGGAACGCCATGCCTTTCGTGCGCAACCGCTCGATCATGCGTCTTCCCGCCGTCCATATGTTCGGCGCCCTTCCGTCCGCCACCCGTTTTGCTCGGGTCCTGGCGTCGGCGATAACCGGGGAGGCCGCCCGTGGCTGAGGATGCTGCGGCCATTGCCCAAGGGGGGAAGCCTGCGTCGGCCGGCCGGGCCTCCGCGTGGAGCTTTTTCAGCAATCAGCCGGTAGGCGCGATCCTGCTTTGCGCGGTGCTGCTCGCGGCAGCGTCAGCGGCAACCGTCTCAAACCTAACCGTGCAGCTGCCATCGGCGCTCTGGCTCCAATCGGTCGCCGCCCCCGACATCGCCGACATGCGGCAGGTGCTCGTCCACTATGCCTTCCTGCCTCGGCTTGCCGTCAGCCTTCTGTGCGGTGCGGCACTCGGGCTTGCCGGAACCGTCCTGCAGCAGGTTCTGCGCAACCCGCTTGCCTCGCCCGAAACGGTCGGCGTCTCGGCCGGTGCCTATCTGGCGCTGGCGCTGGCGACGCTTCTGTCGCCTTCGCTGCTTGCCTTCGGCCGCGAATGGGTGGCGCTGGCTGGCGCATTCGTCGCCCTTGCCGCCGTTTTCGCTCTGTCCTGGCACAAGGGCCTGTCGCCGCTTTCGGTCGTGCTGGCGGGGCTTGTCGTCAGTCTCTATGCCGGCGCCGTCGGTGCCGCTCTCATTGTGCTGCGGCATGAATGGCTGGCCAGCCTGTTCATCTGGGGCGCCGGTTCGCTCGGCCAGCAGGACTGGTCGACGACGCTGTGGCTGTTGCCGCGCATCGGCACTGCTGCGCTTGCGATCTTCCTCATGGTGCGGCCACTGACCTTGCTTGGCCTCGACGATGAAGGCGCGCGCAGCCTTGGCGTGCCGCTCGGCGCCTATCGCTTCGCCGGACTGGCGGCCGCCGTCGCGCTGATCGCGTTTGTCGTTGCCGCTGTCGGCGTCATCGGTTTCGTCGGCCTGGCCGCGGCGACGCTCGCGCGCATCGGCGGTGCCCGGCGGCTGGGCCAGCAACTGGTGATGGCGCCGCTGATCGGCGGGGCGCTGTTGTGGGCTGCCGACCAGGCCGTGCAGATCGCCACCGGGCCGCAAGGCGACCTGCTGCCGACCGGAGCGATTACAGCACTTCTCGGCGCGCCGCTGCTTCTCTGGCTGCTGCCGCGCCTTGCTCTTGGCTCGGAAGCCCCGACCTTGATGGCCGCGCGCCTGCCGCGCGCAAGCCGGCCCGGCCTTATGCTGACGGCGATCGGCCTGGCCTTGCTTTTGCTGCTCGGGCTGGCCCTGCTCTATGGACCGGGCCCGCATGGCTGGACCTTCGCCTTCGGCGACGAGCTGCAGCCTTTGCTGTCGTGGCGGTGGCCCCGCGTGCTTGCCGCGCTGAGCGCCGGGGCGATGCTGGCGCTTGCCGGGCTGATGATGCAGCGGCTGACCGGCAATCCGATGGCGAGCCCCGAAGTGCTTGGCATCAGCGCCGGTGCTGCGCTCGGCATGATGGTGGCGCTGTTTGCGCTCTCCGATGCCGGGCGCCCGGTTCAGACGGCGGCGGCAACCATCGGCGCCTTCGCCGCTTTGCTGGTGACGCTGGCGATCGGCCGTCGTGCCGCCTATGCGCCGGAGCGGCTGCTGCTCGCCGGCGTTGCTCTGACGGCCTTGTTCGACGCGCTGATCCTGGTGCTCACCGCCACCGGCGATCCGCGTGCCATGCTGCTGCTCAACTGGCTGACCGGTTCGACCTATGGCGTCGATGTCGGTGACGCCTTGCTCACCGGTGGCATCGCCGTCTGCCTCTTCGCGCTCGCGCCTTTCTTCATGCGTTGGCTCGACATCCTGCCGCTTGGCCCCGCCGCTGTGCAGGGCCTTGGCATTGACCTGAAGAGGACGCGGCTTCTCGTGCTGCTGGTGGTCGCGGCACTCACCGCAGCTTCTACCCTGATCGTCGGTCCGCTGACCTTCATCGGCCTCATGGCACCGCACCTTGCCCGTCGCATTGGCCTTTCCCGTGCGCTGCCGCAGGCCATTGGCGCGGTGCTTGCCGGCGCGCTGATCATGGTCGCCGCCGACTGGGTGGGCCGCACCGCCATCTTCCCGCGCCAGATCCCGGCCGGTCTCGTCGCGACGCTCATCGGCGGCCCGGTGCTGATGTGGCTGCTGCGCCGCCGCTGACCGTTTTGCCCTTGTGGAGATATCGATGTCCAAGTCGATGCCAGCCTTGATCGCCGACACCACGGTCCACGATCTTGTCCCGGCGCAGGGCGGCGCCCCCTGGCGGATATTCCTGCATGTGCCGTCCGGGCCGGTGCCAGAAGCCGGCTGGCCGGTACTCTACATGACCGACGGCAATGCCGTCATCGGCACGGCGGTCGACGCCATGCGCGCGCAGGCCTTCTATCCAACGGGCACCAATGTCGGCTGGGGCGTCATCGTCGCCATCGGCTATCCCGTCGACGGCGCCTACGACCCGCTGCGCCGCTCATGGGATCTCGGCCCGCCGCCGGGCAAGACCTATCCGCCCTTCTACGAGGGCACGCCCGAAGTCCGGACGGGTGGGACAGCGGAATTCCTTGCCTTCATCGAAGACGAGCTGAAGCCATGGGTCGCCGGTCGGGTCACGGTCGACACAAGCCGCCAGGCGCTTTACGGCCATTCTTTCGGTGGTCTGTTTGCGCTCTATGCCCTGTTCACGCGGCCGTCTACCTTCCAGACCTGGATCGCGGCGAGCCCCGCCATCTATTGGGAAGAGCGTGCCATCGACCGCTTTCTCGAAACCTTCGAGGCCGCCATCCCCGCTGGTTTGGCGGCGACCGTGATCCTGTCGGCCGGCGAGTACGAGACCGAGAAGCTGGCGCCGTTCCAGATTGGCGCCGAGGACGAGGAAAAGCGCCTGCAGCAGAAGAAGATAACACGCACCGACGAATTCGCGCGGGCAATGGCGCAGCGGCTTGATGCTCTCCCGGGCGTGCGTGCGCGCTTCGAGCTGCACGCTGGCGAGAACCACATGTCGATCCTGCCGGTCACGGTCAATCGCGCGGTTCAGGCAGCGTTTGCGGTCAGGGCTTGCGACTAACGGCCTTCACCTCTCAACGCTGCAATGGCTTGTTCTCGTTGTGTGGCTGCGTCCGCGTCCATAGCGCCAAAACGCAGGGCACAGCGGAATTTTTCCCCGGGTGCGACGCGAACCAGGCGGCCTCTTTCCTTGGCCGCAAGATAGCCGTCTGGTTCGGCGGTGGCCGGCAGCACGAGGCCAAGCGCGTCCTGGTCGGCGCCGCGCGTGATCCAGCGGACGGCATAATTGAGCTCGTCGGGGCGAAAGCTGACGAAATCCGCCGTACGGTCCGGATGGACCTGCAAGGCGTGCGCCCAGCCCTGGAGGTCCGCCTTAGCCCTCATCGTCAGCACGAGTTCTGGGTCGATCGGCTCGCCCTTGGTCAGCAGGCGATGCCGCGAAGGATCGGCGACAACGGCATCGCGGTAGGCAAGGTAGCTTTCGCTCGGTGTGAAAAAGGGCGGCAGCGTCTGGCGCACGACAATGTCCGCGGAATCATCCGCTACGGTGTCGACCAGGCGCCCGCCATCGGCCGGCTTGAAATTGATGTGCGCCAGGTACATCAACTCCATGGCCGAGCGTTTCAGGTTCTCGATCACGATGTCGACGGCGAGGCTGCTGGCGTCGAGTTGCAGCCGTACGGTGGGCTCCATCACATAGTCATGGCTGAAAGCGACGGTCTGTCGGCAGCGCCCCGTCAGCGCCATGAAGGGCCCTTCGGAATTGCTGCCGGCGATCAGTTGCACATCCTGATAAGGCGCATTGGGCAGGTCGCCGTGAAGCGGGTGGCGGTCATCCGGACCCGGATTTCCCATTGCGGTGGCGCCGCAGTGGATGAAGAACGCGCCGTAGTTGGAAAGATAGTCGCGGGTCGCGACCGGCTCATCGAACATCGAGCGCATGGTCAGGGAGCGGCCGAGGAAGGTCGCGTCCCAGATCTGCTGTCCTTGGAACGGCAGCATGACGATTTCGCCCTTCGCGTTGCTGATCCGAAGCCCGGCAACGCCGGATCGGTAGCGAAAGGCGGTGGCGACAAGCCCGCGATAACGCGCGACGATGGTTTCCGACGCGCCGAACTGCTCGGGCAGGAGGTCGACGAAGACGTGATCGGAGTAGTCCAGATGCATTGTTTCGACCTCTATCCACCGCAAGCGTGCGTGCCGATAGTCGCAGGAAACATCTGGAAATCAACGGCAGCACGTCTCACAGCTTCTGCCAGGACGGCTGGTGGCAGAGTCTCTTCGCGCCCTCCTGGGAGAGCGCTCGAAACTGCAAGCTTGCCAGGCAATATCCCGCGATTGCCTATCCGCGAGCCGGCGGCAGCTCGAACAAAGTGGCGCCGTTCTCCCGGCCGCGCTCGACATAGCCGATAACGCCGAACCATCTTGCGACATCCGGCCCCTGGAGCCAGCTGCGCGAGTGGATGGCGAGGTTGCCGGCGAGCGCCTGGATGTGCTTGATATGCCGCTTGCAGAAGCGAACGGTCGCGGCACGGAAGAAGTCTTCCCGTGCGGCGAACAGCGTGTCGGCGGCGTCGCTGTTCTCATGCCAGGCGATAATTGCCACGGCCTTGTCGCCCTCGACAAGCGCGTGCGCGCGGCCCTCCTTCAAATTCATCATCAGATTGTCGTAGGCGATCTTGCTGTCCTTGCCGGCCGCCACGTATTCGTCCGACATCCGCTTGGACAGACCGCGAAAGACATCCTCCAGATCCCCAAGCGTTGCTGCGCGTGCTCTCATTTCACCTCCTGCAGCCCCGGCAGGCAGTTTGCCCTAGGGTTGAGGGGTGGCCAAGCAAATTAAATCCGTCGGCGGGTTAATGTGCGCAAAGTGATTCCACTTGGCGATGCAGGCGGCGACGCGATGGGGTGTGTCCAGAACGGACCTTGGGAAAATGGTGCCCAGAGGCGGATTCGAACCACCGACACGCGGATTTTCAGTCCGCTGCTCTACCAACTGAGCTATCTGGGCCTGTTCCGGCAAACGAAAACTCGCAGACCGGAATTCATTGAGGCGCCGTGGGGCGCCCCTTGAAAGCGCGTGGGTTATAGCACGGGAATTCGGCCTGTCCAGCGCCTAGTGGGCGATTTCAGGCAGGAAAAGCGACGCCGTGCGGTGCCCCGGTTTCCATGCCGCTTGCGGGCCGGAATCGGGCACGGCATGGCACGATGCGGCCTTCGCCATCCCTGTCCGTGCCGCTGTTGCCGGCTGACATGCCGTGGCACTGCCTTTAGCCGGCGATCGAGGCGCACAATGCTTCGCGGCTCAGACCGGCATTGGTCGCCGCCACCTATCTTGCGCCGGTCACGCCTCTACGAAAATCGGAGGGCGACATGCCGGCGAGCTTGCGGAACGACTTGTTGAAGGCGCTGAGCGAGCCGAAGCCCGAATCCATGGCGACGCGCAGCACATTGGCGTCCTGATGCATCAAAAGCGCCTGCGCATAGCTCAGCCGCAACAGGTTCACATACTCGTTGAGCGTCATGCCGGTGGATTTCTTGAACAGGCTCATGGCATATTTGGGATGGATGTCGGCGGCCGCCGCGATGTTCACGCAATCGATGTCGTAGAGGAAGTTTTCGGCGATGAAATCGCACATGCGACCGACATTGCGCGACGATTGCTGGTCGAAGGGGCTGCCTGTTTCCTGGTCGGTCGGAGTTGCGGATACCAGCCGGTAGGGCTCGAACCGCACCCGCTCCAGCCGCAGCAGCAATTCGTTGACGGCATGTTCGGCCTTGGCCTGGTCGCCGGACCGGGCGTAGCGGTTCCAGCGCTCGAAATTATGGTTGTCGGACTGGTCGGTGGCTGATGTCACCAGTGTCGCGCCGGTCATCAGCCGGTGCCTTATATCCGTGGGCAGGTGCAGCCGGAAGAAATGCACCAGTGGCAGATGCGCCCCGGCATAGATGGCGTCGTCGGACAAATCGTCCATCTGGTGCGGCAGGCCACCCCAGAACAGGCACATCTCGCCGGCCGAAAGCGAAATCTCGTGGTCGTTCATGCGGTAATGCACGCTGCCGCGCACGATGAAATTAACCTCGACCTGGGCGTGCCAGTGCGGCTTGAGCATCACCAACGGGTTGGTGTGAAACATCTGCAGGAGCAGCGGCAGGCCTTCCACGCTGCTGGCCCCAGGCTGGTAGAACGGCCGTTCAGGCATCTTACTTTCCGCCAATTTCATATTCCTTTTGACGGCGACAGGCCTTGCCCACTGCATAGTCTAGCCACGCTCACAGTGAGAGAGCAAATGAAATGGGAGGATTTCAATGCGCATCACAATGACCTGCGCCGCGCTCGCGCTTGCCCTGGGCTCTGCCCCGGCCTTCGCGCAATCCGGCGAAATCACCATCTGGAGCTGGAATGTCGCGGCTTCATCGCTGAAGGCGACCATTGCCGGCTTCAACAAGCAATTTCCCGACATCAAGGTCACCGTCCAGGATCTCGGCAACCAGCCGACCTATGACAAGTCGATCGCCGGCTGCGCGGCCGGCGGCGTCGGGCTGCCCGACATCGTCACCGTCGAGAACGGTGAGGCCGAGAATTACTGGAGCCAGTTCCCCGACTGCTTCGTCGACCTGCATACGCTCGGCTACACAGCCGACGACCAGAAAAAGTTCCCCGATTTCAAGCGCACCGAGCTGGAAGTGGGCGACAAGGCCTACGCAATGCCGTGGGATTCCGGCCCGGTTGCCGCGTTCTATCGCCGCGATTTCTACGAAAAGGCCGGCGTCGATCCGGCTTCGATCAAGACCTGGGACGATTTCATCGCCGCGGGCAAGAAGATCCAGTCCGCCAATCCTGGCGTCTCGATGACCAATGCCGATTTCAACGGTGACTCGGAATTCTTCCGCATGATCTCCAACGAACAGGGCTGCGCCTACTTCTCCGAGGACGGACAATCGATCACGGTCAACCAGCCCAAATGCGTCGATGCCATGACCAAGGTCAAGGAGATGAAGGACGCCGGCATCATCTCGTCGGCCGACTGGGGCACCAAGATCACCAACAACACCGCCGGCACCGTCGCCACCCAGATCTATGGCGGCTGGTATGAGGGCACCA
This sequence comes from Mesorhizobium sp. LMG17149, assembly GCF_024518695.1. Lineage (NCBI taxonomy): Bacteria > Pseudomonadati > Pseudomonadota > Alphaproteobacteria > Hyphomicrobiales > Phyllobacteriaceae > Mesorhizobium > Mesorhizobium sp. LMG17149. The sequence goes on from NZ_JANIFL010000003.1 coordinate 308,091, forward strand.
TTCGCACCGAATCTGCCGGTGAAAACGGCAAATGGGGCGTCTATCTGATGCCGAGCCTCACCGCCGACGGGCCGCGCGCCGCCAATCTGGGCGGTTCCTCGCTGGCTATCACCTCGGTGTCGAAGAACAAGGAGGCCGCCTACGCCTATCTAAAATACACGCTCGGAACCAATGAAGGCCAGATCACGATGCTGAAGGAGTTCGGCCTGGTGCCGTCCCTGATCTCGGCGCTCAATGACCCCTACGTCTCGGAAGGTCTGCCCTATTGGGGCGGCCAGGCGGTGTGGAAGGATATTCTCGGCACCTTGCCGAAGGTTGTTCCGAGCCGCGGCACGCAGTTCCAGAGCGACGCCGAAATCATCGTCCGCGCCGTGCAGACCAAGTATCTGGCCGGCGGCTATCCCGACGCCAAGACGGCACTCGACGATGCCGCAAGCCAGATCGCGGCGGCGACCGGACTGCCCGTCAAGTCATGACCGCCGGCGGGCCGAGGATGCGTCCTGCGGGAACTTTGGCGCTGCCCCTCATCCCCTGCCGGGACCTTCTCCCCGTATAGTGACGGGGAGAAGGGAGATTGCCGCAGCGCCGGCGCCCGTCCTGCAACGCCGGTGATTGACGAAACCATTGATGACAGCGCCCCTCTCCCCGTCACTATACGGGGAGAGGATGCCGGCAGGCAGGTGAGGGGCGGCGCAGACCTCGAAGATTGAATACCGACACGCCACCCGACGGGCGGAAAGCAAAAAGGAAGGAGGCAAAAAAATGCGCAACCGCAACGCCACGGCCTATCGCTTCCTCACGCCCTATCTGCTGATCTTCGCGATCTTCTGGGTGTGGCCGATCATCAGCTCCTTCATGATCTCCTTCCAGGCGACGCGTACCGTGCCGTGGCGGTTCGCGCCGAGCTTCAACTGGGGCCGGTTGATCGGCGATCCGGCATTCTTCAATGCCTTGAAGAACACGCTGCTCATCCTTGTCATCCAGGTGCCGGTGATGATCTCGCTGGCGCTTGTCATGGCGGTGCTGTTGAACTCGCCGCTCTTGAAGGCGCGCGGCCTCTACCGCTTTGCCTTCTTCGCCCCGGTGGTGGTCGGCGAGGTCGCCTATTCGGCGGTGTTCCGGCTGATGTTCAACCTCGATTTCGGCATCATCAACAAGCTGTTGAACAGCATCGGCCTGCCCAAGATCGACTGGTTTTCCAACGTCACGCCGGCGATGGCGCTGATCATGATCGCGGTGACCTGGCGCTGGGCCGGCTACAACGCCATCATCCTGCTCGCCGGCATGCAGTCCATTCCCGAAGATGTCTACGAAGCGGCGACGCTCGACCGCGTCAGCAAGCTCAAGCAGTTCTTCTACATCACCCTGCCGCTCCTGAAGCCGGTCATCGTATTCTGCCTTGTGCTGTCGATCATCGGCACCATGCAGCTGTTCACCGAGCCGTTCCTGATCACCGAACGCGGCGGACCTGGCGGCGGTACGGAGACGCTTGGCCTGCTGCTCTATCGCCAGGGTTTTAGGTCGCTCAATTTCGGCTATGCGTCGGCCGTCGCCTACACCATGGCCGGGCTGGCGATCGCCATCACGCTGGCGCAGCTGTGGCTGACGAGGGAACCGAAATGAGTTCGCGCTCCTCCGCCAGACTGGGACGCAGCATCGCTCTGCATCTGTTCCTGACGCCATTGGCGCTGATCTGGCTGTTTCCGCTGTGGATGATGGTGGTGTTCTCGACCATGCCGGACAACGGCATCTTCAGCCCCGGCATCGAGCTTTTGCCGCACGGCAATTTCATCGACAATTTCAACAATCTGCAGCGTGACACGAACTTCGTCGGCGCCATCGGCATTTCGGTCTCGGTGGCGGTGACCTACACAATCCTGTCGGTGCTGCTGACGTCGATGGCCGGCTGGGCGCTGGCCCGCTACCAGTTCTTCGGCAAGGGCGTGGTTGTCGCCATCATCCTCGGCACCATCACGCTTCCCTATGCGGTCGTGCTGATCCCGCAATTCATCATGGTGGCGCGCGACTTCAAGCTCGCCAACACCTGGGTGGCGCTGATCGTGCCGCCGCTGTTCAATTCGCTCGGCGTGCTGTTCATGCGGCAGAGTTTTTCGATGATGCCGGACGACCTCTTCGATGCTGCGCGCGTCGAAGGCGTCAAGGAATGGCGCATCTTCCTCTTCGTCGCGCTGCCTTTGGCGCGGCCGATGCTGGCCGCACTCGCCATCATCCTGTTCCTCGCCTCCTGGAACAACTATCTGTGGCCGCTTTTGATCAACAGCCAGCCGGGTTCGATGACAGCACCCGTAGCGCTCGGCACGCTGATCGGCCTCACCAAAGTGTCATGGGGCGGCATCATGGCGGGCGCGGTGATGCTGACGGTGCCTATGCTCGTCGTCTTCGTGCTGCTGCAGCGCCATTTCATCGCGGGCATCGCCGCCGGCGCGGTCAAGTAAGGGGCAGCATGGCAACGGTCACGCTCAACAATGTCGTCAAGCGCTTCGGTGTCTTCGAGGTCGTCCATGGCGCCAGCATCGACATCAAGGACGGCGAGTTCGTCGTCTTCGTCGGGCCCTCCGGCTGCGGAAAATCGACGCTGCTCAGGATGATCGCCGGGCTCGAGGACATCAGCGGCGGCGAGATCGCCATCGGCGGCAAGGTGGTCAACGATGTCGAGCCGGCCGACCGCGGCATCGCCATGGTGTTCCAGTCCTACGCGCTCTATCCGCATATGAGCGTCGAACAGAACCTCTCTTTCGGCTTGCGTATGACCGGCAATCCAAAGGCCGACACCGAACGGCGGGTGAAGCGGGCGGCCGAGATCCTGCGCATCAGCGAATTGATGGACAGGCGCCCGAAAAAACTCTCCGGCGGACAGCGCCAGCGCGTCGCCATCGGCCGCGCCATCGTGCGCGAACCGCAGGTGTTCCTGTTCGACGAGCCGCTCTCCAACCTCGACGCCGAATTGCGCGTCCAGATGCGCGTCGAGATCTCCCGGCTGCACAAGGAGCTCGGCACGACAATGATCTATGTCACGCACGACCAGACCGAGGCGATGACGCTCGCCGACAGGATCGTCGTGATGCGCGCCGGCCATATCGAGCAGATCGGCCGGCCGCTCGATCTCTACGACAACCCCGACAATCAGTTCGTCGCGGGCTTTGTCGGCTCGCCGAAGATGAACTTCATCAAGGGCCGGGTCGTCGGGCACGATGCGCGTGGTGTCGTGGTCGAGCTGGCGGGTCAGGAGAAGACCTGCATCACGCAACCGCTGACCGGCGCTGCACCTGAAATGGGCAGCCCAAAAATCGGCAGCAAGGTCATTGTCGGCGTGCGGCCCGAACATTTCGGCAATGCCGGAGAGGGCGACGCCGACCTCGTGGTTGCCATCGACGTGGTCGAGCACCTGGGCGGCACAAGTTTCCTCTACGCCAGAACGGCCAACGGTGACGACGTGGTGATCCAGCGCGACGCGACGAAGGTTCCCGACACATCAGAGATCACCGTTTCCATCCGCAAATCCTACCTGTTCGACGAAAAAGGACTGCGGCTGCGCTGACCGCCGGCCCTTTCCAGCCTTCAAGGAGAATGACAATGACTGCAACCACGCCCATTCGCTGGGGCATCCTCGGCCCGGGCAGCATCGCCCAGTCCTTTGCCGGTGGCGTGGCCTCTTCGCGCACCGGAAAGCTGGTCGCCATCGGCGCGCGAAATCCCGCCAAGCCCGGCCTCGCCGAGAGTTTTCCCGGCGCCCGCATTCTCGACGGCTACGACGCGCTGCTCGCCGATCCCGACATCGATGCCATCTACATTTCGATACCGCATCCCGGTCATGCGCAATGGGCGATCAAGGCGGCCGAGGCCGGAAAGCATGTGCTGTGCGAAAAGCCGCTTGCGCTGACCGCCTTCGAAGCCGACGCCATAATGCACGCCGCACGCAAGGCCGGCACATTCCTCGGCGAAGCCTTCATGTACCGGCTGCACCCGCAGACGCTGAAGCTGGTGGACCTGATCAGGTCCGGTGTCATCGGCGACATCAGGATGATCAAATCGAGCTTCGGCTTCGCCATGCCGGGCTTCATGCCGCAGCACCGGCTCTATGCCAACGATCTCGCCGGCGGCGGCATTCTCGACGTTGGCGGCTATCCCGTCTCGATGGTGCGGCTGATTGCCGGCGCGGCAGTGGGACAGCCCTTCAGCGAGCCGGACAAGGTGGTCGGCACCGCCCATCTGGGCCAGTCCGGCGTCGACGAATGGGCGTCCGCGCTGCTGCATTTCCCAGGCGGCATTGTCGCCGAAGTCTCCTGCAGCATTTCGCTCAACCAGGACAATGTGCTGCGCATCTTGGGCACAAAGGGCCGCATCGAAGTGCCGGACTTCTGGTTCGCCGGCGGTAACCGCGACGTCGGCCTCGGCCGGATCGACATCATCGCATCCACCGGCGCGCGCGAGACCATTAGCGTCGAAGAGAAGCGCCATGTCTATTCCTTCGAGGTCGACGCAGCCGGCGAGGCCATCCGCGCCGGCGGCCAAGAATTCGCCTGGCCTGGCATGGCATGGGCGGAAAGCCTCGGCACCTTGCGTGTGCTGGACAAATGGCGGGCGGCCGCCGGCCTCGAATACGGGATCGAGAAAGCCGCGCAGCGTACCAACACCATCTCCGGCCGGCCTTTGCGGTCCGGCGGCACGGCGATCGCCAAGCGCACCATTCCCGGCCTGTCGAAGCCGGCATCGGTGGTGGCGCTCGGCTTCGAGGATTTCCGTACCTTTTCCTCAGGCTCGATCCTGCTCGATGCCTTTTTCGAGGCCGGCGGCAATCTCTTCGACACCGGCTATGTCTATGGCGGGGGCTATACCGAGAAGCTGCTTGGCGAGTGGTTGAAAAACCGTGGCGTGCGCGCGCAATCGGTGGTCATCGCCAAGGGCGCGCATTCGCCGCTCTGCTATCCCGATGTGATCGGCAAGCAGCTCGACCAGACGCTCGAACGCCTGCAGACCGATCATGTCGATGTCTATTTCATGCACCGCGACAATCCCGATGTGCCGGTCGGCGAATTCGTCGATGCGATGGATCGTGAGGTCAAGGCCGGCCGCATCCGCGGCCCGTTCGGCGGCTCGAACTGGACGATGGAACGCATGGATGAGGCGATCGCCTATGCCGAACGCACCGGCAAGCAAAAGCCTGGCGCGCTGTCCAACAATTTCTCGCTGGCTGAAATGCTGGAGCCGATCTGGGCAGGCTGCGTCACGTCCTCCACGGATCCATGGAAGGCCTGGCTGACATCCAGGCAGATGCCGAACTTCGCCTGGTCGAGCCAGGGGCGTGGCTTCTTCACCCATCGCGCAGGTCGGGACAAGCAAGACAATGAGGAACTGGTGCGGGTCTGGTACTCCGAGCGGAATTTCGGCCGCCGCGACCGGGCGGTCGAACTTGCCGCGAGACTGGGCAAGAGCCCGATTCATATTGCGCTGGCCTATGTGCTCGCTCAGCCCTTCCCATCCATCCCGCTGATCGGGCCACGCACGCTGGATGAGCTGGACGACAGCCTGCGCGCTCTCGACATCACGCTGTCGCAAGCCGATCTCGAATGGCTGGATGGCGGCAGTCGGCGCGCTGCCTAGCTGGCTGCCTTTTTAACCGTCGCGGCGTCAGGTCTCGTCATCAGGCGCCCTGACGCCACGCCTGGCCGGTGTCCGCAAATTGGCATACATGCCGGTGGTGCGGAATTGGCTCGGCGTGATGCCGTAGCAGCGGCGGAAGACTTTTGAAAAATAGTTCGCGTCCTCGAAGCCGCACAGGATGGCGACCTCCTTCACCGGCAGAAAATCCGCCTTGGTCAGCAGCTTCGCCGCGCGTTGCAGACGCTGCTGCAGCACGAACTCGGCAGGCGGCAAGCCTTCGCTTTCAGCAAAACAGCGTGAGAAATGGGCCCGGCTGAGGCCGCTGATCTGGACCAGGTCCGCCACCGGCAGCGGCCCGTCGAGATTGGCATTGATGTGATCGATGACCGGCTGCATGGCGCTCTGTTTTTCGGCAAAGGCATGGGAGCCGAAGACATCGTCATAGAGCGCCATCGCAGCCTCATAGGCGACCGCCGAAGCAGCACCCGGCGAAGCGGCGCCTTTGATCAGGCGCAGGCTGCAATCGGCAAGATGATCGATCGTCGCCGGCTGCAGCCGAAATACCGGACCGGAGACGCTGAGGATCGACTTGTGGATGCGCAGCGCCTCCTCGCCGTTCATCGAAATCCAGAAATATTCCCAGCGCTCATCCCCGGCCAGCCAGTAGCGGTGGTTGTGCGGCACCAGCACCAGCAATGTGTCGTTCTTCTGCAGGCGGTAATTGCGGTTCTCGTAGCGCAGCCGGCCGGTTCCGCTGATCGTGTGCTGGAGCACGGTGAACGGTGTCTGGCCGCGCTTTCGCCCATCCCAGTCGTAGATCTCGTCCTCGCGCACTTCATAGCCCGTGCTCGTCGGCATGGCATGCAGACGCTGGCGGCCGCGCGGCAGCGAGATCGTACGCATGGACTGTCCGTTGTCTATCAAATCCTGCAGCACAAAATTACCCTTGAAAGCATAATCCTTCTCTGGTCGCGCTCGCGAATAAGCGCATAATCGCCGTCGAAAAGCGAGAGAGATCCGCAGTCGAGGAGCGGACAGGGAGGTTGGCGAGCCGGATTCCGGCTTGTCCTGCACACATGCCACGGCATGTGGCAACAGCTTCCCATTGTCATTCCTTGCCTGCAATTCGAAATGGAATGAGGTGCGGCTGATGAGTTTCAAAATCGCTATCATCGGTGCCGGAAGCGTCGGCTTCACCAAGAAATTGTTCACCGACATCCTCTGCGTGCCCGAATTCAAGGACATCGAATTCGCGCTGACCGATGTCAGCGAGCACAACCTTCAGATGATCAAGGCGATCCTCGACAGGATCGTCGAGGCAAACAGGTTGCCGACCAGGGTGACGGCGACGACCGACCGCCGCAAGGCGCTCGAAGGCGCACGCTACGTCATCAGTTGCGTGCGGGTCGGCGGTCTCGAAGCCTATGCCGACGATATCCGCATTCCCCTGAAATACGGCATCGACCAATGCGTCGGCGATACGATCTGCGCCGGCGGCATTCTCTATGGACAGCGCAACATCCCGGTGATCCTGGATTTCTGCAAGGACATGCGCGAGGTCGCCGAGACGAACGTCAAATTCCTGAACTACGCCAACCCGATGGCGATGAACACCTGGGCGGCGATCGAATACGGCAAGGTCGACACTGTCGGGCTCTGCCACGGCGTCCAGCACGGCGCCGAACAGATCGCCGAGGTGCTGGGCGCCAAGTCCACGCAGGAACTCGACTATGTCTGTTCCGGCATCAACCACCAGACCTGGTTCATCGACCTGCGCCTGAACGGCCGCCCCATTGGCAAGGACGAACTGGTGGCTGCCTTCGAGGCGCATCCGGTCTATTCGCAGCAGGAGAAACTGCGCATCGACGTTCTGAAGCGCTTCGGCGTCTACTCGACCGAAAGCAACGGCCATCTTTCCGAATATCTGCCCTGGTACCGCAAACGTCCCGACGAGATCACGCGCTGGATCGATATGTCCGACTGGATTCACGGCGAGACAGGCGGCTATCTCCGCTACTCCACCGAAACCCGCAACTGGTTCGAGACGGAATATCCGCAGTTCCTCGAAGCGGCGTCAAAGCCGATCGACCGGGCGAAGCGCTCCAACGAGCATGCCAGCCACATATTGGAGGCGCTGGAGACCAACCGGGTCTATCGCGGCCACTTCAACGTCAAGAACAATGGCGTGATCGCCAACCTGCCGCAGGATGCCATCATCGAGTCGCCCGGCTTCGTCGACCGTTTCGGCATCAACATGGCCGCCGGCATCACCCTGCCGGAAGCCTGCGCCGCCACTTGCATCGCCTCGATCAATGTCCAGCGCATGTCGGTGCATGCCGCTATATCAGGCGACATCGATCTTCTGAAGCTCGCCGTGCTGCACGACCCGCTGGTCGGCGCGGTTTCGACGCCGGAAGAGGTCTGGCAAATGGTCGACGAAATGGTCGTCGCCCAGGCGGCCTGGCTGCCGCAATATGCCCATGCGGTTCCGGCAGCCAGGGAGCGGCTGTCGACATCTCAGGTGAAGACCCGCGAGTGGGCGGGCGCCGCACGGCGCAGCGTTCGCTCGATCGAGGAATTGCGCGCCGAAAAAGCCGCGCTGAAGCAAGCCGGCTGAGACGAGCCGGCTGAGACGGGCCGGCTGAGACGGGCCGGCTGGAAATTCATGCGGTGATGGTGGATCCATGGGAGGCGGATCCACTGCCACGACACCGTTTGAATTCGAGGAGAGGCGGAGCGGGTGCAAACGCTCCGGACAAACAAGAGGGAGAGAGACCGTGAGGAATTTCCGCAATATCGGCCTTGCTGCCGGACTGACGCTGAGCGTCTCGGTCTCGGCACTCGGTGCTTACGCTTCCGAACCGACGGTTCCGCCGGCGCCGACACCGTTTCCCGCCGAAGGCAAGATCAACTATGTCGCGCGAGACTCGATCCTGGAGTTCAAGGCGCTCCCCGAATATCACGAGCCCGACTGGGTCACCGAGAAATACGTCAAGACCGGCAAGCTGCCGCCGGTGAAAGACAGGCTGCCGAAGGAGCCGCTGGTCTTCAAGAAGGGCAACATGCAGGACGGCATCGGGGTCTATGGCGATACGATGCGCCACGTCATCGGCGGGCGGCCGGAAGGCTGGAACTACGGCGCCGGTCAGACGCAAGGCTGGGGCGGCATCGACATCGGCCTTTCCGAATGCCTGACGCGCACCGCGCCGCTGTTCCAGGTCGAGGCCAAGGATACCGAGCCGCTGCCGAACCTGGCCAGGAGCTGGGATTGGTCGAGCGATGGCCACAAGCTGACCATGCACCTCATCGAAGGAGCGAAGTGGTCGGACGGCGTGCCGTTCAATGCAGACGACGTCATGTTCTACTGGGACGACGAGGTGGTCGATCCCAACGTCTCGCCGCTGAACGGCGCCACGCCGGAAACCTTCGGCGTCGGCACGACGCTGAAGAAGATCGACGACTACACCGTCGAATGGACCTTCAAGGACGCCTTCCCGAAGCAGTACCTGTATGCGATGGCCTACGGCACCTTCTGTCCTGGCCCCGCGCACATCCTGAAGCCCCACCATCCGAAATATTCGAAGAACACCTACGATCAGTTCAAGAATGCCTTTCCGCCGGAATTCATGAACATGCCGGTGATGGGCGGCTGGGTGCCGGTCGAATACCGGCCGGACGACATCATCGTCATGCGCCGCAACCCCTACTACTGGAAGGTCGACGAAAAGGGCAACCAACTGCCCTATCTCAACGAACTGCACTACAAGCTGTCGACCTGGGCCGATCGCGATGTGCAGGCGGTTGCCGGCGCAGCCGACTTCTCCAATCTGGAGCAGCCGGAAAACTTCGTCGCCTCGCTGAAGCGTGCGGCGGAGGCGAATGCGCCCGCACGCCTGGCCTTCGGGCCGCGGCTCATCGGCTACAATCTGCGCTTTAATTTTTCCGCCAATGGCTGGGGCAATCCGGACGAACGCGGCCAGGCGATCCGCGAGCTGAACCGCAACGAGGATTTCCGCAAGGCCGTCACCATGGCGCTCGACCGCAAGGCGCTCGGTGACTCGCTGGTCAAGGGGCCGTTCACCGCCATCTATCCCGGCGGCCTCTCGTCAGGAACCAGCTTCTACGACCGCGCTTCGACGGTCTACTACCCCTTCGACCTTGAGGGCGCCAAGGCGGAACTCGCCAAGGCCGGCCTCAAGGATACGGATGGCGACGGCTTCGTGAATTTCCCTTCCGGTACCGCCGGCGGCAAGAATGTCGAGATCGTGATGCTGGTCAACAACGACTACACGACCGACAAGAGCCTTGCCGAAGGCGTCGTCGCCCAGATGGAAAAGCTCGGGCTTCGGGTCGTGCTCAATGGCCTCAACGGCACCCAGCGCGACGCTTCCCAATATTCGGGCCGCTTCGATTGGCTGGTCCGGCGCAACGAACAGGAACTGACGTCGGTGGTGCAGAACACCGTGCAGCTTGCCCCGGTCGGCCCGCGCACCAGCTGGGACCATCGGGCGCCGGAGAACGGCGAGGTCGATGTGATGCCGTTCGAAAAGGATCTCGTCGATATCGTCAACAAGTTCGTCTCGACGCAGGACAACGACCAGCGTGCCAGCCTGATGAAACAATTCCAGAAGATCTCGACGGAGCACGTCTACAATGTCGGCCTGACGGAATATCCCGGCGCGCTGATCGTCAACAAGCGCTTCTCGAACATTCCGCAGGGCACGCCGATCTTCATGTTCAACTGGGCCGAGGATTCGATCATCCGCGAACGGGTCTTTGTCGCGGCCGACAAGCAGGCGAAATACGAATTGTTCCCCGAGGAGTTGCCCGGCAAACCCGGAGAGAAGGGGCCGATGAATTAGGTTTACCTCCCTGACTGAGAGACCTCCGGCCGCGCCGCTGGCGCGGCCGGACAAACCAACCTCCGGACGCAACCAAGGGCGCGATCGGCGAGACAAGGAAACGAACCGTCCATGCTGCGATTCCTGCTCACGCGCATAGCGTCGGCAATCCCGGTCCTCGCCATTTTGAGCCTGGCCACCTTTGCCATCATCCAGGCGCCGCCGGGCGATTATGCCGACTACATCCGCTCGCAGGCGATCAACCAGGGTGGAGCCTCCTTCGCCGAGGCCGACGCGCAAGCAAGGGCCTATCGTATCGAGCATGGTCTCGATAAGCCGCTGCCTCTCCAGTATCTCAACTGGATCGGTGGCATCGTCACCCGAGGCGATTTCGGCTACAGCCTCTACTACAACAAACCGGTCGCCGACGTGGTCGGAGAGCGCCTGCCGCGCACCCTCCTCCTGGCGCTGGTTTGCCATCTGCTGGCCTCGGTGCTGGGCATCACATTCGGCATATGGGCGGCGACAAGGCAATACACCTGGATCGACTCGACACTGTCGGCCATCTCTTTTCTCGGCATGACTGTGCCGCGCTTCCTGATGGCGCTGATCATCGTCTATCTCCTGGTGTTCCAGTTCAACGTGTCGGAGATCGGCTCATTCTTCTCGCCGCAATATGGTGGCGCGCCGTGGTCGTGGGCCAAATTCGTCGACCTGGTCAAGCATGTCTGGCCGGTGGTGGCGATCGCGACTTTCGGCGGCCTCGCCTACAATATGCGCGTCATGCGCGGCAATCTGCTCGATACGCTGAACGCGCAATATGTCGAGACGGCAAGGGCCAAGGGGCTGACGGGTGCCGCCGTCGTCATGCGCCACGCCGTGCCCAACGCGCTGCATCCGCTCATCATGTATCAGGGTGTGGTGCTGCCCTATATGCTGACCGGCGAGATCGAGACCGCGATCATCTTCGCGCTGCCGACGGTCGGCCCGGCGATCGTCGGCTCCATGGCTGTCGGCGACGTCTATGTCACCGCCACCCTCATGATGGTGCTGTCGGCGACGCTGATCGTCGGCAACATCATCGCCGACATGCTGCTCGTCCTGCTCGATCCGCGCGTGCGCCAGTTCGGGGAGCGCTGAGATGCTGGCGCGCGATCCATCACCTCCACCGCTGCCGGCCGAAGGTCCCATCGTCGCCAAACCGGCGCGCGGCAACGAAAGCTATATCGCGCTTGTCTGGCGCCGGCTGAAGCGCTCCTGGACCGGCATGGCCGGGCTCTGGCTCGTCGTGCTGCTGCTGTTGATGGCCGTGTTCGCCGAGTTCATCGCGCCAATGGACCCGAAGGTCACGGATGTCGGCTTCGCTCCGCCGCAGGTGCCTGTTTTCCATGACAGAGACGGCGGTTTCACCGCACGGCCGAGGGTCTATGCGCTGGCCGATTCGGCGGACCTCGATCCGGTCACTTTTCAGCCCGTCGTCGGTCCCGACTACGACCATCCAAGGCTGCTTGGTTTCTTCGTGCATGGCGCGCCCTACAAGCTGTTCGGGCTGCTGCCGGCGGACCGGCATCTGTTCGGCTCGCTGGACGGCCAGCCGGTGCATTTCCTGGGCACCGACAAGTTCGGCCGTGACGTGCTGTCGCGCGCCATCCATGGCTCGCGCGTCTCGCTGATGATCGCGCTGACGGTCGTCTTCATCATCACCGTCATCGGCACCACCGTCGGCATGGTCTCCGGCTATTTTGGCGGCAGGTTCGATGTCTGGATGCAGCGCTTCGTCGAACTGGTGCTCGCCTTCCCGCAGCTGCCGCTCTATCTGGCGCTGACGACGCTGATCCCGGTCACCGCTCCCACCAACGTCTTCCTGGCTTTCGTCATCATCGTCATGTCGGCCTTGGGCTGGGCGCAGATGTCGCGCGAGGTGCGCGGCAAGACGCTGGCGCTGGCGCGGATCGAGTATGTGCGCGCCGCCATGGCGGTCGGCGCCACCGACCGGCGCATCATCATGCAGCACATCTTCCCCAATGTGATGAGTCATGTGATCGTCGCCGTGACGCTGGCGATCCCGACCGTGGTGCTGCTCGAATCCTTCCTCGGTTTCCTCGGCTTCGCCGTCAAGCCGCCGCTGATCTCGTGGGGTCTGATGCTGCAGGACACCGCGACCTATTCCGTCATCGGCACCTATCCCTGGATCCTGTCGCCGGTCGGTTTCGTGCTCGTCACCGTCTTTGCCTTCAACGCGCTGGGCGACGGCCTGCGTGACGCCGTCGACCCTTATTGAGGTGCTGAGATGACCGTCGCGCTCGCCGAATCCTTCGCACCAACCGTCCGTCACGACCATGACGGACGCCAGGGCCAGCCGATCATCGATGCCCGCAACGTCGCCGTGGCCTTCAAGGTCGAGCATGGCGTCGTCGACGCGGTCAAGGACATCTCGTTTCAGCTCTATCGCGGCGAGACGATCGCCATCGTTGGTGAATCCGGTTCGGGCAAGTCGGTGACGGCGCGCACCGTCATGGGCCTTCTGTCGCGGCGCGCCACCGTGTCCCCCGGATCGAGCGTCTGCTATGACGGGCAAAACATCCTGAAATTTCCCGAGAGCGCCCGGCGCAAGCTGCGCGGCAACCGCATCTCGATGATCTTCCAGGAGCCGATGAGCTCGCTCAACCCGATCTATACGGTCGGCAGCCAGATCGTCGAGGCGATCCGGGTGCATCGCAAAGTCAGCCGCAAGCAGGCCTGGGCGCGCGCACTGGAACTTCTGCAGCATGTGCAGATTCCCGATCCTGCCGCGCGGCTCAAGCAATACCCGCACCAGCTATCGGGCGGGCAGCGTCAGCGGGTGATGATCGCCATGGCGCTGGCCAACAATCCCGATGTGCTGATCGCCGATGAGCCGACCACAGCGCTCGATGTCACCGTCCAGGCGCAGATCCTGAACCTGATCCGCAGCCTGCAGAAAGAGCTGCGCATGGCGGTGATCCTGATCACCCACGACCTGACCGTGGTGCGCCAGTTCTCCGACTACGTCTATGTCATGCAGCATGGCGAAATGTGCGAGCACAACGTCACCGAACGGCTGTTCGCCAACCCACAGCACCCCTATACGAGACGGCTGCTGGCTTCAGAGCCGCATGGGCAGCCGAAACCCCTTCCGGAGGGCTGCGGCACCATCCTCGAGGCGAGCGGCGTGCACGTCTCATTCATGCTGCGCCACGGCACCTTCCTGAAGCCGGACTGGCGAGAACTGGTCGCCGTCGACGATCTCGGCCTGAAACTCTGTCGCCATGAGACGCTGGGGCTGGTCGGCGAATCCGGCTCCGGCAAGACCACCTTCGGCCAGGCCTTGCTCCGCTTGATCGACGCCAAGCGCGGCGAGATCCATTTCGACGGCAAGCCGATCCATGGCCTGTCGCGCGCCGAGATGCGGCCGCTGCGCTCGCGCATGCAGATCGTCTTCCAGGATCCGTTTTCCTCGCTCAACCCGCGCATGACGATCGGCCAGATCATCGAGGAAGGGCTGATCGTCAACAGCATAGGGGCGACGCGGCGCGAGCGGGTCGAACGGGTGCGCGACGCGCTGGTCAGCGCCGGCATGCCGGGCGATATACTGTCGCGGTTTCCGCATGAATTCTCCGGCGGCCAGCGGCAGCGCATCGCCATCGCCCGCGCCATAGCGCTCGAACCCGAATTCATCCTGCTCGACGAGCCGACATCGGCGCTCGACCTCTCCGTCCAGGCGCAGATCATTGACCTCCTGCGCAAGCTGCAGGACGAGCGCGGCCTCAGCTACCTCTTCATCTCGCACGACCTCAAGGTGGTGCGCGCGCTGTGCCACCGCGTGATCGTCATGCAGAACGGCAAGATCGTCGAGCAGGGTCCCGTCGACGACGTCCTGTCCAATCCCAAGACCGCCTACACCGAACGGCTCGTCAGGGCCGCTTTCGACGTGGCCTGAACATATGCCGGAGGTTAGCATGGCAAGGAATCCCAAGATCACGTTCATCGGCGCCGGCTCGACGGTGTTCATGAAGAACATTGTCGGCGACGTGCTGCAGCGCCCGTCGCTTTCGGGCGCGACGATCGCGCTGATGGACATCAATCCGCAGCGGCTGGAAGAGAGCGCCATCGTCGTCAACAAGCTGATCGCGACGCTCGGCGTCAAGGCGAAGACCGAGACCCATTCGGACCAGCGCAAGGCGCTGGCCGACGCCGATTTCGTCGTCGTCGCCTTCCAGATCGGCGGCTATGAGCCCTGCACGGTCACCGACTTCGAGGTGCCGAAGAAATACGGCCTGCGCCAGACGATCGCCGACACGCTGGGCGTCGGCGGCATCATGCGGGGCCTCCGGACCGTGCCGCATCTGTGGAAGGTGTGTGAAGATATGCTCGCCGTCTGCCCGCAGGCGATCATGCTGCAATATGTCAACCCGATGGCGATCAACACCTGGGCGATATCGGAGAAATATCCCGACATCAGGCAGGTCGGCCTCTGCCATTCGGTGCAGGGCACGGCGATGGAACTGGCTGAAGACCTCGACCTTCCCTACGAAGACATCCGCTATCGCTCGGCCGGCATCAACCACATGGCGTTCTACCTGAAGTTCGAGCATCGCCAGCCGGACGGTTCCTACCGCGACCTCTACCCAGATCTCGTGCGCGCCTATCGCGAAGGCCGCGCGCCCAAGCCCGGCTGGAACCCGCGCTGCCCCAACAAGGTGCGCTACGAGATGCTGACCCGGCTCGGCTATTTCGTCACTGAGAGCTCGGAACATTTCGCCGAATACACGCCCTATTTCATCAAGGAAGGGCGCCCCGACCTGATCGAGAAGTACGGCATCCCGCTGGATGAGTATCCCAAGCGCTGCATCGAACAGATCGAGCGCTGGAAGGGACAGGCTGAGGCCTATCGCTCGGCCGATCGCATCGAAGTCGAGCAATCCAAGGAATATGCCTCGTCGATCATGAATTCGGTCTGGACCGGCGAACCCTCGGTGATCTACGGCAATGTCCGCAACAATGGCTGCATCACCTCGCTGCCCCGGGATTGCGCCGCCGAAGTGCCGTGCCTGGTCGATGCTTCCGGCATCCAGCCGACCTACATCGGCGAGTTGCCGCCGCAATTGACCGCGCTGATGCGCACCAACATCAACGTGCAGGAACTGACGGTGCGGGCGCTGATGACGGAAAACCGCGAGCACATCTATCATGCGGCGATGATGGACCCGCACACATCAGCCGAACTCGATCTCGACCAGATCTGGTCCCTGGTCGATGATCTCCTGGCCGCCCACGGTGACTGGCTGCCTGCCTGGGCGCGGACGAACCGCAAGAGCGAGGCCGCCGCCTGATCGGCGGCGCCCGGCTCATTTCGAATCGTCGGGGTCCGTTTCTTCCTCGTCGTCGCGAGCCTTGATGACGTAAGCGCCCTTCAGCCAGCGATTGAGGTCGATGTCCTTGCAGCGCGTCGAGCAGAACGGGAAGGTGTCGCGCGCCGAGGGCTTGCCGCATTCGGGGCAGGGGCGCTTCGGGCGCAAGGGCGTGACTTTGGGATCGGAATTCACAGCCGGGGTCCCGCCAGCCAGCCGCCATGCACCTTGAAGCCCTCGCCGCTCAACAGCGCGACGGTCTCATAGAGCGGCAGGCCAACGATATTGGTGTAGGAGCCGACCAGCTTGACGACGAAAGCGCCGGCGAGGCCCTGGACGGCGTAACCACCCGCTTTACCGCGCCATTCGCCCGAGGCGACATAGGCGTCAATCTCTTCGCGCGGCAGCCGCTTGAAACGCACCCGCGTCTCGACCAGCCGTTGGCGCAGCTTGCCACCCGGGGTGATCAGGCAGATGCCGGAATAGACCCGGTGCGAACGGCCCGACAACAGCCCGAGGCAGTTGGCGGCGTCGTCGAGGGTTTCCGCCTTGGGCAGGATGCGCCGCCCGACGGCAACCACCGTGTCGGCGGCCAGCACGAAACCCGGCGCGTAGTCGGCTTCGGTCTGCAGCGAGGCGAACGCCTTCTCGGCCTTTTCCCTCGACAGCCGTTTGGCCAGCGAGCGCGGATGCTCGGCACGCAGCGGCGTTTCGTCGACATCGGCCGGCAGCACGCGGTCTGGCTCGATGCCGGCCTGCTGCAAAAGCTCGATCCGGCGCGGCGAACCCGAGGCAAGCACCAGCTTCTGCAAAATGCTCATCGCGGACCAGTCGGGCTTTGCTTACTTGAAACGATAGGTGATGCGGCCCTTGGTCAGGTCGTATGGCGTCATCTCGACCAGAACCTTGTCGCCGGTCAGCACGCGGATGCGGTTCTTGCGCATGCGGCCGGCCGTATGGGCGATGATTTCGTGTTCGTTTTCGAGCTTTACCCGGAACATCGCGTTCGGCAACAATTCCGTCACGACACCCGGAAACTCGAGGACTTCTTCCTTCGGCATTCGATACCTTTGCTTGGATGGTAGTTCCAGCACCCTGGCCGGAATTTCGGCGGAACCTATATGATAATCGTCCGCTTGTGAACACGCTTAATCCGTCGCGTTTTTTGCTCCTGGAAGCAGAAAACGTCGGCCTATGCGCACCTTCAGCCGCTCGCGCACGTCGCGATAACTAGCCATGATCTGTTCGCGGGTACCGCTGGCGTCGGTCGGGTCCGGCGTCGGCCAGTATTCGACCTCGACAGCGAGCGAGCGGGTGAGTTCAAGTGTGGCGTGGTGCGCTTCCGGCGCCAGCGTGACGATGAGGTCGAAATAGTCGTCCTCGAGATCGTCCATCGTCCTTGGGTGACGCTCGCCCAGCGTGAGACCGTCTTCGGCAAGCACCGCATCGACGAATGGATCGCGCTCGCCGGCGCGAACGCCTGCCGAAGCGACAAAGACGGTGGCCGGCAGCATGCGGCGCGCCAGTTGCTCTGCCATTGGCGAGCGCACGGCATTCATGCCGCACAGGAACAGGATCGAACGGGGCAGGGCGCCGGGTGCCAGGGCTAGCCCCGCCAGTGCAGTACGCAGACCAGCGTGAACAGCCGGCGCGCCGTATCGAAGTCGATGTCGATCTTGCCGGACAGCCGGTCCATCAGCGTCTGCGAACCTTCATTGTGCAGGCCGCGGCGGCCCATGTCGATCGCTTCGATGTGGCTCGGCGTCGAGGAACGGATGGCGTCGTAGTAGCTTTCGCAGATCATATAATAGTCCTTGACGATGCGCCTGAGCGGCGTCAGCGACAGGATATGGGTGACGACGGCGGTGCCATCCTCGCGCGCCACGGCAAACACCAGGCGCTGCTCGGCCAGCGACAGTTTCAGCCGGTAAGGGCCGTCGCCGCTGTCACTGACGGGCTGAAAACTGTTCTCCTCGATCAGGTCGAAGATCGCCACCGCGCGTTCATGCTCGACATCGGGTGTCGACCGGCCGATCGATTCATCGAGTTCGACATCGATCAGCCTGGCGCGGGTTTGATCGGGGCCAGACATCGCCGCCTACATGTTCAACCGTATGGCGACGGAGCGTCCATGCGCGTCAAGGCCTTCCGCCTTGGCCAGCGCAATCGCCGCCGGCGCCAAGATCCGCAACTGTTCCGGTCCAAGCTTGAGGATCGACGTGCGCTTGACGAAATCGAGCACCGACAGACCGGACGAGAAGCGCGCCGAGCGCGCCGTAGGCAGCACATGGTTGGAGCCGCCGACATAGTCGCCGATGGCTTCCGGCGTGTGGCGGCCGAGAAAGACCGCACCCGCGTTGCGCATCCGCGACAGGAAGCCCTCGGCGTCGTCGATGGCCAGTTCGACATGTTCGGCGGCGATGCGGTCGACCAGCGGCAGCGCGGCGTCGATGGTCGACACCTGGATCACCGCACCAAAATCACGCCAGCTCGCCGCCGCCGTCTCGGCGCGTGGCAGGCTCTGCAACTGGCGCTCGACGGCTTGTTCGACAGCGATGCCGAAGGCTGGATCGTCGGTGACCAGGATCGATTGCGCCGATGCATCGTGCTCGGCCTGGGCCAGCAGGTCGGCCGCGATCCAGTCCGGATCGTTGCTGCCGTCGGCCACGACGAGTACTTCCGACGGCCCGGCGATCATGTCGATGCCGACGGCGCCGAACACCTGGCGTTTGGCCGCCGCGACATAGGCATTGCCCGGGCCGACGATCTTGGCGACCGGCCTGATCGTTTCGGTGCCGTAGGCAAGGGCGGCGATCGCCTGCGCGCCGCCGACACGGTAGATTTCCGACACGCCTGATATGTCGGCCGCCACCAGCACCAGCGGATTGATGATGCCGCCCGGCGCCGGCACGACCATGACGATGCGCTCGACGCCGGCCACCTTGGCCGGCACGGCGTTCATCAGCACCGAGCTTGGATAGCTCGCCGTGCCGCCCGGCACATAGAGCCCAACCGCCTCAACCGCCGTCCAGCGCCAGCCGAGCTCGACGCCGGCGGCATCCGTATAGCGGTCATCCTTTGGTCGCTGCCGCTCATGATGCGAGCGGATGCGGTCGCGCGCGAATTCCAGCGCCTCGATCGTCTTTGGGTCGGCGGCCTTGTAGGCCTGGGCGATGTCGTCCTTCGAAACGGCGATGCCCAGTCCAGCCAGATCGGCGCGATCGAATTTCCGTGAATAGTCGATCAGCGCCGCGTCGCCCTCGGCGCGCACGCGCGCGATGATGGCGCGCACCGCTGCATCGACGTCGGCGGACACTTCCCGCTTGGTCAACAGGAAGGCGGCGAAACGCTGCTCGAAATCGGCGTCGGACTGACGAAGCGTGATGGCCATCGGACGCTCAGGCCTTGTGGATGGGGCGCGAGGTGGCTTCCCACGCCCCGCCGATGTCGGCAAGGCGGGCCTCGATGCATTCGACGTCGAGCATGATCGCACCGCCGCCCGAGAAGATCAGCTCGACGATGCCGGCCGGCTTGCTGATCTCGATGAAGCTGATCGCCAGCAGAGACAGGACTTCCGCAGGCTTGTCGCGGTCGATACCGCTGGTCTTGGCGCCGAGCACGCGGTCGAAATGCAGCACGGCCTGCCGTCGCTCATTGTGCTGGCGAAACAGGCCGGATTTTGCCTCCCAGACGAAACGGTTCATGGTCAGCAGGAAACGCTTGGCCGCGGGCAGGAATTCGAGGTCGCTGACTTTCAGCACGGCATCCTGGACATGAGCCGAAACGATGCTCAGGTCCTGATCGTCGAGCGCGATAAGCTTAAGGGCCATGCGGATTTCGCACCTGAAGGTTGATTGTTCAGCCTTCTGTTAGGCGGTCTTGGCGATCGGTGCAACCGCACCAACAGCTGCAGGTCTGCGCTGCCCCTCATCGCCCTGCCGGGCACTTCTCCCCGTATAGTGACGGGGAGAAGGACGCTGCCGCGAAGGATTTCGCCAATCTCCTGCGTTGCTGGAGAGGAGCCGAGGTCGCGGGCTACGCCGAAATCCGTTCGATCACCGCGCCGCAGTTGGACAGCTTTTCTTCCAGCCGCTCGAAGCCGCGATCGAGGTGGTAGACGCGGTTGACCGTGGTCTCGCCTTCCGCCGCCAGGCCGGCGATGACCAGCGACACCGAGGCGCGAAGATCGGTCGCCATGACCGGCGCGCCCTTCAGCTTCGGCACGCCGTCGACGATCGCCGTCTGGCCCGAAAGCGTGATGTGAGCGCCGAGCCGCGCCAGTTCCTGCACATGCATGAAGCGGTTCTCGAAGATCGTCTCGGTGATGCGCGACTTGCCCTTGGCCATCGTCATCAGGCCCATGAACTGCGCCTGCAAATCGGTTGGGAAGGCCGGAAACGGCGCCGTCGTCACGTCGACCGGCGCAATGCCGGCGCCGTTGCGCCTCACCCGGATGCCGGAATTGGTCGGCGTGATCTCCGCACCCGTCTGCGCGATCACGTCCAGTGCGGTCTGCAGCAGATCCGGACGCGCACCTTCGAGCACGACGTCGCCGCCGGTCATGGCGACAGCCATGGCATAGGTGCCGGTCTCGATGCGGTCGGGGATGACGCGCACGCGCGCACCCGACAGCGATTCGACGCCGTCGATGGTGATGGTTGGCGTGCCGGCGCCGGAAATCTTCGCGCCCATGGCGTTGAGGCACTCGGCGAGGTTGACGATCTCGGGCTCGCAAGCCGCATTTTCCAGCACCGTCTCGCCCTTGGCGAGCGCCGCGGCCATCATCAGCACATGGGTGGCGCCGACCGAGACTTTCGGGAAGATGTAGCGGTTGCCGACAAGCCGGCCATTCCTTGTCTTGGCGATGACATAGCCGGTGTCGACGTCGATATCGGCGCCCAGCGCCTGCAGGCCCTCGAGGAACAGATCGACCGGCCGCGTGCCGATGGCGCAACCGCCCGGCAGCGACACTTTGGCTTCGCCCATGCGGGCCAGCAGCGGGCCGATCACCCAGAACGAGGCGCGCATCTTCGACACCAGTTCGTAGGGCGCTGTGGTGTCGACGATGTTGCGGGCGGAGAAGTTGATGGTGCGCGAATAGCCCTCATTCTGCTTCTCGCGGCGGCCATTGACCGAATAATCGACGCCGTGGTTGCCCAGGATGCGGATCAGTTGCTCGACATCGGCCAGATGCGGCACGTTTTCCAGCGTCAGCGTGTCGTCGGTCAAAAGCGAGGCGATCATCAAAGGCAGCGCCGCGTTTTTCGCGCCCGAGATCGGAATGCTTCCGGAGAGCTTGTTGCCCCCGACAATTCTGATGCGATCCATGGAAGAACGTCCCTCTCGGCCAAAAAGGGCCGGTTCAATCGTTTGAGTAGCGGCCCGTCTAGACCATTGGCCAATCTGGTTCAAGAATTACGCTGGTTCAAGAAATGGGATTTCGCCCACCCCGGGCCTAGAGTGGCCGATTTGAGTTAATCTTTTTGTATTTCCTTCGATGCAGCGAGCCCGTCCGGCCGCTCGTCGGCATCGCCGGTCCGCCGCGAGCGTGACTGCGCCTTGCGCTTCTGCAGATTGGCGCGCAATTGCTCGGCCAGCCGATCCTTGCGGATTGTTGCGCTGTTTTTCGGTGGACCATGCTTTTTCACTGGAATTGCCTTGTCGTCCATCGCCCCGTCCCCGCCGGCGACCCACCAGCTTGCTGTTCAGGGATAGCCAACATTGTGGCACTGCCATGTCATTAAAAGCTATCCGGCAAAGGCTTTCACAGAAGCGTTGCGCTTGGCCTTGCGCTTGCCGGTTCGATATGGCAGAAGCCCCGCCATCAGCGGCTGCGGTAGCTCAGTGGTAGAGCACTCCCTTGGTAAGGGAGAGGTCGAGAGTTCAATCCTCTCTCGCAGCACCAGTTTCCAACATCCTTGTTGCCGCACATTCGTCCTCTGCATTTGCAAGGGCGAGGCGGCTACATGGGAACGGCGCGGCCGTCGTGCTGGCGGACCTCATCAGCGGTGCATTGCTCCAGAAAATGGCTGCCACAGGCAACTCCAGCCGAAGCGCATTCCCGGCAAGACACGATTCATTAACCAAGATGCTGTTCATCGACATGACGTATTGTGGCATGGACGCCTGTCTGCGTCGGTCAAGTCCATGCTTGTCAGGAAGAGGGCTGAAAGGCTCTTCATCCGGGCGGGAACCTGAAATCGCCCGAAACAAAAGAGCGTGCAAGGCATGAACGTGAGCGAAAACGTGCAAAACGCCCCCCGTGCTTCCCGTCTTTGGACACTGCCTGCCATCATCGCAGCGTTCCTTTGCCTGTGTGTCACCGGCGCGTTCGCGGAGACGCGTGCTTTGAAGATTCAACATCTCCATACGGGCGAGAAGGCTGAAATCGTCTTCAAGCGCAATGGGCGCTATGATCCGGCGGGATTGAAGAAGATCAATCTCATGCTGCGCGACTGGCGTCGCAACGAACCGACGAAGATGGATCCGCGCCTGCTCGATCTTGTCTGGCAGGCCTATCGCGCCAGCGGCTCGAGAGCCTATATCCACGTGGTCAGCGCCTATCGGTCGCCAGCGACGAACGCCATGCTGCGCAGCCGCTCGAAGGGCGTGGCTCGGGAAAGCCAACACATGGTTGGCCGCGCGATGGACTTCTTCCTGCCGGATGTGCCGCTGAAGAAGCTGCGCGACATCGGCCTCAAGATGCAGGGCGGCGGCGTAGGCTATTACCCGACCTCCGGTTCGCCTTTCATACATATGGATGTCGGCAATGTGCGGCATTGGCCGGGCATCAGCCGCCAGGAACTCGCAAGGGTATTCCCGAACGGCAATACGCTGCATGTGCCGAGCGACGGCAAACCGCTGCCCGGTTATGGGCAGGCGTTTGCCGCCTACAAGTCGCGCAAGGGCGCCGGCACGCCCAACATCGACCTGGCAAGTGCCGACGGCGGCCAACGCAGACCGGCGCGCGGCCTGCTGGCGACGCTTCTGGGTGGGCGCGGCGCGGACGAGACCGATGATGTCGCCGAAGCGGTGCCGGCGCCACGCAAGCCGGCCAAGTCCGTTGAACCCAGGCCCGCCGGCATCGCAATCGTGCCGCCGCAGGATGCCCAGCGCGCCGACATCCAGATGGCTTCCGTCGATAGGGCCGAAGAATCGCCGATTGGACCGGAGGGGAAGACGCCTGAAGCGATCGTCATGGCGATGGCGCCGGGCTCGGTGCCGCTGCCAGCCTTCGCCCCGCGCAGCGGGTCCACGACCAGCATTCCGACCCCGCAACTCGCGCCGCTTGCAGCAGCCAACGCTTCCACCGCGCGGGCCGAACTGGCCAATCCAACAGCAACCGATGCTGAAATTCCCTCGGGCAAGTCGGCCGGTCCCGCGGGCGGCGCGCCGGACATGGTGGCGTTCAACATCCCGTTGCCGACATGGCGACCGGAAAGCCCGACGCGCCAGCTTGAAGCAGACAAATCCGGCGATGCGGTCGCTGCCTTGCTGGCCTTGAACCACGCCGATGACGGCCACAATGGGTTGGCCAGCCAGCGGGTCTCGGTTGCCCAATCGAAGCCCGAAGATCGCGTCAGGACCAGCCCGAAGGCCGACCGTGTCCAGCCAAATCTCGATCCCGAAGCCACCGCGGTCATCGTGCCGGCAGCGTTGTCCCGGCCGATTGAGACAGGTCGTGGCATCGCCGGCGGAGCTAGCACTGCGGCGGCGCCCGTCATTGCCGCCAATCTCATCCGCACAGCGCCGGAGCACATCTATCTCGATGGATTCCAGCCGCGAGGACAGACCTCCGATCACCGGCGCTTCACCGGTTCCGCGGTCAAGTTCCTGCCCATCGCCAGCTTCAAATAGACGCCAGCCCTCGTTCGAGCCGACGTGGATGTGTTGCACGACTGGCTTGGCTGCCATGGGATAGCAAGTCATGCCGAACTCTCGATGGCTCTGTAAGAGAAGTTCCAAATTTGACAAACATGTGTGAAATTGTAAGATAATCGTCTTTCCGTCGGCGATGGGCGATGACAATGTCGATCCGCGAAGAACTGGCCAATACGACCGTGGCGTTCACCTCTGCGGAAGAGAAGATCGTCCAGGTCCTGCTCGCTGATTATCCGATGTCGGGGCTGGGCACCGCGACCCGGCTGGCACGGCGCGCCGGCGTCAGCGACCCGAGCGTGACGCGGCTGATGAGCAAGCTTGGCTATGTCGGCTTTGCCGATTTCCAGGCACGCCTGCTCACCGAAGTTGAATCCAGGCTGCATTCGCCGCTTTTGATGATGGAGGCCAAGCGTCCGGGCGGCTCCAGCGAAGGCACCGCACTCGCCTATTTCCATTCGGTTTCCGACAGCCTGGAGCGCACGCGCACGGCAGTGCCGGTGCAGGCCTACACGCGCGCCGTCAACATGCTGCTCGAGAGCAAGGGCCAGGTCGTGCTGCTGGGCGGCCGGTTCAGCCGGCATATCGCCTCCATGCTGGCCGGCTACCTCCTGCAGTTCCGCTCCGGCGTGCGCGACATCGGTTCGTTGAGCCCCGCCGATTTCGACCTGTTGATCGACCTTGGCAAGCGCGACCTCCTCGTCGTGTTCGACTACCGGCGCTATCAGTCGGACGTGGTGAGCTTTGCCCAGCAGGCCAAGGAGCGCGGCGTCTCCATCCTGCTGTTCACCGATGTCTGGCTGTCGCCGATATCTGACATAGCGGACCTGACCATGGTCGCGGCGATCGACGCCAACTCGCCGTTCGACACCCTGGCGACGGCCGTTGCCCAGATGGAAACCGTGTTTGCCCACGCGCTGGAGGGCCATGGCGCCGGGGTTCGCAAGCGCATCGAGGACATCGAGAGGATCCGCAGCGCCAATGCGGTCACGCTCGATACCGCCCTGTCGTCATCGGCCGACGACGTCGCCAAATCCAAAACCGCAAGGAAATAGTGTCGTTGCGCCCAGTGCAGCGATGCAAAGCGCCGCGACGCAGAGAAGGAAGCTACAATGCCCGACAACCAGACCATCATCGACGCCGTGCAGGCTGAGATCGAGACCGATCGCGACTGGTTGATCGGCCTGACCCGCGACATGGTTCGCATCCCTTCGGTCAATCCCAAATTCGAGCCCAACCCGGCGATCAACCGCGAGGCGGATGTCCAGGCGCTGCTCGAACCGATCCTCAAGCAGGACGGGTTCAGGACCGAGCAATGGGATGCGTTGCCCGGGCGGCCCAATCTGGTCGGCGAATGGGCGGGAGACGAGGACCGCAGCCTGATCCTGTGCGGCCATATCGACGTCGTGCCGGTCGGCGCGATGAAGGACTGGTCGGTCGATCCGTTCGGCGGCGAGATCACCAATGGCCGCCTCTATGGCCGCGGCGCCGTCGACATGAAGGGCGGCGTCGCCGCTTGCATCGCCGCCGCGCGCGCGATCCGCAAGGCGGGCATCACGTTGCAGGGCCGGCTCGCCATCCACTCGGTCGTCGACGAGGAAGCCGGCGGCTTCGGCGCCATGGATGCGGTGAAGAAGGGCAAGCTCGCCAAGGCGGTGCTGGTCGCCGAACCGACCTGGGGTGATGTCCTGCCGGTCGAAGGCGGGCTCGAATGGGCGCGGGTGACGATCCGCGGCCGCAACGCCCATTCGGCGCTGCGCTACAACGAGATCTATCCGCAGCGCCACGACAAGGACCGGCTCGAGCCGGGCGTCAACGCCATCGAGATCGCCGCCCGTTTCATCGCCGCCGTGCGCCAGTATGAGCTGGACCGGACGCGGGCGAAATCGCATCCGCTGCTGCCGCTCGGCATGAACACGATCAACATCGGCGTCATGCATGGCGGAACCGGCCTTGGCCAGCATGGCCTGCCGACCGTCATGACCAACCCGGCCATCATTCCCGACGTCGCGGTGCTCGATCTCGACATGAAATTCCTGCCCGATGAGAACTCGGCCGACTACCGCCGCGATTTCGAGACGTTCGTCCACCATTTCGCCCAGACCGATGCGTGGCTGCGCGACAACCCGCCTGCGATCCAATGGGAGCTCGGCGGGCTGTATTTCCCGCCGATGAACACGCCGGTCGATCATCCGCTGGTGACATCGCTGATGAAGCGCAAGGCCATGGTCGGCAAGGCGCCGCAGGCGCGCGGCTTCGTCGCCGTGTGCGATGCCGCGCACTATGCCGGCGCCGGCGTCGACGGTGTCATCTTCGGCCCCTCAGGCGACGGGTTTCACGGTTCCGACGAATATGTCGAGGTCGAATCGGTGGTCGAGACCGCCAAGGTGATCGCCGCTTCGGTCATCGACTGGTGCGGCATCCGCTGAGGCGGAGCCGCTATTCCGAGCCGATCAGCCCGGGCGCTTCAGGCGTCCGGCGACGGCGCCCCATGAAGCCTTGATCATGCCGACCAGTCCGCTGGGGTAGGCCAGCATGACGCCGATGATCAGCACCGCCGTGATCATCGGCCGCCACGCGCCGAAATCGGCCATCCATTCGGCGAAGATCGTCAGCACGAAGGAGGCGATGATGGCGCCGTAGATGGTGCTGGTGCCGCCAAGCAGCACCATCGACAGGATGATGGTCGCGAGACTCATGCCGAAGACGTCGATCGACGCATTGCGCTGGTAGGCGGCGTAAAAGGCGCCTGCGATGCCGGTGAAGAAGGCGCTCGCGGCAAGCGTCAGCATGCGCTGGCGCACGATCGAGACGCCGCGGCTGACGGCGTATTCCTCATTGTCGCGCAAGGCGACGATACTTGCCCCGGCGCGTGAGCGCACAAACACGCGCAGGAACAGCGTACTTGCCACCAGCAGTGCCAGCGCGATGTAGAAATAGGCTGATTTGCCGTCGCGGACCATGTTGTGGTCGAAGATATAGAGTCCGGGAATGCGCACCAGCCCTTGCGTGCCGCCGGTGATGGCGGACTGGCTGATGATCACCTGCATCACCAGCTGCGCGAAGCCGAAAGTGACCAGGATGATGTAGATGCCCTTCAGCCGCAGGATCGGGATGGTCACCAGGATCGCCGCCAGGGTTGCGATGACACCGCTGGCAAACAGCGCGATCCACGGGTCGAATTCGGCCAGCTTGGTCAGCAGGCTGTAGGCATAGACGCCGATGCCGAACAGCGCCAGATGGCCGAAATTGAAGACGCCGCCATAACCGAGGCTGAGGTCCCAGTTCGAGGCGACGATCGCATAGATGAAGGCCATGATCAGGATGTGGCGGGCATAAGTGTCACCGAAGATCAGCGGCAGCAGCGCCAGCAGGGCGAAGCCGAGCACGAAGCCGATGGCCTCCTGCTTCCACGGCGTGCGGCCTGGAGCGATCGGGGTTGCCGCCTCGGCGTGGCCAGGCGCGGTCAGCGATGTCGTGTCGGTCATGCTAGGCCTCGGGAGCGGCTGGCAAAGATGCCCTCGGGGCGCACCATCAGGGTCAGGATGAGCACGCCGAACAGCAGTGCCGGCGTCCAGTACAAGCCGAAATAATAGCTGCAGGCTGCCTCGAAGAAGCCGATCAGATAGGCGGCGAAGATCGGACCCGATATGCTCGATATGCCGCCGAAAACGACGACGATCAGCGCCTTGAGCAGCGGGTCGCTGCCCATCACCGGCGACATGAAGCGGTAGCCGCCCATGAAGATGCCGGCGAGCCCGGCCAGCGAAGCGGCGATGGCGAAGGCCAGCCCATAGAGCGCGGTGACGTTCAGCCCGACAAGATGGCTGGCATCTTCGTTCTGCGCCACGGCGCGCAGCGCCAGTCCCAGCCGCGTGCGGTTGAGGAACACCCAAAGTGCGGCCAGGATCAGCGGCGTGATGACGATGATAGCGATCTGGTGCAGGGAGACGCCGACGCCCCCGATGGTGGCGTTGCCGGCGATCAGCGCCGGGATCTGTTTCGAGCGCGGTCCCCAGATGGTCAGCGCGCCGTTCTCGATCAGCGACCCGGCCGCCAGCGTGGTGATGACGACGACCAGCACGATGTTGGGTCGGCCGATCAGCGGCCGCACGACGCTCGCCTGCAGGATCCAGCCGACGCCGGCCATGACGACGACGGCGATCGGAAAGGCGACTGCCGCCGGCAGGCCGAGTTCAACCAGCTGCCAGGCGATGTAGGCGCCCAGCATCATGAACACGCCATGGCTGAAATTGAACACGCCGATCGTCGTCCACACCAGAGCCAGCCCGACCGCCATCATGGCGTAGAGCGAGCCCTGGAACAGGCCGCCGAACAGGATTTCCGCCAATGCGCTCATCTTCGGATTTTCCTAATGGCCAAAATACATCGACATGATCTCGCCGTGGTCGAGGCTTTCGCCCGGCTTGATCTCGGTCGCCACCGCGCCATGATTGACGAGGTAGAGTTGCTGCGTCAGCTCCAGCAGGAATTCGATGTCCTGCTCGACGACGATAAGCGGCACGCCGCCGCGTGAAATATCCATCACGGAGGTGCAGAGCTCATCCTTGATCTTGGGTGCCAGTCCAAGGGTCGGTTCGTCCAGGATCAGCAGGCGCGGATGGCTCATCAGCGCCGTGCCGATCGACACCATCTGGCGCTCGCCGCCCGACAATGTGCGCACGCGCTGGCGCCAGCGCTCCGACAGTTTCGGAAACAGCTTGATCACCTTCTCGCGGTTCTCCGCCTCATGCGGCCGGGCCCGCGGCGAATAGGCGCCGAGCGCCATGCAGTCGGCGATCGAGAGATCGGGAAACAGCCGGTTGCCTTGCGGCACATGGATCAGGCCGGCGCCGACGATGGCGCGTGCGCTGCGGCCGGCAATGTCTTGCCCGTCGAACAGGATGCGGCCGCTCTTCGGCTGCAGCAGCCCGGAGACTGCGCGCAGCAGCGTCGTCTTGCCATGGCCGTTGGGGCCGAACAGGCCGACATTGCCGAAACGGCCGGCCTCCAGCGAGATATCGTGCAGCACGGTGACGCGGCCATAGCCGGCGGTGACGCCTTCGACGCTGAGAATGGGGTTCACGCCGCCGATCTCCTCGTGCCGAGATAGGCTTCGATGACGCGCGGGTCCGCGATCACGCCGGCCGGGTCGCCAGCGGCCAGGACGCGGCCATTGTTGAGCACCAGCAGATGTTGCGAAAGGCTCATCAGGAAGGTCAGCACGTGCTCGATCAGAAGGATGGTGATGCCGCGGTCGGCGGTGCGGCGGATCAGGCCGATCGATGTCTCGATCTCGGGCTTGGTCAGGCTCGATGCCGGCTCGTCGAGCAAGAGCATGCGCGGCTGCATGGCGATCGCGGTGGCAAGCATCAGGCATTTGCGCTCGAACACGGACAATTCGCCGGCAAGCCGGCCGAACGACCGAGATCCCAGGCCGACGAACTCGAGCGCCTCGGCGGCGGCATTGCGGGCCGTGGCCGCTGTCTTTTCCTGCTTGCCGTAACTGGCGCCGATCAGCGCGTTCTCGAACACGGTCAGCCCGTCGAAGCTGGTCTCGCGCTGAAACGTGCGGGCGAGGCCGAGGCGCGCGATGGCGTGTCCCGATTTGCCGTTTATGGCAATGCCGTCAAAGCGGATCCGGCCCCGGTCGGGGCCGAACGGTATGCCGGTGATGATGTTGAACAGCGTGCTCTTCCCGCTGCCGTTCGGGCCGGCGATGCCGAAGATCTCG
Organism: Mesorhizobium sp. LMG17149; assembly: GCF_024518695.1. Taxonomy (NCBI): domain Bacteria; kingdom Pseudomonadati; phylum Pseudomonadota; class Alphaproteobacteria; order Hyphomicrobiales; family Phyllobacteriaceae; genus Mesorhizobium; species Mesorhizobium sp. LMG17149. The sequence continues at coordinate 337,535 of NZ_JANIFL010000003.1, forward strand.
CCGGCCTCGACCTTGAACGACACGCCGTCGACGGCCTTCAGCGAACCGAAGGCCTTCGACACGTCGTCCAGTTCAAGCAGGGCCATTCCCTACTTCATCCAGGGCTGGAGCTTGAAGGCGCCGGTGGCGTATTTCTCCGGCGAGATCAGCGTGCGCTGGCCATCCCAGATCTGGAAGAAGGTGATCGGAATATAGTCGTCGCCCTGCGTGGCAAGGTGGGTGGCGGGATCGAATTTCAGCCGCCCTTCAGCGACCTGCTTGTCGGTCTCCGACAGTGCCTTCATGATCGCCGCATGGTCGGATGCGCCACCGACCTTCTTGATCGCGTCGAAATAGACATTGGTCATTTCGTAGAGGCCGACGCCGTAGGTGCCGCTCTCGACGCCGTATTTTGCCTTGAACTTGGCCGCCACCTCGTCGGCGCGCGGGTTCTTCGGCGTCGTCAGCGCGCCGCCGAGCAGGTTGTAGATGACACCATCCGATTTCTTGCCGGTCAGCTCGACGAATTCCGGAACGCTCGGTGCGTATTGCAGGAAGACGAGGCTCTTGGTCGGCTGCTCGAGGAACTGGTTCAGGAACGACGCCGAATTGCCCGGCAGATAGTCGGTGTTGATGACGACATCGGGAACGTTCTCGCGCACCTTGGCGAGGATCGAACGCCAGTCGGTCACTTCGCCGAACGGCACGATCTCGTCGACGGTGATGGTCCAGCCCTTCTCCTTGAAGGTCTTCTTCATGCCTTCGGAGATGGTCTTCGAATAGGCATTGTCGGACGAGATGATGGCGACCTTCTTGGTCGGCAAGGTGATCTTGCCGTCGGCCGCGAGCTTCTCGACGAACAGGGTGACGTCGGTGTTGTAGGCGTCGAAGGAAGGCGTCAGCGACCAGCAGCACATGTATTTATCGGGGCTCGGCGCGATGATGTCCCTGGTCTGCTGCGAGGTGGCCGCCAGCATGTAGGGCATTTCCGCTTCGGCCATGTTGTCGATCTCGAAATTGGTCAGGCTGGCATAGCCGGTCAGCATGAAGTGCACGCCCGGATCGCCAAGCAGGCGCTCGACCGCGCTGGTGACGTTGCCGGCGGACTGATCCTTGACGTCGCCGACCACCAGTTCGAACGTATCCCCGGCAACGCCGCCGGCTGCGTTCGCCTCGTCGATGGCCATCTGCACGCCGCGCTGGAATTCCTGGCCATCCGCCGCGGCAGGGCCGGTCAGCGGCGCAAGCAGGCCGATCTTGACGACATCGGCAAAGGCGGGGGCGGCTGATACGGCAAACATGCCGAGCAGCGTCGTGCTCATCAGCATATGGCGGATTCGACTTGCGGCGGATTTGGGCTTCATCGTGCTGTTCCCTGTTTTCCTCCCGTTCATCGGGAGTTGGATAATTGACAATCTACGCATAATTGTTCTTATTTGAAAAGGATTTTTCAACGCAACCTGGCCGGGAAGATGGGTCCCGCAAAGGTATGGAAGCCGTGGCGCTTTGCTGCGCAACTGTATTAAACAGGGCAATTCCCCCGACGGAGCGGACAATGGCGATCTCGCAGAAGACCCTTGAAACCAGCCACGGCAAGATCGCGGTTCGCCAGACCAGTGGCGAAGGCACCGCTGTCATGCTGATCCACGGCAATTCATCTTCCAGCGCCGTTTTCCGCAACCAGTTGGACAGCCCGTTGGGCGAGCGCTACCACCTCATCGCTCCCGACTTGCCAGGCCATGGAGCGTCCGCCGATGCGATCGATCCGGAGCGTTCCTACAGCATGGAAGGCTATGCCGATGCCATGACCGAAGTGCTCGGGCTGCTCGGCATCGACAAGGCCATCGTCTTCGGCTGGTCGCTCGGCGGCCATATCGGGCTTGAGATGATCGACCGTTTTCCCGGCCTGCTTGGCCTGATGATCACCGGCACGCCGCCCGTCTCGCCCGAGCAGGTCGGCAACGGCTTCAAGCCGAGCCCGCATATGCACCTTGCCGGGCAGGAAACCTTCACTGACGCGGATGTCGAGGCCTATGCGCGCAGCACCTGCGGCGAGCCGTTCGAGCCGTTTCTCATCGACACGGTGGCGCGCACCGATGGAAGGGCGCGGCGCCTGATGTTCGAAAAGTTCGCGGCCGGCACCGGCCGGAACCAGCGCGAGATCGTCGCCGGCAAGACGCCGCCGATCGCCGTCCTGAACGGCATCGACGAGCCATTCGTCAACACCGATTTCGTCTCCGCTGTGAAATTCTCCAATCTATGGGAAGGCAAGGCCCATCTGCTCGACAAATCCGGCCACGCGCCGTTCTGGGATTCGCCGGATCGCTTCAATCCGGTCTTCGCCCGCTTCCTTGCAAGCGTCGACAGAGCGTAGGTCCGTCGGAAAACCGGCGCCACAGACCCCGCCCTCGAGACAGGTGGGTGACAATCGCGCGCATCTATCGTATATTGACATAAAGATATCCTTATGTGACATGAAAAGGCCTGTCGCCAAAGGGATAAAAAATGTCGCAGAATTCTGCATCGCTGGACGCATTGTTCGGCCCCGTCGCGGCAAAACCGGACGGCTCGGAAGTGCTTGCCGCGCTGACAGCGGCGGCACGCGAGCGCATTCTCATCCTCGACGGCGCCATGGGCACACAGATCCAGGGCCTCGGCTTTGATGAGGAACAGTTTCGCGGCGAGGCCTTCGCCGGCTGCGCCTGCCACCAGCAAGGCAACAACGATCTTCTGATCCTGACGCAGCCGAAGGCGATCGAGGAGATCCATTACCAATACGCCATCGCAGGCGCCGACATCCTCGAAACCAACACCTTCTCCTCGACCTCGATCGCCCAGGCCGATTACGGCATGGAGGATGCCGTCTACGCGCTGAACCGCGATGGCGCGCGGCTGGTGCGGCGCGCGGCGGTGAGGGCCGAGCAGGAAGATGGCAAGCGCCGTTTCGTCGCCGGCGCGCTGGGGCCGACCAACCGCACCGCCTCGATGTCGCCCGACGTCAACAATCCTGGCTACCGCGCCGTGACCTTCGACGATCTGCGCCTCGCCTATGGTGAGCAGTTGCGCGGCCTGATCGACGGCGGCGCCGACATCATCCTGATCGAGACGATCTTCGACACGCTGAACGCCAAGGCCGCGATCTTCGCAGCGGAAGAGATCTTCATCGAGAAGGGCGTGCGCCTGCCGGTGATGATTTCGGGCACCATCACGGACCTCTCCGGCCGCACGCTGTCGGGCCAGACGCCGACCGCCTTCTGGCATTCGGTGCGCCATGCCAACCCTTTCACCATCGGCCTCAATTGCGCGCTCGGCGCCAATGCGATGCGGGCGCATCTGGCCGAAATATCAGGCGTCGCCAACACCTTCACCTGCGCCTATCCGAATGCCGGCCTGCCCAACGAATTCGGTAGGTATGACGAGAGCCCGGAATTCATGGCCGCGCAGATCGAGGATTTTGCCAGGGAAGGGCTGGTCAATGTCGTCGGCGGATGCTGCGGCTCGACGCCGGAGCACATCCGCGCCATCGCCGAAGCGGTGAAGAAATATCCGCCGCGCGCCATTCCGGACATCGAGCCCAGGATGCGCCTTTCCGGGCTGGAGCCGTTCACGCTCACCGACGAGATTCCCTTCGTCAATGTCGGCGAGCGCACCAATGTCACCGGCTCGGCCAAGTTCCGGAAGCTGATCACGGCGGGCGACTATGTCGCCGCGCTGGATGTGGCGCGCGACCAGGTCGCCAATGGCGCCCAGATCATCGACATCAACATGGACGAGGGTCTGATCGATTCGAAAAAGGCCATGGTCGAGTACCTCAACCTGATCGCAGCCGAGCCGGACATCGCCCGCGTTCCTGTCATGGTCGACAGTTCGAAATGGGAGATCATCGAGGCCGGGCTGAAATGTGTGCAAGGCAAGCCGCTGGTCAACTCCATCTCGATGAAGGAGGGCGAAGAGGCCTTCCTGCATCATGCCAGGCTGGTGCGCGCCTATGGCGCGGCGGTGGTCGTCATGGCTTTCGATGAGGACGGCCAGGCCGACACCAAGGCGCGCAAGGTCGAGATCTGCACGCGCGCCTACAAGCTCCTGACCGAGCAGGCCGGCTTCCCGCCCGAGGACATCGTCTTCGATCCCAATGTCTTCGCCATCGCCACCGGCATCGAGGAGCACGACAATTACGGCGTCGACTTCATCGAAGCCGCGGGCGAGATCACCGGCACGCTGCCGCATGTCCACATTTCCGGCGGCGTGTCGAACCTGTCCTTCTCGTTCCGCGGCAACGAGCCGGTGCGCGAGGCCATGCATGCCGTGTTCCTCTACCATGCCATCCAGCGCGGCATGGACATGGGCATCGTCAATGCCGGCCAGCTCGCAGTCTACGATACGATCGAGCCGGCACTGCGCGAGGCCTGCGAGGATGTCGTGCTCAACCGCGCGCCCAGGGCCGGCGGCACCGCCACCGAACGCATGCTGGAGATCGCCGAACGCTTCAAGGGCACGGCCGGCAAGGAAGCGCTGGAGCGCGATCTCGCCTGGCGCGACCTGCCGGTCGAACAGCGGATCAGCCATGCACTGGTCAACGGCATCACCGAATTCATCGACGCCGACACCGAGGAAGCGCGGCTTGCCGCCGAGCGGCCGCTGCATGTCATCGAAGGCCCGCTGATGGCCGGCATGAATGTCGTCGGCGACCTGTTCGGCGCGGGCAAGATGTTCCTGCCGCAAGTGGTGAAATCGGCGCGGGTGATGAAGCAGGCTGTCGCCGGACTGCTGCCGCATATGGAAGCCGAGAAGCTGGCCAACGCCGCCAACGGCATCGACAATGGCGAGCGCCAGACGGCGGGCAAGATCCTGATGGCGACGGTCAAGGGCGATGTCCATGACATCGGCAAGAACATCGTCGGCGTCGTGCTGGCCTGCAACAATTACGAGATCATCGATCTCGGCGTCATGGTGCCGGCGGCAAAGATCCTGCAGACGGCACGCGAGAGACAAGTCGACATTATCGGCCTGTCGGGCCTGATCACCCCGTCGCTCGACGAGATGGCACACATGGCCGCCGAGATGGAGCGTGAAGGTTTCGACATTCCGCTGCTGATCGGCGGCGCGACGACCAGCCGCGTGCACACGGCGGTGAAGATCCACCCGCGCTACACCAAGGGCCAGACGGTCTACGTCACCGACGCCAGCCGGGCGGTGGGTGTCGTGTCGTCCTTGCTGTCGAACGAGACCAAGGGCGGCTATGTCGACACGGTGCGCACCGAATACAAGAAGGTCGCCGATGCGCATGCCCGCTCCGAATCCGACAAGCAGCGGCTGCCGCTGGCCAAGGCGAGGGCTAATGCGCACCGGATCGACTGGTCTGCCTACGAGCCGCCGAAGCCGTCCTTTACCGGCGTCAAGGTATTCGAGAACTGGGATCTCACCGAACTCGCGCGCTACATCGATTGGACGCCGTTCTTCCAGACCTGGGAACTGAAGGGCCGTTATCCCAAAATTCTCGAAGACGAGGCGCAAGGCGCCGCCGCGCGCCAGCTGTTCGAGGATGCGCAGGCGATGCTGAAGAGGATCATCGCCGAGAAATGGTTCGCGCCGCGCGGCGTCGTCGGCTTCTGGCCGGCCAATGCCGTCGGCGACGACATCAGGCTGTTCACGGACGAAAAGCGGTCGCAGGAACTGGCGACCTTCTTTACCTTGCGCCAGCAGCTGACCAAGCGCGACGGCAAGGCCAATGTCGCACTGGCGGACTTCGTCGCGCCAGCGGAGTGCGGCAAGCCGGATTACATCGGCGGCTTTATCGTCACCGCCGGCATCGAGGAGGTGGCTATCGCCGAACGGTTCGAGCGAGCGAATGATGATTATTCGTCGATCATGGTCAAGGCGCTGGCAGACCGCTTCGCCGAAGCCTTTGCCGAGCGGATGCATGAGAAGGTGCGCAAGGAATTCTGGGGCTATGCTTCAGATGAAGCGCTGGCGCCGGACGAACTGATCGGCGAACCCTATCGCGGCATTCGTCCGGCGCCAGGCTATCCGGCGCAGCCCGATCACACCGAGAAGGCGACTTTGTTCCGGCTGCTCGACGGCGAAGGCAATGCAGGCGTGAGCCTGACCGAAAGCTATGCGATGTGGCCGGGTTCCTCGGTATCAGGCATCTATCTGGCGCATCCCGAAAGCTATTATTTCGGCGTCGCCAAAGTCGAACGCGACCAGGTCGAGGATTACGCACGACGCAAGGCGATGCCGGTGGCCGAGGTTGAGCGCTGGCTTGGCCCCATCCTCAACTACGTGCCGGCACATTATGCCGAGGCGGCTGAATAGCGGCGGCAAGCGTTCAACAGAATTTGCGCTGGTTGCCGGCTTGTGATCCGTGGCGCGGCGGTTACACCTGCGCGGGCAGCCGTCTTTATAGTTGGAGCGCCGAATGACCTTACTCACACGCCGCAGGCTTTTGAAGACGGCTGCGGTTGCCGGCGCGGGCGGGATCGGGCTTTCGGCGATGGGCCGGCTTGGTGGCTGGGCCGCCGCGACGCCTGAGCCGGTGGTTTTGCAGACGGCAAAGATCCAGGCGAAGCTGATGGATGTCGGCCAGACCAGGGATGTGCTGACCTATGGCAACGCCGGAATGCCGCCCGTGCTCAGGATGAAAAAGGGCGAGCCCTTCGCAGCACGCCTTGTCAACGCGATCGACGATCCGACGACGATCCACTGGCACGGTATTCGCGTTCCCAACAAGATGGACGGCGTGCCGTTTCTGGTACAGCCCTACGTCTACACCGGCGATCATTTCGACTACGCCTTCACGCCGCCCGATGCCGGCACCTTCTGGTACCACCCGCATTGCAACACGCTGGAGCAGATGGGCCATGGCCTGACCGGCGTGATCGTGGTCGAGAATCCCAACGATCCGAAATTCGATGCCGAAATCGTCCTCAATTTGCGCGACTGGCGCCTCGGTGACGGCGGCCAGTTCATCGACCAGTTCCGGCCGCGCGATGCCGCGAGAACCGGCACTTACGGCACGGTACGCACCGCCAATTGGCTCGATCAGCCGCAATATGATGCGCCGGCCGGCGGACTTGCGCGGCTGCGCGTCGCCATCACCGACGTGACGCGCATCTACGCTCTTCGCGTCGACGGTGCGGAGGCGAGTGTCATGGCGCTCGACGGCAATCCGGTGCCTGAGCGTTTTTCGCCCGATGCCTTGCTGCTTGGACCCGGCCAGCGCATGGAACTGGCCATACGCATGCCCGACGAGGAAGGCGCGATGGTCAGCTTGAGGGACGTCAGGGGCACCAAGCCAAAAATCCTGGCAACCCTGCGCGCGACAGGAAAATCCCTCAAACGGGACATTCGCGATGTTGCTCCGCTGGAGCTCAATCCGGTGGCGGAAGTGGATCTCGCCAGTGCCAGGCATATTTCCCTGGCACTAAGCGCCACGGCGGAAAACGTCCCGAGCGATGGCATCTGCGGTTCGCTTGGTTATAGTTTCTGGGCCCTCAACAAAGTGCCGTGGCCTGGCGACACCAAGGATCCGACCGCGCCGCTGGCCGAATTGAAGCTTGGCCAAAGCTACGTCATCGACATGGAGAACCTGACGCCGCAATCTCATCCGATGCATCTGCACGGTATGAGCTTCAAAGTGCTGTCATCCTCGACGCGCCAGGTTCAGCCTGTGATTTCCGACACCTATCTCATCCAGCCCAACGAGAAGGTTCAGCTCGGCTTCGTCGCCGACAATCCCGGCGATTGGCTGCTGCACTGCCACATCATCGAGCACCAGAAATCGGGAATGACGAGCTATGTCAGGGTGGTGTGAAGCCGCGTCAGCCTGCGCGTAGCGTCTGTGCCGTCATTTGCGCAACTGCGCCTCGATCTCGTCGAGCACCTTGTCCTTGCCGATGCCGGTGAGGAAGGCGAGGCCCTTGATCACCGGCTTGGTCACCGAAGCGGAGATCGGGGTGGTTGAGACGATGAAGTCGACATTGTCGGCCAGTCCGGGCACTTCGGTGGCCTTTGCCTGCTGGGCGTTGAAGGTGAGGCCGCGTTTCTTCATTTCCTCGGTGACGGCGACATTGACCGCGGTCGAGGTGGCGATGCCCGTGCCGCAGGCAAAGAGAATGGTTTTCTGTCTGGACATCTCTGCTTCTCCTTGTTTCAGCCGAGTACGGCTCGCACGTCTTCGAGGGTTCTGGCCGACCTCAAATCATCCAAGGCTTGCGGATTCTGGATGGTGGCCATGACGGCCTGCAGCGCCTCAATCTGCTTGTCCTTGTCGTTGATGGCAAGCAGGAAGACGAAGCCGACCGGCAGCATCTCGTCGGGATCCTCCATGTTGGCGAAGGTCACTGGTTGCTTCAATGTGCCCATCGCGATGCCAGGCTTCAGCACATGCTCCGGATCGGTGTGCGGCACCGCGACATTATCGGAGCGTTCCAGCGGCAGTCCGGTCGGGATGGTCAATTCGCGGCGCACGACCGCGTCGGCATAGCTGTTTTTGACATAGCCAAGTCTCTCCAGCCGGCCCGCCAGGATGCGGATGATCTCCTCATTGGTCGAGGCATCGGATCCGAGCACGATCGCGTCAGGGTCCAGAAGCTGCATGAGTCCGTCGGACATTCTTTGCTCCGTCTATGAAATCGTGCGCCCCGGGAAGGGCGCACGATCGGTTTAAAGGGTGGACGCTATCAGGTTCAGGCCGTCTCTTCGGCCGGCTCGTCCTCGGCGCCCGCGGCCCGCTCCCAGCCGAGCGGATTGCGGCGGTAGAGGACAAACAACGCCGCGATAACCACCGCGATCACGATGATGCCGACAAGCCCCATCCCTTGGATAGCCTCGATGATCACGTAAGGCACCCACAGGAAGCCGTCGACCACCGAGGTGATCTGCAGTGCGTCCGCCGGCAGCTTGAAGCCCGACGAGACTGCTGCGCTGGTGAACAGCGGCGCCAGCGCGTTGGCGACGTAGAAGCCGATGGCCAGCGTCACCGTGCCGATCACCACCATGCGGAACACGTTGCCTTTGACCAGCGGCGCGGTCATGGCGACGATGAAGGGGATGACCGCGAGGTCGGCGAACAGGATGACGCGGTTGCCCGGCAGGATGATGGACAGAATGATCGCGATCGGCACCAGGATCAGCGACGACGAGATCGCGGCCGGATGGCCGATCAGGATCGCCGAATCGAGACCAACGAGAAGCTCTCGGTCACCGGTGCGTTTGCGCACGAACGCCTGTGCGGCATCGGAGACGGGGATCAGCCCCTCCATCAGGATCTTGACCATGCGCGGCAGCAGCAGCATCACCGCGGCCAGCGTCATGCCGGTGCCCAGGACCTTGGCCAGCACCACACTGAGATCACCCGCATTGTAGAACGCGATCGCACCAAGCACGAGGCCGATGATGAGGCCCATCACGACAGGTTCGCCGAATACGCCGAACCTGCGCTCGATGGTGTCCGTGTTGATGTTGATGCGGTTGATCCCGGGAATGCGGTCCATGATCCAGTTGAGCACAATGGCGATCGGCAGGATCTGTGCCGAGGCGAGATGCGGCACCGAAATGCCGGGCACGCCGTAGAACTGCTGTACCGCGCGCGCCGACCAGTCGGCGAACAGCAGCGAGAGTGCTGCGACAAGTGCTGCGACCGCGATGCCATAGGCCAGATTGTCGGTTGCGGCGACCACCAGCGAGCCGACAAAGGCGAAGTGCCAGAAATTCCAGACATCGACATTGAGCGTGCGCGTCATGCGTGTCAGCAACAGCACGATGTTGACGAGGATGCCGACCGGAATGACCCAAAGGCCGACCGACGAGCCGAAGGCGATCGCGGCCGCGGAGGGCCAGCCGACATCGATGATGTCGCGATGAATACCGGTGTTGGTGACGATGGCCTTGGCGACGTCGCCAATCGACGTGAACATGAGGCCAAGCACCAGATTGATGCCGATGAAGGCGACGCCGATGGTGACGGCGGCGCGAAAAGCCTTGCTGACCTTGGCGCCCAGAACCACGGCGATGATGAAAATGACAATTGGCAGCAGGATCGTCGGGCCAAGCGTATCGATGGCCCCTTTTAGGCCCGCGAGAACAGTATCCATTTTTCCTCCCCTGGAGCCGCGAGCCTTCGCTCGACGCCTCGCAATGATGCTCCATCCAGCCTTTGACGCTCTGGCGCAAAGACACTCCCCAATTTGCCCCAGAGGCGAATGCTTTCCGACTGTCGCGTCGGTGAACATTTGCCTTTGTTGACAAACGAATGTTTTATTGGGGTTGTCCGCTGCATTGTCAATTGGTTGCGCTTCGGCCAATCGAGCCTCGGCGGACGTCCCTTCCGAGACGATTTCGCGGGAAATTGCCGGTCGCGACCGGGTTTCGTTGGCAAATAGAACCCGTTCCCTGCTATCCGACCTCAAATCACGAAGCTGTGGACATTCCTGCATGACCAACGTCGCCCTGACCGGCCTTGCCCGCGATCTCGCCAGGCGTGCCGCCGAGGGCCGCCCGGTGCGCATTGGCGTCATCGGCTCGGGCGAAATGGGCACCGATCTGGTCACCCAAGGCATGCTGATGCCAGGCATTTCGATCTGCGCCGTCTCGACGCGCCGCCCGCACACCGCGCGCGATGCCATCCGTATCGCCTATGGCGACGAAGCCATGGCCGTCGAAGCCGACACCGCGTCGAAAGTCACCGGCGCTATCGAGAGCGGCAAGATCGCCGTCACTTCGAACGAGATGCTGGTCACCAATCCGCTGATCGACGTCGTCATCGACGCCACCGGCAAGCCGGGCGTCGCCGCCGATTTCGACCTCATGGCGATGGAGCACGGCAAGCATCTTGTGATGATGAATGTCGAGGCCGACGTCACCATCGGCTGCTATCTGAAACAGCAGGCCGACCGGCTTGGCGTCGTCTATTCGGTGGGTGCCGGCGACGAGCCGTCGAGCTGCATGGAACTGATCGAGTTTGCGTCAGCGCTCGGGCTGACCATCGTCTCGGCCGGCAAGGGCAAGAACAACCCGCTCAACCACGACGCCGTGCCGGACGACTATCGCGCCGAAGCCATCCGCCGCAACATGAACCCGCGCATGCTCGTCGAGTTCGTCGACGGTTCCAAGACCATGGTCGAGATGTGCGCCATCGCCAACGCCACCGGGCTGGTGCCCGATGTGCCCGGCATGCACGGCCCCAAGGCCGATCGCGACGACCTCGCCAAGGTGCTGATCCCGCGCGAGGACGGCGGTCTGCTGTTGAAGAAAGGCGTCGTCGACTACACGATTGGCAAAGGCGTCGCGCCCGGCGTCTTCGTCATCGTCGAGGCGACGCATCCGCGCATCATCGAGCGCATGGACGATCTGCATATCGGCCACGGCCCTTACTACAGCCTGTTCCGGCCCTACCATCTGACCTCGCTGGAAGTGCCGCTGACCGCCGCCCGCATCATGCTTTTCGGCAAGCCCGACATGGTGCCGCTGCCGCGACCTGTTGCCGAAGTCTGTGCGGTCGCCAAGCGGGATCTCGCCGCCGGCGAGACCTTCGATGCGATCGGCGAGACCTGTTACCGCTCCTGGACGATGACCGTCGGCGAAGCCCGTGCCCAGCGCGCCGTGCCGGTCGGCCTGCTCGAGGGCGGCAAGGTGCTGAAACCGGTCAGGAAGGGTGAGTTGCTGACGTCAGACAATGCGGCGCCCGACCAGACGACAAGGCTGTTCGCCTTGCGCCAGCTTCAGGACGAGATGCTCTACGGGGCCTGAAAGGACCACGCTGGCGCTGCTACGACAAATGATAGATTGTGGGGCAAATGTCGCCAAGGTCGGTCACATGAACCTTCGAATCAGGAATCCGCTTGCCCGCGAACTGGCTCGCCAGCTTGCCGCCAAGCGCAAGGTTTCCATGACCAGAGCGGTTATCGAAGCGCTTGAAAGTGAACTGAAGCGGGAAAACGCCCGTATACCTCTGGCGGAACGGCTGGCTGCAATCGCCGATGATTTGAGGTCCAAAGCGGGCAAGGCTGGCCGGGTCGTGAGCAAGAATGAGATCGATGCCATGTGGGGTGGCGGCCAGAATGACGCCTGACAGGTGCACAGGGGTTGTCACGTTGGAAGGCCTGCTGGCAGCTCGGATTTCGTCGTTCGTTTCGATGGATGATCGTAGACATTCGGGATTGACCGGAGCCTTCCCAACTTCGTCATTCACGGGCGGAGCAGGAGCGAAGCGACGTCGCGGAGACCCGAGGATCCATGCCGTGATCTTGGTCGAGGAATGCAGCGGAGCAGAATTCTGCACCGCAGCAGCGCTTTGAAGTCGCGGCATGGATCCTGGGGTCTGCGCCGCGTCGCTGCGCTCCTTGCTTCGCCCCAGGATGACGAAGCGATGTGCATTTCCGCCAAGCCATCAACGCAAGCACGTCCGACCCATCAAAACTTCGGCAGGGGAGGAGCTGGCTGCTTACTTCCCCAGTTCGACCGACCGCAGCCGTGCAGCCTCCACCGCTTCTGTGAGAAGGTGCGTCAGCCGGTCCTCGCCCATCAGAACGTCCAACGCCGCGGCCGTCGTGCCGTTGGGGCTGGTGACCTGCTGGCGCAGCACGCCCGGTTCCTCGCCGCTTTCGGCGGCGAGCGAGGCGGCGCCATAGACTGTCTGCATGGCGAGCAGCTTGGCGGTCGCCGTTGGCAGCCCGGCCTTCTCGGCGGCCACGGTCAGCGCTTCGATGAAATGGAAGATGTAGGCCGGCCCAGATCCGGAGACGGCGGTCACCGCATCCATCAGGCCCTCGTCGTCGATCGTGGTCACTTCGCCGCTCGCCGACAAAAGGTCGGCGACGAAACGCTTGGTGTCTTCGGAAACCAGCCTGTTGGAGAACACCACCATCATGCCCTTGCCGATTGCTGCCGGCGTGTTGGGCATGCAGCGCACGATCGGCGCGCGGTTGCCGAGGATTTCCTCGAAGGTGCTGGCCGGCGTGCCGGCGGCGATGCTGACGAAGGTGGTGCGGCCATCGCCGAAACGCTTGTAGGCGGAGGTGACATCGCGGATCACCTGCGGCTTCACCGCGATGACGACGAGATCGGGCACGGCATCGGCCGGGATGCTGCCGGCATCGGCTGATGTCGCGCAGCCCAGCGTGGCCGCGCGATTGCGCAGATCGGCATTGGGCTCGACCACGAAAACCGCCGATGGCGCAAGCTTACCGGATTTCAGCCAGCCTGAGAGCATGGCGTAACCCATATTGCCGCAGCCAGCGAGAACAAGCCTGATCGTCATCAAAAGCCCTCCGAAGGAAGGCTTTCACATAGACGCTGGCGCTTCCCCGGGGAAGCCCCCGTCAGGAGGAACGGAAAGATCGCGAGCCGCGATCGGGATCGCGCACTGCCATCGGCCGCAGCGAGACTTGCCTGAGGCCAAATACGCCGAGCACGAAGAACAGCCAGACCGGGTCGCCGCGATGGAAGAAGAAGCTTTCGAGAAAAGCGTTCAGCGCCGTGAACAGCACCACCATCATGAAGAAGTCACCGAGAAAAATGTTTTCCCTGCGCAACGGAATGCGCATGTAGTCGCGCAGCGGCGCGATGAGGAAAGTGTAGACCGCCACGCAGAGTGCCGGAATGCCCATCAGCACGGCGATGTCGAGGTAGCCGTCATGGCCGTGCACGATGGTCCGGATGTCCCACGGCCGGTCGAAGGGCTGGTCCTGGTTGAGCAGCAAGGGCGTGCCCCAGAAGCTCTCATAGCCGTAACCGGTCCATGGCTTCTTCGCGAGCATGCTGCCGGCGAACTCCCACAGCGTCGTGCGGCCCGTATAGGTCATGTCTGGGAAATAGATCGCCGCGAGATGTTTTATCGGCGGCAGGAATACGATGCCCAGCGTGCCGACCGCTGTCGCGACGATCGCCAGCGCAAACAGGATCGGCGTGCCGAGCCGCATGCCGATCAGGCTCGGGAACATGACGATCAGGATCGAGAACGGCACCAGGCCGGCTGTCGTCTTGGAGCCGGTGTGCAGCATGAAGATCATCGCAGCGAAGAAGATCCCGGCACCCCAGTAGCGCTGTCCGCGCCGGTAGAGATAGAGGCCCGCGAAGCTGAGGCAGGCCATGATCGGCCCGGCGATGTTCTTGTGGGTGAACACGCCGCGCCACAGGCCGGCATGCTCAGGCTCCTGCGAGTCGGCGGTGTGCATCGCCTCGTGCGGAAAAACGATGAGCCCGAGATAGGAAAGGCCCATGACCACGACGGTGGTGAAGATGATCACCTTCGAGAAGGCTTCGGCGTCGCGAGGCAGCACCAGGATCGTCGCCATCGTCAGGATGCCGATCAGGGTGAAGGAGGCGGCGCGCATGGCCGAAGGCGGATCGGTCGACAGGATCACCGAGAGGAAAAAGAAGCCCAGCATCAGCATCCAGGACGGGCTGAGCAGCGAGCGCACCACACGCGGATCGGCAAAGGCCATCAGCGAGAAGATCGACATGGCGCCGAGCGAACCGAAGCCAAGCTGGTTGACGATGTCGCCGCCTTGACCGGCGAGTTCTGCGCCGCCCGGCTGGAACGGCCGGAAGGACACCATGATGACGGTGAACAGCAGCGCGGCAATGGCGGTCGCCACGCCTTCGCGCGTGAACGCGGCGCTGAGCGGCGCGCGCTCAGTTTTTCTCAGGCTGGCGATATTGCTCATTGGCATATCCGAATTCGGCCAGCACGCGGCCCAGCGCCACATGGACAGGGTAGATGGCGATATCAGGCGATCCGGTCCGCGCCAGCCGGATCAGGCCGCGAAACGGCGAGGCGGCAAGCAGCGCCAGGCTCTTCAGCAACACCTTGGCGCCGGCCAGCGGTGTGCCGGCGCGCTTCTTCTTTTCGACCAGTGTCGAGATGACACCGTTGCGCAGGCTGCGGGCCCGGATCCAGTCGGCTTCGATACGCCGGGCCGGGACGGTTTCATGCACCTTGGCCTCGGCGCACCAGCCCAGCACAAAGCCCTTTTGCGCCGACCGGCTGAGAAAGTCGGAATCGCCGCCGCCCATGAAGTTGAATCTGAGATCGAGAAAGGGTGGACCCATGGCGATCAGCACGTTGCGCCCGACCAGAAGATTGCCGGACGAATAGAGCGCCGGCACCCGCTTGGTCTCCCGGTAGGGCGGCGCGAACACCGGATGCTCGGCCCATCGCGCATGGGCGGGGTCGGCAAACACCGGCACCTGCGGGCCGCCGACAATATCGGCACTGAGCGTTTCGGCAGCCCGGCACATCCGTTCCAGCCACTGCGGATCGGCGATCTCGTCATCGTCGATGACCAGCAGATGCCTGAAGTTCGGGAATTGCAGGATGGCCGTCTGCCAGCCGGCATTGTAGGCGCTGCAATTGCCGCGCTCATGCGCGATGATGATCAGGCCTGGCATCTCGCCGCGCTCGAACAGCGGCAGCGCTGCCTTGGCGCCGGCCTGCGCCTCGGCTTCGTTCTCCACCACGATGACGGCAAAGCGCCTGCCGGTTTGCTGCGCGCGCAGCGACGCCAGCGTTTCCAGCACCTGCTCGGGACGCTTGAAGGTCGGCAAGGTGACGACGGCTTCGACGGCCTCGACATCAAGTCGCGGCGTGCGTCCCGCGACCGATACCGAACCGTCCGATGGCAAAGGGATCATCCGTGTCCAGCCACATGGTGAGTTGGGCTCTGGTAGCACCGCGGTTGATAAGGTTTCGTTAATCACCTTGCACGGAGAACGCCTGCAAGCAGAGGCTTTCGGCCGTCGAATGTGCTCGCTTAATCAAGGGTTCACCGCGCTTTGCTACCGGCTACACCACTGGATAGGTGAGATGCATCTACTGTTCGCCACATCGATCGTGCCCGACGGTGCTCTCGCCTCGGGCTACGAGATCGCAAACGCTGCGATCATCGCCGCCCTGCGGCGCGCTGGCGTGCGCGTAACCGTCATTGGTTTCACCTGGCCGGGGAAACCCGCGGCCGACCCCGAAAACACCGTGGTGCTGGGTGCCATCGACGTGCGCACGGACAATGCCTCCGCGCGGCAGAAGCTGGCCTGGGTCGGCAAGGCGCTGCTTTCGGGCCTCACCTTCGCCTCGGTCAAGCTGCGCGCCGTGTCCGACAGCGATGTTCTCGCTGCCATCGAGCAAGCTGGACCGGTTGACGGCTACGTGCTGAATTCCGTGCAGTTCGCCGGCGCCTTCGAAAAGCTGTTCACCGAGCGGCCTTCGATCTTCGTTGCCCACAATGTCGAGCATCTTTCGGCGCGGGAGAACGCCGCTGCCGCCGGCAGCCTCTTCCAGCGCCTGCTGTTTCGCCGCGAGGCAAGGCTGCTCAAGGCCGTCGAAGAGCGTCTCTGCCGCCGGGCGCGCTTCGTCTTCACCCTGGCCGAGGAAGACCGCGCCGCACTCGGTGTCGCCTCCGACAACCGCTCGGCGGTGCTGCCGCTGGTGACCGGTGCCCAGGCGCCAACCCTGAAAGGCCCTCGCCGCATCGACTGCGACGCCGCCCTGATCGGCACCTGGACCTGGCAGCCGAACCGCATCGGCCTCGACTGGTTCCTGGACAAGGTGGTGCCGCATCTGCGGCCCGATTTCCGCATCCGCATCGCAGGCCACATGCCTTCGGGCGTCGCCTCGAAGCATCCGGGTGTCGAACTTGTCGGCCGCGTGCCCGACGCGCAGGCTTTCGTGCGCGGTGCTGCCGTCATTCCGCTGATCAGCACCGCGGGCAGCGGCGTCCAGTTGAAGACCATCGAAACGTTCGAACTCGGCCTGCCTTCGGTCGCCACCAGCCGTTCGCTACGCGGCATCGACCACCGTCCGGCCAACTGCGTCGTCACCGACGATCCCGTCGCCTTCGCCAGGGCTCTCGAGGCTGCGGCGGCCGATATCCGCGATGTTGACGGCAGCGCGTTCCGGGGCTCGCAGGTCAAGGCGCTCGACGCTGCCATCCGGCTCGGCCTTGAAAAGCTCGCACCCGTCAGGCAGGAGGCGTTTGCATGAACATGCATTCCGCCCGCGCCGCGTTCGGGCTCGACAAGCTGAAGATGATCCTTGGCATCCCGGTGGTTGCGGTCCGCTGGAACGATGCCATCGCCCTGCTGAACCGGTTGATTGCCGAGCGGCGCTTCACCAAGGTCAGTTTCCTCAACGCCCACAACGCCAACATCGCCTATACCGACCCGGTGTTCGCCGGGGCACTCGATGATTTCCTCATCCTGCCCGACGGCATCGGTATCGATCTGGCGGCGAGACTCCTCTACGGGGCGCCGTTTCCCGACAATCTGAACGGTACCGATTTCGTCCCGGCCTTCCTGCAGGCCTCGACGACGCCGCTGACCGTCGGCCTGCTCGGCGCGACGCGCGTCAATGCCGAAGCGGCGTCGGTCAAGCTGGCGGCACTGGCCGTGCAGCACCGGTTCGTGGTGATCCATGACGGCTACTTCCCCGCTTCGCAGGAGCAGGAAATCGTCGACCGGATTGCCGCGCTTCGGCCCGACGTGCTGCTCGTCGCCATGGGCGTGCCGCGCCAGGAATTGTGGATCGAACGCCATATCGACGCGCGCCACTGCACGCTGCCGATCGCCGTCGGCGCATTGCTTGATTTCCTGAGCGGCGCGGTGCCCCGCGCGCCCTTGTGGATGCGCCGGCTGCGGCTCGAATGGCTGTTCCGGTTGGCTGTCGAGCCGGGCCGCCTGTGGCGCCGCTATGTGGTCGGCAACCCGCTGTTCCTGCTGCGCGTCGTCAGGCAGAAATTCTCGCTTGCGCCCGAAGCCGCGGGAGATACCAAATGAACAGCAGGTTCGTGCCAGGCGCTGCTGTCGAGCCAAGCCCGCTGCGGCAGACACCCACGGTGGCAATCGTGACGGCAAGCTACGCGCCCGACTTCGAGCGCTGCCGCCTGCTGTGCGAGACACTTGATCGCCATGTCTCCGGCGCGGCGCACCATTACATCCTGGTCGAGCATCGCGATGTCAGGCTGTTTCGCCAATTGGAAACCGGCCGCCGCACGGTCGTCGACGAGCGTGAATTGCTGCCGCGCTGGCTGCACGCCTTCGACGATCCGCTCAGCCTGTTTCGCCGGCGCGTCTGGCTCAGCCTGAAGACCCAGCCCCTGCGCGGCTGGCATGTGCAGCAATTGCGCCGCATCGCCATCTCGGCGCATGCATCTCAAGATGTGCTGATCTTCTGCGATTCGGACGTCGCTTTCTTGAAACCTTTCGACTGCGGCGCCTTCTGGCGCGACGGCAAGGTGCGCCTGTTCCGCCGTGACGGTGTGCTGGCGGACGAAGGTCATGAGGAGCATCGCATCTGGTCGCGCAATGCGGGATCGGCACTCGGCATCGAGCCGTCCCAGGCGTCGATCCATGACTATATCTCGACGCTGATCGCCTGGCGGCGCGACACCGTGCTGGCCATGTGCGGCGAGATCGAGAAGGTCCATGGTCGCAACTGGGTCGAGGTCGTCGGCTCGGCGCGCAAATTCTCCGAATGCATGATCTACGGCCGCTATGTCGACGATTTGCTACAGGGTGCCGGCCACTTCCACGGTTCGGAGGAGTTCTGCCGGGTGCACTGGACCGGCGAGGCGCTGTCGGACGACGAGTTCCGCCGCTTCGTTGCCGCCATGGCGCCGGAGCAGGTGGCGATCGGCATGCAATCCTTCATCGGCACCGATATCGGCCGCATCCGCCGTTTGATCGGGCTGGATTAGATGGGCTTTGCCGGTTTACGCATCGCCGAATAGGTGAGCAGCGTCGAGGCGAGATACAAAAGCAGGAAGACGACATTGAGCGACAGCACCAGGTTCGGCGTGTCGAGGATGGTCGTCAGCACATAGGTCAAAAGCAGCGCCTTCAGTGCGGCGAGCAGACCGAGATTGAGCGCCCGCACCAGCGTCTGGCCGCGCGCGAACAAAAGCTCGGCCTGATATTCGACCAGATTGCGCAAGCCAGGCACGCAGATCGCCAGCACCACCAGCGGCGCGGCCTCGGCGACATTCTTGCCGAGCGCATTGGGGAAGAAATGCAGCACGATGCCAAGCGTCAGCAGCGCTGCCGTGGAGACCGCGAACACACCGCCTTCGATGCCGCTCTTGACCGCCAGCCGTGACAACAGTTCCGGTGCGCGCATCATGCGCTGCACCAGCATCATCGAGAAGGTGCGGATCGGAATGGCGGTCAGGTCTACCAGCCGCATAATGATGGCGTAGATGCCAGCCAGATGCGGGCCGCCGATCGCCAGCACCAGCAGCTTGTCGAACTCCATCTGCAGGTAGAACAGCACTTCGGCGCCGGCCACGTAGACAGAATCGGCCAATCGCCTGAGATAGAGCTCGATGCGCAGCCGCAACCGCTGGCGGGGGTAGAAGAAGCCGAAGGCAATCAGCAGCGAGGCGGCATTGGCGCCGATATAGAACCACGACCATATCCAGACACTGTGATGCGCAGAGAACATGAACAGCACCGCGCCAAGCGCCCGCAACGCGGTCGCCAGGATAGCCAGCAGCGCGGCGCGGCCGAATTTGCCCAGCCCATTGTTGACGATCAGCGCCACCTCGACCGGCCGCCACAGCAGCGCTTCGGCAAAGACGATTGCCGCAAACACCGACAGCGGCACGGTGTCGGCGAAGAAAAGCAGGTAGACGCCGAACGAGGCCGCGGCCAGCAACGGCAGCGACAGCACGCCGAGCAGCAGGAAGCCGGCGGAAAAGGTGCCGATCAGATTGGGGCGGATGGTGGCGGTGCGGTAGAGCGCCGAGATGAACCCGAAGGCGAGGATGCGCGACAGCATGACACCGGCCGCCGAAGCGGTGGCGAACATGCCGAATTCGGAAATGGACAGCGTGTTGGCCAGCGCGATGAAATAGGCCAGCGAAAACACCAGTCGCCCGCCGGCGCCGCTGATCGCCGAGAAATAGTCGCGAAGCAGCCCCCGTCGTTCGGCCAAAAAGCTGCCGATCCGGGCGAGGGGCCGCCTTTGCGGTATGTCACTGGCCTGCGTCATGTCTCAAGGAGAGCCTAGGCGGGAAAACTTAACGTGCCGTTCTGGAGGCTTAAGCCTGTGTCGAAAATAGATACAACCGAAGCGAGAAACCGACGCTTCGGTGCGGGAAAATTAACCTTTTGTTTTCCATGCCTGTTTAGCGTGGCTTAACGAATGGCCAAGCGCCGTTTGCAGGTCGCCAAAGGTAAAGTTCCAGACGATGGTCGACAGGGAAAACCGCGAGGACTGGAAGCGCGAGCGCTCATTGCTGGCGCTTGGCCAGGCTGTGCGCGGCGACGAACCCGACGCGTCCCTGGTCTCGATAGGCGACCGGGCAGACCCGTCATGGCGCGAGGATGCCGCCACCCGTCATCGCCTCGCCCGTTCGCAGCGCGAGGCGCGCAACCCGAAACTGTCGGATCCGGCCGCGACCGACGGGGATCATGAGCAAGCTTACCGCGCGCAAACCACGCCACGGACACAGTCTGGTGCCGCCGAAACCGCTGGCGCCCGTCGCGCCGATCGTGCATCGGAACCTTACGCTGCAGGCGACGCGTCGGTATCCCGAAACGACGGCACGGACAGTCAGCAGTGGAAGCCGCTGATCGATCCGATGCAGGTCGTGCGTGGTGTCGGCAAGTCGAAGCTGCTGATCGTGACGACGACACTACTGGGCGCTGCGCTCGGCGTCACCATCGCGCTGTCGACGCCGAAGAAATATGAAGCCACCACCGAACTGATCGTCGACCCGCGCGACCTGAAGCTCACCGACCGCGATCTCACCCAGTCGGTCGTCGCTTCCGACGCCACGCTGGCCATCGTCGAGAACCAGGTTCGGGTGCTGACCTCAGGCACCGTTCTCAACAAGGTCGTCGACAAGCTCAATCTGGTCAACGACCCCGAATTCAATGGGCAAGGCGGCGGCGGCCTTAGCGTCATGTCGCTCATCCGCTCCGTCCTGTCGCGCAATGACGGGCCGGGGGGTGTCGACGACACCCGCCGCCGTGCACTTGCTGTCGGCAATCTGGCCGAGAGCCTTTCGGTCGAGCGCGGCGGCAAGACCTTCGTCATCACCGTCAGCGCCACCACGCAGAATGGCGAGAAATCGGCCCTCATCGCCAACACGATGACGGATGTCTTCCTGCAGACCTTCGGCCAGATACAGTCGGACACGGCAGGCCGCGCCACCGACGAACTGACGGCCAGGCTTGACGAGTTGCGCAAAGGGGTCGAGGCGGCCGAGCGCAAGGTCGAGGATTTCAGGGCTACCCATGATCTCGTCGATGCGCAGGGCCACCTCATCAGCGATGACGAAATGCTGAAACTCAACGAGCAGCTGTCGGTTGCCCGCGCCCGCACGCTGGAGCTGAATGCCCGGGCGGCCTCGGCGCGTTCGGTCGACGTCAATTCGGTTCTCACCGGTACCTTGCCGGAGGAGATCAACTCCAACTCGATGAGCGATCTGCGTTCGCAATATGCATCGCTCAAGCAGGAGGCTGACCGCGCTGCCATTCGGTTCGGCCCGCGTCATCCCGAACTCCAGGCGCTCAATGCCCAGCTTGCCGGCGCACGCGACCGCATCGCCTCGGAGCTGCGCCGCATCGGCTCGTCGCTGCAGGTCGACCTCAAGCGCGCGGTCCAGCTCGAACAGGATCTTGCCTCTCGCCTGGCGCAGCTGAAGGTCCGCAGCGGTGACGTCAACAGCGACCTTGTGTCGATGCGCGAACTGGAGCGCGAGGCGACCGCCAAGCGTTCCGTCTACGAACAGTATCTGCTGCGCGCCAAGGAGACCGGCGAGCAGAAGGACATCAACACAGCCAACATCAATGTGATCTCGAAGGCCTTCGCGCCGCTCGAGCCGAACGGGCCGTCGCGGGTCGTGGTCGCGCTCGCCGGCCTGTTGCTGGGTTTCGCCTCCGGCATTGGCCTCGGAGCCATGCGTGGCGCCTATGAGAGCCTGCGTGACACTGCCAATTCGCGCTCGCGTCGCGACCATGGCACGGACGAACACCGGACGCCTTACGAAGACAAGGCATATCGGTCAGCGCCGCCGCCGGCGCCGCCACAACCACCAGCGCCGCAGCCATCGACACCCCCGCCTGCATCACCACCGCCTGGCGCGCCATCGCCTGTCCAGCAAGCCGAGGTCTCGCCGGCCGAAGGTTCCGGCCGGATCGGTGCCTTGCTGTCGAGGCTGCACAAGTCCGTCTCACGCAGGCCGTCCCGGGAGGAGCCGTTCGATACCGTTGAATGGGCCTCTGCCGAAAACGCGAAGCCGATGCAGGATCCGCAATACTCCGCTTACCCCCAGTCGGCGCCGGCCTTCGAGCCTCGGCAGGCGGCCGCGGCAGCATACCCGTCGCGGCCTTTCCAGCCCGGCGGCCATCCGCAGCAGACGGCGCAGCCGCCACTGCCGCCTCCCATGGTGCAGCAGCGGCCATATTCCGGGCCGCAGCTCTATCCCTACGCGCAGCCATTGGGCTACGCACAGCCGCCGGCCTATCCCTATCCGCAATCGATGCCGGCCGCCAATGCCGGGCTGCAGCCCGATCCGGCTCAGCCTGCTTCCGAGTCCTATCCACAGCCGTCCCTCCCGCAGCAGCAGGCGCCTCAGCCTCATCAGCGATCGGCGGAGCCGTCGCGGGCCGCGGAGGATGCCGAGCAGCAAGCGCCAATCGAGGAAATCCGCGCCAGCCTGCGCGAATTCCGCGAAGCGGTTCGCGAACTGACCGAGAGCCGCGTGCGGCGTCGCTACTTCTGAGCTACAAAAATCTGCGCTGTGCCGTACAAAAACATGCCGGTTTCGCGTAAACGGCATGGGACGGCGCTTTGGCGGGATTGCATGTTGGAATTTTCGTGAAAATGCCACGCTGTGAAAGATCGAAAAGCGCGTCGCTTCCGCAAGCGACGCGCTTGGGCATTCTGGTGTTGAGGGTAGTCCATGGCCGAAGTGATTGATGGCAAGAGCGTTGCCGGCGACGTTGTGGGGTCGGTCAAGACCCTGACGGCTGAGCTTGTCGCCAAGGGCCAGGCCAAGCCGGGTCTTGCCGTGGTTATCGTCGGCGAGGACCCGGCCAGCCAGGTCTATGTCGCGTCCAAGTCGCGCACCGCCAAGGAATGCGGCTTTCATTCCGTCCAGCACACGCTGCCGGCCGAAACCTCGGAACCGGCGTTGCTGAAGATCATCGGCGATCTCAACGCCGATCCGGCCATCAACGGCATCCTCGTGCAGCTTCCGCTGCCGGCCCATATCGACGCCGGCAAGATCATCCAGACCATCGCGCCGGAAAAGGATGTCGACGGCTTCCATTTCATCAATGTCGGCAAGCTCGGCACCGGTGAACTCGAGACAGCCTTCGTGCCTTGCACGCCGGCCGGCTCTATGCTTCTGATCGAGCGGGTGCGCGGCAAGGATCTGTCCGGCCTCAACGCCGTCGTCGTCGGCCGCTCCAACATCGTCGGCAAGCCGATGGCCAACCTGCTGCTTGCCGCCAACTGCACCGTCACCATCGCCCACAGCCGCACCAGGGATCTGCCCGCCTTGGCCCGCACCGCCGATATCCTTGTCGCGGCCGTCGGCAGGCCGGAGATGATCAGGGGTGATTGGGTGAAGCCCGGCGCCACCGTCATCGATGTCGGCATCAACCGCATTCCGGCGCCGGAAAAAGGCGAGGGCAAGTCCCGCCTCGTCGGCGATGTCGCCTATGCCGAAGCGGCTAAGGCCGCCGGCGCCATCACGCCGGTTCCCGGCGGTGTCGGGCCGATGACCATTGCCATGCTGATGGCCAATACGTTAGCCTCGGCCTACCTAGCGGCCGGATTGAAACGGCCGTCCTTCTGACCCGCCAGAAAGCCGCAGCTTTGCCGAACCCCAGTGTTCCCTCAGAACGGCCGGTCATCACGGACCCCGTTCAAGGCGGGCGGCAGTTCGCATTCCTGCTGGTAGACAAGTTCTCCATGTTCTCGCTGGCTGCCGCGATCGATACGTTCCGCTCGGCGAACCGGTTGCTTGGCCGCGACTTCTACGGCTGGACGACGGTGTCGGCCGATGGCGATCCGGTGATGGCTTCCAATGGCCTGCCGCTCAAGATCGACTACGCCGTTGCCGACCTGCCGCCGGTCGATATCCTTTTCGTCTCGGTCGGGCTGACGACGGAATTTCCCGGCAAGAGCAAGGTGCTGGCGGCACTGCGCAGCTGGGGCCGGCGCGGCAATGCGCTGGGTGCCCTGTCGGTCGGCTCCTACCTGCTGGCCGAGGCCGGCCAGCTCGAAGGCTATCGCTGCACCATCCATTGGGAAAACCGCGCCGGCTTCGTCGAACGCTTCCCCGACATCAACTGCACCGGCAACGTCTTCGAGATCGATCGCAAGCGCTACACCTGCGCCGGCGGCACCACTTCGATCGACCTGATGCTGGAGATCGTGCGCGGCGATTTCGGCTCGAACCTCGCCAATGGCGTCGCCAACCAGTTCCAGCACGAACGCATCCGCTCGGCCGGCGACCGCCAGCGCGTCGGCCCGGAACGCGACCTGACCGGCAAGTCGGAGAAGCTCAGACGCATCGTCGAACTGATGGCCGACCATCTCGACGAGCCGCTGTCGGCAGTGCAGCTGGCCAAATCCGCCGGCCTTTCGGTGCGCCAGGTCGAGCGCCTGTTCTTGCGCCACCTCAGCGTCACGCCTGGCCGTTATTACATGCGGCTGCGGCTGGAGCGGGCGCGCGAACTGCTGCGCCAGACCAACATGCCGATCCTCGATGTGGCGATAGCGACCGGCTTCACCTCGCATTCCTACTTCGCCCAAAGCTACCGGCTGCAATTCGGCAGGCCGCCCTCGGAAGAGCGCCGCACGACCTACTGAATTCCGCTTCCGCTGAAAAGTTCGGCATTCGGCCCGGCGCATCGGGCCAGGGTAGCGAATTCGGGTAACGGGTTCTTTCGGAGCCTTGGCCGCGCGTAGGCTGACGGGTGCATCAAACGAAAAACCCGCCTGAGCGGCGGGTCACCGGCGCAAATCAGCACCATGGGCAAAAATGTACCATAGCTGAGTGCATCCAGTCAAGAAAAAATTCCTATCATGGAAAGCCTTCGGCACTGCCGACACCCCGAACTGGCTGTCGTCACGACTTTTGTTAAGCTGGGTTCGGGCCCTACGCACCTGGCTGCCCGGACTTGTGTCCCGGCGCCGCGTCAAATAGCTTGCCGCCCGGATCAGGGGCGGATTTAGGAGATTTCGATGGCGGGACTTGCACGGGGCGTCGCTGCGGCGATCCTCCTTTTGGCGATGACGACGTTCGGCTTCGCCGCAAACAAGGTCATCATCATTCTCGATGCGTCCGGCTCGATGTGGGCGCAGATCGACGGCAAGCCCAAGCTCGAAATCGCCCGAGAGTCGCTTCGAACCGTGCTTCAATCGGTCCCCACCGACGACGACATCGGCTTTATGGCCTATGGCCACCGTGAAAAGGGCAGCTGCGACGACATCCAGCTGATCGTGCCGCCGCAGGCAGGTTCGGGCAGCGCCATTTCGGCCGCTGCCGACAGCCTGAAATTCCTCGGCAAGACGCCGCTGACCGCTGCCGTCAAGCAGGCGGCCGAGGCGTTGAAATACACCGAGGACAAGGCGACCGTCGTGCTCATCACCGACGGGCTCGAAACATGCGGGGGCGACCCTTGCGCGCTTGGCAAGGAGCTCGAGGCATCCGGCGTCGACTTCACCGCCGATGTCGTCGGTTTCGGCCTGACCGCCGATGAGGGCCGGCAGATCGCCTGCCTCGCCGACAACACCGGCGGCAAATACATCCAGGCCTCCGACGAGAAGGCGTTGCAGGAGGCGCTTGCCGAGACAGTGGCGGCGCCGGCGCCGGCGCCTGCTCCTGAACCGGCTCCGGCACCTGCGCCAGCGCCCGCGCCGGAGCCGGCCAAACCGGAATTCAATTTCCTGCCGATAGCGGTGCTTGCCGAGGGCGGCGATCCCGTCACTGACGGCAACGCCTGGGAAATCTACAAGGCCAAACCCGACGGTACGCGCGGCGACTACGTCAGCACCGAATACGGCGCCTACAAGGCCAATCTGGAACCGGGCGACTATATCGTCGTGGCCAGTGACGGCCAGGCCAAGACCGAGCAGAAGGTCAAGATCGAGGCCGGCCAGGTCTACAAGCCGCTTTTCAACTTGGATGCCGGCACGCTCATCATCCACCCGCGACCGAGCGCGGGGGCGGATGTCGTCGATGGCGCGGCTGTCGTCATCGACTATCCTGGTGCTGACATGCCCGCCACCTTCTATGGGACGACGAAAGCCGTGTTGCCGGCCGGCGACCAGAAGGTGACTGTCACGATCGGGCAGGGCGTGGCTACCGAGACGATTCCGCTGGCTGCCGGCAAGACCGTGGAAAAGGACATGGTTGCCGGTGTTGGCCATGTCGTTGCCAATGCTTACTATGCTGCGGGCGGCGACAAGGCGGACGGTTCAGGCATCGGCTTCAAGGTGCTCAAGGCAAAAAAGAAGATCGATGGAACCAGGGACGAGGTGACCTATGCCTACGGACCCGACAGCAAATTCGATCTGCCGCCCGATGACTATGTGTTGATTGCGACGGTTGATCTCGCCGTCGTCGAGCAGCCGTTCACCGTCAAGGTGGGCGAATTTCAGGATCTGAAGGTCGCAATGAATGCCGGCGTGCTGGCGATCACCGCGCCCGGAGCCTCGAAGATCGAGATTTTCGAGGCCAAGAAGGACATCAACGGCAACCGCAAGTCGCTTGGCTATGCATTCGACCAGAAGTATCAGGCAGCGATCCCGGCGGGCGACTACGCCGTGGTTTCGGAGAAATCCGACAACAGTTCGAAAGAAGGCAACGTGACGGTCAAGGCCGGCGAGCGAGCCGAGCTAACCGTGCAATAGAATCGTATGCACAACCGCAAGAGGGCGGCCATGTGCCGCCCTTTTTCATGAACGACGCAGAACTGCCGTCAAGCGGTGCCGAAGGCGCTGGCGCCATGGTCGGCGCGGCCGACCAATTGCCGGAAGCCGGCAAACAGTTCGCGGCCGAAGCCGAACTCGTTGCCGATAAGATCGGCATCCGCCGTCCGGCGCAAGGCGAACTCCCCGGCCGGCACCAGGACTTCGAGTGTGCCGGCTTCGGCGTCGAGCCGGATGATGTCGCCTTCATGGATCCTGGCGATAGGACCCTCCTCGACCGCCTCCGGCGTCACATGGATCGCCGCCGGCACCTTGCCGGAGGCGCCAGACATGCGCCCGTCGGTGACCAGCGCGACGCGCTGGCCGCGATCCTGCAGGATGCCGAGCACGGTGGTCAGCTTGTGCAGTTCCGGCATGCCATTGGCCTTCGGCCCCTGGAAGCGGATGACGGCGATGAAATCACCGGTCAGCGTGCCTGCCTTGAACGCATCGTTCAGCCCTTGCTGGCTGTCGAAGACCCTGGCCGGCGCCTCGATGATACGCCGCTCCGGCTTCACCGCGGAAGTCTTGATGACGGCGTGGCCGAGATTGCCTGACAGCACCTTCAGGCCGCCGGTCGCCTGGAATGCCTTGTTGAACGGCGCCAGCACTTTTTCGTCGCCGCTTGCCTTCGGCGAGGCTTCGCGCACCACGCTGCCATCGACGCCGAGCTTTGCCTCGACCGCATAGGGCCGCAGGCCTTCGCCCCACACCGTCTGCACATCCTCATGCAGGATGCCTTCGTCGAGCAGTTCGCGGATCAGGAAGCCGAGCCCGCCGGCGGCGTGGAAATGGTTCACGTCGGCGAGGCCGTTCGGATAGACCCGCGCCAGCAGCGGCACCGCTTCCGACAGGTCGGAAATATCCTGCCAGGTGATGGCTATGCCGGCCGCCGCCGCCATGGCGATCAGGTGGATGGTGTGATTGGTCGAGCCGCCGGTGGCGTGCAGGCCGACGACGCCGTTGACGATCGAGCGCTCGTCGATCATCCGGCCGACAGGCGTATAGGCGTTGCCGAGCGCGGTGATCGCCAGCGCCCGCTTCGTCGCCTCGCGGGTCAGCGCCTCGCGCAGCGGCGTCCCGGGGTTGACGAAGGAAGCGCCCGGCGTGTGCAGGCCCATGATCTCCATGAGCATCTGGTTGGAATTCGCCGTGCCGTAGAAGGTGCAGGTCCCCGGCCCATGATAGGATTTGGACTCGGCCTCCAGCAGTTCGGCACGTCCGGCCTTGCCCTCGGCGTAGAGCTGGCGGACCTTGGCCTTCTCGTCATTGGGCAGGCCGGTCGTCATCGGTCCGGCCGGGATGAACACCGCCGGCAGATGGCCGAAGGTGAGGGCGGCTATCACCAGCCCCGGCACGATCTTGTCGCAGACGCCGAGATAGACGGCGGCGTCGAACATGTTGTGCGACAGGCCGATCGCGGCGGCCATGGCGATCACGTCGCGCGAAAACAGCGACAGCTCCATGCCGGGCTGGCCCTGGGTGACGCCGTCGCACATCGCCGGCACGCCGCCGGCCACCTGGGCAATGCCGCCGGCTTCGCGGGCCGCGCCCTTGATCAACGCGGGGAAGGTCTCGAACGGCTGATGCGCCGACAGCATGTCGTTGTAGGAGGTGATGATGCCGAGGTTCGGCACCTTGTCGGCGCCCAGCGCGAGCTTTTCCGAGGGGCTGCACACCGCAAAGCCGTGGGCGAGATTGCCGCACGACAGCACAGCCCGGTTGGCGGTGCGGTTCGATGCCTCGGCGATGCGGCCGAGATAACGCTCGCGGCCTGGCTTTGAGCGCTGGCGGATGCGTTCGGTGATGGCTTCGATGTCGCGTCTGGCGGTCATGGCGGTCGGTCCTTTCAGGCGAGGGTCCCGGAAACATCCTCCCGCCGTTTGCCGGGACCAGAGTAAATCGAGATTCAGGGGGCCCAGAAAACCTCTACGGGCTTATGCGCTGCGTCGAGCACGGCACGGATTGGCTTTCGCGGCCCGGGCGCCACCGCGCCGTCGAAGGCGATACGCTTGTCCTCACCCTCTATGTGCAGCGCGATGAAGCCGGCTTCGACGATGCGCGCCAGCGACAGGGTCAGCCGCGGCTCGCCCGCACTTGCCGCATGAACCGGCAGCACGATCCTGTCGGAAGACGGGTCGAGCAGCGTCGCCAGATCGTCGGCATCGGGAAAGAACGAGGCGGTGTGGCCGTCCGGTCCCATGCCGAGCACGACGACATCGAGCGGCCATGGCAAGGACCGGAGCGCTGCATCATCGGACGAGGCCGCATCCTCGATGCTGGTGGCTTCGTGATAGAGCGGCACGAAACGAGCCGCCTTGGCCGCGTTCTGCAACAGATTGGCGGTCACCAGCCCGGCATTGGAGCGTGGCGAGGAGGCCGGCACGAAACGCTCGTCGACCAGCGTCACGATCACCTTGTCCCAGGCGATGGGTATCGCTGAAAGGGCGGCGAAGAATCTTGCCGGCGTGGTGCCGCCGGAGACGGCGAGCAACCCCGTGCCGCGCTCGGCGATCGCCTTGGTCAGTCTGCCTGCAGCATGACCTGCAAGGGCGGCCGCCAGTTCCTGGCGCCCGGCGAAGCCGTTCCAGCTGTAGGCGGCGCTGTTCAATTGCTCTCGTGCCATGTCCGCCCGTCACGCTCGATCAGTGCTATCGAGGCCGATGGCCCCCAGGTGCCCGCCGTGTAGCCCTGCGCCTCCTGCCTGGCACTTTCCCAGGCATTCTGGATCGGGTCGATCCATTTCCACGCCGCCTCGACTTCGTCACGACGCATGAACAGGGTCTGGTTGCCACGGATGACGTCCATGATCAGCCGCTCATAGGCGTCCGGTGCGCGGCCGTCGAAGGACTGCGCAAAACTCATGTCGAGAGAGATCTGGCGCAGCCGCATGCCGCCCGGGCCCGGATCCTTGATCATGATGAACTGCTTGACGCCTTCGTCCGGCTGCAGCCGGATGACCAGCTGGTTGGCGAAGATCGGTCCGGCGCTGTCGCCGAAGATCGAATGCGGGATCGGCTTGAATTCGATGACGATTTCCGAAACCCGCGTCGCCAGCCGTTTGCCGGTGCGGAGATAGAACGGAACGCCCGACCAGCGCCAATTGCCGATCTCGGCCTTGATGGCGACGAAGGTTTCGGTGTTGCTGTCCTTGCCGAGTTCCTCGACATAGCCTTTCACCGGTCCGCCGGCCGAAGCCCCGGCGCGATACTGCCCGCGCACGGTGTGCTTTGGCGCCTCGTTGCCGTTGATGCGCTTCAGTGCCCGCAGCACCTTCAGCTTTTCGTCGCGCACGGCGTCGGCATCCATCGACGATGGCGCTTCCATGGCGACGAGGCACAGCAGCTGCAGCATATGGTTCTGCACCATGTCGCGCAGCGCGCCGGCCTTGTCGTAATAGGTGACGCGGTCTTCCAGGCCGACGGTCTCGGCCACGGTGATCTGCACATGGTCGATGTGGGCTGAATTCCACAACGGCTCGTAGAGCGCGTTGGCGAAGCGCAGCGCCATCAGGTTCTGCACCGTCTCCTTGCCGAGATAATGGTCGATGCGGAAGATCTGGCTTTCGTGGAAGTCGTCGCCGACCAGGTCGTTGAGCTTGCGTGCCGAATCGAGGTCGCGGCCGATCGGCTTTTCCAGCACGATGCGCGAGTTCGGCGTGATCAGATTGTGCTCTTTCAGCTTGTGCGAGATGTCGCCGAACAGCGCCGGCGCCACCGCCAGGTAGAAGGCTCGAATGCGGTCGCTGTCGCCGATCGCTTTCTTGAGCTTGTCGAAGCCGGCGCCGCTCGTCGCATCGGCCGAGACGTAGGATAGTCGCGCCAGGAAAGTCTTCAGTTCCTTGGCGTCGATGTCGGCCGGTTTGACGTGCTCGGAGATCGCCTGTTTGGCGAAGGCCTGGAATTCTTCGTCGCTCATTTTCGAGCGCGATGTGCCGATGATGCGTGTCGGCTCCGAAAACTGATGGTCGCGCTGGCGATAATAGAGCGACGGCAGAAGCTTGCGTTCCGACAGATCGCCGGTGCCGCCGAAAATGATGAAGTCGAAAGGCTCGACGGGGATGATCTGGCTGGTCATGGTCTGTCCGCTTTGACGCCGGTCGCTGTGACGCGGCTGATATAATCTAATCGATTTAAATTTTCCAGTGCCATGGTGTCACATCTGGGTGTATGCGCCTGCCCCTTGACAGTCCGATGACCCGGAGGCTTGTCGAAGGCGCGGCTCCGGAAGCCTTCGCAGTTGCAGCATAGAGCGGGATCGACGCGAAAGCCAAAGGAGAAATCAGCGATGGCTCCACATCTTTCGGCCAATCCAGTCAGAAGCCGTGGCTTTGCGCGGATGAGCGCCAATGACGTGCCCGTTGATCGTCACCAATAGTGAGCGGAAAAAACATGCGTCTGGAAAACAAGGTTGCGATCATCACCGGTGCTGCGTCGGGTTTTGGCGAGGGCATCGCCAGGCGCTTTGCGCAGGAGGGCGCCAGGGTCGTTGTCGCCGACCTCAACGCCAGGGGCGCGAAGCGCGTCGCCGGCGAGATCGGAGAAGCGGCGATCTGGACCCAGACGGATGTCTCGCTACGCTCCGAATTCGACGAGATGGTCTATGCCGCGAAAAGCGCCTTCGGCCGCATCGACATCATGGTCAACAATGCCGGCTACACCCATCGCAACGGCGACATGCTCAATGTCGACGAGGAGACCTTCGACCTGATAACCGCCGTCAACATGAAGGCGATCTATCACGCGGCACTTGCGGTGGTGCCGATCATGGAGCGGCAGGGCGGCGGCGTCATCCTGACCACGGCCTCCACCGCGGGTCTGCGGCCGCGCCCCGGCCTCACCTGGTACAACGCGTCGAAAGGCTGGGCGATCACCGCCACCAAGTCGATGGCGGTCGAACTGGCGCCGAAGAACATCCGCGTCAACTGCCTCTGCCCGGTTGCCGGCGAGACCGGCATGCTGGAGAAATTCATGGGCGCCGACACGCCC
The DNA here is from genome assembly GCF_024518695.1 of Mesorhizobium sp. LMG17149. Taxonomy (NCBI): domain Bacteria; kingdom Pseudomonadati; phylum Pseudomonadota; class Alphaproteobacteria; order Hyphomicrobiales; family Phyllobacteriaceae; genus Mesorhizobium; species Mesorhizobium sp. LMG17149. Next base: position 369,425 of record NZ_JANIFL010000003.1, read on the forward strand.
GAAATCCGCGAGAAGTTCCGCGCATCGATCCCGCTCGGCCGGCTTTCGACGCCGCTCGACATCGCCAACGCCGCACTCTGGCTGGCCTCGGACGAAGCCGCCTTCATCACCGGCGTGGCGCTGGAGGTCGATGGCGGCCGCTGCATCTGAAAGTGCCAGGCGTCACGCGCCGGTCTTGATGTAACTCTTGTAGATCCAGCCGGTCTTGCCGTTGTAGGTGATCTGGCACCATTGCTTGCAGCTCTTCACCTGCACCGAGGTTTTGGCTGGCACCGTACCGATGGCGGCGGCATTTTTCTTCGGGCCGCTTCGCATGGTCACGGCCCTCAAAATGCGCCCTGTTCCGGCGGCTGCGGCTTTCCTTGGCTTCGCCTTGGCCTGGCTGTCATCGCCTTCCGCCGCTGGCACTTGCGGCTGCACCGCGGGGATGGCGGCGGTTTGTGCGCCGTCGGGGTGGTTGCCCGCGGCTGCGCTGGGCGCGGCTACCTTGGCAAGTTCGGTGGCGGCATCGGTAGCGGCTGCCGGCTGTGCGAATGCCGCCGCTTGCTTGTCCGCTGCCTTGGGAGCGGTCGAATCGGACGTGGTTGCGTCCTTCGGCTGCGAACCGGTCCAGCGCGGGTCATTAGCGGCAAGTGCGGGGAGGTTGGTTTGCGCGGCCGCCACGGTAGTTGGAATTGCGTCGGACTTGCGCGCCTGCGGCACGGCTGCCGCGGCGACCGCGGCCCCAACCGGGGTTATTTTCGTCGTCTTCACCGGAACCGTTGGAATTGTCTGCTCGGGGCTCGCTGCCGCTTGCCTGTCGCTGGCCGGCAATGCCAGCCACAGCGCCACGGCGGCGACGCTAAGCAACGCGGCGGTGCCGATCGCGGCGATCACCAGATGCGAGTTCGAACGGACTTCCTGCCAGAAGGACGGCCGCATATCGTATCCGAACTGCATGGCAAAGCGCCGACGTTCCGGCGTACCGAAACTGAAGGGCTCTCTCACTCTTGCCACCTCCATAAGCGGGCCGACGTTCTCTCGGTCGGTGCCGGAAGTCCGGCGTCTGATCCGCATAGGTCCCAAAAACAACGCGGGCAGTCCCGCAACAATCCCCGAACAATCGCCCAGAACCGGCAGCTTTCGCCTGCGATTGTGGCATCAGTACGCCATTATAGGGGATTCTGCGCCTTTGCGGGAAATTGCGCAATGCGTCGCACGGGCAACAAATGTTACAATGAATATTACAATATTACATCAGGTCGGTCGGCTAGATCCTGTCCCGCAACGCAAACCAGTTGAGCGCCAGGAACAGCAGCGGCGTGCGGAAGCGCCGACCGCCGGGGAAGGGCGGGATTTTCAGATCCTCGATCAGCTTCAGCCGGTCGCGGTTGCCGGCAACGGTTTCAGCATAGAGTTTACCGAAATAGTTCGACAGCATGACGCCGTGGCCGGAATAGCCGCCGGCCGAGATCACATTGGGCATCACTTCGCGCACGAAAGGCTTTCTCGGCACAGTGATGCCGACATAGCCGCCCCACCCATGCGTGATCTCGACATCCCTGAGTGCGGGGTAGAGTTCCGCGATCTGGCGGCGGATGTGAATGTGGATATCCTTCGGATCGTTGACGCCATAAACCTCGCGTCCGCCAAACAGCAGCCGCCCGTCCTTCGATCTGCGGAAATAGCGCACGACGAAGCGCGAATCGTCGACCGCCTCGCCGCCCGGCAGCACATCTGACTCTGCCCCCAGAGGCACGGTCGCACCGATGAAGGAACCGATCGGCATGATGTGCGCCGCACTTACCGGCTCGAGCGCGCCGCCATAGGCGTTGACCGCTATCAGGCATTTTTGCGCCGTCACCGTCCCCCTCGGTGTCGAAACCTTGACCTTGCCGCCACTGGAAATGATGCCGGTCGACGGCGTCCCCTCGAACAGCTGCGCGCCTGCAAGCGCTGCCACCCGCGCCGTGCCGATCACCAGCTTCATCGGATGGATGTGCCCTGTGCCGGTATCGCGCGTGCCGCCGAAATAGGCGGTCGAGCCCAACCGCTCCGCCGTCTCCCTGGCATCCATGAACGAGATATGCGGGTAGGCAAAACGGCTCGCCATGATCTCGGCATGCGCCTTGTAGTCGTCGACATAGCGGGGCTTGTGCGCCACCGAGAGCTGGCCCGGCATATAGTCGATATCGATCTGGTTGGCGGCAGTGAATTCGAGGAGATGCGCCTTGGCCTCTTCGGCAAGATCAAACAGCGCCTTGGCGCGGGCCAAGCCATACTCGGATTCCAGGTCCTCGGCCCAGGCGCGCTGGCCGGTGCCGAGCTGCCCGCCATTGCGCCCGGAGGCGCCATCGCCGAAGCGGTACGCGTCGATCAGTACGACATTGGTGCCTGCCTTGGCCAGATGCGCCGCCGCCGACAGCCCGGTGAAGCCGCCACCAATGATGACGACATCGCATGTCCGGTCGCCATCCAGTCCGGGATATTCGGGCCTCGGTCCCGCCGTGTCCTCGTACCAGGAACGGCCGGGGGAAATTGGGGATTGGTAAGGCATGATGCTCGCAGGGAGTAGGGGAGTAGGGGAATAGGGGAATAGGGGAATAGGGGAATAGGGGAATAGGGGAATAGGGGAATAGGGGAGGCTATTCGGCTGCAAGTTTACGGATGAGAAGCCGAAGAAGCTTTCCCACACTTTCGGTACTCGCCAACAATGGGCCGGACGTCGCTTTCGGCGCGATGCCAATACGTTCAGCAATCAGAAGCTGAGTTTCCAGCTCCTTCAATGATCCTTGGGCAATACGGAGAAATTGCAGATAGGAGCCTCGAATTTCCCTGCCATACCCCTCGGCTATGTTTGCCGGCACCGACGTTGCAGAGCGCCGCACTTGGCTGGTCAGCCCATAAAGTTCTTCTTTGGGCCAGGATTTAGTAGCACCGTAGACCGCCACCGCAAGATCCATCGCCTGCTCCCAAACAAGCAAGTCCTTGTAGGACCCTGTTTTTTCGGTCATCCGTCCCTACTCCCCTACTCCCCTACTCCCCTACTCCCCTACTCCCCTACTCCCCTACTCCCCTACTCCCCTACTCCCCTACTCCCCTACTCCCCTACTCCCCTACTCCCCTACTCCCCTATTCCCTACACATTCAGCAACAAATACTCCCGCTCCCACGGGCTGATCACTTCCATGAAGGTCTCGAACTCCGCCCGCTTGATCGCCGCATAGGTGGCGGCGAAGGACTTGCCCAGATGCGCGCAGAGTTCCTCGTCGCCCTCGAACAGGTCGACGGCTTCGAGCAGGCCACGCGGCAGGTCGATTTCGTCGGCATTGGCGGTGGTCAGGACGGGAGGCTCGGCCTTGATCTTGTTGGTGATGCCGATCAGCCCGCAGGCAAGCGATGCCGCCAGCGCCAGATAGGGGTTGGCATCGGAGGACGGGATGCGGTTTTCGACGCGCCGCGCCGCGGGATCCGAGCGCGGCACACGAAACGCCGTGGTGCGGTTGTCATAGCCCCATTTGTTGTTGACCGGCGCCGACGCCGCCTGCGTCAGCCGGCGGTAAGAATTGACATAGGGCGCGAACATCACAAGTGCGTTCGGCACATGCTTCTGCATGCCGCCGATGAAGTGGAAAAAGTCGTCGGTTTCCGAGCCGTCAGCGGCCGAAAAGATGTTCCGTCCGGTCTTCTTGTCGATGATCGACTGATGGATGTGCATGGCGGAGCCGGGTTGCCCCTGGATCGGTTTGGCCATGAAGGTGGCATAGATCTCGTGCTTGAGTGCTGCCTCGCGAATGGTGCGCTTGAACATGAACACCTGGTCGGCCAGTTCGATCGGGTCGCCGTGGCGCAGATTGATCTCCAACTGCCCGGCGCCCTCCTCGTGGATCAGCGTATCGATCTCCAGGCCCTGGCTTTCGGAGAAATGGTAGATGTCGTCGATCAGTTCGTCGAATTCGTTGACGCCGGCGATCGAATAGCCGGCGCCGCCGCCGATCGCGCGTCCCGACCGGCCGACCGGCGGGGTCAGCGGATAGTCCGGATCGGGATTCTTGCGCACGAGGTAGAACTCGATCTCGGGCGCCACCACTGGCTTCAGGCCGAGCTTGTCATAGGCGGCCACCACACGTTTCAACACATTGCGCGGCGTGAACTCGACCGAGCGTCCGTCCTGGTGGACGAGGTCGCAGATGACCGCGGCCGTCGGGTCTTCTTCCCAGGGCACCACCGTCAGCGTCGACAGGTCGGGCATGAGTTTGAGGTCGCCGTCATCTTCCGGGTAATGGAAGCCGTTGCCATCCTCGGGGTAGCCGCCGGAAATCGTCGTCATGAAGACTGCCGACGGCAGCGCCAGCGAGGTGTTGGAGGTGAATTTCTTCGATGGCATCATTTTGCCACGCGCAACGCCTGCCTGATCGGGCGTGATGCACTCGATATCCTCGATGCCGCGCCACTCCAGCCAGGCGCTGACTTCCTTCCAGTTCTTGACGCCCCGTTGGTTTTTCACGAAGGCAGGCGTGCGGGCGCGTCCTCCGCGGCTCGACGGACGGACTTCCTTTTTTGCAGGCGGCATCATTCACCAGATTGGGTTGCGGATTGTGGAGTATAGCCGTGCCCTCCTATGGAAGGGAAGGGGAGCCGCGTCGGGCATTGGCCGGCGCGGTTGAAAATCACGCCAATCGGCCTAGTTTCGGCCGTCGCAATTCCAATCGAGGCCCAAATCTTAATCGAGAAATTGAATGCGGCCCAACGGCAAACTGACAACGATCGGATTCGATGCCGACGACACGCTGTGGCAGAACGAGCAGTTCTTCCGGCTGACGGAAAAGCGCTTTGCCGCCATGCTCGTCGACCATGGCGAAGCCGAGCATATCTCGGCACGATTGCTGGAGGCCGAAAGGCGCAACCTCGCCGTCTATGGCTTCGGCATCAAGGGATTTACCCTGTCGATGATCGAGACGGCGATCGAGGTCACGCAAGGCCGCGTGCCGGCTTCGGTCATAGCGGAGATTCTCGATGCCGGCCGCGAGATGCTGAGCCATCCGATCGAGGCCTTGCCGCACGCCCGCGAGACGGTCGAAAAGCTTGCCGGTGCATTCCGCCTCGTGCTGATCACCAAGGGCGACCTCTTCGATCAGGAGCGCAAGCTGGCTGGCTCAGGCCTTGGCGATCTGTTCGACGCGGTCGAGATCGTCAGTGACAAGAATGCAGCCACCTATAGCAGGCTCTTCAGCCGCCACGGTGATGGTCCGGCGAAAAGCATGATGGTCGGCAACTCGCTGAAGTCGGATGTGGTGCCGGCCATCGAGGCCGGCGGCTGGGGTGTCCATGTGCCGCATGAACTGACATGGGTGCTGGAGCATGTCGAGGCGCCGGTAACCGAATCGAGGTTCCGCCAGATATCCGATCTCGGACAACTGCCCGGACTGATCGAAAGCATCATCGATCCGTGATCGCCGGGCCTTACCTGGTTTGCTCAATTCCGGACGGAAAACCGCCTGCGTACTTTTCCCGCAGTTGCCTTAGCGGCCGATCAGGCGATCGATCACCGGTTGCAACCGTTCGGGCGTGATCGGCTTGGCGACCACCACGTCGATGATACCAGACAGGCCCAGACTTTCCGTCGTGCCGTTCTTGGTTGACAGCAGGATTACCGGTGGCAGCGATTTGCCCGAGGCGCGGCGCAACGCGTCGATGCTGGACATCAGATTGTCGCAGTCCTTGTTGTCGGCGCCGCCGTCAAGGACAACCACACCGGGAATGAGCGACCGCAAGATCCTTGCCGCCGTGTCGGGAGATTCCGAAATCGGCTTGAGCCCGGATCGCTCGACGATCTTTGAAATCACCACGCGATTGATGGGCGATTTCCCGACGACAAGCACCTGCGACGGATCGCGGATCGCCTCGGTGGTTGAGTCGCGGGTCACCGGATTCGGATGTCTTGGAGTCTCGCCTTCGCGATTCACCGGGCACACAAGTCGGCCAAGAAGCTCGCCCCTATTTCAATGCAGAGTTGAATCCGGAGCGCAATTGGCGTGAGATCGTAGCCTGTGTCAAGTTGAAATAAAAGTGCCCGAAATCATCGCCGGTAGCAGTGAATTTCAAGCAACGCTACTGTACTCAACTGTCCATACGTGGATTTCATAAAGAGAAGATTCACCTGCGCAGGGGCTGCGCAGGTGAAGGGTCGGTTGCATGGATTTCAGTCAGCTGTGGCTCTGCTGCGTGACGATCACCGGGATCAGCAGATCGCCCCAGTTGCCGTCGCCGCCGTGATGTCGTGCCGAGCGCACGAGTTCCACCGAGACGCCCGCCTCGACCGCCTTCATCACCGACTGGTTGAGGCGGTGCAGGTCGTTGGCCAGCATGCGGATCGTCGCCTGCTGGTCGACGCTCATCGTCGTCGACTGTTCCTCGGCGCGTTCCTTGACGCGGCTTATCGATGCCATTGGTCTTCTCCTGTGTTCCCGGCCCTGTTGGGCGTTTCCTCTGTACTTTGCTGCTCGCTATTCCGCGGCCGGTTTGAACTGCGCGTGCTCGGTCGATTCATGCATGGCGGTGGTCGATGACTGGCCGCCGGTGATCGCCATCGACACGGCGTCGAAATAGCCGGTGCCGACTTCGCGCTGATGTTTGGTTGCGGTGTAGCCATTGGCCTCGGCCGCGAACTCCGCTTCCTGCAACTCGGAATAGGCCGCCATCTGCCGCGCCTTGTAGCCGCGCGCCAGTTCGAACATGCCGTAGTTGAGCTGGTGGAAGCCGGCGAGCGTGATGAACTGGAACTTGTAGCCCATCGCGCCGAGCTCCTTCTGGAACCTGGCAATCGTCGCGTCGTCGAGGTTCTTCTTCCAGTTGAACGACGGCGAGCAATTGTAGGCGAGCAGCTTGTCGGGATGATGCTTGCGCACGCCCTCGGCGAATTTCCTGGCTTGCGTCAGGTCCGGCTTCGAGGTCTCGCACCAGATCAGATCCGCGTAAGGCGCATAGGCGATGGCGCGGGCGATGCAGGGCTCGATGCCGTTCCTGACATGGTAGAAGCCTTCCACCGTGCGCCCGGCGTCGTAGTCGACGAAAGGCTGGTCGCGTTCGTCGATGTCGGAGGTGAGCAGCTTGGCGGCTTCCGCATCGGTGCGCGCGACGACCAGGGTCGGCGTGCCCATCACGTCCGCCGCCAGGCGCGCCGCGTTGAGGTTGCGGATGTGCGCCGCAGTCGGGATCAGCACTTTGCCGCCGAGATGGCCGCATTTCTTTTCCGACGCCAGCTGATCCTCATAGTGGACGCCGGCGGCGCCCGCCTCGATGAAGGCCTTCATTATTTCGAAGGCGTTGAGCGGTCCGCCGAAACCGGCTTCCGCGTCGGCGACGATTGGCGCGAACCATGTCTCGACCGAAAGCCCGTTGCCTTCGGACGTTTCGATCTGGTCGGCGCGCTGCAGCGTCCGGTTGATGCGCTTGACCAGTTCGGGCGCTGCATTGGCCGGATAGAGCGACTGGTCCGGATACATCGCGCCAGCCGTGTTGGCGTCGGCGGCAACCTGCCAGCCCGACAGGTAGATCGCTTTCAGCCCGGCGCGCACCTGCTGCATCGCCTGATTGCCGGACATGGCACCGAGCGCGTTGACGAAGTCCTCCTCATGGATGAGCTTCCACAGCCGGTTGGCACCCATTTCGGCGAGGCTCTGACGGATCTGCACCGAACCGCGCAGACGCTTCACATCCGCCGCGGAGTAGGGCCGTTCGATACCGTCGAAACGACCTTCCGGGGCCGATGGCACGAGGTTGTAAAAATCAGTCATTGGTCACTCCGAGGAATTGCTGAACTGTGTCAAGGCTTCAAGAATTTGGGGTCGTTGGGGTATGACTGGATTTACATTTCTGCGCGACATCAGCCACAAAAATCAGGGAAACCGACGGAATATAAGAGAAAACCTGTGTTGCGTTTGACAGAGGTGCGTTGTAAATTTGTCATTATTGTAAAAGGACCGAGCCCAGAAATTCGTGTAAATGCTGTAAAGGACAGTCCGTGGCTGACCAGAAGATTTTCGCCGGGCCGCGCATCCGCCGCATCCGCAACGCCAAGGGCCTGACGCAGACGGCGATGGCCGAGGGTCTTGGCATTTCGCCCTCCTATCTCAATCTGATCGAGCGCAACCAGCGGCCGCTGACGGTGCAGCTGATCCTCAGACTGGCCTCCGTCTACAAGGTCGATCCGCACGAGCTGCAGGGCGAGGCGAGGGGGTCGGTCGCTGCCTTGAAGGAAGTGTTCACCGATCCCCTGCTGGTCGGCGAGTTGCCGGGAGATCAGGAACTGATCGAGCTTGCCGAGGCCGCGCCCAACGCGTCCGCGGCGGTGATAAAACTGTTCCGCGCCTATCGCGAGCAGGCCGAGCGCCTGTCCGACCTAAACGAGCTATTGGCGCGCGAAGGTCGGGCGACGGCGCTTTCCGGCGCCCGCCTGCCGATCGACGAGGTGCACGAGATTTTCGAGCGCCGGCCGAACCATTTCGCTGCCCTCGAGGGGGAGGCCGCGGCGTTCACCTCGGTGCTCGATCCCGGCGACGATCTGTTCGGCGCGCTGAAGGCCTGGCTGAAGCGCGAATATGGCATCGTGGTCAAGGTGCTGCCGGTCGCCACCATGCCGAACTGGCGCCGCCGTTATGATCGTCATTCGCAGCGCCTGTTCCTGTCCGAACGCCTGTCGCCGTTCGACCAGTTGCGCGAAGTCGCGATGGAGGCCTGCCTGATCCGCATGACGGTCGCGGTCGCCGGCGAGATCCAGGCGCTCAAGCTGAGCACCGACGAGGCGCGCCGCCTGGCCCGCTTCGAACTTGGCCGTTATGCGGCGCATGCGCTGATGATGCCCTATCAGGCCTTTCACGCGGCTGCCGTGCGCGCCCGCTATGACATCGATGTCCTGCGTTCGCGCTTCGGCGTCTCCTTCGAACAGGCAGCCAACCGGCTGACCATGCTGCAGCGGCAGGGTGCCTCGGGGGTGCCGTTCTTCATGCTGGAGGTCGACAATGCAGGCAACCGCTTCCGCAAGGCCGGCAGCCAGGGCTTTCCACAAAGCCGCTTTGGCGGCGGCTGTCCCAAGCTGCCCGTGCATGTTGCCTTCACCCAACCCGGCCAGGTCTTCGTCGAGGCAGTGGAAATGCCCGACGGCGCCGAGTTCCTGTGCATCGCCCGCACGCTGGAAGGGCCGCAAGGCGCATTCTCGGAACGTCCGCGCCGCACCGCGCTGCTGCTCGGTTGCGACATCGGCTTTCGGGACGAGATCGTCTATGGCGCGGCATTGCCCGGTGCGGCAATCACCGCAAAGGCCGGCAGTATTGCGGCGACGCCGGTCGGGCCTGCCTGCCGGCTTTGCGAACGCGTCGGCTGCCTGGCGCGGGCCGAGCCGCCGGTGACGCGCCCGCTCGGCCTTGACGAGATGGTGACGGGCCTGAGTGCCTTCGATTTCCAGTAACGCCGTGTCCTCTGAAATGGGGGCAAGGTGCCACAATTGTCGCCGGCCGCTGGCTCAGTTCCGGCCTGCGCCTTTGCGTTACGCGAACAGAGCATCTTTTTGTCGTCCCTTGCGCATCGTCCCGTCCACAAAAGCTCGACAGTCGCGCTCATGATCGATACCGCATCGCCGATCGTCGCATCGCCAGCCGTCTCGCCGCGCGAGGAGCGCGTCGGCATGCTTTTGGTCTTCCTGTCGGCGCTGATGTGGAGCTTCGGCGGCACCATCGCCCGCTTCATCACTGTCGGTGACAGCTGGACGGTCATTTTCTGGCGATCCGTCTGGGCAGCCGCCTTCCTGGTCTGCTTCATGGTCTGGCGTGACGGCTGGCGTGGCACGTTGAAACTGTTCCACGACATGGGTCTGCCCGGCCTTGCCGTCGGGATCTGCTTTGCCACCGCATCGACCGCCTTCGTCGTGGCGCTGGCCTACACCACCGTCGCCAACATCCTTTTGATGCAGGCAGGCGTGCCGTTGCTGGCGGCGCTGTTTGCCTGGGCGTTGTTTCGCGAAAGGGTCGGTGTCGCCACCTGGGTGGCAATCGCCGCCGTCATCACCGGCGTCGCCATCATGGTGTCGGAATCGCTGGATGGCGCCGTCTCGCCCATAGGCGATGGGCTGGCGCTGTTGATCGCGGTCATGTTCTCGGTCGCCACCGTCATCACCCGGCGGTTTTCCGGCGTGCGCATGACGCCGGCGACGTGCCTCGGCACCATGCTCGCGGCCGGCTTTGCCGTCTCGCAGGCATCGACCTTCACCGTGTCAGTCAGCGACATGGGCTTTCTGTTTGCCTTCGGCGTGGTCAATCTCGGCCTCGGTCTCGCCTTCTTCGCCACCGGCGCACGACTGATCCCGGCGGCCATCGCGGCTCTGCTCGGCACGTTCGAGCCGATCCTGGGCCCGATATGGGTCTGGCTCATCCATTCCGAGGTGCCGTCGGGGCGCACCATCATCGGTGGCGCGGTGGTGGTCACGGCGCTGCTCGTCCATATCGGGCTCGAATTCAAGCGCCAGGCACGGCCCGAACGCGCAGGGGTCACCGGGGTGCCGTCGCCTAATTGAAGCGGCCTGCAGCTTTGCCATTGACAACGTCGCTGCAGCACGGGCAGGCTGGGAATACGGCAACAACAAGACAGGCGTATCTTGCCAAGTCTCCCAGCCGGTCCGATCGGGACCGGACCATATCGTCGTATCTCTGCCCGCGCCACGGCGAAAGCCTATGACGGTATTGGCACGCCTCCCAGGCCGCCTCAGGGGCAACCAGCCATCTCATCGAACCGCCTGCATGGTCTCGGCAGTTCGCGCTTGTCGCCCCTTGGAAAGCTCAATAGTCTGAAGAAAATGCCGGTCGCGCTGATATCGCGACGAGCCGGTGAAGGAACACTCATCAAAGGAGAATAGCATGATCCGCAAAGCGCTCTGGCTTTCGGCAACTTCGGCATTCCTGACATTGTTCACCGTCGGCGGTCACGCCGCGGATCGTGTCGTCAACGTCTTCAACTGGTCGGACTACATCGACAGTTCGATCATCGACGATTTCACCAAGGAAACCGGCATCAAGGTCGTCTATGACACCTTTGATTCCAACGAAATCCTTGAGACCAAGCTGCTTGCCGGCGGCAGCGGCTATGACGTCGTCGTGCCCAGCGGCAATTTCCTTGCGCGCCAGATCCAGGCCGGCGTGTTCCAGAAGCTCGACAAGTCGAAACTGCCCAACATTTCCAACATGTGGGACACGGTTACCGAGCGAACCGCCAAGTATGACCCCGGTAACGAATACTCGGTCAACTACATGTGGGGCACGGTTGGCATCGGCTACAACATCAAGAAGGTGCAGGCGGCGCTAGGCACTGACAAGATCGACAGCTGGGACGTCTTCTTCAATCCCGATAGCCTGGCCAAATTGAAGGACTGCGGCGTCTACGTGCTGGACTCGCCGGCAGATATCATCCCGGCGGCGTTGAAATATCTCAACCTCGACCCGAACAGCACGTCACCCGATGATATCGCCAAGGCCGAGGAGACCTTGCTCAAGGTGCGGCCTTACATCAGGAAGTTCCATTCCTCCGAATACATCAACGCGCTCGCCAACGGTGATATCTGCCTGGCGGTCGGCTGGTCGGGTGACGTGTTCCAGGCCCGCAACCGCGCGGTCGAGGCCAAGCAGGGCGTCGAAATCGGCTATTCCGTGCCGAAGGAGGGCGCGCAGATGTGGTTCGACCAGATGGCAATCCCCGCCGACGCGCCGCATGTGGCGGAGGCGCTCGAGTTCATCAACTACATGATGAAGCCGGAAGTTATCGCCAAGTCGTCGAACTACGTGCTCTACGCAAACGGCAACAAGGCTTCGCAGCAATTCGTCGACAAGGCATTGTTGGAGGATCCTTCGGTTTATCCCGATGCCGAGACCATAAAGAAGCTCTACACCGTCTCGCCATACGATCCCAAGACCCAGCGCGTCATCACGCGCACCTGGACCAAGATCGTCACTGGCCAGTAAGCAATCCGACACGGTCCCGGCAGCCACCTGCCGGGACCGTTTCTACCTGGGGCAAGAAGCAAGAAAATCAGGACGGAGTGGGACATGAAATCGCTTGGCAGCATCCGCAGGGATTTTGCACCGTGGAACGACCCGAATGCCAAGCCGTACATCCAGTTCGACAACGTCACCAAGAAGTTCGGTGACTTCACCGCCGTCAACAATCTGTCTCTGACCATCTTCGAGCGCGAGTTCTTCGCGCTGCTGGGCGCCTCCGGTTGCGGAAAGTCGACGCTGCTCAGGATGCTCGCCGGCTTCGAGGAGCCGACAGCCGGCCGCATTCTGCTTGACGGCCAGGATCTGCGCGGCATCCCGCCCTACCGGCGGCCTGTCAACATGATGTTCCAGTCCTATGCGCTGTTCCCGCATATGACGGTCGAGAACAACATCGCCTTCGGCCTCAAGCAGGACGGCATGCCGAAGCCCGAAATCGCATCGCGCGTTGCCGAGATGCTGAAGCTGGTCAAACTCGAGCAGTTCGCCAAGCGCAAGCCGCACCAACTATCCGGCGGCCAGCGCCAGCGCGTCGCGCTCGCCCGCTCGGTCGCCAAGCGGCCGAAGGTGCTGCTGCTCGACGAGCCGCTCGGCGCGTTGGACAAGAAGCTGCGCGAAGAGACGCAGTTCGAACTGATGGATTTGCAGCAGAACCTCGGCCTGACCTTCGTCGTCGTCACCCACGACCAGGAAGAGGCGATGACCATGGCCGATCGCATCGCCATCATCGACAAGGGCGAGGTGATGCAGGTGGCAACGCCGGCCGAAGTCTACGAGGCGCCGGGATCGCGCTTCGTCGCCGGCTTCGTCGGCAATGTGAACATGTTCGAGGGCAAGATCGCGCGTGGCGAGGCCGGCAGCGCCAGCATCGATGCCGGCAACGGCCTCACCATCCGCACCGACAATGCCGGCACCGCCGGCGCCGGGACGGCCGTCACCTTCGCCATCAGGCCCGAAAAGATCAAGGTGTCGTCGAAGAAGCCGGCCGAGGCGGTCAACGCCATCGAGGGCGAGGTCTACGACATCGCCTATCTCGGCGACATGACCGTCTACCATGTCAGGCTGGACGACGGCCAGGTGGTGCGCGCGAGCACCATGAACGCGGCCCGCATCACCGAGGATCCGTTGAGCTGGAACGACCGCGCCTGGGTTTCCTTCCGGCCCGATGCCGGCGTCGTGCTGACGCGGTAGGGGCGACCATGTCGAGCGCCGCCGTCACCACCTCATCAGCCTCTCCGGCATCCAATGCCGGCAAATCCATCCTTGCCAGGCTGGGTGCTGCCTTCGTTGGCCGACTGGTCATCATCATCCCGTATGTCTGGCTGCTGTTTTTCTTCCTCATTCCGTTCGTCATCGTCTTCAAGATCTCGCTGTCGCAGACGGCAATCGCCATTCCGCCCTATACGCCGGCGCTCGATTTCAGTGGCGGCATTTCCGGGTTCCTGGCTCAGCTGAAGCAACTCAGCCTCGACAATTACGCCTGGCTGACGCAGGACGCCCTCTACTTCAACGCCTATGTAACCAGCGTCATCATCGCCGCGGTCTCGACGGTCCTGACATTGCTCGTCGGCTACCCCATCGCCTATGGCATGGCGCGCGCGCCGGCGACGATCCGCCCGACCTTGCTGATGCTGGTGATCCTGCCGTTCTGGACCTCGTTCCTGATCCGGGTCTACGCCTGGATCGGCATTCTCAAGCCCGAAGGGCTGCTCAATCAGCTGCTGCTCGCCACCGGCGTCATCCACCAGCCGCTGATCATCCTCAACACCTATACGGCGATCTTCATCGGCATCGTCTATTCCTACCTTCCGTTCATGGTGTTGCCGCTCTATTCCGCGCTTGAGAAGATGGACTATTCGCTGATCGAGGCAGCCAAGGATCTCGGCTGTCCGCCGACAAGTGCGTTCTGGAAGATCACCTTCCCGCTGTCGCTGCCCGGCGTCATCGCCGGCTGTCTGCTGGTGTTCATTCCGGCCGTCGGCGAGTTCGTCATTCCCGATCTGCTCGGCGGCTCGCAGACGCTGATGATCGGCAAGACGTTGTGGAACGAGTTCTTCGCCAATCGCGACTGGCCGGTATCGTCGGCCGTTGCCGTCATCCTGCTGTTGCTGCTGATCGTGCCGATCATGCTCTTCCAGCGGGCCCAGGCGCGCGCTCAGGAAATGGACAGGTGACCTCATGAACGCCACCTGGAGCCGCTTCAACATCACTTCGATCGTGCTTGGCTTTGCCTTTCTCTATCTGCCGATCGTGCTGCTCATCGTCTTCTCGTTCAACGAGTCGAAACTGGTTACGGTCTGGGGCGGTTTCTCGACCAAATGGTACGTCTCGCTGTTCCACAATCAGGGCCTCATGGACGCGACCTGGGTGACGGCGCGCGTTGGCCTGATCTCAGCCACGGTAGCGACCGTTCTGGGCACGCTGGCGGCACTCACCTTGACCCGCTACACGCGCTTCAAGGGCAGGGTGCTGTTCTCCGGCATGGTCTTTGCGCCGCTGGTCATGCCGGAAGTCATCACCGGCCTGTCGCTGCTGCTGCTCTTCGTCGCCGTCGGGCTCGACCGCGGCTTCCTCACCGTGACGCTCGCCCACATCACGCTGACCATGTGCTTCGTCGCCGTGGTCGTGCAGTCGCGCCTTATGACCTTCGACCGCTCGCTGGAAGAAGCCGCGATGGATCTTGGCGCAACGCCGGTGAAGACCTTCTTCCAGATCACATTGCCGGTCATCATGCCGGCGATCGTCTCCGGCTGGATGCTGGCTTTCACGCTTTCGCTCGACGATCTGGTCATAGCCAGCTTCACCTCCGGGCCGGGCGCGACGACGCTGCCGATGAAGATCTACAGCCAGGTTCGCCTCGGCGTGACGCCGGAAATCAACGCTGCCTGCACCATCCTGATCGCCGTGGTGGCGATTGGCGTCATCATCGCCTCGCTTGCCAACAAACGGCGTGAGGTGCAGCGCCAGCTCGACGAGCAGGCGGCGCAGCGCGGGTGAAAAACAGAAGGCGCGGTGGCGGCCTATTCCCCCGAAACGCCGCGGCTGATCGGGGAAATGAACGGCGTGCTCCAGGTTCCGCCGACGAAGAACGATGACTGGTTGGGACCTTGCTGGCCATTGGCCTGCGTTGCCGCCTGGTCAGGCTGAATGACGCCGCCGGACAAGGCCAGTCCGCGCCCGGCGTAGGACGCGATGCCGGACAGCCAGATCTTGTACTTCGCTGAATTGGCCTCGGCCTTGTCGATCCGCGCCACGCCCTTCGAAATGGTGGCCTTGATCTCGGCGCCGTCGATCGGCAATGTTCCGTCGGAGACATCGTCGAGCGCGAAGAAGCCGCCCTGTTCGGTATGTTTGAGGAAGGCCGGCAGGTTGAGCTTGCTCAACGCACCCGGCCCGAAGGTCGCCGAGACCGAGCCGTCGGCATTGTCGAAGATGGAATCCCAGGTTCTGCCCGGCCCCTTGAGGATCACCGAGACGGTGCCCGTGCCGACCGGCACCAGCCGCGTCATCCCTGCCGCCGTACCGAAAGCACCGCCGTCGATGTCGGACGCCAGAAGGCGGATTTCGACCTGCGAGCCCTCCGGCTTGCGATCGAAGCGAAGGCTGGTCTGGATGTTGCCGCCGAAGGCCGAGGCATCGGAGATGTCGAATACCGACAGACCATCCTTGACCTGGGCCGTGGCGGCGACATCGGCGAGCTGGATAGGCCCCGCCGTGGCGTGGGCTGCCGACAGCCTCAGATCGAGATTGATCTTGTCGGCGAAACTTGTGTCGATTTCGCCGGGTCCCGCCCCTCCGGTCGGCACCAGCGGGGTGAAGGCCGAAAGAAACGATCTGAGGTCGAGCGTGTCGAAGGCGAGCGTACCGGAGATCACAGGTTGTGCGCCAAGCGAGAGGTCCAGTGCACCCATCCCCGGATTGTTGTCGAGTGCAATTGCCGTGTTGTCGAACTTGACGCGCCCGCCTGTCGCGGTGATCTTGCTCGAAATGCTGACCGAGCCGATCGCCGCACCCGGAGCGATGCCGGCCTGCGACCATTCCAGGACACGCCGCAGCGAGGGTGCCGAGAACTTCGCCTGACCGTCGAAATAGGTATTTTCAGACATGCTGGCCGTGCCGTCGAACGAGAAGGTGGCGGGTGCTGCCTTGAAGGACAGCGTCAGCGGCGCCGTGCCGCCGGCAAACAGCACAAGCGGCCTGGCCGAGGCGACGTCCAGCGCGACGCTTTCGCCCCGCCAGATCCCTGTTGCCGACAGCGTCGCATTGCTGTTCATCGCCGCCCAATTCGCCTGACCGTTTAAACTGCTCAGGATCTCGACGTCCTTGCCGCCGATGGAGGCTACCATTCGGCCGTCGCGAAACTCGACCGTGCCGAAGGTGTCGGTAGGCAGCTTGTCGAGGTCCGGCTTGGCGGGGTCGGCATTGACCACGCCGCGCGCCGTGTCGATGGAACGCGTGATGCGCCCGCCGGTGGGGACAGCGGGCAGGAAAAGGCCGGCAGGCGTGCGCTGGACCCGGATCGTCGGCCGCACCAGCCGCGCCGTCGAAAACACCACGTCGCCGCGCAGCGCCGCCATGGCGGAAAGGTCGACCTCGACCCGTTCTGCCTCGACCACAGGCGGCGCCTCGGTGTCGGTCCATTGTGAAAGCGTCACATCGGTCAGGATTGCCCGGAATGTCGGCCAGACCTCGATGCGCGGCGAACCGTCGATGGCGACCCGGAAGCCGCTCCACGCGCTCATTTCCCAGGCGATGCGGTCGCGCACGATACGGGTGGAGGCAATCAGCGGCAGGGCGGCAACGACCAGCGCGACGACGATCACGGCAGCGCCGATCGCCCATATTCCGCGCCGGATCATAGATGATGGCATATGGCCCCGTATGCTTCCATTCCGACAAATCGCCCGGCGGGTGTAACCCCGGTCGTCACCACGACCCCAGTCGTCACCACGACCCCAGTCGTCACCACGACCCCAGTCGTCACCACGACCCCCAGTCGTCACCACGACTTCAAGTTGTCACTACGACTTAGGGCTGAGGCATTTCAAGTCTTTATGGCCCGGCGATGGCATTTGCGCACATCTGGTCGCATCAGCCGAACAAAATCTTGCTCTGCTGCGCTGCGATATGCATAAGCGATGGCGACCGTGGAGGAACGATCATGGCTGCCGAACAACCGCTCTGGACCCCGACGCAAGACCAGATTGACGCAGCACCCTTGACCGCCTTCACCAGGGTCGCCGGAGTGAAAGCCGGCGTAGCGTTTTCCTCGTATTCGCAGCTTCATGCCTGGTCGGTCGAGGACCGTGAAGGGTTCTGGAGCCTGGTCTGGGATTTCTGCGGCATCGTCGGCGACAAGGGCGATAAGCTGCTCGTCGACGGCGACAAGATGCCCGGCGCTTCTTTCTTTCCCGATGCGACACTGAATTTCGCCGAGAATCTGTTGAAGAAGACCGGCTCAGGCGACGCAATCGTGTTTCGCGGCGAAGACAAGGTCGAGCGCCGGCTGTCCTGGAACGCGTTGCACGCGCTGACCTCGCGGCTGCAGCAGCTTTTCCTGTCGCTCAACGTGAAGAAGGGCGACCGCATCGCCGCCATGATGCCCAACATGCCGGAGACCGTCGCCGCCATGCTGGCCGCCGCCTCGATCGGCGCCGTCTGGTCGTCCTGTTCTCCCGATTTCGGCGAGCAGGGCGTGCTCGACAGGTTCGGCCAGATCGAGCCCGTCGTCTTCATCGCGCCGGATGGCTATTGGTACAATGGCAAGGCGATCGAAGTCGCCGACAAGATCGCCGCGGTCGCGGCCAAGCTCGGCACTGTCCGCAAGATCCTGGTCGTCGACTATCTCGGCACATCGAGCGATGTCGCCGGGACCATCGACAAGGCGGTGGCGCTGGAAGAGGCGCTGTCGCCCTTCGTCGGCAAGCCCGTTGCCTTCGAGCCGCTGCCGTTTTCGCATCCGCTCTACATCCTGTTTTCGTCGGGAACGACCGGCATTCCCAAATGCATCGTCCATTCGGCCGGCGGCACGCTGATCCAGCATGTCAAGGAACACCGGCTGCATGCCGGTCTCACAGACGGCGACCGCTTCTTCTACTTCACCACCTGCGGCTGGATGATGTGGAACTGGCTGGTGTCGGGGCTCGCTTCGGGGGCCACGTTGCTGCTCTATGACGGTTCGCCCTTCTACCCCGACGGCAGTGTGCTGTTCGATTTCGCCGATGCCGAGAAGATGACGTTCCTCGGCACCTCGGCCAAGTTCATCGATTCCGTGCGCAAGGCCGGCCTCAAGCCGATCCGCACGCATGATCTGGCCACTGTGCGGGCAATCTCCTCCACCGGCTCGCCGCTATCGCCGGAAGATTTCCGCTTCGTTTATGACGGCATCAAGAAGGACGTGCATCTGGCTTCGGTCTCCGGCGGCACCGACATCGTCTCCTGCTTCGTGCTCGGCGTGCCGACGCAGCCTGTCTGGACCGGCGAGATCCAGGGACCCGGCCTTGGCCTTGCGGTCGATGTCTGGGACGATGACGGCAGGCCGGTCCGGCAGGAGAAGGGCGAGTTGGTCTGCACCAAGGCTTTTCCGGCGATGCCGATCGGCTTCTGGAACGACCCCGAGGGCAAGAAGTACCGGGCGGCCTATTTCGAGCGCTTCGACAATGTCTGGTGTCACGGCGATTTCGCCGAATGGACCGAGCATGGCGGTCTCATCATCCATGGCCGCTCCGACGCCACGCTCAACCCGGGCGGCGTGCGCATCGGCACGGCGGAGATCTACAACCAGGTCGAACAGATGCCGGAGATTCTGGAAGCGCTGTGCATCGGCCAGGACTTCGACAACGACGTGCGCGTCATCCTGTTCGTGCGCCTGGCCGCCGGCGCGCAGCTCGACGAAAATCTGGAAAAACGCATCCGCGCCAAGATCCGCAGTGGCGCCAGTCCCCGCCATGTCCCGGCCAGGATCGTTGCCGTGTCGGATATTCCCCGCACCAAGTCGGGTAAGATCACCGAACTCGCGGTGCGCGACGTGGTGCATGGCCGCGCCATCAAGAACAAGGAAGCGCTCGCCAACCCGGAAGCGCTCGACCTGTTCAAGAACCTGCCGCAGCTGGCCGAGTGACCGCCAACGGATGTCGCTCCAGAGGAGCCACTGTTGGAGGCAACGAGATGGGTGAAAAAAGCCTTTCCAGCATGGTTAACGAAATATCACGCTAGAATTTACCTAGATTTCATGAGTGGTACACATTCGTAAATTTTCCGACGCCCCGGTAAGGAGTTGTTAAGGTCCGGCGTCGATAGTCGCAGGTAACTTGAGGGAGAAATCCCGTTCCTCAGCCCCGAGGATCCGAATTCGCTCAAGCCCCCGTTGTGACAGCAATCCCATCTCTTAAGGCGTCCTTTGGGCGCCTTTTCTTTTTATCGGGACCGAACCGCGGAGAGGGCTGACCTATTCCGCGAGCACACGGGTCGACGGAAAAGCGATCTCGACCAGAGTGCCTTCGCCCGGTGTCGAATTGATGGTGAACCGGGCACGGTTGGCTTCCACCATCGCTTTGGTCAACGGCAGTCCAAGCCCGGTACCGTCACCGCGTCCGCGCTTCAGCGCGTTGATCTGCTTGAACGGCTTCAGCGCCTGCTCGATCTCGGCATGGCTCATGCCGATGCCGGTGTCGCGCACCCGCATGACGACGTCGCCCGAGGTCTCATAGGCGGTCGAGACGATCACCTGGCCGCCGGCCTGAGTGTAGCGGATGGCATTCGACAGGATGTTGAGCGCGATCTGGCGCACGCTGCGCAGGTCGGCCACCACTTCCGGCAGCCGCGAAGCGAAGCTGGAGCGGATGATGACCCGTTCGCGGTTGGCCTGCGGCTGCATCATCGCCACCGTCTCGGCCAGCGTGTCGTTGAGCGACACCGCTTCATAGGCCATCTCCTGCTGGCCGGCCTCGATCTTGGAGATGTCGAGCAGGTCGTTGACCAGATCGAGCACATGATTGCCCGAGCGGTTGATATCGCGCAGATAGTCGCGGTAGCGATCGTTGGCGACAGGTCCGAACTTCTCGTCGACCATCAATTCCGAAAAACCGATGATGGCATTGAGCGGGGTGCGGATCTCGTGGCTGATGCGGGCCAGGAAATCGGTCTTCTGCGAGGACGCGCGCTCGGCCACCGCACGTGCCTGCGTCAAGTCCTCTTCGGCCCGCTTCCACTGCGTGATGTCGCGAACGACGGCGCAGAAGCCGCTGTCGTTGGGCAGCCGACCGATGGTCATGAACAGCGGAATGAAGCGGCCTTGCGACTCGCGCCCGATCACCTCGCGGCCGTCGTTCATGACACTCGCCACGCCGGGTTCGGACAGTCCGTTGAGATAGTCGCGCGCCGCGCGCTGGCTTTCGATCGCAAACAGCGAGGCGAACGGCTTGCCGGTCACATCGTCGCTGTCGAAGCCGAACAGCGCTTCCGCAGGCCGGCTAATCGATCGGATGGTGCCGTCACGGCCGATCAACACGACGCCGTCGGTGGCGGTGTCGATAATGGTGCGCATCTCGGCGATGCGCGCCTTGAGTTCGGAAATATCCGGCTGCGTCTGCTCGTCGCCAACCACATGCAGGCTCGCCGGCGCATCATCCTCGCCGGAGCGTCGCACGACCAGCATCAGCGCCTTGCCGTCGCGCCAGGGGACCGAGCGCAAAATGGCCTCGATCGGGAATTCCTGTCCGTCACGCGTTTTCAGCCGCAGCGCGCGATCGGTGCCGTCGGAAACGCCGTCGTCGGCATAGGGGTCGGCAAACAACGCGCCGAGGCCGCCGGCATCCGCCAGATCGTCAAGCGCCTCGTAACCCGTCAGGCTGAGGAATTCCTCATTCGCATAGTGCAACCGGTCCCCGGAATGGATGAGCAGCGGCACGGGCAGCTTGCCGAGCAGCGACGTGTCCGGAGCCTTGTGTTCATCTCCGGCGGAAAACGCCGACGGCACGAACCCTTCGGCCTTGAGCGGCGGAACCTGCAGGCGAGGGCGCTCGAGGGGTATTTCCGCAGCGTCGCCTGCGGTTTCCTCGGCAACCGTCTGCTCGTCGGGCGACGCGGCTTCCTCGTCGGGCTGCGCCCAATCCTCATTGTCTTCGGCATCGCGAAAATCCGCCGACGTCATGCTGTCGTCATCGAGGCTATCATGTGTCGCGTCAGTGGCTTCAGGCTCTTCGCCGGGCGAAACGGCAGCTGTGTTCTCAGGTTCCGCTGCCACGGGGCCACGTTCGTCATCTTGGCCGGCATAGTCGAGCAACGAGCCCGTCACATTCACCCCCGAGCGGGCGTCACGAGGGGCTTCGTCCGCGTGACCGTCAAGCCGTGCCAGATCCCGCTCGTCTTCGGCATCGACATCGGATGCCTCGACCGGTTCGTTCTCCGGCCCTGACGCAGGGATGCCGTCGGTGCGCATCGGGTCGTCGGACGCATTGACCGGAGCCTCGGTCTCCGCTGCCGATGCCTCCACAGTCTCGGTCTCTGGCGGCCCGACCGGAGCGCTATCCTTCTTCAGCCGCTCGCCGATTTCGCGGAACGCGCTGCGTTCCAGGGTCGACAGGCCCTTGTCGTTGGCAGGCTGGCGATGTTCGGCGAGCCGGATCACCTTATCGGCAAAGCGCCGCTCCTGTTTCGGCACGATGGTCAACGCCGGCACCTCGCCCTTGAACGGATCCGATGCCTGCGTGTCCTCGGTCTTGGGCTCTTCGGCGTTCGGCTGTTCGGGCGCGGGTTGGATGACTTGCGGTTCCGGCGTTGCCGGCGCCTGGCTATTGGGCACCAGCGCCATGCCGATGGCCTCCGGATCGACGACCGCGTCGCTGGCGCGGGCGACGCCGAAGCCGCGGAAACCCTCGAAGGCGCGGCTGCGGCCATAGACAGGCAGCGCCGCCAGGTCGACCGGTATCTTCAGATCGGTGCCGACGACCGGCCACAGCACGGAGCGCCCGGACCAGGTATCGCGCCGTTCGAGGAGCCCTGATATCTCGCCGGAGGGGTCGAGGCCGAATGTAGCGGCGACATCCCTGAAGCGGCGGCCGATCACGTCGGCCGCCGGCTTGCCGACGATGTCGGCGAATTCCGGCGACAGCGCGCTGAACTTGCCTTCGGCATCGGTGCGCCAGACGAAGCGCACCGGCGCCGCTGCGCGGTCTATCGCCGAGACGGTCGTCGGCGTGGCCGTGGACTGGACTTCCAGGGCGGCCGGCTCTTGAGGCGCTTCAGGTCCGGACGCGGCAGGTCGCGGCGCCTGTTGCCCTCCGTCTTCGCCGGCGTTGAAGTACCAATGGTCGTGCTGCGCGGGCATGCGCTCTGCTGCCGGCTGATCGCTGTTGGCCGCCGTCGGCGCCTGTCCGATCGCATCGGCGATCTCATGCTGCTGCGATGCGGCGATGTCGCCGGCCGGCTGCGAGGCGCTCGGTTCGTTGGTCGGTGCCTCGCGACCCTGTTCCGGCTGGGAAGCCGCGTCGCCAGCGGGTGCCGCCTCGGCAATGATTTGCGTAGGATGTTCGCCCGCAGGGGCTGTGTCGTCGAGCTGGTCCTCGTCGATCACCACCAGCAGATGCCGCTCCTCGGTCAATCTTGCCAGCCCTGCCGGGTAGGAGGCCGTGCCGCCGGGGACAAGGCGCTTGACGATGCGGTCGCTCTCGGCTGCGACGTCGGCGACCAGTGCCGCCAGCGTCTCCGGCAGGATGCCCAGTGCCGAAAATCCTTCCGAGGCCGCCTCGACGTTGCCCCCGGCATCGACAAAGGCGATGAAATGACCATCCTCGGTGAGGCCGCTAATGGCGCGCGCGGCGATTTCGCTGGCACTGCGTGACCCGGTCTGAGCCGCCGACACTGCCAGCATGATCGCCTTTTCGGCGTCCGGCATGGTCACCGCACTGGCCAGGAAGCCGACGGCGCGGCTGGTCATGCCGGTCGCCAGCCGCACCATGATGGCGCGGTCACTGCCAATCTCGGGAAATCCGCTGGTCGCCATGATCTGGCGCCTGGCGATCACGGGCAACTGCGCCGAGGCGCCGATGATCGCCTCGATGTCGGGATAACCGAACATCGCGGCTCCTGGCCCGTTGGCCCAGATCACCTGCTCCAGATCCGCCGACAGGATCGCGATCGCGTCGCCTGCCGCAAAGCGCTGGCGGACCGCGTCGAGCACGGCGACATCGAGGAAGGAATATTCGGACGGCATGCGCTTGGCGGACCTCACGGAGCGGCGATTTTGCAGTTAACGCTTTGTTAATAAAAGCCGGAGGCGCGAAGGTCCACAAGCCAGAACGTGCAAAGGCTGGAATCTGGGCTCTTGGTTAACGGCCCAAAAGAAATTTATGGTGCACTGCAACAAAGATATTGCAATGCACAAAATTTGCCTTTATATTGCCATCATACAGGAACGAGACGGCTTTCTGTCAAAGCCGCTGCCGCTGAAAAGGATGGAAAATGTCCAGGACCAAGACCGCCGAGACGATCGAAAACGTTGAATTCCCGAGCTTCGACGCTTCCAAGGCCACCGACCAGATGCGCGCCTTCGCCGAAAAGGGCGTTGAGCAGTCGAAAGAGGCCTATGCCAAGCTGAAGACCGGCGCCGAGGAGACCCAGAAGGCTCTGGAGTCGACCTACGAGAGCGCCAAGACCGTTTCCAACGACCTGTCGCTCAAGACCATCTCCGCTTTGCGTGCCAATGCCGAGGCCGGCTTTTCCCACCTCGAAGCCCTGATCGGCGCCAAGTCGCTGTCGGAAGTCGTCGAGCTGCAGACCGCCTTCCTGCGCAAGCGCGTCGAATCGACCGTCGAGCAGGCCAAGGACTTCCAGGCCGTTGCCTCCAAGGCGGCCGAGGACGTCTCCAAGCCGATCAAGACCGCCTTCGAGAAGGCGATGAAGGAAATCAAGGTTGCCTAACATTTGCGCATGATCTGAAGATGCAACAAAAGGTCGCATTTTCTTAAAAACGATCAGGTGTATGATAGCAGCCATCAAGGAATACCCGGTGAGTGGAACCTCCTCCCTCTGCTCCCCGGGGTGACCAGCCAGCACCTCCTCCCGCTGGCTCGTAACAGGAAAAGGCCGGCACCTCCTCCCGCCGGCCTTTTTCTTTGTCCGTCGCCCGGCCCTTGCCTGCGCCTTCTTGCTGGGCAAATGCCGCGTCGATGTGGGGAAGTGACCTTTGCTTTCCAAAAGCCTTGAATTAGAATCCATAAGCCCGTAAGGACGCATCGCCGAACGACAGAGCGGGCGGATGAGTTTCTGTTTCGATCCGCTCAGGCAACGTGCCGTTGTAGCTCAGATGGTTAGAGCGCCGGATTGTGGATCCGGAGGTCGCTGGTTCGATCCCAGCCAACGGTACCATCGGCTTTCCTCGCTAAGCTATTGAATTTACTACAGAAGTTTCGACAGCTAGTGATTAGCCCTGCGGCTATTTCCGATTTTGTGTTACCTAATGTGTTACTTATTGTGATACAAATGGTGCATCAGAGACGTGGGAAGACGACGCGAAGAGCATGATCCTGACCGCTTCCTGCAACTGAGGGGCGATCATTTCCACTACTACCGCCGGGTGCCCAGAGAGGTTAGGGACCTCGACGAGCGTGGCGTGTTCGTGCGCCGCGCCCTCGACACCACTGACCGCATAAAGGCGCGCACCGCCCGGGATCTCCACGAGGCCGCCGATAGCGCGCCGAGTCGCTGGGGTTCATCTATCGGCCACTCGCCGAGATCCTGGTCGCCGAGCCGCTCGATACGATCCTGCAGCGGGTCGAGAGCACAATAGGCGAGTCTCCCAGATCACCATCTGTCGACGCAGTCGGTGGCGCGGTCGCCCGCCCTCACGACAAGATATCGGAAGCGCTGAAGCTGTATTTCAACGAGATTGCCCGCGACGAAATCCGCACAAAAAGCCCTGATCAGAAGAAGCGCTGGAAGGCAAAGCGCGAAATGAGCGTCGACGTGTTTATCGGCCTGGTCGGCGACAAGCCAATGAGTGAGATCACGCGTGATGACGCGCGAGTGGTACACAAATATTGGCTGGATCGAATTGCGCCGGAGAAAGGGAGAGCGGATCGTTCAGCGTAGACAGGCAACCGAAACATGGGCAATCTTCGAACCCTCTACGCCGACTACTTTCGCCATCTCGGTTTCCCCGAACAAAAGAACCCGTTCGCCGATCTGTCATTCGCCGACAAGTCGAAACGCAGTCGACCGCCGTTCCCGACCGACTGGATTCGAGACAAGATATTTGCGCCTGGCGCGCTTGCGGCACTCAATGATGAGGCCCGGGGAATCGTGCTTGCCTTCGCTGAGACAGGAGCCCGGCCGAGCGAACTCGCGAACCTGCATGCCGGTGTCATCCATGTTGACCACGAGGTGCCGCACATTTCAGTCGAGCCGCGCGACGATCCCGACGATCCAAGAGAGATCAAGATCGCCTCGTCGGTGCGCAAGGTGCCGCTGGTCGGCGTGGCGCTTGAGGTGTTCAAAAAGCATCCCAAGGGCTTCCCACGGTACAAGGATCGCGAGGCGTCGCTGTCAGCCCTGCTCAACAAGCACTTCAAGAGCTACAGTTTGTTCCCGACCGACAGTCACACCGTCTATTCACTGCGCCATTCATTCGAAGACCGCATGAAGAACGGTAGGCTGGACGAGGAGCTTCGGCGCATGCTGATGGGCCACACGATCGACCGTCCGAAATACGGCGAGGGCGGCGACATGAAGATGTGGCAAGAGGAACTTATGAAGATCGTGTTGCCGTTCGATCCTGGGATCGGTTGCCGTTCGATCCTGGGATCGTATGACACGCCGGCGCACTGCCGCGAGGCGTTCCTCCTTCGCTCGATGATCCTGCAGGGCGCGTTCCAAATGGTCGTATAGCGGGAGCCATGCCTCACCATGGTCGCCTCGCGCCACGATGATCTCGGCGACGCGGTCGAGCGCTCGTTCGATACGCTCTGCGGTGATCAGCCGAGGCGCGGGCGAGTACCGCTTCACGGCTACGGCTCTCTGCATGTCCATGAACTCGGCATGCCTTTATGCGTAGACGGACTTTGATTGGAGGAGGGAAGGGGTGCCTTCGGTTCAGGCGGTAAATTGCGGCCGCGACCTGTAAATAGGAGTTGCTACGGGTTACGCCGGTCGGGGGTTGGTAGCGAGAGCGCGCTACATCGCGAGACCCACTATCGAACAGGCATTTTTCTCCTATCGACGGCACGCGGTTTAGTCGAAATTTAGCCGATGCCTCTGAAGAGAGAGGCCACATCTTTCTTCTGGGAAGAAGACCATACGAAAGGCCAGATACTGAGATATTCTTGCCTGACGCTGATACAGTGGTCGTGTCGACATCGCATCTTCTGCGTACTTCCCCGTGGCCATCGCAGCCGGCAGCATCGGGTTTGTGCGGTGCCAGATCGAAGTCCTCCGATCCGGCCAGTGTCCCCACATGTTGAGTTGGCCCAGAGCATCGAACAGCCCGAGGTACTGTTTAGAGCTCACCCCAATCCACATCCGTCGCGATCGGACAACCAAGCGTCACAACGCGAGTGAATGTCTGGAATGCGCCGCATTTCGGCCGTTTAGGCCGCCTTGAGGCTGTCGTGAAAGCTGCCGGTGACCTGCAGCATGCAGCGTGGGGCAGGCATGGCCGGCCTAGGGCGCGGTCATCGGAGCTCCGCACCGGAGTCACGAGGAGGAGATCAAGGCCGTCGTCGTCAAAGAAGACCGGCGACACGTAGACCGAGGGCGAGCTGATCACCTGGCGGACGGGAGCAGTTCGGCGAAACTTGAGCTTGCTCGTGAACAGCAGGGTTTCAGGTCAACGTCGGAGGAAAGCGCAGCGAACGGCCTTTAGTGTGGGTATGCGACGCTGCACAACCATCATGTAGAAGTGCTTGGAGGAAATCGCGTTTCGATGAACAATCGCAGGCACCCTCAAGGGACCTACAAGATCGACGAAGAGCCTATCCATGCCGGAATCATGCATTATCGCGGTGGCGATCACCGGTTCGCTTCCCCGCAAGGAAGACAACCCAGCGCTGCCGATAAGTGCGTCAGAGCAAATCGAATCGACGCACCAAGCCTTCGAGGCCGGTGCGTCGCTGGTGCATATTCATGTCCGCAATGACGATCAGTCGTCCTCGTCCGATCCGAAGCGCTTCGCTGCCGTCCAGGAGGGCCTGCGCCGGCACTGCCCCGGCATGATCGTGCAGTTCTCGACCGGGGGGCGCGGCCGCGATCCGTCCGCGCGGGGCTCTTCGCTCTACCTCAAGCCCGACATGGCTTCGCTTTCGACCGGATCTGTCAACTTCCCCCTCATCGTCTACGAGAACCATCCGGCACTGGTTGACGAGCTTGCGTCGAAGATGAAGGCTAATGGGATTCTACCGGAGATCGAGATCTTCGATCTATCCCATCTTCATGCAGCCCGCAGGCTGGCCGATCTCGACCTGATCGGTGAGCGGCCACATATTCAGTTCGTGTTGGGCGTTCAGAATGCGATGCCGGCGGAAGAACGCCTGCTGGATATCATGCTCAGCGAAGCAAAGACGTTGTTTCCTCGTTGCACCTGGACCGCTGCCGGCATCGGTCGCAACCAAAGTTTGGTCATGCGCTGGGCACTCGCGCGCTCCGCGGACGGCGTGCGCACCGGCATGGAGGACAACATCCGAATTACAAAAGAACGCCTCGCCAGTTCGAATGCGGAGCTGGTCGAATGCGCCGTCGCAGCCATCTTCGAACAAGGTCGGCGTGTCGCTTCCACGACCGAGGCTCGCACAAGGTTCGGTCTGGCGCCGAGCTGAAGCATGTCGCGTTTGGTGCGATTTGAGTTGCGCAGCCGAGTATAGCGTTTCGGAACAGCGCTTCAACGCCACCGCGGCGGCCCAATTCCGGGGATCGCCGCATTTCGTGAACGACTTATTGTGCCCGATTTGCTCTTCACTATGGTTGGAAGTGGATTTGGCTTGTGAGGCGTGTCGCAAGCCTAAGACTTGCGCCTGTCGTAACTATGATTTGCGGCAGCGTCAGCCATTCGAGGGTCCAGGCAGCGCCGGACCGCTCGTTCTCGTGCACGATGGACTGATGCAGCGTGCCGACTAGGCCAGCATTGTAGCGGGCCAATGCCACCAGCACTTCGGCGTTCACCGGGTTGGACTTGTGCGCCATGGCGGAGGACCCGCCGCCGGCGGAGAGTTTGATCGAGGCGACTTCGGTCTGGGCCATCAGCGCCACGTCAGCGCCGATCTTGCCCAGCGATCCTGTTATCAACGAGAGCAGCGATCCGAAGGCCACGATCGGATCACGGGTTGCATGCCATGGTTCCGCAATGCCAAGGTCGAGCAGCCGAGCCAGTCCTCGGGCAACCTGAACGCCCTTCCCGCTGAAAGTCGATCGGTCGCCGATCGGTCCGCCGAGTTGGACCACCAGCAACTGGCGCCGAATGCCGGACAGTGACGCATGATGTCGGCCGAGCGGTTCCAACCAGGTCCTGAGCTTTTCGGCGACGGTAAAAGGCAGTGCCGCTTGCATTTGGGTGTGGGCCATCAGCGGCATCGCGGCGGAAGCTGCTGAGAGCGCGGCGAGGGCCGACTGCAGCTCGGCGATCCGATCGAGAAACAGGGCGACGATCCTGGCCAATTGTAGCACCAGCGCCGTGTCGATAACATCCTGGCTCGTCGCGCCGTGATGGACGAACTGACCGTGGGGTTCGCCGACCGCGGTGCGCAACTGACGCACCAGCGCCGGCACGACCACACCATCCTGCGCGAGGCCGGCCGCAAGGTCATCCCAATCGACGGTGAACCTGTCGATAGCCGAGGCAATCGCCGCTGCAGCATCGTTTCCGATCAGCCCGGCATCGGCTTCGGCCTCCGCAAGGGCGCGCTCGAAGGCGAGCATGGCTGCGAGTTGTGCCTCGTCGCCGAGCAGCGCTTCGGTCCCGTCGTCGCCAACAAGCGCGTCTAGCAATCGGCGCCGAGGCGCGTGCATCGATGGCTTCATTCAGGTGATCTCCTGACGCAGGCCGACATCGATACAAATGGCGGAGCACTTAACCGCATCAACGGAATGGAAAGGGCCCAGCACATCGTCTTAGATGTCGAAGAAGACTGTTTCGTCGCCGCCTTGAAGGCGGATGTCGAATGTGTAAACAGCCTTGCCGTCCGCGTCGGAGCGGGCCGCGATCAGGGTCTTGCGGCGGCGCACGTCCATGATCCGATTGAGCACGAAGTCCATCTCGTTGGCCTCGGCTTCATCCTCGAACCAGCGTTCCATGACGGAATCGGCAATGGCGATGGTGCCGCCGGCCATCACCGCCCTGATCCGGTCGTCCCAGAAACTGGCGGTACCGATCTTTGCCGCCGTATGGCAAAGGACCAGCGCGCGTACGCGGGCGCCGTGGCGGACAGCCGCTCCCTGCGCAATCAGACCGCCGACTGATACGCCGGCCAGGGCGAAGTCGCCGATACCGAGAAAATCCGCGAGACCGAAGAGATCATCGAGATGATCTTCGAGCCGATAGGGGCCGCTTACGGCATCGGACAGCCCGTGGCCCCGCTTGTCGTAGGACATCACGCAATAGCGGCCGGCAAGCATCGCGATGAAATCGTCCCAGATGCGGGCGTCGGTACCCAGCGAATTGACGAGCACGAGCGGCGGTGCGGCCGACGGCCCGTCGATGCGATAGTGCAGCGTGACGCCCTTGATGCTAGCGAAATTCATAATGGGACCATCACAGGCGCAAATCGTGGGGCATGCCCTTCGGCCGCAGATGCCGTTTCTGGGCCGCGATGCGGAACGGCGCGTTGGGCGCGCCGTAGCCCTTGTAGCCGCTTCGGCGTTCCACCACCTCGACGATGAAGCCTTCGCCGAAGGTCGGCGCGTAGAGCTGGAAGAACTCGCCGTTGTCGTCGCGGTCGTAGAGGATGTTTTCGGCGCGCAACCGGTCGGCGAGATCCGGTTCGAGCCCGAACCGCGCTTCGACGTCGTCGTAGTAATTGGATGAGATGGCGAGCGGCGTGAAGCCGTTTCGTCTCAGCGCCGCCGCGGTGGCAAAGATATCGCCCGTCTGAAACGCCAAATGCTGCACGGCCGGGCCGAAACTTTCGGCGATGAAGCGCCCGGCCAGCGTCTGCCGGTTCTCGGCCCCGTTCAATGTCAGCCTCAACTGGCCGTCGTGACTTTCGATCGCCTGGCTTCTCACAATGCCGGACGGATCAATGACGTCCACCATCGGCGTCTTCCTAGTCTGGAATATCGATGTATAGAAGAGCAGCCAAGTCAGCATTTCGCCGTAGTCCATCGTCTGGCCGACATGGTCGATTAGGGTCAGGCCGGCAGGCCCGCATGGGCTGGTGTCCTCGACCGGCAGGAACTCGACGTCCCAGACTCTGGCGAGTGTCGACGTGCCGTCGATGAAGTAGACGACGCCGCCGCCGACCCCGCGTATTGCCGGAATCTGCAGTTCGCCCGGTCCTACCGCCTGCTCGAACAGCTCGGCGCCGAGCGCCCGTGCGCGTTTGACCGTCGCCTTCGCGTCCTCGACCTTGAGGCCGATGGCGTAGACAGACGTCCCGTGGACCAAGAATGAGGAGTGAGCCAGACCCTCGCGCTCGGTGTTGACGACGACGTTGATCTCGCCCTGCCGAAAGAGGCTGACATCCTTCGACACATGCCGTCCCGCCAATTTGAAGCCCAGGGTGTGCAGAAGCGCTGCTAACGCGGCGGCGCCAGCGGCGTCGGCCGCGAATTCGACGAACGCCACGCCCGCGACGCCGACCCGGCCCGGCATCTCTGGCATCTCGAGCGCTAGCCCGGGTTCGTCGCGCCGCACCTGATCCATCAGCGCAAGCAGCGACCGGCGGCCGTCGACCGCGATGGATTTCGGCGAGCCCCCGCGGAACATGTCGTTGAATATCTCTAGCGAGAGATAGCCGTCATAGCCCGTCGCGGCGACCGCGCCGACGAAAGCCTTGACCGGCAGGTCGCCCTCCCCCGGCATGTTGCGGAAATGCCGGCTCCAGTAGAGCAGGTCCATCTCGATCAGCGGCGCGTCGGCCAGTTGCACGATGAAGATCTTGTCCTTCGGGATCGAGCGGATCGAGCCAACGTCAATCTTCCGTGCCAGCGTGTGAAACGAGTCGAGAATAATCCCGACATTGGGATGGTCGGCGCGGCGAACGATCTCCCAGGCGTCACGATGATCGTTGATGTGCCTTCCCCACGCCAGTGCCTCGTAGCCGACTCGCAAGCCACGCCTTGCCGCACGCTCGCCGAGTTCCCGGAAATCCGCCGCCGCGCGGTCGATGCCGCCGAGCGCCACCGGCGAGACGCTGGAACAGATCAGCATCAGATCGGTGCCAAGCTCCTGCATGACGTCGAATTTGCGCTCGGCGCGATCAAACGCTCGACCGCGCTGCGGCTCCGGCAGACCCTCGAAATCGCGGAAGGGCTGGAACAGCGTGATGGCGAGCCCGGCATCGCGCGCCATATTGCCGACATCGGCGGGCGAGCCGTCGAAACCCAGGAAATCGTTTTCGAAGATCTCGACGCCGTCGAAGCCGGCGGCGGCGATCGCGGCGAGCTTCTCGGGGAAGTCGCCGCTGATCGAGACCGTGGCGATCGAGGTTTTCATCTCTTTGCGGACCTGCGCTGGAAGACCCTCCACCCGAAAGGATCGAGGGAGAAAACGACATTCTCGAAG
Source organism: Mesorhizobium sp. LMG17149 (assembly GCF_024518695.1). Lineage (NCBI taxonomy): Bacteria > Pseudomonadati > Pseudomonadota > Alphaproteobacteria > Hyphomicrobiales > Phyllobacteriaceae > Mesorhizobium > Mesorhizobium sp. LMG17149. The sequence continues at coordinate 401,147 of NZ_JANIFL010000003.1, forward strand.
CTATCTTGTTGCGGCTTCATAGGAGCGCGATCACCCGGGTAGGACCGCCGGTGGCGCCCTTCACCTTTGGGATGCCGAGGAAGAGACGCGCTCCGGATTCCGGAATCGCATCGAGATTCGCCAGGCATTCCACGCCCCAGCGGCCGCTTCCCAGCCATTCGTAGTGAACTGGGAACGCTCCGCCCGAATTCAGCCCGGTATCGAGCGACAGCGTGTCGACACCGATGCCTTTCACCTTGCGTTCGTTGATCAGCATCTGTGCCGTTTCAACGTGGAAGCCGGGTGTGTGATTCTTCTTCTGGTCGTCGTTGCCGGTGAATTTCGGATCGCCGACCAGTCTGTGCCAGCCGGAATTCATGACGACGCAGCATCCCTCCGGCAGCGGACCATTTTTCGATTCCCACGCCTTGACGTCATCTGGCGTCAGCGACGTGTCGACATTGTCGGCGGCGCGGGCGGCAATGTTGATGACGGCGACCGGAACGATGAGGTCCGAGATCGGGATCAAGTCGGCCGTCAAGCCGTCGGCGGAGAAATGGATCGGCGCGTCCATATGCGTGCCGCTGTGCTCGACGATCGTCCAGCGATTGAGGTTGACCTTGTCCTTGGCGAACGTGACGAGCTGTTCGACAGTGAACCATTTTTCGCCGCTAAACGTTGGAAACCCCTCATAGAGGGCGTGCGACAGATCGACCGTATCAGTGAAACTCGTGGTCGCGGCCTGGGCAGGCTTTGCGATCGGAAACGCGGTGGCCGCGGCCGCGCCGACGCCAAGTGCGAATCCCGCTTTCAGCAACCCCCTGCGGGTGGCCTTCTCGCAGATCGAATGCAGACATCCTGGTGGGCACATGTATCGTTCCTTCCCTCTCGATGTTTTTGAAGCTTGTGAATTGGATCGGCTTGCCATTCCTTCCTAGTTGTTCCGTATCTTCTCCTCCCGCTCTTGAATTACTTCATGATCATCTCGCACAGCGCGTGAACTGCATGGGCGTAGCCCCTTGGCCCGAGACCCGCGAGCACAGCCGTCGCAACCGTCGAGACGAGCGATTGGTGATAAATCTGCTCACGCTTGTGAATGTTGGAGATGTGGAACTCGATGATCGGACCGGGAAACATCTTGAGCGCGTCCAGGACCGGAATTGAGCGGAAGCTCAAGCCGGCCGGGTTGATCAGAATGCCGGCGCCGTCGTCGATCGCCTCGTGGATCCAATCCACGATCTCGTGTTCGGCGTTCGACTGTTGGAAGCGGACAGGCGTCCCGCCCGCCGCCTCGCGGCACATCGCCTCGATCTCGGCAAGCGTCGTGGTTCCGTAGATCGCAGGTTCCCGCTTGCCGAGCCGGTTGAGGTTGGGGCCATTGATGATGAAGATCGGTTTCATGGCGACGCCTCTCCCCAATCAGCCCTGGTAGCCGAAGAGCCGGGGCAGCCAGAGCACTAGGTCCGGAACAAATGTGATCAGAATTAGCGAGCCGATCATCGCCCAGAGAAACGGCAGTGTGTCGCGCACTAGGTCGCGCAGCGGCACTTCCGCGATCCGGGTCATAATGAAAAGCAGCAGCCCGTAAGGCGGGGTGATCAGGCCGATCATGATATTGACGACGACCATGACGCCGAAATGCACCATATCGAGGCCAAGCGCCTGTGCGGTCGGGATCAGCACCGGCACGACGACGAGCAGGATAGTGGTGCCTTCCAGCAGGCAGCCAAGAACGAGCAGGATGACATTGACGAGGATCAGGAAGCCGGTCGGCGACAAGTCCCATGCTTTCAGGATGGAGGCCACGGTCTGCGGAATATTCTCGACAGTCACGACATAGTTAAAGATGAGGGCACCGGCGATCAGCATGCCGATCGAGGCGGTCGTGCGCGCGCTGGCGAGCACCGAGCGGTAAAAATCCCCAAACGAGACGCTGCGGTAGAGCACGACCGAGATCAGGAGCGCGTAGGCGGCGGCCACGGCGGCCGCCTCGGTTGGCGTGGTGACGCCGCTGTAGATACCGCCGAGCAGCACCACCGGCATCATCAATGACGGCAATGCCTCCCACGTGATGCGCGGCAGGTCGCGGACCGGCGCGGGCTTCTCGACAGGGAAATTCAGCCGGCGCGCGTCGAAGAACACGATGACCATCTGTGCCAGGGCCATGAGCAGGCCAGGGATGACGCCGCCGAGGAAGAGGTAGCCGATCGAGGCGTCGGAAACGAGCGCATAGATCACCATGGGGATCGACGGCGGAATGATCGGGCCGATCACGGCGGTCACGGCGGTGAGTGCTGCGGCATAGCTCGCCGGATATTTGTCGTCCTTGGTCATCAGCTGCTGCATCATCTTGCCGGAGCCGGCGGCATCCGCGATGGCCGAGCCGGACATGCCCGCGAAGATGATCGACTGCACGATGTTGACATAGGCGAGCCCGCCACGGAACCGCCCGACGATGGCGTTGCAGAAGGCCATGAGACGATCCGTCATCGAGCCAATGTTCATCAGTTCCGCCGCCAGAATGAACAACGGCACGGCGAGCAGGATGTAGTTTGTATACATGCCGTTCAGGATCTGTTCGGCAGCGGTGCCCATGTCGAGGCCGGCAAGCAGAAGATAGAAGATGGAACCGGCGATCATGGCGTGGCCGATCGGCAGCCCGAGGAACGACAGCGCGATGATGGCCATGATCGCGAGGGAAAAGGGACTGGTGGGGTTCATACGCCCGATCCCGCCTTGGTCGGGTCGAACTCCTTCGGCGCCTTGCCGAACATCGCCTGCCAGGAGAGCCAGAGGTAGCGGACGATCACGGCGATGACGAAAATGACGTAGATCGAATAAAGCCAGTCGAAGCGGATCTTCATATAGGCGGTGCTCTCGACCTTCATGAAGGTGACGTAGTCCCAGACCGCCGGGAACGAGATGCCATAGAGAACGATCAGCACTATGGCCGAGATCAGGAACATGACGCGCCGCGCGCCGGGGCCGACGGCGGAATAGATCAGATCGAAGCGGATTTCCTCTTCCTCGCGCACGACAAAAGCAGCGCCGAACAGAACCAGCCATATCCAGAGAATGACGCTCAATTCATTGGTCCAGCCGATTGGCAGGTTGAGCAGGTAACGGAAAACGATCTGCAGGATGAAGGCGGCGAACATCAGCCCCAGCATCGCGGCCAGAACGTTCTCTGCGCGGCGATAGAGCCAGCGGCCGGCTTGTTTGAGCTGCCTGTTCAATGACATATCCCATTCTTGACGGCCTCACACCGTCGTCACCGCGAGGTCCGGCCGACGCGCCGCCGGCGGGACCTGTTCACCGTCCGCGCCTAGAGCGCGTTGATCTTGTCGACCATGCCCGCGGGCCAGTCCTTGGCCAGATCCGACGCGAGATACTGTTCCTGAACGTGCTTGCGGAAGGCGGCGACATCCGGCTCGTAGATCTTCAGGCCCTTGCCTTTGAAGGTCTCGACGAGTTCCTTCTCGTGGGTCAGATGTTTCTCGGTCGAGAAGTCGATCGCCGCGTCGGCGGCGGCCTGGACCTTCGCCTGGTTGTCGGCGCCCATCTCGTCCCAAACCTTCTTCGAGATGCTGAGAAGATCGAAGCCCACGAGATGCGAGGTGAGCACGATCTGCGACATGACTTCGTAGAACTTCATGTTTTCGACGTTCGGCAGCGGGTTGTCCTGACCGTCGATCGCGCCGGTCTGCAGGCCTGTATAGACTTCGGCATATGCCATCGGCGTTGGGTTCGCGCCGAGTGCCGTTCCCACGAACTGCCAGGCGTCACCACCAGGCATGCGCAGCTTGACGCCAGCGAGATCGGCCGGCGTCTTGATCTCTTTGTCCGGCTTCAGCCCAACCTGCCGTACGCCGAAATAGGTAGGGCCGAGCACCTTCACGCCAAGCTGGTCCTCGGTCATTTTCTTGAGTTCCGCACCGGACTCGCTTGCGAAGAACGCTTTGAGGTGAGCCGCATCGCGGAACAGGTAACCTGCCGTCACGATCGACCACGCTGGAATCTGCTTTGAGATGTCTTGCGGGGCGATGTTGCCCATTTCGAGGTTGCCGCGCTGGATAGCGACGAGCTCGGTCCCCTGCTTGAACAGGTTGCCTCCGTAGTAGCCTTCGAAGACGAAGTCATCCTTGGTAGCGTCGGCAAACATCTTCATCATCTCGGCGCGGATGTCCTGCTCCGAGAAAACAGCCGAGAAGCGCAGCTTCGGCTTATCCTGCGCGAAGGCCGGAAAAGTGCCCGCGGCGGCAAGGATGCCAGTCCCGACCAGGAATTGGCGGCGTGTTGTTGTGAAGCTCATCTTATTCCTTCCTCCCTTTTGCGATACGAATGACCCCGGTTGATCTCTAGTCGGGTGGCGCGCCACCGAACGCCGAGAAGACCGCCTTCATCCGATCCGCGTCCGGCGCAACGCCAGCGAAAAGCTCGAATGCCCGCACGGCCTGGAATATTGCCATGCCCTCGCCGCCGAGCGTGCGGCAGCCCAGCCGGCGGGCCGCCGCGAGCAACTGAGTTTCGAGTGGAAAGTAAATGATGTCGGCCACCCAGCAGCCGTGCCTCAGCAGAGCGGCATCGATGGGCATGCCGGGAAGCTTGTCCATGCCGACGGGGCTCGTATTGACGATCCCGTCGGCCGCTTGCGACGCCTGGACAATGTCCGTGACCGCTTCGACCTTGTCTGCGCCGAATCGCGAAGAGAGCCGGTCGGCAAGCGCGGTCGCGCGAGCCGTATCGATATCGCCGATCGTCAGCCTGCCGACGCCGCTCTCAAGCAGAGCGTGGCCAACCGCAGCGCCCGCGCCACCAGCGCCGAGCATCAACACGCGGTCACGTAGTGCGAGGGTCATGCCGAGGCGGAAGCTTTCCTTGAAACCCCACATGTCGGTGTTATGCCCGACGCGCCGTCCGTCCCGCAGGACGACTGTATTCACCGAGCCGATAGCCTGCGCGGCATCGGACAGCTCATCCAGAAGCGGAATGATTTCCTGCTTATAGGGGAAGGTGACGTTGAAGCCATCAAAGCCAAAGTACTCGGCAAAGTCGATGACCTCTGAAAGCCGCGGAGGTGTGGCGCCCATCCGATCGGCATCGAGAAGGCGATAGATATAGGCGATGCCGTTCGCACGGCCCTCAGCCTCATGCATGGCCGGGGTGCGGGACTGTTGAATGCCGCGGCCAAGAAGCCCGACCAGAATCGGTCGAGGATTGGCGACCGCCTTCCTTTCCGTCACTACCGCGCTGGCGGCTGCTGATGCCAATCGGACCTCCGGGATGGCAACCACGCTTTCGCATGCTCCTCGTGCCATCGAGAAGCACTTTGTACTGCCTGGTTAATTTCGTCAACAGTTTTGTACGAGCTGGTTAATTTCATTCTCTCTGCGCTCAGTGTAATGTTCGCGGGGCAAGAGCAGGTCATCCATGGACGACAAGACGAGCGGCAGAAACGGCTGGAAGCAGGATCCGGCGGGAGTCCGGAAGAATATCCTCGCGGTGGCAATGGCGGAATTCGCTGCCAACGGCCTCTCGGGAGCGCGCATCGATGAGATCGCGGCGAAGACGAATACGTCGAAGCGCATGATCTATTACTATTTTGGCGACAAGGAGGGTCTGTACGGCCGCGTGCTGGAGGAAGCCTACCGGGAGGTGCGCGCAGGGGAACAGGAACTGGAACTCGATCACCTTCCGCCCGTCGATGCCCTGAGACGCCTGGCAGAGTTCACGTTCGACCATCATAGCCGCAATCCCGATTTCATTCGCATCGTCATGATCGAGAACATCCATCACGGGGCGTATCTGGAGAAATCCGACCTGATCCGCCTGCTTAATGCCGGCGCGATCCAGAAGCTGGAGAGAATCTGCCGCCGAGGGCGGGAGGCGGGCCTGTTCCGGGACGACGTTGAACCGCTGGAGTTGCACTGGCATATCAGTGCCCTGAGTTTCTTCAATGTGTCCAACCGGGCGACTTTCTCCCGCATCTTCGGCGACAGGCTCTTCAGCTCCGACCGACAGCAATTGCTCAAGAAGCATTTGGTCGAAATGGTCGTCGGCCTTGCTCTAATCTGACCGGCGGTTCCGCCCCTAGGAACTGGGACGCTCCTCTGCGGACCAATGATGCATGTAGCAATCGCATACTCGGCGACAACCCGTCGCCGTCCGCCGTCGACCGCGCTCGGACCTCAGCCCGAATGACGGCTTGTGACGGATATGAGCATCTTGTCGGTACCGTCGCCGTGCAGCATTGAAATTATTGGGTAATTTTGTCCGGGGGGCGCTACCACATATGCCTGATTTTATAGTTATTTCAACAACTTACTGGATTTTGGTAGCGGGAGACCGCTACATCGCAACACCCACTATCGAACGGGCGTTCTTCTGCTATCGGAGGTACACGGCTTAGTCCAAAACGAGGATCCGGATAGGCTCCTCCGCGAATAGGCGCGCGATATTGGGCGGGTGAGAAAGGATTCACCCGTCGCGACAGCCCGGTCTTGCGTTCACTTCACGCTTGATGAAGCGGGGGCGCTCCCCTGTAGGTCTTGGGAAGGCCGGCCCTTGCGATCGCTCCCGAGAACCGCTCCAGCGGAAGCCACTCCTCGACGCGACGCCGGAATGCGACCAGTGCCTCGACATCGACACCGGTGTCGAAGCCAAGCTGTTCCAGCAGGAACGCCGTATCCTCCGTGTCGATGTTTCCGGTCGCGCCCGGCGCGAAGGGACAGCCCCCCCAGTCCGCCCAGCGAGGCATCGAAAGCACGGATGCCGACATCCAGCGCCGCTGTCACATTGGCGAGGCCGAGCCCCCGCGTATCGTGGAAATGACAGGCGACACGCCTTGGCGCCGTGGCTGCGATGACCGATTTCATGATGCGGCCGCCAAATACCCGGTTGACAACGAATATCGGTTTATGAAAGGGTGAGAACGTTCTCAGAGAACGTTCTCACTGCAGTTGCGACCTTACCTTGGGAGGAGGGATGAGCACCGACGAGACCCCTCTAGCCGTTCGCATCGCCAAGATTGCGAAGTCTTACGGACCGACAGTCGCGCTCGATTCCGTTTCCATTGACCTGCGTCCGGGTGAAGTCCATGCACTGCTGGGCGAGAACGGCGCCGGCAAGTCGACGCTTGTCAAGATCCTCAGCGGCGTGGTGAAGCCGGACAGCGGATCGCTGTCGATCTTTGGCGCGCCCTATGCGCCGCACGACATCGTCGGTGCGCGGGCGCAGGGCGTGGCGACGGCCTTCCAGGAACTCAGCCTGCTGCCCAACCTCAGCATCGCCGAGAATCTGATGCTGCCGAAAATGCCCAGGGGCATGCTCGGTCTCGCGTCGCATCGCACGGCGATAGCCTCCGCTCGAAAGACGCTTAAGGATTATGGTTTGGCGTATTTCGATCCTGACACGCCCGTGGGTGTGCTCTCGCTGTCGGACCGTCAGCGGCTCGAAATCGTCCGTGCTTTCACCCACGCTTCGAAATTATTGATCCTCGACGAGCCGACGGCCGCGCTGGCCGACGTCGAATGGCTGTTCGAGCTGGTGCGGCGGCAAAAATCCTTGCAGACCGCAATCCTTTATATTTCCCATCGCCTCGGGGAAGTACGCAGCTTGTGCTCGCGTGCCACTATACTGCGCAACGGCCGCAGCATCGGCACCGTCGAGCTTTCGGGCGCCTCGGACGAGAACATCTTCGAGATGATGGTCGGCCGCAGCGCGCGTGAAACGGTCAACACATTGCCCGTAGCAGGTGATGCCGCGCCCATCGCGCTGAGCGTCAAAGGCCTTTCGGGCGGCATCCTGAACGAGGTGTCGTTCAATGTCAGGCAGGGCGAGATCGTCGGCATCGCCGCGCTTGAAGGTCAAGGGCAGCGCGACCTGTTCAGGACACTGGTCGGCCTTGCCAAGGCGAAGGGCGGAAGCATCGAGATCGACGGCGTGCGCGCTCATATCGGCAGCCCAGGCGATGCGCTCTATTTTGGCAACGGCCTTGCCTACCTGCCTGAGGATCGCAAATCGGAAGGTATCCTCGGCGGCCTTACCACGGCCAGCAACATGGTGCTGCCGATCATTTCCCGCATTGCGCAGGGCGGCATCGTCTGGCCCGCCGGCGAGCGTCGCGCCGCGAGGAAAACCGCCGCGGCGGTCGACCTTCAGGAGCGCTACCTGCATTTCAAGATCGACGAGCTTTCGGGTGGCAACCAGCAGAAGGCGCTTCTGGCCCGCGTCATGATGACCGGCGCGCGCACCTTGCTGCTCTTCGATCCCACGCGCGGGGTCGATGTCGGCACAAAGCAGTCGATCTACGAGGCGATTCGCAAATTCGCCGCCGACGGCGGCTCGGTGCTCTTCTATTCATCCGAACTGCCGGAACTCGTCCATCTCGCGCATCGCTGTATCGTGCTCTACGGGGGCCGCATCTTTGCCGAATATCAGGGCGACGCCATCGACGAGCAGACCATCGTCGGCGCGCTGATCGGCCACGCTCGGAGTGCGGCGAAGGGAGTGGCTGCATGAGCGCGATCGCGGCAAATCCAGCGCCTCGCCGCTCGCCTTTCTGGCGCGCCGTCATCAGCGGCACCGGTATCGTCGCGCTGATCTACGTCCTGCTCTACGCGCTCTACGCGTTCTGGCAGCCCGATGCGCTCTCGGTCTACACATTTACCGACCTCGTGAACAATTCGACGCCGCTGGCGCTGGCGGCGGCGGGCGAGACGCTGGTCGTCATCAGTCGCGGCTTTGACCTGTCAGTCGCGGGCGTCGTCTCGCTGACCAACGTGCTGATGGCCGTCTATCCGCTCGACGGCCCGGGCGGAGCGCTGATCAGCCTGCTGATGTGCTGCGCGATCGGCGCCATCGTCGGCATGATCAACGGCATTCTGGTTGCCAGGCTCGGGCTCCAGACCATCGCGGCGACGCTCGGCACGATGATCATCTGCCAGGGGCTGGCGCTCGTCATCCTCGACGCGCCCGGCGGCATGGTCTCCGACTTTGTCACCTACACCTTGACCGACACGCTCTTCGGTGTCGTTCCGATTGCCGGTCTGTTCCTGGTTGCCGCCGCCGTGCTGTGGCTGGCCTTCCGGCGAACGAACACCGGCATCGGCCTTTATGCGATCGGCGCCGACGAGCAGTCGGCCCGTTACTCCGGCGTGGCCGTATCGGGCGTGCGCATCACTGCCTTCGTCGGCGCTGGCATCCTCTATGGCGTCGCCGGCTTCATGCTGAGCGCCCAGACCGCGACCGGCAATCCGACGGCGGGCACTCCATTCCTGATGCTCACCTTTGCCGCCGTGGCGCTTGGCGGCACACCGCTCAGCGGTGGCCGCGGCAGCCTTATCGGCTCGATCCTCGGCGCCGGCACGCTCATGCTTTTGCAGAAAGTGCTGTTCTCGGGCGGTGTGTCGTCTTTCTACACCGGCATCTTCCAGGGCTTCGTGCTGGTGCTCGCGATCGTCTTCGGCAACGCGGTGGCGCGCCTGCTCAAGAAGGACGACGCCCGGTGAACGCGCATAAGGACATGGCGATGCCTTTCGACGCCTCTTCCGACCAGCGCGGCAGGCAGAAGCTGGACCGCGAAACGGTGAACACACTTGTCGTGTTCGGACTGAGCATCGTGCTCGTGTTGTGCTCGCGCTTCATCAGCCCGGCGCTCGGCTCCTGGAGCCAGGTTCTCACAGTGCTGATCCTTGCATCCTTCCTGATCATCCTTTCCTTTGGGCAGGGGCTTGTCATCCTGATCGGCGGACTGGATCTGTCGATACCCGCCCTCATCACGCTCGGCGGCGTTTTGACGACGAACTGGATCGGCACGAACGACGCCGGCATCTGGTACATGCTGCCGGCCATCCTGCTCATCTGTGCCCTGGTCGGCGCGGTGAGCGGCGTCGGTATCGTCTGGCTAAGGGTGCCGCCTTTCATCATGACGATGGCGACGTCGATCGTCATCGCCTCCGCGGCGCTCGGCTATACTAGCGGCACGCCGCGCGGCGGTTCGCCATCGGCCCTGTTATGGCTGATGAAGGCGTGGTTTCTCGGCGTGCCGGTGGTCATCTACTTCACCCTCGCCTTCATCCTGCTCGGCTGGCTGCTGCAGAACTTCACCGCGCTAGGACGTCGGCTTCGCGCGCTCGGCACCAACAGGAACGCCGCGCTCATCGCCGGCGTCAACGTCAACCGGCTCGAGCTCGTGCCCTATGCGATCAGCGCCGTTTGCGCCGGCTTCGTCGGCATGATGCTGGTCGGCTACTCTAACGGCGCGACGCTCAGGATGGGCGACAGCTACATGCTGCCCTCGATAGCCGCCGTCGTGATCGGCGGCTCCTCGATCCTCGGTGGCAGCGGAACCTTCATCGGTACGGTCGGCGGCGCAATCCTTCTGACCACGCTCGGCATGATGATCTCGGCCATCGGGCTCAGCGAGGGATGGCGCACCATCATCGAGGGCGCGATCATCGTCGGGGCGCTGCTGGTGCTGCGGGGCGAGTTCCTGACCCACATCGGAAATCGGATGCTGACGCGAAGGAAATGACCATGCGCCTGCGTGTGATGCTTTTTGTCCAATTGTGAGAACGTTCTCACAAGCTCTGGTCCGGCACCTGAAAGGGCCAAATTCCAAAGGGAGGTTGATGGAAATGAAGCTGTTAAGAAGACTGGGACTGGCCGCGTCGCTGACGCTTGCCACAACTGCGGGCGTTGCGACGGTCATCGACCATGCCGACGCGCAGGACAAGAAGCTCAAGGTCTATCTGTCGCTGAGCTACAGCGGCAATTCCTGGCAGTCGGAGGCCGCGAACATCGTCAAGGCGCTGGCGCAGACGCCGCCTTACGACAAGACCGTGGAGCTGAAGGAGGTCATCTCCGGCACCGATCCGCAGGCGCAGATCTCGGCCTATGAGAGCATGATCCAGGATGGCGCCGACGGCATCATCAGCTTCCCGATCTCGTCGACGGCGCTGAACCGCACCATCCATCGCGGCTGCCAGAAGGGCGTGCTCTTCTTTATGTATGACGCGACGGTGACCGAACCCTGCGCCTACAACGTCAGCTACATCACCGCTGGTTTCGGCGAGAACAGCGCCCAGGCGCTGGTCAACATCCTCGGCGGCAAGGGCAACATCTTCCTGAGCCGTGGCGTTCCGGGCAACTCGGTCGATAAGCGCCACACCGACGGCGCGATGCACATCTTCAACCAGTATCCCGGCATCAAGGTGGTCGCGGAATACTATTCCTACTGGGATGACCGCACCACGCAGCAGGAGACGGCCAAGGCGCTCGCCGCGCATCCGGACGTCGACGGCATCTGGGCCCAGGCCGGCGAATACGGTGCGATCCAAGCGCAGCTCGACAAGGGCAACAAGCTCGTGCCGATGACCGGCGAGAACTCCGACGGCTTTCGCCTCGGCCTTGCCGATCCGAAGATGCAGGGCATGGGTCTCAAAGGCGTCTCGGCCGGCTCGCCGCCCGCCACCTCCGGCTACGCCTTCAAGCTGATGATGGAGATCCTGACCAAGAAGCGCGACCTGAAGCCGATGAACATCGAGTACCCGCTGCCGTGGGTGCCGGCTGATCAGGTCAAGCCTTGCAAGGGCGACACCTTCGCCGACGGCTGCAACGTGTTCCCGTCCGACAAGGTGCCCTCATCCTTCGTCACCGAGGTCTTCAATCCCGAGCTTCTGCCGGAACTGTCGCTACAGTCGGCGCTCGAGGGCAAGCCGACGCCCGGAGCGACCATCCAGCCGCTGCCGGCGGATGTGAAGCAGGCGCCCGACGCGCCCGGCATCAACTGCTCGTCGTGCAAGGCCCCGGCCGACGAATACAAGCTCACCAAGATCGAGGCGACGGTGAAGCCCTGACGATCAGCAATGCGATAGATGGACGGCACCCTGCCGTCCATCCCACCCAAGACAAGGATGAAAACATGCCGACCTTTCTGAAGCGGGGCAGAGATCCCGAGGCTGTCGCCCAGGGCGACGCGGTTGTCCGAACGACCGTCGAGACGATCCTCGCCGATATCGAGAAGCGGGGCGACGCCGCCGTCCGGGAACTGTCGGAGCGTTTCGACAAATGGTCGCCGCAGAGCTTCCGGCTGACCGACAGCGATATTGAACAGGCCATCTCCAAAGTCTCGGCAAGGGATCTGGAGGACATTCGCTTCGCCCAGGCGCAGGTCCGCAATTTCGCCGAGAAGCAGCGCGCCTGCCTGCAGGATCTCGAGGTGGAAACGCTGCCGGGTGTCGTCCTTGGCCACAAGAACATTCCCGTCGACACGGTCGGCTGCTACGTGCCGGGCGGCAAATATCCGATGGTCGCCTCCGCGCACATGAGCGTGGTGACGGCAAGGGTCGCCGGCGTGAAGAAGATCATCGCCTGCGCGCCGCCGTTCCAAGGCGGGCCGCATCCGGCCATCGTCGCCGCCATGCACATGGGTGGCGCCGACGAGATCTACGTTTTGGGCGGCATCCAGGCCGTTGGCGCCATGGCGCTCGGAACCCAGACCATCGGGCGCGTCGACATGCTTGTCGGTCCGGGCAACGCCTTCGTCGCCGAGGCCAAGCGCCAGCTCTACGGGCGCATCGGGATCGATCTGTTCGCCGGTCCGACCGAAACGCTGGTGATCGCCGACGACAGCGTCGACGGCGAGATCTGCGCGACCGACCTGCTCGGCCAGGCCGAACATGGCCCGACAAGCCCGGCGGTGCTTCTGACCAATTCGCCGAAGCTGGCGCGCGACACCATGGCGGAGATCGAGCGGCAGCTGAAAATCCTGCCGACGGCCGAGATCGCCGCCAAGGCGTGGGCTGACTACGGTGAGGTGATCGTATGCGATTCCTACGAGGAAATGGTTGTGGAAGCCGACCGTATCGCCTCCGAGCACGTGCAGGTGATGACGCGCGATCCCGACTACTTCCTCGGCAACATGCGCAACTACGGTGCGCTGTTTTTGGGGCCGCGCACGAATGTCGCCTATGGCGACAAGGTCATCGGCACCAACCATACGCTGCCGACCAGGAAGGCGGCCCGCTACACTGGTGGTTTGTGGGTTGGCAAGTTCATCAAGACCTGCACCTATCAGCGCGTCCTGACCGACGAAGCGAGCGCCATGATCGGCGAGTACTGTTCGCGCCTGTGTGCCCTGGAGGGTTTCTACGGACATGCCGAGCAGGCCAACATCCGGGTCCGCCGCTACGGAGGTCGCAACGAGGCCTAAGGCAGCGCAACGGAGTTTTCATGTCGGTCATCGCCCGCAACAAGAACAGCAAACCCCGCCTGACCGTGAAGGATCTGGCGCACGACCTCGGCATGTCTGTTTCGACCGTCTCCAGGGCTTTTCACGCCGATGCGGTGATCGCCAAGGGCACGCGCGACGTGGTGTTGAACCGCGCGAGGGAGATCGGCTATTCGCCAAACCCCTTCGCGCGCAGTCTCATCACCAAGAAGACGCGCATCGTCGGCGTGGTCGTCGCCGACATCAAGAATCCGTTCTACCCGGAAGTCCTCACCCGGCTCACCACCGAGCTGCGCGCCATCGACATGAACGTGATGCTGGTCGCGGCCGACCAGTCGGGCGAGGTCGACCAGGCGCTGCGCCTTCTTCTCAACTACCAGCCCGACCTCGCCATCATCCTCGCGGCAACATTGTCGTCGGAAGCTGCGCAGGAGTGCCGCAACGCCGGCACGCCGGTGATCTTCTTCAACCGGCTGTCGGCCGACGACCACGCTTTCGGCATCTCCTGCGACAACATCCTGGGCGGCCGCAGCATTGCCGACTATCTGGCCGATACTGGCCACCGGCGCCTGGCCTACATCGCCGCGCTGGCGGATGCCTCGACCAATGTTGCCCGTCACCGCGGCTTCAGCGAACGCGCGGTCGAGCGCGGCCTTGCAGCGCCTGCCGTCATCGATGCGGGGCAGTTCAGCTACCACGCCGGCTACGAGGCCGCCCGCAAGCTACGTGATCTCGAAGAGATGCCCGACGGCGTGTTCTGCGCCAACGACATTCTCGCCATAGGCTTTCTCGACGGCGTTCGGGAACTCGGCCTCAACGTGCCGGACGACCTCTCGATCGTCGGCTTCGACGATATCGAAATGGCGCATTGGCCTTCGCACGGGCTGACGACCGTCAAGCAGCCCATCGAAAAGATGTTGGAGGCGACGATTTCGCTGGCCAAGGAACTGGGCACGAATGCTGGCCGGGAGCCGGTCGTGCAGATGATTGCGCCAGGCGCCGTGATCGAGCGCGCGACGACGCGCAGGAGGCATCATGACTGATCTATCCGCAAAGCGCTTCTTCGAACGCGCGGTCAACGTTCACCGCTACGACTGCGAGCTGGTTGCAGCGCCGCAGCCGTCGGACGCTGAAAGCGGGCAATTCCAACCAGCCATCGACAAGGACGGGGCGACCGACGAGGCCGTCGTCCGCTACGTGGTCGCCACCCGTCCCATCTATGACGGCCTGCGCCGGCTGATCGGGCAGGTCGCGGGCTTGCTGGTTTTGGCCGAAGCTGGCGGTCGCCGCGATGTGCTCGACCTGCCGGATATCCCGGCGGCCTGTGAACAATGGGCCGAGGTCAAGCAGCGCCTGGGCGCCTTGCAGACGCCGCGCGGTCTGGAGGCCCATTGCGTGCGCCTGGAGACCGCGCACGCGACGCTCGGCGAAGTGCTTGACGAATTCGGCCTGGCCCGGCTGCGGCGCGACTGGCAGCAGCATCTCGACCGGGCAGCGGAGAGGATCAAGCACGCCTATGCCTGGCTGCAGGCGGCGTCGGAGCCGCGCGCCGGCATGACGCCGATCGATTTCAATCATGCCTGCTGCAGTTGTGCACAGCGCTGGCGAAAACAGGGAGGAAACGATGGGTCAATATTCGATCTGGGTGCTTGAGTACAGCTACGTCACCAACTACCACAAGAGCGGCGTGCTCTACGGCGCCCACAATCAGGGTCACGTCAAGCTTCCCTACTGCTATGCGCTGATCAAGGGCAACGGCCACGTCGCCATGGTCGATGTCGGCTACAACAACAAGGACTACGGCAAGCATCTCGGCGACAAGTTCGGCGTCGAGAACTGGCACTCACCCGAGGCCGTCCTCAGCGAGATCGGCCTGTCGCCGCAGGACGTCGACACGGTCTTCGTCACCCACGCCCACTTCGATCATTTCGGCAATGTCGAGGACTTCCCGAAGGCTACCTTCTACATCCAGGAGCGCGAAATCGCGAAATGGGTCTGGGCGATGTCGCTGCCGGACCGCATGCGCTGGATGAACGTCGCCGTCGACCCTGGCGATATCGTACGCGGTGTCGACCTGGCCCGCCAGAAGCGGCTGGTGACGATCGATGGCGCAAAGCAGGACGTGCTGCCGAACGTCGATCTCCATCCCGCCTTCGATAGCCACACCTACGGTTCGATGTGGGTCACCGTACGCAACGGCAACGAAGATACCTGGGTGCTGGCAGGCGATCTCGTCTATGTCTTCGACAATATCGAGGGCTCGGGAGCTGCCGTCGATGTCGAGACGCTCTACGTCCCGGTGGGCCTTGCGGTCGGCAGCCAGACCAATCTCGTGCTGGCGACCGAGGAGATGATGAAGCAGGTGAATTACGAGGCCCGGCGCGTCATTCCCATCCACGAAGAGCGGCTGAAGGACCGTTTCCCCTCGCGCATCACCAAGGATGGCCTGCGCATCACTGAAATCTGCCTCGCGGACGGCGAGAAATCGTGGGTGCAGTAATGGAGCAAATCCGCAAGGTGGCCATTGTCGGGGCAGGGCTCGTCGGCCGCGGCTGGGCGATCGTCTTCGCTCGTGCTGGTCATGACGTGACCATCTATGACGGCAGCGACGACATCCGCGTGGCGGTGATTGACAGGATCCGCGCCAGTCTTGCCGACATGCACGAAGCCGGGCTGATCGATGCGATCGATCCTGTCATGCGGCGGTTAAGGGTGGTCGACACGCTCGAGAGTGCGGTTGCCGATGCCGACTATATCCAGGAATCGGTGCTCGAACGGCGCGATGTCAAGCAGGCCGTCTGCCTCGAGATCGATCGGGCCATGCGGCCCGATGCCGTCGTAGGCAGCTCCAGCTCAGGTATTCCTGCCTCGGCGTTTACGGAACAATGTGTAAAACGCGCACGCTTCCTCGTGGTGCATCCGGTGAATCCTCCACATCTGATCCCGTTGGTCGAACTGGTTCCGGCGCCATGGACGGACGCAAACATCGTTCCTTGGCTACGGGAACAAATGGAAGCCGTGGGCCAGGCGGCCATCGTCGTGCGCAAGGAGGTGGAGGGCTTTGTCCTGAACAGGCTCCAGGGTGCGCTGCTCAACGAAGCCTGGGCATTGCTTGAGGAAGGTGTCGCAAGTGCCGCCGACATCGATCTGACGGTGTCGCACGGGCTTGGCTACCGCTGGTCCTTCATGGGACCGTTCGAGACGATCGACCTCAACGCGCCTGGCGGGATTGCCGACTATGCGCGGCGTCTGGGGCCGCTCTACCACGCGATCGCACTGGCAAGGCGCGATCTGGCGCCTTGGTCCGAAGCGCTGATCGGCAAGGCCGAAGCCGAACGCCGCGAGAAACTGTCGGCATCCCGCCTCGGTGAACGCAGCACCTGGCGCGACCGCAATCTCATGGCGCTCGTCGCTTATAAGCAACGTACCAGCGTCTGACACGGAGAGGGCCATGGCGGCAATGCTGCAAGACAAGGTTGCCCTGGTGACCGGAGCGACCGGTGGTATCGGCGCGCAGATCGTATCGAGGCTCGCGCAGGAAGGGGCGTCGGTCGTCGTCGGCTACAACAGTTCACGCCAGGCGGCCGAAGCGCTGGTCTCGTCGCTAACGCCCCGCGATCATCTCGTCGCCGAGGCGAGCGTCACCGACAGCGACTGCCTCGCGCGATTGGCCGGCCAGATCGAGGAAAGGTTCGGCCGGCTCGATATCCTGGTCAATTGCGCCGGCATAACCCGTTTCGTACCGCATCCGGACCTCGATGGTCTGGACGACGCGTTGATCGACAGCATCTTCAGCGTCAACGTGCGTGGTGTCATCGCCGCGACGCGGGCAATGCGGCCGCTGCTCGACCGCGCCGCCAGCGGCGTCGTTGTCAATATCTCTTCGATTGCTGGCGTAACCGCCATGGGCAGCAACATCGCCTACTGCGCCTCCAAGGCCGCTGTCGACAACCTAACCAAGTCGCTGGCGCGCGCCCTGGCTCCGAAAATCAGGGTCGTGTCGGTGTCACCGGGCGTCGTCGATACCGATTTCATCAAGGGCCGCGACGAGTCCTGGCGAGATGAACAGGCGAACCGGACGCCGCTCGGGCGATTGGGCACGCCCGACGATGTTGCCGAGGCGGTTCTGGCAGTCGCGACCCATCTTCGCTTCGCGACAGGAGTTGTCATTCCGGTCGACGGCGGGCGGCCCCTGGTATGATTTTTGTCCTGAACGTCCGCACAGCGCTTATGGAGAGCTGAATGACCGCAACCATAGCCATCACCATCGGCGATCCGGCCGGCGTTGGACCCGAGATCGCGCTCAAGGCCGCCCATCATTTCGCGGCGGTCCTTGAGACTGGCACGGTTCGGCTCCGCCTGATCGGGTCACTTGCGGCGCTGGGCGGGACAGCCCGGTCGCTGGCCTTACCATTGCCCGCCGTCGCGAATGCGGATGAACCTCTCGGCATCTGGCCGATCGAGGGTTCCGCCGTTGAGATCGGACAGGTGTCGGCGGAAGGCGGCAGGCAGGCCTATGAGGCCGTGGCCGAGGGTGTGCGGCGTACGATGGCCGGCGAGGCTTCGGCCATCGTGACCGCGCCGCTCAACAAGGAATCGCTGCATCTTGCCGGTTATCGGTTCCCGGGTCACACCGAGCTGCTGGCGGCGCTTACCGGGGCGCGAGACAGCGCGATGATGCTCGCGCACGGTTCTTTCCGTGTCAGCCACGTCACGACCCACATTCCGCTGGAAGATGTGCCGAAGAGGGCGACGGAGCCGCGCATGCGGCGGGTTCTCGACCTGACGATCGAAGCCCTAAATCATCTGGGGATCACGGCGCCTCGCGTTGCGATTGCCGCGCTCAATCCGCACGCCGGGGAGGGCGGTATTTTCGGGACCCACGACATCCGCATTACCCAGCCGATTGTCGCCGACTACAGGGCGCGCGGCCACGACGTCCATGGTCCCGTTCCGGGCGATACCGTCTTCGTGAAAATGCGCGGCGGCGCCTATGACGCGGTCGTGGCCATGTACCACGATCAAGGCCATATTCCGGTGAAGCTGCTTGGCTTCCAGATCGACCCGCAGACCGGTGAATGGCTTGGCCTGAGCGGCGTCAACATCACGCTCGGCCTGCCGATCGCGCGGACCTCCGTCGACCACGGGACCGCTTTCGACATCGCCGGCCGCGGGATCGCCCGCGAAAGCAGCCTCATAGAGGCGATCGACTACGCCTTGTCGCTGACCACGGAGAACGCTGCGTGAACCGTAGCCCCGACGGGCGCGGGCTTGGCAAGCCGGATGTCCTGATCGTC
Organism: Mesorhizobium sp. LMG17149; assembly: GCF_024518695.1. Lineage (NCBI taxonomy): Bacteria > Pseudomonadati > Pseudomonadota > Alphaproteobacteria > Hyphomicrobiales > Phyllobacteriaceae > Mesorhizobium > Mesorhizobium sp. LMG17149. The sequence continues at coordinate 419,654 of NZ_JANIFL010000003.1, forward strand.
GCGGACGACATCACCGGTGCGCTCGACACGGCCGGCTATTTCGCGAGTCCAGAAAAACCGGTGAAGGTCTGGCTCGACCTGCCGCCGGGCCTTTCCGGCTGCAACGCCATTGATCTCGACAGCCGGGACTTAGGGGAACGAGCGGCATACGATCGTGTCACAGGCGTTTTTGCCGATCGCAAAGCCGGCGCACGGTCGCTGTCGTTCAAGAAAATCGATAGCGTCATGCGTGGACACCCTGTCGCAGAGTCGGTTGCGGCCTTTCGCGCCGGACGGTTTAGGCGTGCCCTTTTCGCCCCTGCTTTTCCGGCGTTGGGCCGGGCAACAGTCAACGGCCGGCAGCACGTAGTATCGCAGGATGGGATAACACCCGTCGGTCCGGCGCTTGTCGATGCATTATTGGGCCACGGGGTTCCGGCTGCCATGATCGGCGAGGCCTGCGCAAGGGAGGGATTTTTTGTCGCCGATGCGTCAAGCGATGCCGAGCTTGCGGCGGCGATTGCAGCCTTTGGAGTGGATAGCGAGGATCTTTATGTCGGCTCAGGTGGATTGGCCTCCATGCTCGCTGGAAGTCGGACGGCCCACCTTCAGCCACCGGCACTCGATCTCGCCATCTGCGGCACGAACCATCCGGTTGCTTTGCGCCAGGTCGCGGCGGTCAGCGGGCTGAAGACCGTCGTGATGGACGGCTCCAGTCCCATGCCTCTCGAACCACCGTTTGTTTTGCTCGCGCCCTCCCACGCTGCTTCGGAATCCCAGGCGCGCCTTGCCATCGAGCGATCGCTCATCCAGCTTGTGGCCAGGCTGCCGACGCCGCGTTCTGTCTTGGTGACAGGCGGGTCGACGCTGCGGCTGCTGGCAGGCATCTGCGGAGCCAGCCATTTCTTGTGCGAGGGACTCTACGAGCCCGGCGTGGCGGTCAGCAGGATGGTGTCGGCCACATGGAATGGCGCTGTCATCGTCTCCAAGTCAGGCGGGTTCGGGAGCGACGATCTTCTCGCTCACTTGGTATTTCCAGATGGACGAAATCGTCTACCGTAGGGCGCGTCAGGTCCGTTCGCTTTTACGATGCTGTTTCGACCTTTGCCGCCCGCGTCGCGATAGGCGGCCTTGAAGCACTAGCTGACGATCAATCTCCTCGCGTGGTATCGACATTTCACGGCGGCCAGATATCGCTGCCCAGATCTCGCTGCCAGCGTGGACCGGATGTCGCCGCAGCATACCAAGAAGGACGGTGCTCTTTGACAATCTTCTCCTTCACCGAAGCCACCTCGATCCAGTTCCAGCAGCCCCTGCCGAAGACTTCGGACGTCGTGATCATCGGCGGCGGGGTCATTGGCGTGAGCACGGCACTGTTCCTGGCGCGACGGAACGTCTCGGTGACGCTGCTGGAAAAGGGCCGCATCGCCGCCGAGCAATCCTCGCGCAATTGGGGCTGGATCCGGCAGCAGGGCCGCGATGCCGACGAACTGCCGATCGTCATCGAAGCGCAGCGCCTCTGGCGGCAACTGGCGCAGGAGTGTGGCGAGGACATAGGACTGACGCAGACGGGCGTTACCTATCTTGCGCGGACGGACAAGGAGATGGCCGGTTTCGCGAAATTCCTGACGATCGCCCAGGCTCATGGCGTCGACACGCGTCTCCTCGACCAAGGTGAGTTGGCAAGCCTGATCCCGGCCATGGCGCTACCGTTCAAAGGCGCAATGATCACCCCGTCGGACATGCGCGCCGAACCTTGGGTCGCCGTGCCCGCGCTTGCGCGCCTGGCGGCCCGCGAAGGCGTGACGATCATCGAGAATTGCGCGGCACGTATGCTCGACATCTCCGGGGGTCGCATCAGTGGCGTCTGGACCGAGAAAGGGCTCATCGCGACCTCGAGCGTCCTCGTCGCCAGCGGCGCGTGGACGTCGCTCTTTCTGCGCGCCCACGGCATCTCGATTCCGCAGCTCAGCGTCAGGGCGACTGTCGCCGCGACAGCACCGATGCCGGAAATCCACACCGGTGCCGCCGCGGATGAACGCATCGCTTTCCGGCGCAGGCAGGATGGCGGGTATACGCTCGCATCGGGAGGCAGTAGCCAACTCTACATAGGGCCGGACGCCTTTCGCCATGCGGGCAAATATTTCAGCGCCCTGATGGCCAATCCCTTCGGCACGCGCTACCTGCCGGCGGCCCCGCGAGGATACCCGGACGGCTGGTCGACGCCGCGCAGATGGAACGCGGATGAAGAAAGCCCTTTCGAACGGATGCGCGTCCTCAATCCGGCTCCCGAGACGTCGGCGCTCCGCGCCATCGACCGCGGGTTCAGGGAGCTTTTCCCTCAGTTCACGACTGTGCCGCTCAAGGCGAGCTGGGCGGGCATGATCGATGCGATGCCCGATGTCGTGCCCATCGTCGATCGCGCCGCTGCGATCCCGGGTCTCGTCATAGCGACCGGGATGAGCGGCCACGGCTTCGGCATCGGACCCGGCATCGGCCGTGTGCTGTCCGACCTCGTCCAAGGCAACGAGACCGGGCACAACCTCCACAGGTTCCGTCAATCCCGTTTCAGCGATGGCAGTCCGATCCGATTGGGGCCATCGCTGTAAGCGTTCCTGCCGCCCGCCAGCCCATGCGCTCTGGCCTTGAAGAACCGGACGAGGGGTTCAGGTGCCGCATGCCCGGGCGTAGGCCTCGATGCTCCGCCGGACGTGACCGATCGCGATCTCCTCGCCGTCGCAGGCGCGGCCAGCCCATGTGACTGCAGAAGGCAGGTGCTGGAGAAACAGCGTCACCGGTACCCTCCGGCCTTTCAACGTATCGAAAAGACGGTTGCAGGCGGCACGGGCTTGCGGGATCGCCCAATAATATCGGATGCGATCGGAATAGGAGTAGTGGCGCAGCGTCCGCTTGTCGGCATCGCTTCCATGATAGTGGCTTGCCCAATTCTTGGGGGTGGCTTGCATCAGCTCTTCCATTGCGCGGTAAAGCGGCCGCTCGCCATAGCCAGGCGCCAGGTCGGAAGCGATCAGGTCGAGCGCGTACAGCGCCTCGCGCAGCTTGAAGGTCAGCTCGGGTCCGACCTTGAGGACGGCGAAGCCGTCCTCGACGAGTTCACGCAACGGCCTCTCACCCTGATAGTCCGTCGAATGGGCTTCGAAAATGAGCGACGGCAATCTGTCGAGGGTTGCCGCCAGGTCGCGGGCCTTTGCCCGATCGTAGAAAATCACATTCTGGTTGCCGAACTCCACGCCCGGCTGCACCACAAGCCCGATGACGCGGGAAAATGCGCTTTCAAGCCCGGCGGTGTGGAATGCCTGGGCATGAATGGCATGTGTCTGGCGAGCGGCCTCCGGACTGGTCGGGGTGATCGCATCCAATGTGTGATCGGCGCCGCCGGGCGGCGGCACTTCCGTGCCGATGATGTAAACCGGGCTTGCCCCGCCGCTCTGCGCTGCCGCCTGCTCCGCGACGCCTGCCAGCCTGGCCGCGCGCCCGGCCACCGTGTGGTCGTCTAGCGCCGCCGGTTCACCCGCGCAGCCCATCGAGGCATCGAGGTGGATCTTGCGGAAGCCGGCGCGGACATAGGCATCGATCATCGTCCCGGCCTGCGCCATCGCCTCCTCGGCGGGCCGGTCTCTCCAGGGATTGGGGCCGAGATGATCCCCGCCAAGCACGATCAGCTCTTGCGGGCACTGCTCGGCTGCCGCGAGCGCTTCCACCATCGCCGCGAAATCGGCCGGCGTCATGCCCGTATAACCACCTAGATGATTGACCTGATTACACGTCGCCTCGATCAGGACGGTGGTGCCGGTTTCCCGCCCGTGGCGCAGTGCGGCTTTCAGCACCAGCGGGTGCGCCGAGCACACCGAGGTCACCCCGATTTTCTTCCCGTCCCTGTGCAGGGCCGGCAAATCTTCGATCGCCACACGCATCAATTTCTTCTCGCCGTTCTTGCCATGAAATCTTCCAGCTCGGCCGGCGTGCCGGCTCCCTCCATGGGACCGAGGCGTGTGACGTTGCGCGCCCCTGCCGCGTTGGCGAATTCGAGCGCCGTCTGCAGCGCCATCCCCAGCCGCCGGCATGCGACATAGGCTCCCCCGAAACAGTCGCCGGCGCCGGTGGGGTCCGTTTCCTCGACGATGAGGCCGGGGCAATCGGCGCGGGCTCCGGTGCTTTGACGGGCTGACGCGCCATGTTCGCCGCGCTTCACGGCGATCTCCTTGACCCCTCGTCTGAACAGCGCCTCGATCGCGCGTTCCTCCCCGTCCGTGCCGGCGGCCAGGAACAATTCATTGCCCGACGGCAGCAGCAGGTCCGCTTCGTCCACCAGACCGGCGAATTTCTCCTCGGTCTGGCCGTGCGCCAGCAATTCCTTGCGCAGGTTCGGATCGAGCGACATCGTGCCGCCGCGTGCCTTGATCAGCGGGATCGCGCGTTCGGTGATCGCCCAGGCTGCGGGACTTGCGAACACCGTTCCCATGACATGGATATGCCCGCAACGCGCGATCAGCGCCTCGACCTGCGGGCTCCATTCCAGTCGGGCGGCGGCGGATTTGGCGATGTTGTAGACGAAATCGCGGCTTCCGTCCGTGCGGTAGCGAACAAAGGCGCTGCCCGTCGGATAATCCGGGGAAACAGCGATGGCTGAAGTGTCTACGCCGTCCCGCTTCAGGCGCTCCATGTTGACGGCGCCGAAATCGTCGTCGCCGACCACGCCCACCATTGCGGCCGCTCCGCCCATACGTGCGCATTGATCGATGAAGATGGCGGGCGCGCCGCTCGGAAAGGGACCAATGAGGTCGATAGGTTGCCGGAAGCCGGTGCCCGTCTGCCTCGCGACGATCTCTACCAGGATTTCTCCGATCGTCACGGTTGGCCCGAGCGAGTCCGCTGCAAGTGTTCGGGGGAGGTCGTTCATCAAGCGTCCAATCCTGGGTGTGGTGTCGTTCGCGGTTTCACGACGCCGAGGCGCAAGAGGATTCCTACCGGATCGATGTGAATCGATCAGCTGCCATCACGCTACAAACCTGCATGCATGGTCAAGCGCACACTTGGAACGACGCGCAAACCCTCAGCCGGGAAACAGGTCCAGGATCGACGACAGACGGTTGGTACTGAGATCGACGTCGCCGAGCAGGACGCCGCTGGGGAGATAGCCAACCACGAACAGACCAGCGGCCCGTGCGGCCTTGGTACCGGTGCGGCTATCTTCCACGGCCACTACGGACCCTGGAGCTATGGCGAGCTGCCGGCAGGCCTCGCGATAGGGCGTTGGGTCGGGTTTGCCGGCCGACACGTCGTCGAGGCTGATTGTGAGGCTCATATGGTCGCGCACGCCGAGCGCATCGAGATTGGCATTGACGACTTGCCGGCCGGAATTCGAGACGCAGACCTGCGGGACGCCGCGGTCAGCCAGGGCCCGGATCGTCTCGACCGCCTCGGGGATCGGGACGGCGTTCGCCCGGTTCGCGACGTAGTGGGCATTGATAGCGGCGAGCCACTCCGCCTGGTCGAGCCCGCCCGGGAGACGCGGACGCAGCATTGTCCAGACGTCGCCCATATGGATGCCGCGAAAGGCTTGGTCGGGCAGGTCGTCAAGATCGACGTTCCAGTTGCGGCAGCCGGCGAGGAGGGATTGATGATGCAACGGCTCGCTGTCGATCAGCGTTCCGTCGATGTCCCAGGCGACGGCGCGATACATCACGATGACGATCCCGCTCTGGTCGCGCCAGGAGCCGACAGGCGCGCATAAAGATCGCGATAGCGGCGATAGCCGTCGCGGTAGATATCAGCTTTGCGCGGGTCGGGATCGAGCCGGTCGGCGAAGCTGACGAAACCGGAAACGCCCGACCAGTCGTCGGTCAGGCCGACGCCGATCGCCGCCGTCCAGGCAGCGCCGATACAAGAGCCGGGGTGCCCGGTCAGGCGTTGGACCGGCTTTTGCAGGACATCCGCGACAATCTGCATCCAGACCTTGCTGCTTGAGCCGCCGTCGGAGGCGAGATAGCGCTCGGTCCGGTGGCCCATGTCGTTGAGCACCTCGATATGATGCGCGATGGCGAAGGCATAGGCCTCGAGCAAAGCGCGCCAGACATGGCCGATATCGTGCGACAGCGTCAGCCCATCGATCACGCCACGAGCCGCTGGATCATGGATCGGCGTCTTCTCGCCGAGGAAGTAGGGCAGGACGGTGAGGCCGTCGGCACCGGCGGGACGCTCTGCCGCCAGCGCATCGAGCCGCTGGTGTACCGAAATACCATCGGCCTGTGCCGCGGCCATCTCGCCGCCGGCGAAATTGCGTACGAACCAGTTGAGGCCCGAGCCGCCGGTCGACATGCAGCCATTGGGCATGAACAGGCCTGGCACCAGATGGTAATCGAGATACATGCGGGGATCTGGCTTGATCTGATCGGTGGCGATCAGGATATCGACCGAGCCGCCGAATTTCAGGAGGACATCGCCTGCTGTGGCAACTCCGGCGCCGAGCGCGGAAGCGATCATGTCGGCCGCACCACCGACGACAGGTGTTCCCGCCATCAGGCCGGTCTCATCCGCGGTCTTCGCCGAGACGGAACCGAGGATCTCATGCGAGGCGATCTTTCGTGGCACGGCCGAGCGCGGTATGTGGGCGAGCGCCACCAGGTCGTCGTCGATCCGGTGCGTCGAAACATCGACGAAGCCGGCCTCCAGCGCCCAGTTCTGCTCAACCGCACGTTCGCCGGTGAGGCGCCAGTTGATATAGTCATAGGAGCCGAAAACGGTGGCGATGCGGCTGAACACCTCCGGCTCGTGACGCTCTATCCAGCGCAGCTTTGCGGTGACCAGCTGTTGGTTGATGCCGTTGCCGGCCTTGGCGATGAAAGCCGCCTCATCGCATTCGGTCCGCAGTTCGGCAACTTCGGCGCCACAGCGGCCGTCGCTCTGCTGGATGCTCAGTCGCAGCACCTCGCCCTGGTCGTCCAGAAGAACGACCGCCGGCAGCATGCCGGTGGTGCCGATCGCCACGATCTCTTCGGCCTTGATGCCGCTGGTCCTCAGCAGCTCCTGCACGATGTCGCGGACATTGGTCCACCATTGCGCGGGATCTTCCTCGGCCCAGCCCGCATGCTCGGAATGCAGCGTGACGGGGCGCGAGGCGAGGCCCAGCACCTGATCGGGAAGCCGGATCAGAATGCCGATCGTCGAGGTGGTGCCTATATCGAGACCGAGAACGAACGCCATGTCGAATCCATTGAAATGCCGGGAAGGGCAGGCGGGCGAACCTGTCTGCCTCGTCGTGTCCCGCTGCTCGATACCAGTCGATCATTCCGGACGCCGGCCCGCAACGATCGATATGATCACCGCGAGCCGGCGCGATGGCCGGCATCGCCGTGGAAGCCGTTCTCAGCGCAAAGTGGCGACAACGTCCATGAAGCGTTTGACCCGATCGCCGTCGACGGCGTTCCAGGTATTGCCATCGATCTTGAAATGGGTCCCGATCACGACCCCGCTCGCCAGCGAAAGGACATCGCGGACATTGTCGATGTTCACGCCGGTGTTGGCGAAGACCGGCACGTCCTTGATCGTCTCGCAGACGCTGCGCAGGTGGGACTGGTCGGCCGGCTGGCCAGTGATCGGACCGGAAACGAGGATGGCGTCGGCCATCGACGAGAACACCGCGCTCTTGGCGCGCAATTCAATAGGACGCTGGTCGAGCGAGTGTGCGAACTCTGCATTGATGTTGAAGAGAAGCTTCATGTCGTCGCGGCCAAGATTGTGCCGCAGGCGCGAGGCGGCGGCGCAATCGGGCTCCCACAGGCCCATGTCGGAAGCAAACAGGCCGGTGAAGATCTCGCGCACGAAACGGGCTCCGGTGGCCGCCCCGATCGCGACGCTGGCAGTCGGGTCCCAGAGATAATTGACGCCAAACGGCACCTTCAGCTCGGGTTTCACCGCCTGGACGATCGCGGTCATGGCGGCAATGCCTTCGGGCGGCGCCTTGAAGACATAGGGGCGGTCGTTCTCGTTGCCGAACATGATGGCATCGACGCCGCCGCTCTGCAGCTTGCGGATGTCGGAGAGCACGCCATCGATCAGCTTGTCGAGGCCGCCATCGGCATCATAGAGGGGCGTTCCCGGCAGGGCACCGATATGTGCCATCGAGATGACAGCCTTCTTCTTGTCGCCGAAAAATTCAAATACCATCGAGTCGTCTCCTTGGGGATAAAGTGAAAATGTTGCGCCTCAGTCGCGCGTCAGCGGCGGCGCGATGCGCAGGTCGACCTTGGCCGCGGCGAGCGCTGCGGCGATCTTGGCCGGCGGCTCGGCATCGGTGATGAGGATGTCGACGTCCGACAGTGGCGCTATCCGCACCAGCGACATGCGCAGGAATTTGGCGGAATCGCAGAGCACGATCTTGGTGCCTGAGCGTCTGAGATAGGCGCGCTTCATATCGGTATCATCGAAGGAATAGTCGAAGAGGCCGTCCGCCGTGATGCCGGAGACGCCGATCACGGCGACATCGAACCACAGCGCCTCGAACTGGGCGATGGCCGCGGGTCCGCCGGTCGACATCTCGTCGGCCCGTACACGGCCGCCGGCAACATAGACTTCGGGCACGCCGCCGTTCAGCGCCGCCGCGATCCTGAGGCTGTTGGTGAACACCTTGGCGTGCGGAAGGTCCTTGAGGTGCTCGGCCATCAGATAGGTGGTGGTGCCGACATCCAATGCGATCGTGCGGTATCCCGAAACCAAGGCGGCCGCGGCGGCGGCAATCGCGGCCTTCGGGTCACGGCGCTGGCGCAAGCGCGAATCGAAACTCGGCTCCTCACTGTCCATGGCGACCAGCGGCGGGTTGTCCGCCTCGATCGCACCTCCGTGGATTCGTACAAGCCTGCCCTCGCGCTCCAATTCGACCAGATCACGGCGGATCGTCATGTCGGAAACGGCGAGTTCGGCCGCTGCCGCAGCGACGGTGAGCGACCCCGTGCGGCGCAGGAAAGCCAGGATGCGTGCCTGTCGATCGTGCGCGAGAAGGCGCTGACGGTCGGCATCACGCGGTGCGCCATGCGTGGACGATAGAGGAGAGGCGGTGTCGTCGGCCATCGATGTATCCGGTGGGTAAGCCGCTGACGAAGCGGTCTGCAACTTCAACTCTACCGCATGATCAAACATTTTCAAACAAAAATATGTTTGCAGTGTTCGAATTTATTGGTATGCATCTCGATATTAACAGAACGCGTTCCGCCACCAAGCAGAGAGAATACGACCATGCCGGCTGCCTCCGTCATTCCTCCAGTGCTTGCCGAACTCGCGGGCAAGCGTGCCTTTGTGACGGGTGGCGGCGCGGGGATCGGTCGCGCGATCGCGACCGCCCTGACGCGGCAGGGTGTCGCCGTGGCGATCGGCGATCTGGATCCCGACGCCGCGCGCAAGGCGGCCGAGGAGATTGGCGGCGGTGCCGCCGCCGTCACGGTCGATGTTCGCCGTCGCGATTCCGTCGAGGCGGCCTTTGCCACTGTGCTGGAAGCGCTAGGCGGCTGCGATATCCTGATTGCCAATGCCGGCGTGTCCACCATGCAGCACGCGCTCGATCTGACCGACGAGGAGTGGGACTTCAACTTCTCGGTCAATGCGCGCGGGGTATTCCTCGCAAATCAGATCGCTGGACGGCATTTTGTCAAGCAAGGCACGGGCTGCATCGTCAACACCGCCTCGCTTGCGGCGAAGGTCGGTGCGCCGCTCCTGGCGCATTATTCGGCATCCAAGTTCGCCGTGCTCGGCTGGACGCAGGCCTTTGCCCGCGAGCTCGCGCCCAAGGGAATCCGCGTCAATGCCGTCTGCCCGGGGTTCGTCAAGACCGGCATGCAATCGCGCGAAGTCGAATGGGAGGCGCATCTGCGGCAGGTCACGCCCGAACGGGTGGTCGCCGACTATATCGCGCAGACGCCGCTCGGCCGGCTCGAGTTGCCGGAGGATGTCGCCGACGTCGTCGTGTTCCTCTGCTCGGATCAAGCCCGCTTCATGACTGGCCAGGGCGTCAACGTGACCGGCGGCGTCTACATGACCTGACGGCTTTTGGCGGCTGTAACCGGATCCTGATGCTGGCACGCGCCATCCAAAAAAGTGAACACATATGATCAGAAGGCAGGCTTTCAATGTTACATTTTGTTCTCTAAGATGACCGTTCGCTCGACTTCGGCCTTCGGCGTTCAGCCGGGTCAGACGGGTTCATGAGGAAAGTCTATGGCGTCTATCGAGCTCGATCGCGTTTCCAAGCTCTACGGCAATGGCAATTACGGGGTGCATGAGGTCGATCTCACCATTCCCGATGGTGAATTCGTGATCTTTCTCGGCCCGTCGGGATGCGGCAAGTCGACGACGCTGCGGATGATTGCCGGCCTGGAGAGTATCTCCTCCGGCGATCTTCGCATCGGCGGCAAGAGCGTCGCCAATGTCGCGCCGCGCGACCGCAACGTCGCGGTGGTGTTCCAGAGCTACGCGCTCTATCCGCATATGTCGGTGCGGCAGAACATGGCCTTCGGGTTGAAGATGCGCGGCACCGACGCCGCAGTGATCGATGCCAAGATTGCCGACGCCGCGAACCTGCTCGGTTTGCAGAATCTTCTCGGCCGCAAGCCGGCAGCGCTTTCGGGCGGCCAGCGTCAGCGTGTCGCGCTTGGCCGGGCGATCGTTCGCGAACCGGCGGCCTTCCTGCTTGATGAACCGCTGTCCAACCTCGATGCGCAGCTGCGTGCCGAGATGCGGCTCGAACTCGTCAAGCTGCACCGACGCCTCGGCCGCACCATCGTCCATGTCACGCACGACCAGGTCGAGGCCATGACCATGGGCGATCGCATATGCATCATGCGCGATGGTCGCCTGGTCCAGGCCGGCCGGCCGCTTGAAGTCTATGCCGACCCGGTCAACACCTTCGTCGCGCGCTTCCTGGCGACGCCGCCGATGAACCTCATTCCGGCCACGCTTCAGGCCGCACCTGGCGAAGGGCTCTCCGTCCTGACCGACAGTGGTGCCGTGCTTGCCGTCCCCGCCCGCCACCGCAACGCTTATGGCGAGCGTGTCGGGCGCCGCGTCATTCTGGGCGTGCGGGCCGAGGATTTCCACGAAAGCCCCGACAAGCCGGACTGGCAAAAGATTTCCGTACGGGTCGTGGCCGTCGAAGCTCTCGGCGCCGAGAACGTCCTGATCGGCCAGATTGCCGGTCAGGCCACCGGCACGGACGATGCCCACCCCGCCGGAGGCGGCAAGCCGTTGGAGATCGCCGCCCGCCTGAGCCGTTATTTCACGGCGCCCGTCGGCTCGATCGTCGAACTCTACATCGACCCGCTGCCGATGCACCTGTTTGATCCCGAAACCGAACTGGTGATCGCGCGGCCGAGCCTCATGGGGGCCACTCGATGACCAGCATGGACAGAAACGAGCGGCGGGCCTTTCGTCGCCGCTTCGGCCTTCATTTCGGGCTGATTGTCGTTTGCGCCATCGTGCTGCTGCCGCCGCTCTGGGTGCTGCGGACAAGCTTCGTGCCCGAGCAGCTATCCTACAGCAACGAGCTGATGCCGGCCTTTACGACGGACAATTATTCGGCGCTCCTGTCGAGCCGCTTCGGTCAGTCCTACCTCAACAGCCTGATCGTCGCGCTCGGCTCGGTTCTGCTCGCATTGCCTTTTGCCGCCACCACCGGTTATGCCTTCGCCCGCTTCCGTACGGGCGGTCGGTGGGCGCGTTTTGCCGTTCTGGCGACGCAAATGCTGCCGCCCGTGGCGCTGGTGCTGCCGACCTTCACGCTGTTCCGAAGCCTGGAGCTCAGCAATTCGCTGACCGGGCTGATCATCGTCTATGCCGCGCTCAACCTGCCTTTCCTGACCTGGATCCTGATGGGCTTCTTCGAAGGCATTCCAGTCGATCTGGAGTGGGCGGCGATGACCGACGGCGCGACCGCCTGGGGCGCCTTCTGGCGCATTGTGCTGCCGGTGTCGATGCCCGGTATCGCGGCCGCCGGCGTCCTCGGCTTCATCCTGGCGTGGAATGAGTTTTTGTTTGCCCTGGTTTTGAGCGGGCCGAAGACGGCGACCATACCGGTTGCGCTCGCCGCGTTGCAGACCTCGAACGGCGTCCAGATCGCCAAGGTCTCTGCCGGCGTCGTCCTTGCCATCCTGCCGCTGGTCGTGGCTTCCCGCTTCATCCAGCGTTTCATCGTCCAGGGCTTGACGTTCGGCAGCGTGAAATAGGCCGGCCGCTCCGAGAGCCGACATGGCTCGCTAGCCGGTTATGAAATCGTGACGGGATCACCGCCGCGTCCAGAGGGAAAGAGGAGTAGAGAGTTATGACTTGGAACAAGCAGACCTTGATCAAAATGCTGATGACGGCCGTGAGCGGGGCAGCTGTTGTCAGCGCATCGCTTCCGGCCAGGGCGGCTGAGCCCATCACCTTGCACGCCTTGATGGAGGACGTGCCGGAAACCAAGATCATCGAAGCGCTGTTGCCCGAATTCGAGAAGCAGACCGGCATCAAGGTCGAGTTCGAGAAGATCGGCTATCCCGACATGCACGACAAGCTGGTGTCGCAGCTGACCGCGCCGCAGAGCTACTACAATGTGCTCGAGGTCGACTTCCTGTGGGCCGGCGAATTTCCGGCGGCCGGCTGGCTCGCCGATCTGAAACCCTTCGTCGAGAAATCCAAATACGATCTAGGCCCCTTCATTCCCTCGACGCTTGACCTGCTCGGCCGGACCAAGGACCAGCTGTTCCTGGTGCCCATGTACAACTACTCGATGGGCCTCCTCTACCGCACGGACCTGATCGGCGACGAGAAGCTCAAGGCCGCCTACAAGACGGCAACCGGCAAGGAACTCGCTTTGCCGACGACCCTCGAAGACTATGTGGCGATTTCCAAATTCATGAAGGCCAATGCCGGCGTCGCCGGAGCCGCGATGCAGGGCCAGCGCGGCGATCCCAACAGCATGGAATTCTCCAACTACCTGTTCTCCGCCGGCGGCAGCTATCTTAATGCCGACGGCAAGGCGAGCCTCGGCACGGCAGAGGCCAAGAAGGCGCTCGATCTCTATGTCGACAACATCCAGCATGGCGCCCAGCAGGGTGCCATATCGGCGACACTCGATGACACCATGCGCCTGATGTGCAGCGGTTCCGCCTTCAGCATGGTCACCTATTGGTGGATGCTGCCGCAGATGGACGATGCCGTGAAGTGTCCGACCGTCGCCGGCAAGGTCGGCCTGTCGGTGATGCCGGGTGGCCATGGCGAAAGCGGCGGTTGGGGCTGGGGCATTCCCAAGAACACGTCGCCCGAAGAGCAGGAAGCCGCCTGGACCTTCATACAGTGGGTGCAGAGCAAGGATGTTTCGGTGAAGCGCGCGCTCGAGGGCCACGCGCCGGTGCGCAGCGATGTCTATGCCGATGCGGCGGTGCTGGCGAAATATCCCTTCTACAAGACCGCCGAGGATGTGGTGGCGACCGGCAAGTCGTTCCCGATCTTCACCTATTCGGCGCAATACGAGGATCTGCTCGGTACCCAGCTCTCGCTGGCGGCTGGCGGCCAGGCGACATCGGACGCGGCGCTGAAGGCGGCTTCCGACGGCCTGCAGGGGCTCCTCGACAAATAGCGGTCCGGCTCGGCCAGGAGATCCGGCGCGGCGGTGTCAGCCGCGCCGGATCTTGTCCAGACCCCGGATCTTGACGAGATCAGCAACGCCACACCCCGACCAAGGCTCGGTTACGATGTTCAATGCGATCAAAAAAGGATTGGCTGCCCGTGGCCGCGAATGGCGGACCGGCTGGGCCTTTGCCTTGCCCGGCCTCCTGCTGCTGGCGATCGTGATGGGCTTTCCGCTGGCCTATGCCTGCATCCTCTCGATTTCCTCGATGACCTTGATCAAGCCGCAGCTTCTGCCGCTTGTCGGGTTCAAGAATTTCGCCTCGATGATCGGCGATGATCTGTTCTGGAACGCGCTCTGGCTCACCGTGCGCTATTCGGCGGTGACGGTGGTCGGCGAATTCGTGATCGGGCTCGGCATCGCCCTGATGCTCAACCGGACGGTCCGGATGAAGCCGGTCTATTTCGCGGTTCTGACCATTCCCATGGCGATGTCGCCGATCAGTGTCGCCCTGATCTGGCGCATGCTGCTCCAGCCCAATCTCGGCATCGCCAATCATCTGATGGAAACGTTCGGCCTGCCGCGCCTCGACTGGCTAGGCACGCCAGGCATGGCGCTCTGGACGATGGCGGCGATCGACATCTGGCAGCAAATGTCCTTCGTCGTGCTGATCCTCGCCGCGGGGCTCGCCGCTTTGCCGCGAGATCCCTATGAGGCGGCCGAAGTGGATGGCGCGCGCGGCTGGCAGCAATTCTTCTACATCACCCTGCCGATGCTGCGGCCGGTCGCGGCGATCACCATCATCATCCAGCTGATCAACGAGTTCCGGACCTACGATCTGCCTTATGTCCTGACCAAGGGCGGGCCGGGCAACGCGACCGAAGTGCTGAGCTTCTTTGCCTACCGCCGTGCCTTTCTCGGCCTTTCGCTCAACGAAGGCGCGGCGGCCGCGTTCGTGCTGCTTCTGATCGTCCTTCTGCTCACCGTGATCTTCTTTGCCGTCCTCGAACGCTCGCAATCGGGAGAGGGCCGGAAGTAGGGCCGTTAAGCCTTGAGCAATCTATACGGCCTATCCTGGCTTGCAGATTGTCGAGGGAACATGAAACGCCAGCCGCTTCTGCTTTTCGCCTTTCCGTTTCTCATTCTGGCGGTCCTGGCAGGGGAGCGCATGGCGACCTTGTTGCTGGGCACCTATCCAGCCAGCCCCACCGCATGGTGGCTATGGCTTGAACTGCGCCCTCTGTCGACGGTGCTTTGGCAGCAGGTCGATGTCTGGCTGGGTGGTTCCATGGCTATCGACGCCGTCATTCTTGCCGCGGCAGCGATCGTCTGCTGGGTGGCGTGCCACGCCAAAAGATCGGCATCCTCGTTCCTCGCCAACCATGTCGCCCTGATTTTCGCTGGCCTGATGATCGCCGTCGGCAGCCATTCGGAAACGGCCAGCACGATTGCCGAATTCACCTCGCCCAAGGGTCTTCCGTATTCGCTGGCCGTCGATTTCACCTTGAAGAACAGCCTGGTGCTGCTTTTTGGCATCGTGGCCTGTGCCTACTGCCACATCGCCTTCCTCACTGAGGCGCGGGAGCGGTCCGTCCGGGCCATCCGCATCCTGGCGCTGCAGCGCGATCTCTAGAGCAATGGCGTCTAGTTGATCCGGCGGTAATAGACCTTGCCGTCGGGCTGCTGGATGCGCTGGTAGTTGGAGCTTGGGGCAGGGGGCGAGGCCGATGCGATTCTCTTCCTGGGTGCGGGTGCTTCGATGACGCCGGGCTCGCTCGCGCTCTCGCCGTCGAGCGCTTCGGGCGCTTGCGCCAGCGTGCTGGTGGCGAATTCGGACGGTTCTTCCGCACCCGGCATGCCCTCGCCGCCGGCGACCGGCATACTCTGCCCCAGCCGGGCAATGCTGGCATCGATCTCGTTGAAGCTGCCTTGCAACTGGCTGTCCAGTTTCTCGAACCGGCTCTGAAAACCGTTGTTGACCGTGTCGAGCCGGGCCGCGATCCGCTGCTCGAACGCGCCGAGCTGCTCCAGCCGCGCCTCGACGAAACGCAGGTCGCTCATGCCCCGGTAGAGATAGACCGCGGCCGCCATGTTGACCGCGGTGATCAGAAGCGCGCCACCGGCGACGATGACGCCGATCGTCTTTGCCTTGCTGAATTTCTCGGTGGCAACCGGTTCGCGCTGTTCCTGGTTTCCGATATCGATCGCCGGCATGTCCGGTTCGCTGATCATCGTCATTGGACCACCACCTTTGCGCCAACCGCGACGCGTTTGAAAAGATCGATCACATCCGTGTTGGTGAGACGAAAACAGCCCGATGTCCCGTCGAAGCCGACACCCGACGGGTCGTTGGTGCCGTGTATGCGGTAGAGCGTGTCGCGCCCGTCCCGCGAGAGGTAGAGCGCCCTTGCGCCGAGCGGATTGTAGGGGCCGGCGGGCACCATTTTCGGCAGCTCCGGCTGGCGGGCGCGCATTTCCTGCGGCGGGCGCCACTCCGGCCATTCGGTCTTCGCCCCGACCTTGACGATTCCGGTCCAGCCGAACCCGTCGCGTCCGACGCTGATCTGGTAGCGCAGCGCCTGGCCCTGGCGGGTCACCAGGTAAAGCGCCTTCTCGTCCTTGCGGATGACGATCGTGCCCGGCTGCTCGGCGGTTCTAAAGGCAACGGCCTTGCGCAGGCTGGGCCCCATCGCCGGCAGCGGCGGCCGCTCCGAAAGTGCGGATCGCGCCTGGGCGAAGTCGTGGGCGGAGAGCGCCAGCGCCACGCCGAGCACGCAGGCGCCGGCGAGCTTTGGAGCGATCCAATATCTATCGGGCAGCATCATCGAGCCGCTCTTTGAACATCCGCTTCAGATCCTTGTTGAAGCGCGCCCGCCCATCCACCTCGGAAGGCGGAATGGCCCTGTTCAGCGCATCGGTCAGAAGTGCGTTGTCGAGCGCGACCGACTTGATGTGCGGCGCCTTGAAGATCTTTTCGAGCTCGCTGCGCGAAAAATGGTTCCCGAACCATTTGCGCTTGTGCTTGTTGGCGACCAGCGTGATGCTGACCGCATTGCCGCGCAGCTCGCGGATCTTCTTGTAGAGCCGCTTGCCCTGCCGCAGCGAAGCGACATTCAGTTCGAAGACGATGAAGATCTCGTCGCTCGTCGACAGCACGGAATCGTGCCAGGGCGTTTCGAGATTGGGCAGGTCGATGACGATGTCGTCGAAGCGGTAGGCGACGAGGTCGAGCAGCCGGAAGACGAAATCGCTGCCATGCGGCTCGAACGGCAGTTGCGGCCGCTCGAACGCGTAGAGGGTGAGGCCGGACGGGCGCGACAGCTTGATGACGTCCATCAGCTCGACATCGAGCCGCTCCGGCTGGCCGATGATGCCGGCAAGGTCGAACTGGTTGAACAGATTGAGATAGGCGCCGCAATTGGCGCTCTGGAAATCCAGGTCGACGAGGCAGGTGGACGCCGCGCGCTCGGCCGATTTCGAGGCGAGATGTTCGGCCGCCGACAGCGCCAGCGTCGTGGCGCCGGCGCCGCCGCTGGCGCCGATGAAGGTGATGATCCGGCTCTTCGTTCCCTGGTTGCCGGTGTCGTGGAAAGTCACCGCATTGAGCAGCTCCTTGCCGTCGAGCGGCTTGTGCAGCCAGTCCGAGGCGTTCATGCGCACCAGCACGCGCGTCTGTTCCGAGGTCAGCTCGTCGGAAACCGCGATCAGCGGCACGCTGGCCCACAGCGCGCGCGCCTCGACGATTCCGGGCCGGCCGAGCAGCTCGCCATTGCTGAGATCGAGGATGACGATGCCTGGGCGCGTCTCCGCGGGCGGCCCCTTGAGGAAGTCGCTCGTCTCGGAAACCCTGACGTCGTAGATCGCCAGCGCATCGAGCCGCGTCGCCACCTCGCGCTTGAAATTCGGATCCGACGAAAACAGCGCCACCTGCTTGCGCTTGGTCGGCGTTACCTTGGTGTTGATGGCATTCATGGCGTCCACGTGCTTTTCATGTCTTCGCCCGTGACCGTGCTCAGCATGGAGGGCATGGTGATGTTTCCGAATCCGAGCAGTCCGCCCAGGAAGAAGAACTGGAAGGGATGATTGGTGATGCTGACTGTGATGGTCGGCACCGGTCCGCTGGGTCGCGTCCAGTAGCCGAGGCCGGACGCCTGGTATTGAATCCTGACTTCGGACTTGGCCAGCAGCGGCAGGAATGTCTGCATTCCGGCCCGGCTGCTGTTGCCGCTGAAAATAAAATCAAAAGCGGCTTGGCTTACATTGAGGTTTTGACATGTAGCGCCTGTGCCGCAAACGCAAGAGACGCTTCCAGCGGTGTTGGCGGTGCAGATATAGTTGTAAGTGTTTGCGGGTACCGCAGTGCCGACTTTGGTTACATCGCTCTGCGTTATCGTCTCCACCAGGAGCCCGCTGGCGACAGGTGTAGAAATCTGCGCCAGCCTTGCGCCGGCTTGCACTGCTTTATTCCCTGCATTCCATTGATAAAAGGCGTAGCCGAAATCGACGAAGCCAAGCAGAAGCGTCAATAGCAGCGAGATCACTATGGCCATTTCGACCATGGCGGTTCCGGACTGGCTAACCCAAAACTTGGTGCGCTCCGTCACCATCCAATGACTCGCTCCTGATGGGACACCGTGAGGGTCAGTGGACTAAAGCCAAGATATGACAGGAATCCGGAGCCTGAATAAGAATAGGAGGTAGTGACGTCCACGACATCGACAGTGCTCTTGCTGCTAAGATAAAGCTGCGTGCCCGTGGCCACGTCAACCGCTTGCAGCGAGACCGCCGTGGTGATCGCAACTGCCGCCGGCAGCCATCCGGTCACCCTGGCGCTGCCGTTGGCGACCACCCCATTGGCAGCAAGGTTTTGAGCCCGGCCCTTGCAAGTCGCCCAATCGCTACTGCATCGTGCCATGTAGCGACCCGCATCCTCAACGCCGGCTTCGAGAAGCAGGCGCGTGTTCAGGATGTTGGAGAACTCGAACACACCGGCCGATAACAGCAACACGAGCGGTATGGTGATCGCGGCTTCCACCAAAGCGGCGCCATTTTCGTCGCCTTGGAACCGCCTGATGATTTTATCGAACCTGGTCATGTCGAATCTACCGATACAACTGGGCTTCGTTCCGGAAAGCCTTGTCGACAAGCGTGTTGTTTGCAAATCCGCCATCGACATCGACAATCTCTAGGCTGATAGGCTTCTCGGCCGCCGAGGCGTCCTCATCGTCCTTGGTGTTGTCCTGCTTCTGGACCGGCGTGTTGATGAAGACGCTTGCATAGCCGTCTGGCCTGAGCTGGACATGGCCATTGAGCTTTGCCTGGTTAGCGATGCAATTGACGATCGCCATATTGAGTAGTCGGCGATCAGGATCCGCCGTGGGCGCATCCCCCTTGTAGCAGGACGGCGTTCCGGTTTCCTTTGTCGGCGCCAGGGATTTATCCCCGACGAGCCCATTCGCGATCTCGTACTTGTAGACGTCGTATCGGGAAGCCGGCGCCGTTTTTGCGCCGGTCGGATTGGTGGCGCTCGGAACGTTGGGGTAAGCCGAGCCATGGTTGATTTGCCAGTAATTGCCCCAAAAGCCCTGAGACCCTATGGGAAGCGACATCCCAGGTTTAACCCCGTAGCCATCACCGGGCGGGAGAGGAAGGGCCGAGTTGTCCGTGACCGGGTCATACTTACTGCAGCCGGTCTTCTGCCCCTTGCGAACATTGCTGGCGGGCCGATAAGCCCAGTCCTTGTTATTCTTATTCAGTGAGCCGCTGTAGAGGTCGAACCGGGTGTTCAGACCTGCGTTGACTTGGCCCAAGGTGACGCCGGTTTTCGTGGTGAGAACGTCGCGGCTGTAGCATGTCCCAGAGGTGCCCATTGCTATGGCATCCCGCAGCGAGGACAGATTGTTGTCGATCAGCCCAAAGTTGCCAGGGCCAGGATTTGAATCCACCTTCAACATTCGAAACTCTCGGCTGTACGTGTCACCCGAGGCGAACGCCTGCTGGATCGTCTTGCTGGTCAAGGGATCGCTCGTCTCGAACGGATTGCACATGAAGATCGGCACTGTTTCGCAGATTGACTGATTGAACCCAGCCACAGCCTGCGGCCTGATCTCGAAGGTGCTGTCGCCGCCCAGAAAGCTTGCCGGAAAGATCGCCTCAAACGCCCCGGCTCCGTTCGCTATGCCGGATGCATTTACCGTCACTTCGGCGAATAGGGCGGATTTTGAATCGGGCGCCACCCAGCTGACACCGTTGGCGTCGACGCCGGCGGCTGTCAGTCCGATGTTGTCGCTGGCAGGTATCCCCGACAGATAGGTGATCGTCACGTCAGCCGGTGTGAGCGTGTGGTTGCCCGAAGTTGAAAACTTGGTCTTGTTGGTGAGGAGCGTCGTTGCCGCCCTGGTGGCCCGTTCGGTCGAATCCGTGCGGCCGTCAAGCTCGGCGGCGGCAGCCAGCGCAAGCGCATCGACACCCTTCTGCAGATCGTTATGAAGTCCGTTGGCCCGGCTCATATCGATTGCCAGCAGAGCGAAGCCGACAAGCACGGGCAGCATGATAGCCACGAGGATCATCGCGACGCCGCGCTGATCGTTCCAGAAGGCACGAATGGTCCCCAGCATGACCTTACTCTCTGCTTTCCTGCGCCAGAGCCCCTCGCATGCCCGGCGCCCCTCCGCATCCTTCGGCTCAGTTCACTGCGTCACACCCGACCCGCCGACATTGACTGTGATCGCCGGCGGCGGGGGCGGTGGTGGTGGAAATCTGTAGTTCTGAGCAACACCGGCGGCGCGCGCACCGTCACCCTCGATCCTGGTGTTTTTGGAGGCCGGATTGAGCGGGTCGACCGTTTGCAGCATCGAATTGAACTTCTGCGTGTCGCCGGCAGCCAGGGTCACCGAATCATAGTGGTTCAGATAGTCCGTGGCACAGCCCGACAGCAGGCCGGCGCCCAGGATGAGGATCAAGGCGCTATTTCTTGACATAGAGCATCTTGTCCTTCGATTTGAAGTCGAGCATGTGGCCATAGGGGCCGGTTACGCCTTCGCCCAGTTCATATTTGCGGACCATATCCTTGGTCACTTCAAGCTGCCCGAGCACGAAGAATTCGGGATCGTTGGCGGGCCGTGTCTTGTCGAAAGGCGTCGCCAGCTGCTCGCCGGGTTTCACCGGCCGCACGATATGCGGCGTGACGATGACAACCAGCTCGGTCTCTTCCTTCTGGTTGCTCGAATTGCGAAACAGCGTTCCGATGACAGGCACCTGGCCGAGCCACGGCACCTGGTCCTGGAGCTTGGTGGTCTTGCTCGACAGAAGCCCGCCGACGGCGAAACTCTGGCCGTCGCGCAGTTCGACGACGGTTGCCAGCTTGCGGTTGGTGAAGATCGGGTCGCCGGCGGTGGTGAAGCCGGTCAGGTCGCTGACTTCCGGCGCCAGCCTCATATGGATCTTGCCGTCGTCGAGTACGACCGGCGTGAACAGCAGGTTAACGCCGAATTGCTTGTACTCGATGCTTATCTCGCCGTCTTTGTTGAGCGTGCGGATAGGCACTTCGCCGCCGGCGTTGAAGCTGGCCTGCTCGCCGGAAAGAGTGGTGAGGTTGGGGTTCGCGAGCATGCGCACCGCGCCTTTGGACTCGAGCGCCTCGATGATCAGATCGACCTTGATGTTGCTGTCGATGACGCGCGTGATCAGGGCTCCGAAGGGACTGGAGGTCGACAGGAGGCCGCTGAGCAGACCGCCTGGCCCGAGCACCACTCCGTCCTCGTCGACGGCAGCAACACCGGTGCCGGTACGGGTCGTGCCACTGCCGTTCGTGCTCCTGATCGACACGCCGAGATCGCGGCCGGTGTTGCGCTTGGCTTCCAGCACGCGCACTTCCAGATTGACCTGCTGGCTGTCGTCGACGATGACGGAGTTGATGACGGCGTCGGGGCCATATTGCTGCGCAACCGCCAGGATAGCCGCCAGCGTGGCGCCGTCCTTGACGTGACCGCCAAGCCTGACCCTGCCATTGACCGAGCCCACTTCGATGCGCGACTTTGGCGCCACCTGTCGGATCGCCTGCGCCATGTCGCTGACGTCGACGCCGACTTCGATCTGGAGGGCGCCGAGCGAGCGCTTGTCGGTGGAGAACAAATTGACCGTGGTGGTGCCGGCGCCCTTGCCGATGACATAGAGCGTGCGGTCGGTCATCGGCTGCGCATCGGCGATCTTCTCGTCACCGACGACGATATCGCCCAGATTGGCACTCACCTGGATCGTTACCGATTGCGACATCGGCAGGAAAATCCGGTGCACGGCAGGGGTTGACACATCGATGAAGCGATCAGCCGCACCGGCCGCCAGGCCCGACAGCAACAGCGCCGCCAGACACGACAACGCGGCCGTCGCTATCCCTAACCAAGAACCCCGCATCCCCGTCTCCCCACTCGCTGCTGGTGGCAGCATCCGTTTCGCCGCACTTTATTGTTGTCGCGGCACGTCATATGTTTCGAGCTTCACACCTCGGAATACGCCGACCGTCGCCCGTGCCGGCGGTTCAGGCTGCACGTATTTGACCACTTCCTTGGTCGCCGGTGCCGCGACAGGAACCGGTTTGGCCCGGCCAAGCTCGTCGAGACGGCTTCCCACTTTTTCCACGGCCTGGGTCAACCCGGCAATCTTGTCCTCGGCGCGCTTGCGCTCGGCTGCAGCCGCGGCTTCCGCCGCTGCCTTCTTGTCAAGCTCCGCCTGCCTGGCGGCGACATCGGCCGGCGTTTCGCCGGTCAGGTCGGAAAGTGTCACGCGTTCCGTTGTCTCGCCCTTGCTGGCTGCGGCCTGGCGAAGCGCCAGCGACAATTGCCCGGCGCCTGCCGCCAGTGTCAGCTTCTGCGCATCCTTGGTGCTGGCCTCGAGCGTCACGGACTTCACCACGGTTGGGCTGTCCTTGCTCACATCGGCCACCTGGTCGATGGCGAGCACCTTCATGCTCTGCAGCAGCACATCGACAAAACTCTTGTCCGCGCCGTCATCGCTGCGAACCGTTCGCGTCAGCAGCACATCGACCCGGTCGCCCGGGAAGACGAAGCCGGCGACGCCGAGCACGTCGTTCACCCTGATGGAAACAGCTTTCATGCCTTCGCCAAGCACCGCCGAAAGCGTGGCGCGTTGACCTGGTCCAGTGATCTTGCTGGCGAGGACAGGTTCGTTGGCGCTAATGGTTTGAAGCGCCTGCCTGGTGCCTTCGCCGGCCAAGGCCTCTTTCGTTGTCTTGAAGGCGCCCGCTGGAATAGAGCCTGCCGGCCATGCGACTTCGCGTAATTTGTCTGCGCTCAGCGTATCGCCGAATTTCAGTGGCATTGCCGCAACCACGACTGTGCTGGCTTGAACGATTCCCGTTTGCGCCATGGCGCTTCGCTGGCCGGCCAGCCAGATATTGACCAGCACAACTGCCAGAACGCCGAACACGCCGGCGAGAACGATCATGATAAGCGTATTGGCGCGCATGCCCCAATCCCCAAGCCCCAATGCGGGATTCGCCCGCTGCGATCGGATTCAGGCCCGGCTCGAATGATCCGGGCCTGAATGTAGTCAGGCGATCAGGAGCCGATACCGGTGGTGGCGTTACACCCACCGACTGTCGATGCTTCCAAAGCATCGCAGAGACCCGTGAACCTGGCGTTCACCCATCCGCCGATGGCGATGACCGTCATGATTGAGGCGACGGCAATGATACCGATAAGGATTGAATATTCGACCATGGCAGCGCCGTTCTCATCGTCGCGGAACTGCCGGGTCATCGTCATGAGCTTCTTCATGTCAATTTCTCCCTTTGGAGGTTTGAACCCGACGAGACAGAGCCAAGGATGAAATCCATACCCAAGCATCCCCCGTCATCTCGATCCTAGGTCCCGAGAAAACGCGGAGTCAAACGACATTAAGGGTTCCTTAACTTTCATGTACATGATTCGGCAAGAAGATCACAGCTCCGAATGTTATCAACAGCTTGATTCCTTTCATTTTTCAAGCGCCTTAACCATTCGTTCACAATTTCGCCGCGGATGTGGCAAGATTGAGGAAGCATTAGTCATAATGCATATTCCTTTATATCTAAGGGGTTAGCTGCAGATATCGGGCGGTTCGTCCCGAAAAATCGGATGAGTGCGGAAAGCGAAATCGAGCCTGTGGTCACGAACCGGCAGCCATATCAAATAAGCGCATTATTACAGCCTCATGATCTTAACTATGTAGACAGTATTGAGGGTACGGCAGCCACTTGGGCGCTTGTGCCTCCCGTGGTTAACAGTTAGTTTCCGCTAATGAGGGATTAAGGGGAGTATAAGCGATTATGCTGGGGCGATTCATCAAGGGGCCTAGCGAGCAGCAGCCAGCGCCAAAGGCGGAGTCGCTGACTGTTCTGCCTGTTGCTTCTGCTCCTTCACCAGCCGCTGATATTGAATCGCATGGCAATGATTTTCTGACGATCAAGGTCGAACTGCATCGCCACTTGATCGATCGGTTCAACCTGACCGCGCTTGAAAGTGCTTCCAAGGATGAGATCCTGAATGAGATTCGTCCGATCGTGCGCGAGTTCGTTCGAAATCGGAATGTGCCGTTGAACGCACGCGAGCTGGATCAATTGACCAGCGACACCGCCGACGAGATGCTGGGACTTGGGCCGATCGAGCCATTGCTCAAGGACGATTCCATTACCGACATCATGATCAACACCCACAAACGCGTCTTCATAGAGCGGCGTGGCATGATCGAAGAGACCGCAATCCGTTTCCGTGACGAGGCGCATCTGTTGCGCGTCATCAACAAGATCGTTTCGGCCATCGGCAGGCGTGTCGATGAATCGTCGCCCATGGTGGATGCGCGGCTGGAGGACGGCTCTCGCGTCAATATTGCGGTGCGCCCGATCTCGGTGGACGGCCCGCTGGTGTCGATCCGTAAATTCTCGAAAAATCCCTATTCGCTCGAACGCCTGATGGCATTCAACTCGATCCGGCCGCCGATGATCGAATTGCTGCGCATCGCCGTCCAGGCGCGCAAATCGATCCTGGTTTCGGGGGGAACCGGCAGCGGCAAGACGACATTGCTCAACGCCCTGTCGAGTTACATCCCCTCGAAAGAGCGGCTGATCACCATCGAGGATGCGGCCGAACTGCAATTGCAGCAACCGCATGTCGGCCGGCTGGAGACACGCCCGCCCAATGTCGAGGGTCGGGGCGAGGTTCGCCAGCGCGAATTGCTGAAGAACGCGCTCCGCATGCGGCCCGACCGCATCATCGTCGGCGAAGTTCGTGGCGAGGAAGCTTTCGACATGCTGCAGGCGATGAACACCGGCCATGAAGGCTCGATGACGACAATCCATGCCAACACGCCCCGCGATGCGATCTCGCGGCTCGAACAGATGGTCGGCATGGCCGGCATGCCGATGACGCATGAGTCAATCCGGGCGCAGATTGCGTCCGCCATCGACATCATCGTCCAGACACAGCGTCTTTCGGACGGCGGCCGTCGTGTCACCTCCATATCTGAACTGACTGGCATGGAGGGCAATGTCGTGCAGCTTCAGGAAATCTATCATTTCGTCCGCCGTGAGGTGACGGCCGAGGGCAAGGTCATCGGAGATTTTCGCGCCACCGGTGTCCGTCCGCGTTTCGCTCCGGAGGCTGCGACGCTTGGCCATCATTTTGCCAAGGACGCCTTCAACCCGCAGGTTGCCCTCTGATGCCGACCGGTCAAGCTCTGCTCTACTTCATCTACATGCTGGCGGCGGCCTCGCTTATTCTCGCCGGCGAAGCTTTTTATCTTTCTTTTGCCGGCCGCCGCTCTCGGTCTCTAGCAGTCAATCGCCGATTGAAGCGGCTCGCTGGCGACGTCCCGGCCGAACAAACGTTACAGGGATTGCTGCGAGAACGCGGGCTCACGGACTCCGGCGATTTTCTTTTCGGTATGGTCTGGCTGAACAGGCTCTATACCCAGTCCGGTATCACCGGAAATCCGTTGACCTTCGCCGCAACATTTCTGCTTGCAGGGCTGGCGATGGCGTTGCTGCTGATACTCTTCAATTTTTCCGCATTGGCGTCGCTTCTTATCTTTCTGGTCGTAGGGCTTGTCCTGCCGCTTCTCGTCCTCCGGCGCGCCCGCAACAAGCGAATTCGGAAATTTGCCAAACAGCTGCCGGATGCGCTCGACATGATCGTTCGTTCGCTGCGCGCCGGACACCCGGCTTCGATCGCGATCGGTCTGGTCGCGCGTGAAATGCCGGATCCGCTCGGCACCGAATTCGGCATCGTCTCCGATGAGATAACCTTTGGTCTCAGCATCGAGCAGGCCGTGCGAAAGCTTTCGCAGCGTGTCGGCTTCGAGGGCCTTCAGCTGCTGTCGGTGTCGCTGTCGATCCAGGCCAAGACGGGCGGCAATTTGACCGAAATTCTGGCCAATCTTTCCTCGGTTCTGCGTGAACGGCAGAAATTACGAATGAAAATCAGGGCGCTCTCGGCAGAGGGTCGCGTCTCCGCGTGGATTATCTCCTTGTTCCCTATTGTGATGTTCTTCACACTTCAAATCCTTGCCCCGGCCTATTACGGCGCCGTCTGGGGCAACCCGCTCATCTTCCCGATATTTCTGATTTTTGGGCTGTGGGCTCTGCTTGGTGACTTCATCATGTACCGGATGGTCACTTTCGATTTCTGACTGGAGCAACGAAAGAAATTGTTTTCGAACATTCAGGACCTGGGTTTCTTGGTATCCATTGCCGTCTTCGTGGCGGCGGTGTCCCTCTTCCTGTTCGGTGCGCTTGTCTTCTTGCCGGCTCTGCAGACACGAAAGCTCGTCGCGCAGAGCCTGATGGGCGAAGGAATTACAGACCGCCGATCCATGCTCGGACAAGACCAGCTTGCCAAGCTTGCGGCGCAACGGCCGGTCGATGCCTACTTCAAGTCGATCGAGAAGGAGCGCGAAGAGCCAAACGCTTTGGAAGCGAAGCTGTTTCGCGCCGGCTTTTATAAATCCAGCGCACCGCTGATTTACACGCTGTGCCGCCTTGTCGCGGTCTGCGTCGGTTTCCTGGCAATGTATGCACTCCTGTCGCGGGTTCTGCCGTCGCACCTGCCGGGTTTCATCACCCTTGCTGGTTCTGCCTTGTTCGGCCTCGCCTGCATCGTGCTTCCCGCCATTCTGCTCGACCGTTTCGAGAACAGCCAAAAACAGGTCTATCGCCGGGCTTTCCCCGACTTCATGGACATGATGATCACCTGCGCCGATGCCGGCATGAGCCTGGAGGGGGCGGTTGAACGCGTCAGCCATGAAATGGCCGCCACCCACAAATGGCTGGGAATACAACTGTCGATCATGAATTTGCAGTTGCGTGCTGGCAAGCCGTTGCGGGAAGCGCTACGTGAACTCGCCGATCGCATCGGGCTTGACGAGGCGCGGGCACTGGCCGTGCTGTTCCGGCAATCGGAAGAGCTCGGCACCAGCCTTACCGATGCCTTGCGTGTTTATAGCGCGGAGATGCGCGGGCAACGAATTCTGAGTGCAGAGGAACGCGCCAACTCTTTGCCGGTGAAGATGATGATTCCATTGGGGCTATGCATATTCCCTGTGGTTATGATGGTCATCATGTTGCCGGTCATCATTCGCATGCAGCGCATTTTCTTCTAGTTAGGTATATCATTCGGTCCTAATGTGAGTCGGGGACCCCAAGGGGACACATTTATGAAGAGGGTTATCGCGGCCGCGGCCTGTCTGCTCATGGCGGTGCTTGCCGGTTGCCAGACGGCGGACATAACCGACGGTGTCGTGCGCACCAACGAGCCGTCGAAAGGCGACGTAACGTCTTTTGGCGATGCTTTCGATGGGCTGAAGACGGTCAGCGACGTCGAATACTATGCCTCGGACCAGGCCGTCGCGGAGGCCAAGAACCAGTTCCGTGCCGAGAATTACGGCAATGCCGGCGCGCTGTTCTTCAAGGCGACGCAACTGGCGCCCAATGACGGTAACGCCTGGATGGGGCTGGCCGCCTGCACCGACCGGATCCACCGCTTCGACCTGTCCGACAAGGCCTATGCCAAGGCCTTCAAGCTGGTCGGCGCGACGCCCGAATATTACAACAATGTCGGCTATTCCTACCTGCTGCGCGGCAAGCTGCAGGATGCACGCTCGAACTTCCTCAAGGCTTACGAACTGGCGCCCAACGACCCGACCGTCGCCAACAATCTGAAGCTTTTGTCGTCAAGCGTGCAGAACGTCGAGCGCTAGCATGCTGCTCGTCGAAGCGCTGCTGCTGAAGGTGCTCGCCATCCCTCTGCTGGCAAGGATTGGCTGGCTCGACTTCAAGACGCAGAAGATTTCCAACCGCGACGTGCTGCTGCTGCTCTGCCTGGGCGCCGGGGGCCTGCTGCTGCTGTCGCTCCAATCCGGGTCGTGGTGGGACATGGGGCTGAGCGCTCTCGCCGGACTTCTGCTGTTCGTCGCGCTCTTGCCCTTCTGGGTCTTGCGCAAGATCGGCGCCGGCGACGTCAAGCTGCTGGCAGTCGTGCCATTCCTGATCAGCGGCGGCGCTCTCGCGGTGTTTTCAGTGCTGCTCCTGGTTTTCGCTTTGGCCACCGCGGTCATCGTGAAAAACCCGTTCATGCTGCCGGCGGGCGCTTTTCGGCTTGTCGTGCAGCATCTGGACCGCAAGGGCGTGGTGCCGTTCGGCGTGCCGATCTCGCTCGCCGCGATCTGTACGCTGGCGTTCCTGATCTACCGGAGTTTGATGGTCGCGAGCAGCTCTGGAATCCTCAACCAGCTCAACTGACCCTGACATCTCACGCAGCTGAAATTGCCTCGCGGGAGATTTGACGGAGCATCAAACGAAAAACCCGCCTGTGCGGCGGGTCACTGGCGCAAATCAGCACCATAGGCAAAAATGTACCATAGCTGAGTGCAGCGAGTCAAGAAAAAATTCCTATCGTGAAGCGCTGCCAAGCGCAGCTTGCGTTCCGTTCAGTCCCGCAGCAGATCGAACATCAGCTTGAAGAAGCGGTCTGCGTCGACCTCATGGGCGATGCGGGCATTGTCCTTTTCACCGCGCTCGCCCCAGTAATCGGCAATGGTCGCGCCGAAGGCGTAGGTGCCGGACAGGTCGACGCCGATATGGGCAGGGCGCGTGCGCACCAATGTCGGGTCGATGGCCAGCGCCAGCGCCAGCGGATCGTGCATGGCGCCGCCGACGCCCATCGAGTTGCGGTGCAGCTTCTCGTAGAACAGCAGCCAGTCGTTGACGAGCCGGCCGAGCGGTGTGTCGATGGTGGCGAGTTCGGCATATTGCGGCGCCTCGATCAGCACCTGCATGGTGACGTCGAGGCCGACCATCAGGATCGGCACGCCGCTGTCCAGAACGATCTTCAGCGCTTCTGGGTCGCAGAACGCATTGAACTCGGTCGGCGTGATGATCTCGCTCTTGCGGTAAAACACGCCGCCCATCCAGATCAGCTCCTTGATCTTGGGCAGCACGTCGCGATGCTTGAGGATCATCAGGCCGATATTGCTGAGCGGGCCGGTGGCGACGACCAGGATCGGTTCGGGCGCGGCGCGCAGCTTCTCGGCCAGGAAATCGACAGCATGCTGGTCAACCGGCTTGATCGTCGCCTGCGGCAGGTAGGGCGAGCCCTCGAGGCCGCTGGGGCCATCGGCGGTGCCGAGCACCAGCGGGCGCGCCAGCGGGCGGTGACAGCCCTGCGCGACAGGCACGTCGCCGGCGCCGATATATTCCAGGATGCGCAAGGCATTGGCGGTCGTCTTCTCGACTTCCGCATTGCCGCAGGTCGTGGTGACGCCGATGAGTTCGATGGCCGGCGAGCGATGCGCCATGACCAGCGCGATGGCGTCGTCGTGGCCGGGGTCGCAGTCGAACAGGATAGGAGTTGGCTTGGTCATCATGTCGTCTTTCACGCCGCCCGCTCGTAGCGCGCTATGGTTTTCTTGAAGCCGTCGAGGAAACGCCGGCCGTCCAGGCCGGTGCAGATGCGGGTGGTCTTGGGCCCGCCGCCGGGCAGCAATTGCCGGCCGCGATAGGCGACGGTCTGGCCGCGCGCCAGCCTGCCGTCGAGCACGACGTCTGCGAACAGCGGCTCGGTCATCGTCGCCAGGCCGGGATCGTAAGCCAGCGCCACGGTGATCACGTCGTCCATCGGGAACCCGACGAGGTCGAAGAATTCGCGCCAGATGTCGATGTAGATCGGGAAGCTGTCGGCGATCATCTCAAGGACGGGATTGTCCCTGGCGACGGCCTGCATGTCGGCGATGTCGTCGCGTGTCAGCATCGAATCGGCGACGCGGTTGTCCTCGCAGATGTCGAGCGGCACGAGGATCTTCTCGACATCGGCGTTGAGCACGATGCGCGAGGCCTCCGGATCGGCCCAGATGTTGTACTCCGACAAGGGTGTGATGTTGCCCGGCGTCTGGAAATTGCCGCCGAGCACGATCAGCCGCTTCAGTGCACCGGTCAATCCCGGCTCCTGCAACAGCGCCATCGCCGCATTGGTCAGCGGGCCGGTCGTCACCAGCGTGATCTCGCCCGGATTGGCCATGACCGTGCCGATGATGAAATCGACCGCATGTCCCGACGTCGCCTGCCGCACCGGCGTCGGCGCCGGCGGGTTGAACTTCTTCAGGCGATCGCCGAAACGGGCAACGAGCCGTTTTTCGAAATGCACCGGCGCCTCCATGTCGGCCTTGGCGTTGCCGACGATCGGCCGCCACGCACCGGCGTGAACCGGGATATCGTCACGCCCGGCGAGCGTCAGTGTGTTGAGGACGACGTTGGTGACCTGCTCGATCGGGCCAGCGGCACCGGTCACGGTGGTCACGCCCTCGAGCCGCAGCTTCGGATTGATCGCCGCAAACAGCACGGCGAGAATATCGTCGCCGGCCGAATCCACGTCGAGGATTATGCGTTCCATAAAGGCTTCCTTCACTGGGGATTTTTGCCGCCGGCTTCAGTGTTCTTGTCTACCGACAGCAGCTTACGCATCGATTCCAGCGTCTCCGCGATGATCCTTGGACGCGCCCGGTAGGACAGCGCGAACAATGCGACCAGCGCGACGACATAGGGCACGGTGAGAACCAGGTAGGACGGATAGCCGAACGTCTGCAGGCGCAACGAAAAAGCATCGGCGAAGCCGAACAGCAGGCAGCCGGCCAGCACCTTCAGCGGATCGCCGTTGGAAAAGATCAGGATCGCCACCGCCATGAAACCACGGCCCGACGACATGTTTTCCGTGAACATGGTGATGTAGCCGAGCGACAGATGAGCGCCGGCGAGGCCCGCCAGCAATCCGCACAGCAGGGACGCGATATAGCGGACGCGGGTGATCGAGATGCCAAGCGCCTCGGCGGCTTCCGGCTTTTCGCCGACGACACGGATATAGAGGCCGAGCCGCGTCCTGGTATAGCAGACGACCAGCAGCGGCACGGCGATGAAGGCGACATAGACGAGCGGCGTGAAACCGGAGATCAGCGGCGCCCACGAGCCGAGAAGGTCGCGGGCACCGGGCAGCTGGACTTTCGGCAGGCCGACGATGCCGTGACCGACGATCGAACCGCGCGTGCCGAAGATCGCTTTCATCAGCGAGATCGTCATGCCGCCGGCCAGGATGTTGAGCGCCAGCCCGACGACCACTTCATTGGCCTTGAAGCTCACCACCAGGACAGCAAAAACCAGGGCGAAGACGAGCGCCGCCGCGACGCCGCAGGCGACCCCCGCCAGCGCGGAACCGGTCCAGATCGACCCGAGGACGGCGAAGAAGGCGCCGATCAGCATCTGCCCCTCGAGGCCGATGTTGAAGATGCCGGCCTTGGTGGTGAACGAGCCGCCAAGCGCGACCAGAAGGATGGGCGCGGTGGTGCGAAGCGTCGCCGCGATCAGCGCGACGTTGATGAGCTTGTCTAGAATTTCCATCGCCGTTCCCCTGCCTGGCTGTCGCCACGCTTTCTCACCAGCACCTGGGCCGACACGCTGAGGATGATCAGCGCCTGGATCACGGTGATGATTTCGCGCGACGCGCTGGTATCGACCTCGAGCAGCAGCGATCCGTTGCGCAGGGCGCCGAAGAACAGTGCGGTGAAGATGGTGGCGACAGGCGAGCCATTGGCAAGCAGGGCGGCGATCAGCCCGTCGAAGCCGAAACCGGGGGCAAATCCTTCCATGAAGCGGTGATGGACGCCGAGCGTCTCGACGCCGCCGGCCAGCCCGCCGACGGCTCCTGAAAGCAGCAGGACCAGGAAACCCTGCCGTTTCACGTTGACGCCGCCATATTCGGCGAATTTCGGGGCCGAACCGACCATCGTGACGCCGTAACCCCATTTGGTGTAGCGGAAGACAAGGGCTGCGCCGACCGCCAGCACCAGGCCAATGACCAGGCCCCAGTTCAACCGCGAAAAGGTGAAGATCTCCGGCAGATAGGATGTCGCCAGGATCGGCGGCGTCTCCGACCAGCCACCCGGCCGCTTGAACAGGAAGATGGTGAAGTAGGACGTGAGCAGCACCGCCACGTAGTTCGACAGGATCGTCGAGACGACTTCGTTGGTGTTGTAGCGGGCGCGGAAGTAGGCGGGGATGGCGACCCAGGCCGCGCCTGCCACGACCGCCAGCGCCAGCGCGGCCAGCGTGTGAATGCCCGCGGGCAGGGGCATGGCAAAGCCGACCCACGCGGCGGCGAAGCCGCCGAGGAACAGCTGGCCCTCGATGCCGACGTTGAACATGCCGCCGCGCAGGCCGATGCAGGCGGCGACACCGCAGATCAGGATCGGCGTCGTCTGCAGCAAGGTCCCGGCGATCTTCTCCTGATCGCCGAAGGCGCCGCGCAACAGCGTCATGAACACACGCACCGGGCTTTCGCCGACCATGAGGATGATGATCGCGCCCATCAGCAGCGCCACGCCGATGGCGATCACCTGGCCGGAAACGGCACGCAAATGGTCTGTCATGATGCGGTCTCCGCGGCGAATTCCGGCACGGCCACGCCTGCCATCATCATGCCGATGCGCTCCTCGTCGGCCTCGTCGCCGGCGACCTCGCCCATGATCCGCCCGTTGAACATCACCAGGATGCGGTCGGCAAGGGCGGCCAGTTCGTCGAGCTGCACGGAAATCAGCAGGATTGCGCGGCCGGCGGCGCGCTGGCGCATGATCTCGTCATGAATGGCCTCCTGGGCGCCGATGTCGACGCCGCGCGTCGGCTGGTCGATCAGCAGGAAATCGGCGCCGTTGGTGAATTCGCGCGCCAGAACGACCTTCTGGATGTTTCCCCCCGAAAGCCGCTTGACCGCATCACCGGCTCCGCGCGCGCGAATATCGAAGCTCTTGATCAGCGTTTCGGCGTTTTGATTTATGGCATTCCAGTTGAGCATGCCGGCGCGGCTCCATGGGGCGCGATGCTGGCGGCCCATCAGGGTGTTGGCCGCTATCGAAGCATTGCGATCGACCCCGCGTACCATGCGGTCGCCTGGAACATGGGCGAGGCCTGCCTGGCGGATCGCGGCGGGGGAGAGTGCGGTGAGATTCCGGCCCTTCAGCCACGCCCCGCCATGGCTTGCCGGTCGCAAGCCCGAAAGCACTTCCGCCAGCTCCGTCTGTCCATTGCCGGCCACACCCGCGATCCCCACCACCTCGCCGGAGCGGACGGTGAAACTGGCATCGCGAAGAGCCGGCAGCAGGCGATCGTCGCGCGCCCACAGATCCTTGACTTCGAGCACCACGTCGCCGTGCAGCGAAGCGCGCGGCCGGCGGTCGAAGCTCACCTCGCGGCCGACCATCATGTGCACCAACTCGTCCTTGCTGAGCTCGGCCGTCGGCCGGGTCGCCACCTTCCTGCCGTTGCGCAGCACCGTCACCGTGTCGGACACTTCCATCACCTCTTCCAGGTGATGCGAAATGAAGATCACCGTCATGCCTTCGGCCACGAAGCTGCGCAGTGTCTGGAACAGTTCACGGCTTTCCTGCGGCGTCAGCACGGCGGTCGGTTCATCGAGGATGATGGTGCGCGCGCCGCGCACCAGGACCTTCAGGATTTCGATGCGTTGCTCTATGCCGACCGAGAGCAGCCCGACGCGCTCGGTCGGATCGACCTGCAGGCCGAAGCGCTTCGACAGGTCGCGCGTACGCGCAATTTGTGCGGCGTGGTCGATCAGCCCATGGCGACGGATTTCCATACCGAGAAAGACGTTGTCGGCAACCGAGAGCGAGGGAACCAGCTTGAAATGCTGGTGAACCATGCCGAGGCCGGCCTTTATCGCCACGGACGGATCGGCGATCACGATCTCTTCACCGTTCAGCCGGATCGAGCCTTCGTCCGGCTGCAAGAGGCCGAACAGGATGTTCATCAGCGTCGTCTTGCCGGCGCCGTTCTCGCCGATGATGGCGTGGATCTCGCCGCGGCGGACCGCAAGGTCGATGCCGTCATTGGCGACGAATGCGCCAAAACGCTTGGTGATGCCAGTCAACTCGACGGCTATCGCGGCATTGCTGTGGAGGGTCGGCGACCCCGGCGTGTTCGACAACGTGGCTCTCGCAGATTGGACACTGATCCGCCGCGGCAAGCCGCGGCGGATCAGTGTAGCGCTTTCTTGGGAGGGAGGCGCTGTTGTTGGCTTACTTTGCCTTGGCGATCACGATCTTGCCGTCGACGATGCCCTTTTTGATCTCGTCCAGCTTGGCGGTCACGTCAGCGGGGATCTTTGGGGCAATATCATCGCAGACCTTGACCTCGACACCGCCCGAGGCGAGGTCGAAAGTGCGGGTGCCGGCGGTGATCTTGCGGCCCTCGACCTCGTCCTTGATCAGCGTGTAGACGGCGATGTCGCCGCGCTTCAGCATGCTGGCGAGCACATTTCCGGGAGCCGAGCCGCACATGTCGATGTCGACGCCGATCGAATATTTGTCGACCGCGGCACTTGCCTGCATCACGCCTTCACCCGTCGGGCCGGCGACGTTGTAGACAATGTCGGAGCCCTGGCCGTAAAGCGCCTGGGCAAGTTCGCTTCCCTTGGCCGGGTCGTCGAAGGTTCCGGCGAAGACGGAGTTTACCTTGACGTCGGGCGCGGCATATTTGGCGCCTTGCTCGTAGCCGCCCAGGAAGTTGCGGATCACCGGGATATCTCGGCCGCCGACAAATCCGATCGCCTTGCCGTCGCCGATCTTGTCGAAGGCGGTGCCCTTGGCCTCGATCATGCCGGCAAGCGCGCCGGCGACGAAGGATCCCTGCTCCTCGGCGAAATTGGCATAGATCATCTTGGGGTTGTCGAGGACGCCATCGATGAACACGAAGCGCTGGTCAGGATATTCGGCGCTGACCTTCTGCAGCGAGTCCACCAGTTCCCAGCCCATCACGAAGATGAGGTCATATTGTTTGCCCTTGGCAAGATTCTCGAACTGCTGCTGGTAGTCGAGCGCGCGATTGCCGGTGTCGACCAGCTTGAGGTCGATGCCGAAATCGGTCTTGGCCTTGTTGAGGCCGTTGACGATCGAAACGCCAAAACCCTGTGCGAAGTATCCCGAGATGGCGGCCACGGAAACCTTGGCCTGCGCGGCGGCCGGTCCGAACGAAATGGCAAGCATCGTGCCGGCCAGAAATAAACTCTTGAGCGCCCTTTTCATGTCATTCCCCTTCAGCTTTTTTCAGCTTTTCAAGCCACGCTTTGACCATCCCCCACATATCGCCGGGACAACGGCGATTTCGTTGATGGTCATATGAGTTTAGGAGCGGCTTAACAGGCTGTCAATCGTCATCCGATGCAGTTTTCTTGGCCCTTCGCCCACGTGCTCGACGTCTGCGCTTGACAAATGTCGACGGGCATAATTGTTGATACTCTAATGAGTTTTCATGAACGACGGGATGAAGGAAGCGAAACAATGCCGGCTGTGGTGGTCAGGAAATTTCTGGTTCAGGTCGAAGAGATATTCCATGAGGGCGGACCCCACGCGGCACGCCCGCTCAAGCGAGGCGCGGTCGTC
Organism: Mesorhizobium sp. LMG17149; assembly: GCF_024518695.1. NCBI lineage: Bacteria > Pseudomonadati > Pseudomonadota > Alphaproteobacteria > Hyphomicrobiales > Phyllobacteriaceae > Mesorhizobium > Mesorhizobium sp. LMG17149. The sequence continues at coordinate 455,229 of NZ_JANIFL010000003.1, forward strand.
GCGGTCATTGCCAACCCTTTTGCCGGACGCTATGTCGAGGAGATCACCGGCTTCATGGAAGACCTGAAGCCGCTCGGTCTCGATATGGCTCGGCGCCTGATCGACGCCATTGGTGAAGGCGGCCAGGCCATCGAAGGCTATGGCAAGGGTGCCATAGTCGGCGCCACCGGCGAGCTTGAACATGGCGCGCTCTGGCACAATCCGGGGGGCTATGCGATGCGCGAACTGCTCGGCAATGCCAAGGCGATCGTGCCTTCGACCAAGAAGGTCGGCGGCCCCGGAACGCGCATCGACATCCCGATCACGCACATAAACGCCTCCTATGTGCGCAGCCATTTCGATGCGATCGAGATAGGCATTGCCGATGCGCCGCGCGGCGACGAAATGGCGGTCATCCTGGCGATGACCACCGGCGCACGCGTCCATGCACGGGTCGGCGGCCTTGCTGCCGCCGACATCAAGGGCGAGGACGGATTGCGATGAGCCCGGAAATTCGCCGCATCATCACCATCGTCGAGGAAACCCGGATCGAAGGCGGACGGCCCGTCGATCCGCCGACGCGGCGTGCCGCAGCCATTGCGGTGATCCGCAACCCCTATGCGGGTACCTATGTCGAGGACCTGTCGGCACTGAGCGCCATAGGCGAAGCCCTGGGCGATATCTTGCCCAGGCGCGCGGTCGCTGCTCTGGGCATTGCCGGCGACCGGGTCGAGAGCTTCGGCAAGGCCGCCGCCGTCGGCGCCGATGGCGAGCTCGAACATGCCGCCGCCATCCTTCATCCAAAGCTCGGCGCCCCGTTCCGCGATGTGCTTGGCAAGGGCGCCGCGCTCATTCCTTCATCGAAGAAGCGCGGCGGCCTCGGCGTGTCGCTCGATATTCCGCTCGGTCACAAGGATGCGGCGCGGGTGCGCAGCCATTTCGACGGCATGGAGGTTCGTGTTCCCGACGCACCGCGTGCCGACGAGATCGTCGTCGCTATCGCCGTCACCGATTCCGGCAGGCCGCACCCGCGCGTCGGCGGGCTGACCAAGGACAAGATTGTCGGGATTGACGGCGTCGGCTGACCGTCAGGCCGCCAGGATTTCCGGCACCCGGAGCGCCGGAGGCGTATTTCTGCTCCGGCCGGTCCGCACCACGCCGTCGATGACGACCATTCCAATGCCTGGAAGATTGCCGAGCGCCACGCTGTCGAGCAGCCCGTCGCCGGCGCCGCCAATCGCCTGATCCATGAAGATCAGGTCGGCGGCGCGACCGACCTCGATCAAACCGCGATCGTCCAGTCTGCGCACGCGCGCCGTGTTGCCGCTGGCAAGACAGAACGCCACTTCCGGCGCAATACCCCCCAGCGAAGCCAGCATGGTGAGGATCCGCAGGATGCCGAGTGGCTGCACGCCGGATCCGGCCGGGCTGTCGGTGCCGAGGATGACGCGCGAAAGTTCGCCGCGCTGCCTTGCCAGGTCGAGCACGAACAGTCCGGTGCGCAAATTGCCGTTATGGACGATTTCAAGCGCCCTCGAGCCCTTCTCGCAGATCTGCCGTATTTCCGCGTCGGGCAGGGCGGTTGGCCCGCCATTGACGTGGGCGACGATGTCGGCGTCGACCTCCAGCACGACATCCGCGCCGATGCGGCCGGAGCCGGGCAGGGATGGACCGCCCGTGTGGGTCATCGAGGTCATGCCGTATTTGCGCGCCCAGGCGATCATCTGCCGGCCGGTCGGCCCATCCTTGACGCCGCCAAGCCCGACCTCGCCGACAAGCGTCACGCCGGCCTCGGCGAGACTGCGGAAGTCTTCCTCGGTAAGGCCGGGTTCCAGGATCGGTGCCCCAGCGAGGATCTTCATGCCGTTCGGACGGAAGTTGGAGAAGGTGCGTTGGGCAGCGATCGCCAGCGCCTTCAGCCCGACAAGGTCGCGCGGTCGGCCCGGCGTGTGGACTTCCCCCGCCGAGATCATGGTGGTGACGCCGCCATGCACGGTCGAATCCATCCAGCCGATCTGGTTCTGCCGAGGCGTCCAGTCGCCAGCCACCGGATGGGCGTGGTTGTCGATAAGACCCGGCGCGACCGCGCAGCCCATCGCATCGATGATCGTCGCCGCGCTGCCGCCATCAATGTCGCCTGCCTTGCCAATGCCTGATATGCGTCCATCGGTCACGACGATGGTGTCGGCGTCGATGATCGGTTGTGCTAGATCGCCACTCAGCATGAGACCGATATTGCGGACGACGAGCGTGTTGGCAGACGACTGGAGGTCGGACGACATCGGTTCTCACTTTTGCTGTTATGGAAAAAAGGACTGGACGCAGCTTATTTGCCGCCGTCGCCATTCGATGGGTCGTCGTCGTTGATGCGCTGGAGCAGGCGAAGCAGCGTCGCCTGCTCGGCCGGTGAGAGCGGCGACAGGAACCGCCGCCCGACCTCGACGCTGCGTTCGAGCCGCTCCAGCGTATAGTCGGTCCCTTTGCTGGTCAGCGCGATCATCGTCAGGCGTTGGTCGGTTTCGGAGGCGCTGCGCGTGATCAGCCCGTGTTTGAGCAGTTTGCGCATGACGATGCTGATGGTCGATGGGTCCATCGCCGTCAGCCGGCCGAGATGGTTCTGCGAAACTTCGCCATGCTTGAGGATCGTGGCGAGCGCCGCGAATTGCGTTGGCGAAAGGTCTTCGCCGGCCATGACCTGCTGGAAGCGCAACGTCGCGCGCTGATGCGCCCGGCGGATGACGTGCGCCGGGTGGCGGTCCAGTTCATAGCCGGTCCCGGCGTATTGCTGCAGCACCTGCTCGCGGCTCGGGGGTGCATCGCCGCTCGGCGTTTTCGGCGTCGCGCCTTTTTCGGATTCAGTCGTCACACCGGACTCCTATCGCCGCTGTCTTGGATGTCGTCGGCTGGAAAAGGCTCAAGCCGCAACCCTCGCTGGTTGAAGCGACGTCCCGTCGCGGAGGGCTGCGACGACATCAGCCGAATCGCTGACCACGCCGAAATGGGTCGCTATGTCATACAGCGAGCTTTCCTGCTCGCGTGGTCCCGTCGCCGCACAGCAATCGCTTGGCACCACCACCTCATAGCCCTGGAAAAAGGCATCGTGGACGGTCGAGCGCACACAGATATTGGTGACCACGCCGAAGATGATCAACTGATCGATCTGCATGTCTTTCAGCGTCAGGTCGAGGTCGGTTTGGAAGAAGGCCGAGTAGCGCCGCTTGATCACATGGATCTCATCATCGCGGGCGCCGAGATCCTCGATGATCTCCGGCCCCCAGCTTCCGTCCAGGCAATGCGGCGTGCGCTTCACCCATTCGCGCTCGCGTCGCATGCCCGGCCGGTGGCTGTCATGGACCCAGATCACCGGCACGCCGGCGGCGCGCGCGGCCTCGATCACGGCCAGTTGCGGCCCGACCAGCGTCTCGTACCCAGGCAGGACCATGGCCCCGCCGGGCTTGCAGAATTCATTGATCATATCGATGACGACAACGGCTGCACGGCGTGAATCGAGACGCACCGCGTCATCGTGCCGATGTGAGGAAAAACTGTCCACGGACATGGCGAGCTCCTTTGACCGATCGTTGATGCTCATACAAAAAACCCTAGTGGATGCCAAGTCAATCCCGTTCGACGCAAAGCGTGCTGGTCGGCCTTGCGCACCGCGCTCCGACAAGCGTATGCGCTATTTGTCCATCGCGAAATGGCCTTGACAACGCTTGTCAGGCATGTGCTCGATTTGTATGACCATCAATGATATTCAAGCCGCTGAATTGCGGAGCCGAGGTCGAGATATGAAAACCATCGTCACCGGAGCCAGTGGCCTGCTTGGCCGCCATGTGGCCGAGGCTCTGGTTGCGGCCGGCCACGATGTGCTTGGTCTCGATGCCGTGGTGCCGGATGAGGTCGCATGGCGCCACGCAACCGCCGATTTGACCGATCTGGGATCGACGCTGCAGCTGGTGCGCGACTGCGACGCCGTTGTGCATGTCGCGGCCATTCCGCGGCCGACCGGCCGGGCCGGCGGCGAGGTGTTCAAGACCAACATTGCGACCGCCTACAATGTGGTCGAGGCAGCTGCCATGGCCGGCGCCAGGCGCTTCGTCTATGCCTCGTCCTTCAGCGTTTTCGGCTATCCCTTTTTCGAGAAACCTGTGCGGCCGCCCTATCTGCCGGTCGACTTGGACCATCCGGTCGGCGCGCAGGACCCGTACGGCCTGTCGAAATGGCTGGGCGAGGAAATCGTCGACGCGGCGGTGCGCCGCGGCGCCTTTTCGGCGGTCAGTATCCGCATGCCGTGGATCCAGACGCCGGGTTCTTTTTTCGAGGGCGTCGGGCCGCGCCGCGCCACTGCCGACAGTGCCCGCGACCTGTGGGCCTATCTCGATGCGCGCGACGCCGGGCAGGGCTTCCTGCGGGCGCTTGAATGGCAAGGCGACGGCCATCTGCGCGTCGTCCTGAGCGCCGCCGACACATTCATGGAAGAGGAAACCGAAGCGCTCGTGCGCCGGGTCTACCCTGATGTCCCCCTGTCACGGCCGATCGCCGGTTTCGGCGCCGTGCTCGACACGATCCATGCGCGCGAAACGATCGGCTTCGAGCCAAGCCATTCGTGGCGTTCCTATCCGAAGCCGGAGGCCGGACAATGAAACGGTTCGAAAAACAGAATGTTCTCGTCACCGGCGGCGCCGGCGCGATCGGCAGCGCAGCGGTGCGGCGTTTCCTTGACGAAGGCGCGCGGGTCGCCATTGTCGACCGCAATGGCGCGGCGGCGCAGCAACTGGCTCGCTCACTGGGTGAAAACGCCATTGCCATCGAAGCCGACGTCACCGACGAAGCGGATGTGCGGCGCGCCGTCGAGGCGACCGTCGAGACGTTCGGCGGCCTCGACGTGGTGTTCAACAATGCCGGCATTTCCGGCGTCGTCGCTCCCGTTCACGACCTGCCGGTCGAGGACTGGGATACGACCATCCGCATCAATCTGCGCGGCATCTTTCTCGTGCTGCAGGCTTCGCTTCGGGCGATGATCAAGGCCGGGACCGGTGGCTCGATCGTCAACATGGGCTCGTCCATGGCCGGTTGGGACGTCCTTTCGGGGGGAGCTGGCTATGTCGCTTCCAAACACGGCGTGGTCGGCCTGACGCGGGTCGCGGCGCTCGATGCCGCGCCCTATGGCATACGCGTCAATGCCATCTGCCCCGGCGTGATCGAGACGACGCTTGGCGTGCCAGCTTCCGGCAACGGCGAATTCAAGAGCAGCGTTCAGCATTTCGCCGACCGCATTCCGTTGCGCCGCATCGGCCAGCCGGACGATGTCGCGGCCGCCGTGGCTTTCCTGGCCTCCGACGAGGCGAAGCACGTCACAGGCGTGGATTGGCTGATCGACGGCGGCCAGACCTTGCAGAGCTGGGCCAATGCCCCTGATGGCGGCGCGTTTCCGAAATTTCGCTAAAGTCTTTTCGGCGGCATTGCCTGGATGATCCGAACGGCAAGATCGAGATCGGCGAGCCCGCCCGAAAGCGGCGTGCGCGGTTTCGCGCCGGCAAGGATGCAATCGGCGAAATGCAGCCACTCGCGGCGGAACGACGTATCAGGAACGCCAGGCAGAACGCGTTCGGATGCAGCCTCGCCTGTCGTTTCACGTAGCCGGACAGTCGCCGAGGCATTGCGGAAATAGGGGTTCTGGAATTCGATCCGCACCTCGTCGCGCTCGCCATGCACATGGATCCACTCGTCCCACCATTCATACTGGGCAAGTGCCATGTCGAAGAGGCAAGGGACGCCGCCATAGTCGAGCACGGCCAGCAACTGGTTCGGGCCGGTCTGCTGTGCATGGACGACGCGGTCGGGTGTGCCGAAAGCACCGCGCATGACGGCAAGGTCGTGGCTGGCGAGGCTGAGCAGTACAAGATAGAGATCGCGATAGCCGGCATGGTCCACACCGAGCGCCGCCTCGATGCGCCGAGCGACCGTTTCGCGCCCCGCCGCCAACACATCGGCCGGCACGTCGGTGACCCTGGTCTGCGTGTAGAGTTGGCCATAACGGTCGAAGCGGCCGGCGAAATCGTGGACATGGATCGACTTCGGCCGGCCGATGGCGGCGATGCGCTCCAGCCCGGTCTCATAGCCGGGATCATAGAATTTCATGTAGCCGACAAGGGCGACGAGGCCGCTCCGCTCGGCCTGCTCGACCAGCGGGCGCGCCTCCTGCGGCGTGAAGGCAAGCGGCTTCTCGACGATCAGGTGCTTGCCGGCGCGGATTGCATCGGCAACCATCTCGCCATGATCGTAGGTGCAGATCACGACCGCATCGACATTCGGGTCGGCAAGCAGCGCGCGATGGTCGGTATATCTGGCAGTGACGCCATAATGTTCCGCGACCTTGTCGGCCGTGCCGGGAGAGATGTCGCACAAGGCGGCGATGCGAAACGCCGGCAATTCCATCAGATAAGGCAAGTGCATCAGCTGGGCGATCTCGCCGCAGCCGATGACGCCGACGCCAATAACGCGATCCTGCATGTCAACCCTTCACGGCGCCGGCTGTCAGGCCGGCGATGAACTGCCGTTGCATGGCGACAAAGACGACGATCACCGGCAGTGTCGTGATCGTCAACGCGGCGAAATAGAGCGTCCAGAGCGAGTCGTATTGCTGGAAGAAGCTGACCAGTCCAAGCGGGATGGTCTGCACCGAAGGGTCGCGCAACAGCAGGAAGGCCAGGAAGAAATCATTCCAGATCTCGATGAAGCCGAAGATGAGGATCAGCGCAACGCCCGGCCGCACCAGGGGCAGCATGATGTGGATCAGGATCTCGAGCCGGCTGGCGCCATCGATGCGCGCGGCATCTTCGAGGTCGGCCGGCAATGTGATGAAGAAGCTGCGTAGGATGAAGACCGAAAGCGGCAGCGACGTCGCGGCATAGATGAAGGCAATGCCGAGCCGGCTGTTTATCAGGCCGAGATCGCGCGCCACCAGGAACAGCGGAATGGCCATCACCTGCGGCGGCACCAGCATGGCCGCAACCGCGACTGCGACCACAAGACCGCGTCCGGGGAAACGAAGACGCGCCACCGCATAGGCGCACGGCGTCGCGACGGCCACCAGAATGATCAATGCCGAGCCGGTGACGAAGATGCTGTTGACGATGCGCGATCCCATGCCGGCGATCCGCCAGGCATCGGCATAGTTCTGCAGCACCAGGCTCGATGGCGGACCCCAGACATTGCTGAGCATTTCCTGCTTGGTCTTGAGCGAACCGAACAGCACCCAAAGCAGCGGATAAACGGTCTCGAAGAGCACGAGGACGAGCGCGGCATAGATGCCGCCAAGTTCGAGGATGCCGCGCATGCCGAGGCGCTGCATGAGCCCGCGACGGCGAGAGCCGGCGGCGCCATCGTCCAGCGAAATTGGAGGGTTGGCGGCTGCTCTCATCAGACGTCGAGCCTTTGCCTGCGCATCAGGGCCAGCAGGCCGACACTGGCCAGCCCGACGATCATGAACAGCACATAGCCGATCGCCGCGGCGTAGCTCATGGCGCCGTCCTGGAAGGCCTTGCTCATCATGTAGGTGAGCACCACTTCGGTGGCGTGGTTCGGGCCGCCCTTGGTCAGGACATAGACGATGTCGAAATTGCGCACGAAGGCGCCGGAAAGGCCGAGGATGGTGTTGATGAAGATGATCGGCATCATCATCGGAACGGTGACGTGCCGGAAACGCTGCAAGGGGCCGGCGCCGTCCATTTTCGCGGATTCATAAAGTTCCGAGGGGATCGTCTGCAGCCCGGCCAGATAGATGACGGCATGGAAGCCGAGCCATTTCCAGACATCGACGACGATGATCGAGTAGAGCGCGATGTCGGCGTCGCCGAGCCATGATCGTTTCAGCCCGGCGAGGCCAATGAGATCGAGCCCGCTGTTGAGCAGGCCGAAGACGGGATTGTAGATCCAGGACCAGAGCAGGCCGACGGCGACGAAGGACATCGTCACCGGGACGAAAGCGGCGGCGCGGAAGAAGGCGCGGCCAAGCAGCGCCCGGTTCAGAAGCAGCGCCAGCCCGAGGCCGAGCGCGTTCTTCAGGACCACGACGGCAACGACGAAAATCAAATTGTTGCGCAGCGCACCGAGGAAAATGCGATCGTGCACGAGGCGCTTGTAGTTGGAAATACCTGCCCAGGTCGGGTCGGAAAACCCGTCCCAATTGTGCAGGCTGAGCCAGAAGCCGTTGACGAACGGCCAGAGGTAGAAAAGACCGAAGAGGATCGCGGCGGGCAGGATCATGACGAATGCGACCGCCCCGTCCCCGGCATTGAAGCGCCAGGTGCTGGATCGGCTCGAAACAGGAGCCGCCTCTTGCGGTCGCGTGCTCATGTGGCCTTCGCGCCTTGCGGGGTCAGCACCAGCCCGAGCGTGTCCCTGACATAGGCGATGCTCTCGAGCGTGCTTTGCTCTGCCGTTTTCTTGGACGCATCCAGCTCGATGATGGCGAGGCCATCGTAGTTTGCATCCAGCAGGACGTCGACGATGCCAGCGAGATCGACGACCCCGGCGCCGAGCTCGCAAAAGGCGCCATAGCGGTCATAGCCCTTCAGCGCCGGATCGACCCTGGTGTCCTTGAAATGCATGTAGCGCACGGCGGAAATGTAGGTCTTGACCGCGTCGACCGGATCGGAATTGGTGTGGGCAAGATGCGCCGGATCGATGCACAGGCCGGCCAGGTCGGTATCCAGTTCGTCCATCATGCGGTCGAGCTGGTCGCGGCGCTCGATGAAGGTGTCGAGGTGCGGGTGATAGACCGTCTCGATGCCAAGGTCCTTTGTCCGCCTGCCGATATCCTCGAGCGCCCGGCAAAAGGCGCGGTAGTCGTCGGCCGTGTGCGCCCCGGCAGCGGCTTCCGAGGGACCGCCGCCGAGAACCAGCACCGGTGAGCCAAAGCCCTTCAACATCCTGGTCAGCGCGACGAGAACGTCCCGTTCATAGGTCCAGGCGACAGGGTTGGTGAAAATCGCATTGACGTAGAAGGAGGAGAGCTTGATGCCATACTCGCTCTGGCCTTCCGACAGCAGCGCATAGCGCCGCAAGATGTCGGTGTCGGTGGTCACTCCCATCGGCGCCTGGTTGCCGAGCTGCATGTATTTGCGGGCGTATTGGTCCGACAGGCTGGTGAAGGCGAGGATCTCGAACCAGCCGAAGCCCTGGTCGGCGAGAAACTTGATGGCCGGCCTGAGCGGAAGGCCGGTCAGGTCCCAGCTGTTCAGATGATAGCCGATCGAGAAGCGCTGCCGTTCGGCGCGATGTGTCGTCATGTGTTCTCCGATGGGCGAGGCTGCCCGAAGCAGGCAGCCTCTGTTTTTCTTGCCTGGCACATCAGCCCGGCTGGATGGGCGCTCGCTTGCAGGCGCTACTTCAGGGCCTCATTTGGGCGGCCAGCTGCCCTGGGCCTTGAGGTCGTCGAAGATGGTCTGGATCGATGCGGCGGCGTCTTCGGGCGTCGTGGTGCCGCCGACGATGCCGGCGATTGCCGAAGACGTGGCGCTCGCGACCTCGGATGGCCAGATCCAGTCGAGGAACTTGATCGTGTTCGGGAAGGCTTGCTTGCGCAATTCGACGGCATAGGCATCGTCGACCTGCGGCACGCCCTTGATCGAGGCCGCGATCGGCTGTTCCGGCGCGAGGTAGAGCGTCGCGACTTCAGGCCGTGTCAGATATTCGATGAATTTGACCGCGGCATCGAGCTTCTCGGGCGGGATCGAGGAGGCGACGCACATGCCGTTGTCGGCACCGCCGCCATGGCCAGGCGCGCCCGGCGTTCCGTCCATTTTCGGAAAGGCGAAGACGCCCCATTTGGAGTCCTTGACGCTCGACTGGAGCGACGGGATTTCCCAGGTGCCGCCATAATACATGGCGCTCTTGCCGGCGGCGAAGGCCGCACGCATGCCGTCCTGGTCGACGGAAAGCGAATCCTTGGAAAGGATGCCGTCATCGACCCATTGCTTGATCAGCTTGAACCCCTCGACATCGGGCGCGTCGGTGAACTTCGCCGTACCCTCGAGGTTCTTCTGCGTCTTGCCGACCGGGTCGCCTGATGCCTGCGAAAAGGTCTCGAAGTACCACATCGGCCACATCACGGTGTTCGAGCCCTGATGCAGCAGAGGGATCACGCCCGCGGCCTTGAACTTCGGCACGGCTGCCTTCAGGTCGTCATAGGTTGGCGGGACAGGAATGGCGAGCTTCTGAAAGAGATCGACATTGTAGAAGATCGTCGACGTCGACAGCGTCGAGATCGGCACCCCGTAGACTTGGCCGTTGACCGTAAAGGCGCCAAGAGCGGCGGTATCGATCCTGTCCTGGAACGGCTTGATCTTGTCGGTAATCGGCATCACCAGTTTGCGCCTGACATAGGCGCCATTGGTGTAGAAGGCCGGGCAGGCGATCAGATCCATTTCCTGGTTTGCAAGTTTTGCGGTCATCACGCGCTGAATGGAATCGGTTTGCGGCCCCTGGGCATCCCACTCGACGGCGGCGACGTCGGGGTTGGTCTTGAGGAAACCGTCGATGACCTGTTGCTGGATTTTCTTCTGCTCGTCCGGCGGTTGACGCGGCGCGAGTTCGTCGAGCGCCGAGCCGCCGAAAATCTTGAGCGTGATCCCTTCGGCGTGGCCGATGCCGGGCAGTGTGATCAGGCCGAGACCTAGCAGTGCGGTGGCAAGGATGGGAGCGGCGGGACATTGTTTCGGACGATGGGTCACTCTCTGCTGAAGGGGCATCTGGCTCTCCTTTACGCCAATGCCGAGGGGCAACCTCGGGACCAATATCGTTGATGGTCATATGATCTTGGTCGCCTGTTGATGTTTTTGTCAATCGGCAAGAATGCCTATTATTTCATCGATCGCACCGCCCCTTTCATGTTCGGCGTGGCCCGTGCGGTGTTCAATTTGCTTGGGCATTGATCTGCAAGAAGATCGGCAAACCAATGGTCGGATGCTGGCTGCTCCCGGTAACGGACAAGCCCCAATCTTCGCGATCTACTTCACGCCGATGCCGGCGGTCAGGCCGCCATCGATCTTGTAGTCCGCGCCAGTGCAGAAGCCGGCCTTCGACGAACACAGGAAAGCGATGAGTTCGGCCACTTCCTCCGGCTCGCCGATGCGCCCGATGGGGTGCGCTTCGCCGAAGCGCTTGTAGGCGGCCTCGACATCGGCATCCGTGCCGTTCTCGCCGCGGGCGGCCTTCTCCAGGATCGGGGTGCGGATCGAGCCGGGGCTGACGGAATTGACGCGGATGCCGGAGCGCGCATGGTCGAGGGCCAGGGCACGCGTCAGCGTGTGGATGGCGCCCTTGGTGGTGGCATAGGCGGCGACGTTTTGCTGGCAGGCAAAGCCCTGCACCGAAGCGACGTTGACGATGGCGCCGCCGCCCATGCGGACCATTTCCGGAATGCCGAAATGCGCGGTCAGATAGATGGACCCGACATTGACCGACATCGCCCTGTTCCAGGTCTCGAAATCGGTGCTGGTCGCGGTTCCGTACGGATGCACCGCCGCCGAATTGACGATGATATCGAGGCCGCCGAACCGCTCGACGCCGGCCGCGACCGCGTCGCGAACCTGATCGGGCACGGAGACGTCGGCGTCTATGACCAGCGCCCCGGCTCCGGAGCTTTCCAGTTCCGCTTTCAGCGCAGCGTTGGCCGCGCGGTCGATGCCGCAGGCGACGATCGCAGCACCCCCTGCAGCGAGGCGTCTGGCGGTTGCGAGGCCAATCCCGGTCGTGCCCGTCACCAAAGCCACCTTGCCGTCGAAATCCTTCATTGGGAAAACTCCTTCATTCGCTGTCCGAAACCGTTCCTAGTTTGACACCCATTGTGGTCCAACAATAGGTTGCCGTCCTCTCGCAGAAGGAAGCGGCAATGGAACAGTGCTGGCGCTGGTATGGACCGAACGACCCGGTAACGCTCGATCATGTCAGGCAGGCCGGTGCGACCGGCGTGGTGAGCGCCTTGTACGATATCTATGACGGGCGCGCCTGGCCCCTCGAGAGCATTCTGGAGCGCAAGCGTGTCATCGAGGCCGCCGGCCTGACATGGTCGGTGGTCGAGAGCATTCCGGTCCACAATTCCTTCAAGATCGGCGCGCCGGAACGCGAGCGCTATGCCGGCTACTATCGTGACTCAATTCGCGCGCTCGCCAAGGCCGGCATTGCGACGGTCTGCTACAATTTCATGCCGGTGGTCGACTGGACGCGCACGGATCTCGCCTATCGGCTGCCAACGACAGGTTATGCGTTGCGTTTCGACGCGATCGATTTCGCAGCCTACGATTTGTTTGTGCTGAAGCGCGTCAATGCCGAGGCCGGCTATACCCCCGCCCGCATTGCCGAGGCGGAAGCGCGGCTGAAGGAATTGAGCAGCGAAGCGATCGACAGGATCGAGCGCAACCTGATCGCCGGCCTGCCTGCGACCGAGCGCAGCTATGACAGGGACAGTTTTCGCGAGGCCCTGGCGGACTATGATGCGATCGGACCGAAGGAGCTGCGCGACAACCTTGCCTGGTTCCTGCGCGAGATCATTCCGGTGGCCGAAGAGGAGGGGGTGCGCATGTGCATCCATCCCGACGATCCGCCCTTCTCGCTCTATGGCCTGCCGCGCATCGTTTCGACCGCCGAGGATGCGCGTTTCATCCTCAACGCCGTCGACAGCCCCGCCAACGGCCTGACGTTCTGCACCGGCTCCTATGGCACGCGCGCCGACAACGACATCGTCGCCATGGTCAAGGAGTTCGCCGACCGCATCCATTTCGCCCATCTGCGCAACATCACCATCGAGGATGACGGCTCGTTCTACGAGGCCGAGCATCTCGAGGGCGGCACGGACATGGCGCATGTTATCCTTGCTCTGATGCAGGAAGAGGCGCGCCGCCGTCGGGAAGGCCGCGCCGACTGGCGCATTCCGATGCGGCCCGACCATGGCCATCTGCTCGCCGACGACATCGGCAAGACCAGGCTCAATCCCGGCTATTCGCTGATCGGCCGGCTGAAAGGCCTCGCCGAGCTGCGTGGCATCATGCGCGCCATCGAGCGGTTCGAGCTGGCTTGAATGCCCTCCGGCCGGTCGGCTGGCGGATTTACAGGCGATCACGCGCGGTTGCGCTTCCGCTGTGACTTATACGATGTCGCACTGGAAAGTGCGGCCTACGAGAGGCATGGCGGGTAAAGCACGTGTCGGGAAATTATTTGCCGGCAGTTCACAATATGCAGCGCTGACGTTCTTCCATTCGGGCCAGATTGGACTTCTTGTTGCTTTGATCGGCACGCCTTGCGTGTCACTTTGAGATGCATTCATTCTCGAAGCTCTTGCCGGTGGTCGCTTCTACTTCTCCTAAGCCAAGGCAGAGAAAAGAAGGAACCTGACCATGCCTAGAATTGTGCCGGTGCTCGATCTGAGCCGTCTCGAACAAGGTGCCTCCGAATATCGTACCTTTCTCCTGGACCTGCGCACGGCGGCTCGGGACGTCGGCTTCTTCTATCTCAGCGGCCACGGAATTTCGGCCTCGGAGATCGACGACGTGCTCGATGCCTCGCGCCGGTTCTTCGCGCTGCCGGAGGCCGACAAGCTGGCGATCGAAATGGTCAAATCCCAGCAGTTCCGCGGCTACACCCGCGCCGGTGGCGAACTGACCAAGGGCGCGGCCGATTGGCGTGAGCAACTCGACATCGGCGTCGAGCGCCAGCCCATAGCGCAGGGACCTGGAATTGCACCGTGGACAAGGTTGCAAGGACCCAACCAATGGCCGTCGGCATTGCCGGAGCTCAAGCCGGCACTGCTTGCATGGCAGGCCAAGGCGACCGCGGTGGCGATTCGGCTGCTGAAAGCCTTCGCACTATCGCTCGATCAGCCCGAGGACGCCTTCGACGCGATCTACCGGGACTCGCCCAACCATCGTATGAAGATCGTTCGTTATCCCGGCCGTGACGCGACCGAAGGCGACCAGGGCGTCGGCGCGCACAAGGATGGCGGCTTCCTGACCCTGCTGCTGCAGGACGACAACAAGGGGCTGCAGGTCGAATATGACGGAAGCTGGGTGAATGTGGATCCGCTGCCCGGAACGCTGGTCGTCAACATCGGCGAACTGCTCGAACTCGCATCGAATGGATATCTGCGGGCCACCGTGCACCGCGTCGTGACGCCGCCTGCCGGCGTCGAAAGGATTTCCGTTCCCTTCTTCTTCAGCGCGCGGCTCGATGCGACCATCCCGCTTCTCGGCCTTTCCGAGGAACTGGCGGCGCAGGCGCGCGGACCGGCAAGCGATCCCGACAACCCGTTGTTCCGCGACGTCGGAATCAATGTGCTCAAAAGCCGGCTGCGTTCCCATCCCGACGTGGCACGCCGCCACTATGCCGATCTTCTGGAGACTGGAACGGTGGGTTCGTGACGGTCGCCTGGCACGAATTTTTGCCGTTTGGCATGTTTTTTGGAATGCCATTCGTCGCCAAGGCTTGGAAATAAGCTCAAAAAGGTAAAATCGTTCGGCGGTTTCCTCCCATTTCGCCGAACGGTGTTCCCCTCTGAAGGTTTTGACCTTCTTTTTGGCCGGGCCGTATTCGAGCCCGGCCGTTTTTTGTCCTGGGGTATCAGCGCAAAACTGAAATGCTGCAAAAGCCCGGCGCAGCGGAACAGAATACCTTCCCGAGTTGGGCTGACCGTCCGATCCTGAGAAGGATTCGAGCACTGTGCTCGACTGTATCGATCGGCCGGAACATCTTTCATGACACGAAAACAACTGCGCCTCGGCGCCTTCATGCGCCCCGTCAGCCTGCACACCGGCGCCTGGCGCTATCCGGGCGCCTATGCCGACGCCAATTTCAATTTCGCGCATCTGAAGCGCTTCGCCCAGACCCTGGAAGCGGCGAAGTTCGACGCCTTCTTCATGGCCGACCATCTGGCCGTTCTGAACATGCCGATCGAGGCGTTGCGGCGCAGCCACACGGTCACCTCGTTCGAGCCGTTCACGCTGCTGTCGGCGCTCGCCGCCGTCACTGACCATATCGGGCTGGTCGCCACCGCATCGACGACGTTCGACGCGCCTTATCATGTTGCTCGCCGCTTCGCCTCGCTGGACCATATCAGCGGTGGACGCGCCGGCTGGAACATCGTCACCACGTCCAACCCTGACGCGGCGCTGAACTTCGGCCTCGACGAGCATGTCGAGCATGATGAGCGCTACCGGCGGGCGCGGGAATTTTACGATGTCGTCACCGGCCTGTGGGACAGCTTTGCCGACGATGCCTTCATCCGCGACGCCGAAAGCGGGTTCTATTTCGATCCGGCCAGGCTGCATGTGCTCGACCACAAGGGCGAACATCTCTCGGTGCGTGGGCCGCTCAACATCGCCCGGCCAATCCAGGGTTGGCCGGTCGTCGTCCAGGCCGGCGCGTCGGAGGCTGGACGCCAACTGGCGGCGGAGACAGCGGAGGTCATTTTCGCCGCCCATGCGGATATCGCGGCGGGACAGCGTTTCTTTGCCGACGTCAAAGGCCGTGCGGAGAAACTCGGCCGCTCGCGTGACGACATCAAGATCCTGCCTGGCGCCTTTGTCGTTGTCGGCGACAGCGTCGAGGACGCGCAGGCCAGGCGGGCGAAGCTCGACAGCCTCGTCTACTACGAGAGCGGCATCGCCTCGCTGTCGATCGCGATCGGACACGATGCGTCCGGATTTGACCCGGACGCGCCCTTGCCCGAAATCCCCGAGACCAATGCGAGCAGGAGTGGCCGCGAGCGCGTCATCGAACTGGCACGCGAGGAGAACCTGACCGTCAGGCAGCTTGCGCAAAGGCTGGGCGGCTATTCCGGCCTTGCTTTTGTCGGCACGCCTGAAACAATCGCCGACGAGATGGAGGAATGGCTGGTTGCCGAGGGCTCTGACGGGTTCAACATCATGTTTCCTTACCTGCCGGCAGGGCTGGATGATTTTGCCGAGAAAGTGGTGCCGGAATTGCAACGGCGAGGCATCTTCAGGCGGCAATATGAGGGGTCGACACTGCGCGAGAATCTCGGCCTGAAGCGGCCGCCCAACCGGTTTTTCGAGTAGAACATCCTTCGCGGAGAGGTCTCCATGTCAATCCAGTCCAACACCCGCATCGTGCTCGCGGCGCGACCGCAAGGCCGGCCGAAGCCGGATGATTTCCGCATCGATACGGTTGACCTTGACCAGCCGGGAGAGGGCGAACTGCTGTTGCAGATCCTTTATCTGTCGCTCGATCCCTATATGCGCGGTCGTATGAACGCCACCAAATCCTATGCCAAGCCGGTCGATGTCGACGGCGTGATGGAGGGCGGCACCGTCGCGCGTGTGATGATCTCTCGCCATCCGGAATTTGCTGAAGGCGATATCGTCCTGTCCCACTCCGGATGGCAGAGTTTCGCCCTGTCCGACGGTGTCGGGCTGCGCAAGCTCGATCCCGCGGCTGCACCCATAACAACCGCGCTCGGCGTGCTCGGCATGCCGGGCTTTACGGCCTATGCCGGTCTGCTCACCATCGGGCAGCCGAAGCCTGGCGAGACGGTCGTCGTCGCGGCCGCCAGCGGCGCGGTCGGGTCGGCCGTTGGCCAGATCGCGCGCATCAAGGGTGCGCGTGCCGTCGGCATTGCCGGCGGTGCCGAAAAGTGCGCCTTCGTGCGAGAAGAGCTCGGCTTTGACGCGGTCGTCGATCACCGGGCCGACGATTTTGCAGAGCAGTTGAAGGCAGCTTGCCCCGGCGGCATCGACATCTATTTCGAAAATGTCGGCGGTCCTGTCTGGGACGCGGTGTTTCCGCTGCTGAACGAATTTGCGCGTGTGCCGGTCTGCGGGCTGATCGCGCAGTACAACGTCATCGCGGATGCCGGCACCGACCGGTTGCCGACATTGATGCAGCAAGTGCTGCACCGCAGCCTGACGATCAGGGGTTTTATCCAGCGCGAATTTGTCGACCAGCGCCCGGCCTTCTATCGTGAGATGGCCGAATGGATAGCGTCCGGCCGCGTCCGCTACAGGGAAGATATCGTGGACGGCATCGAAAATGCGCCTCAGGCCTTTCTCGGCCTTCTCGAAGGCAGGAATTTCGGCAAGCTGATCGTGCGTATCGCGGAATAATTGTTGCACAACGATGAGCCGGGGCTGCCGAGACAATCGCTGTCGCAGCCCGGCGCGGCGCCTTTTTTGTTCACCACATCATGAAGGAGGCGACGTCCGCATCCGAGACCTTGCCGGCATTCACGTCAGCGATTGCCTGGTCGACGATCGCGACGCCCTCGGTCATCTCGTCTTCCGTCAGCGTCAGCGGTGGCATGAACTCCAGCACATTGGCCTTCAACCCGACATAGGTGAAGGCTGCACCCAGCTCATAGCCGCGATAGATGATCTTGGCCGTGGTCGTGGCTGGAACGGGCTCGCGTGTCGCGCGGTCCTTGACTAGGTCGACACCGATGGCAAGGCCGCGCCCGCGCACGTCGCCGATGATCTCATGCCTGGCGGCAAGGGCTCGCAGCGCGTCGGAAAACAGCATGCCGATCCGCGCCGAGCGCTCGACCAGGCCGTCCGTCTCGATCGTCTTCAGCACCGCGTTGCCGGCCGATGTCGCCACCGGATTGCCCGCGGTTGTCTGCAGCGCGAAGGCCGGCGCATGGTCCATGATCTCCTTAGGGCCGATCACGGCCGACAACGGCAAGCCACCGCCGATGCCTTTGCCAAAGACGACGAGGTCGGGCGTCAGTCCTTCATGCTGGAAGCAGTGCATCATGCCGCTGCGGGCGAGCCCGACCTTGACCTCGTCAACGACAATCTTGATGCCGTGCTTGCGGCAACGCTCCTGCAATGCCTTGAGAAAGCCGGGCGGCGGCACGATCAGTCCGCCATCCGACATCAACGGCTCGATGAACACCGCCGCGACCTGATGCGGCGGGCAGGTGGTCTCGAACTGGTAGTCGAGCAGGGCCAGCACGTCCTCGCTGCTGAAATTCGGTCGGAACGGATCGGGATAGGGCAGCAGAAGCACGCCCGGCCGGGGCAGCGTGTGGGTCATGGCGGTATGGCCGCTGATGCCCATCGAGCCGGAGAGATTGCCGTGATAGGAACCGATGAACGAGATGAAGCGCGAGCGGCCGGTGGCTGCCTGCAGCACGCGCACCGCGCAGTCGTTGGCATCCGACCCGGAATGGCCGAACCAGACGCGCCGTTCGCCTTCTCCGGGCGTAATCGCCAGCAGCCGCTCCGCCAGCGATACGGCGGGCTCGTTCGGGTAGAGCAGCAGGCTGGCGCCCGCCATGTCGCGGATCGACGTCTCGACCGCTTCGACGATTGCCGGATGGCCGTAGCCGAGCACCGCCGGACCGGCCGATCCCGACAGGTCTAGCAAGGAGCGGCCGCCTTCCTCGATCAGCCGGTTGCCCCGGCCGCCGATGACGCTGAGCGGCGAGAAACGCAGCTTGCCGATCTGGGCGATGGCCGCGGCGTCGCGTTCGCGCAGGCTTAGATTGCTCACGGCACGGTTTCCGTCTCAAGTGCCGGCAGTGCCGCCGCCAGCCGGTCCGCCCATTCCTCGATGCCGGACCGCGTCGACAGCAAATCCTGCCGGATCTCGACGAGGACGGCGGGGATGCCGCGATCGTCGCCATGGATGGGCACGGCGTAGTCGGCGTCGCGGCTGATCACATAGGGCACGTTGGCCGCGACATTGAGCCCGGCGTCGGTGCGCAGGCCCGAAAGGATCGATTCTGCGAGACCTCTCGCTTGGTCATGCAGCACGCCGGCATGCCAAGGCCTGCTGACACCGAGGAAGACCGGCGTGAAGGAATGGATCGTCACGATCCGCGTCTGCCGGCCTGCCTGTGCCCGGCGGTCGAGATACGCGGTCACCCGGTCATGAAACGGCGAAAAGATGATCTCGGCACGTCGGCTCCGCTCCGCCGAATCGATGCCGACATTGCCGGGAATGTCGGTGTCTTCCGACAGCACCGGAATGCTGCCTGGCGTGCCCAGCGGCCGGTTGAGGTCGATCAGCAGCCGCGAATAACCGCTGAGGAAGGCCGCAGCATCGAGCTTCGACGACAGCAGGCAGGTCACTTCGGCGGCGCCGATATCCCAGGCGATGTGGCGCTGCAGATGGCCGGCATCGAGGCCGAGCTGTCGATACTCGGCCGGCATGTGGTTGGACGCATGCTCGCACAACAGCACGATATCGGAGCGGCCGTGCTCGTTGAGGACCTCGACGGCCTCGGGCCAATCTTTTCTGGCCTGCGCGGTCATCAATAGAGCGTCCGGTAGAGATCGCAGATGGAGGCCGGATCGAGACCGGCAAGACGCTCGGCTTCATGTCGCTTGAGGCCGACGAAGGTTTCGATGAAGACAGGCGCGAACCATCCCGTCACGATGCCGTCGGCCAGCAACGCGTCCAGTGCCGCCGGCAGGGTTTCGGGCAGGCGCACCAGACAGAGACTCGCCCGCTCAGCCTCGCTCATCAGTGTCGGGTCGCCGGTGACCAAAGGCGGCGACGGCAGGCCCGCCTTCAACCCTTCCAGCCCGGCGCGGATGATCGCCGCCAGCGACAGATAGGGATTGCCGGTGGCGTCAGCGGCCCGGTATTCGATGTTGTATTGCCGCGCCGGATCGCGTCCGCCGATCGTCACAGTCGGGCAGATGCGCAGCGACGCCTCGCGGTCGCGGTCGGCAAGCCAGGTATAGGACGAACTCCAGCTGTGCGGCTTCAGCCGGTAGAAGGACGACACGCTCGACGCCGTCATCGCGGTCATTCCAGGCAGATGGCGCAGCACGCCGGCACAGAAGGCGCCGGCTTTGGCGGAAAGACCTCCGGGCTGCGTTGGATCGTATGTCACCGGCTTGCCGGCCTCGTCGACAAAGCTGAAATGGATGTGGACGCCGTTGCCGACGGCAGTTGGCGCGGTTTTGGGCGCGAAGCTCGCACGCCAGCCGGCATTGCGCGCCAATTCGCGCGTGATTTCGCGGATGGCGACGGCGCGGTCCGCCGCCGTCAGCGCGTCCGCCGGCTCGTGCGTCACCTCGAACTGCTCGTCGCCGAATTCGGCGATGACCACCTCGGGAGCGACTCCGGCTTCCTCGAGCGCCGCCATCAGGTTGGGCGCGAAGGGGTCCGTGCGGCGCAATGCGGCGAAAGACATCGAATGCGCCGGCGCGAAGCCGCCGTCGGCGACATTGAATTCATGCTCGAAGGCGGCGATGACCGACAGGCCGGTTGCGGCTTTCAAATCGGCCAACGCCTCTTTGAGCATCGTGCGGGTGCACCCCAGCCATGGGCTGCCATCGAGCTCGACGATGTCGCCGGCGACCATGTCGAACGGCGTCGCCGATCCGGTGCGTGTCGTGCGAAAGCGCGCCTTGAGATCGGGGATCAGCCGTAGGTCGCCCGACGAGCCCCAGGGGTTGGGATCGACGATCGAGTTGAACGGCGTCAGCGACAGATTGGCCTGCAGCCAACCGACGCCGGTCGTGGCGGTCTTCTGCAACTTGCTTTCGGCAACGAAGCGGCCCCGCGTGACGGCGGAGAGATCCGTGGTGACGACGGCAACCAGAGGCTCGACAGTCGATGTCATGCCGGTTTTCCCAAAGCGTTGAAGCGGCCGACGACCGTGTCGGTATCGGCCACCCAGCAGTAGCCGCCGAAGGCCTTGAGCGCGATGTCGTGGCGTTCCTGCGTAATGGTGGCGCAGGCATCCGATACGCAGGTGACAAGATAGCCGCGGTCGGCGCCGTCGCGCACCGTCATGTCGACGCATTGATCGGTCAGCACGCCGACCACGACGAGATAGCGGATGCCGAGGTTCTTGAGGAGATAGTCGACATTGGTCGAGTTGAAGATGCCGGACGACGTCTTCGGCAGCATGATCTCGTCGCCGACCGGCGCCAGCGCCGGCACCGGCAGACCCTCCGGGAGGCTGGGCGCGACATGGATCGGCGTCAGCTTGTGGTCGAGCGAGCGGTCACGGCCGTCTTCGGTCAGGCTCTGGATGATGGTGTGCAGCACCTCGACGCCATTGGCCCGCGCAGCGGCCAGCAGGCGCTCCTGGTTGGGGATCGTCTGTGACGATGTCTGCCGGTAGAAATAGTGATCGGGCCCACGCTCCGGATGCGACGGATCTGCGCCCGGCTCCAGCCAGATGCGCTGCATGTCGACGAGCAGCAGGGCCGTTTCGCCGGCACGGAAGGCTTCGTCTCGTTTGGGTAGGGCCTGGGTCATGCTTTGTCGTCCTGCTTTGCTGATTTGGGTCCCGGCGTCTTGCGGGGTCCGGGTATCTTGCGCGCGCCGTTCTCTTGCGGGTCGCTGTCGAGTGTCACGGCATTGGCATGTCGCACCCTTTCGAGCCGCTCAATGCGGGCGCGCGCGTCGTCGCCCAGCGTCGAAACGATATGGGCGACCAGCGCCTCCATCTGGGCGATCGCCGGCGCCAGCGTGTCGTAGGGCGAGGCGACTTCGAGCGGGCTGACGATGGTGACTTCGGCGAGGTCTGATATCGGCGACAGCCATTGGTCGGTGAACAGGACGATGCGCACATCGAGCGCCGCCGCTTGGCTCGCATAGGCCATGACGTCGAGCTGGTAGCGGCGGTAGTCGAACACGACGAGCACGTCGCGCCGGTCGAGGTCGGCGAGCGTGTCGAAAGTCTGTGGAGAAAGCACGCCGAGATCGCGAACCCCGGAGCGAAACTGCACGAGATAGCCGGCCAGCATGCCGGCGATGTGACGGCTGAACCGGCCGCCGACCATCACAACCTCGCCCTTGACCTCCATCAGCAGGCGGGCCGCCCGCTCGTATGTCTGGATGGGTGTCGCGGCGGTGGCTTTCTGCAAGGCCGTGGTGACGCTGTCGAGATAGGCCAGCACGGCGCTGTCGTTGGAGCCGCTCTGCCGCTTGGCCTCCATCATCAGCAGCGGCGAGTGCAGTCTTGCCTCGACTTCGGCCAGAAGCTTCGCCTGGAAATCCGGAAACCCTTCATAGCCGAGCTTGACGACCAGTCTCACCACGGTCGGATCGCTGACGCCAGCGCGCCGGGCGAGCGATGAGGCGGTGCCGAGGCCGGAGGTCGGATAGTCCGTCAACAGCAGTCGGACGATCTTCTCTTCCGACGGCGTCAGCGCAAGATCCCCGCGCATCAGAACATCGCGTATCGCCATGGGCCTCCCCGAAATCCGTGTTCTCTTGTTTTGTCGAGTTTATTACAGAGATTTAAATCTTGGTCAACAATGAAGAGATGTTGACATTGCGTGATCGCTGGCCCTACCTTGTCGGAAAGCAGCCAAGAGACTGTGGGGAACAGCCATGCGAAACGGAAGCGACGTCATCGTCGTCGGTGCCGGCATTGTCGGATCGAGCGCCGCCTATCATCTGGCCAAGGCCGGTGTGAAGGTCACATTGGTCGAGCAGACCCATCCCGCCGGCGGCCCGTCGGGCAAATCGTCGGCGCTGCTGCACGCCTTCTACCTGATGCCGGAATTGTCGCAGCTTTCCATACGTGGCCGCGAGATCCTGGTGTCGCTGCCGGAAATCGCGGGCGAAGGCTCTTTCGTCACCGAAATCGGCATGATGTGGGTCTGCGGCAACGACAACAAGGTGAGTTGGACGGCGGCGGCCGAACGCATCCGCGGCGAGGGCGCGCGCATCGAGACATTGTCGCCGCAGGCCTTTGCCGACGCGGCACCCGGCTTTGCCCTGGACAATGTCGCAATGGCGCTGTGGGAGCCGGAATATGGCTACGCCGATGCCTTCGGCGCCACCAACGCCATCGCCCGTGCCGCCCGCGCCAACGGTGCCAGGATCATGCAGAACACGCTGGTCGAGAGCCTTCAACGGCAGGGCGACCGCATCACCGGCGTCACCTTGACCGATGGAACGGTGCTGGAAGCCGGTACCGTCGTCCTGGCCGCCGGGCCGTGGACGCGCCGCCTGCTAGCGACGGTCGGCCTCGATCTGCCGCTGCATGTCGAGCGCCATCCGATGGCCGTCCTCGACGCAGCCGGCAAGGCAAGGCAGGTCATGCCTTTCGCCTGGTGCGACGACATTTCCTGCAACTATGCACGGCCTGACAATGACGGCGTCATCCTGGCCGGCACCTGGGCTGGTGGCGGCACCGGCCTGCGCCACGAACATGCGGGCCGCCCGCGTTTGGTCGAAAATCCTGATGATTACATGGAAGGTGTCGAGGAGCAGGAATCGGTCGAGATTCTGGAGACCTTCGCTGGCAGAGTCCCTGCCATGGCCGAGCTTGGCATCCGGCCCGGCTATGCCGGACTCTACGACATGAGCCCCGACGATCTGCCGGTCATCGGCGCCATGCCTGACGTCGAAGGGCTGGTCGTTTCGGCGGGATCCTCCGGCCACGGCTTCAAGACCGGGCCGGCAGTCGGCGAGGCGGTGGCCAGGCTGGTCACCGAAGGCGCGCAACCGATCCTGGCGCCGTTTTCACCCGATCGCTTCAGGGCCGCGTAATGGCGTCGGTGACGATGAGCGAGAGCAAGCCCAGTGGCTTCATGCCGGCCGCGTTTCGCAACGCCACTGCCGATGCCCTGTGCATGGTCGCGGTGCTGCTGCTGGTGGCGCTTGCCGCCTTCATCTTTGGCAGCGCCGCCATGCAACGTGTGGTCACCTATGCCGCGATCATGCTGACGGCGGTGCTTGGCCTGCAGATATTCTCTGGCAACAGCGGCATCGTCTCGTTCGGTCAGGCCGCCTTTGTCGGCCTTGGCGCCTACGCCACCGGCATCCTCACCATGCCGACCGCATTGCAGCGAACGGCGCTGCGCGACCTGCCGCAATTCCTCGCCGGGTATCAACTCTCCTTCTTCGCGGCGCTGGCCGTCGTCCTTGCTCTCGCGGTCATCGTCGGCCTGTTGACCGGCACGCCGCTGCTCAGGCTTTCCGGATCGAGCGCTTCGATCGCAACGCTTGCCATGCTGATCATCGTCTACACGCTGCTGGTGGCCGGGCGCGAGATCACGCGCGGCAGTCAGCCATTCTATGGCGTGCCGCGCGAGGTCGGGCTGTGGACGGCTGCCGCTGTCGCTTCGATGGCGCTGGTGGCGGCGAGGCTGTTTCGCGAAACCTCCTTCGGCCTTGCCGCCCGCGCCGCCGCCAATGACGAGCGCGGTGCCGCCGCCGTCGGCGTCGACCAGCGCACGGCGCGTTTGGCCGCCTGGGTGGCGGGTGTCGTCGCCGCCATGGCCGCCGGCGCCATGATGGCGCAGTTTCTGGGTGCGTTCTCGCCACGCGATTTCTATTTCGACCTCGGCTTCACCATGCTCGCCATGCTGATCGTCGGCGGCATGACCTCGTCGCTCGGCGCTTTCGCCGGCGTCATCGTCACCATCGTTTTGGTCGAAGTGGTGCGCCGCTTCGAAGGCGGCGGCGAGGTGCTCGGCCTGCATCTGCCCGTCCTGTTCGGCCTGACCCAGGGCGTGCTTGCCATCGCCATGATCCTGGTTATCTGGCGGCGGCCGACCGGTCTGTTCGGCGAGCGTGAACTGAACCTGCTGCGCCGACCCGGACGCCAGGCCGTGATGGCTTCAACGGCGCCACCGCGGCATGTCGAGAGTGACCGGCTCACCGCCGTCCATCTGTCGCGCCGCTATGCCGGCGTCGTCGCCGTCGACGACGTCAGCCTGGATTTCGAGACCGACAGCATCACCGGCATCATCGGCCCCAATGGCGCCGGCAAGACGACGCTGCTCAACATGCTGGCCGGTGATATCAAGCCGAGTGCCGGCACCGTGTCGGTGGGTGGCGTGGTCCGGCAGGCTTCGGCCTTCCGCTTCGCCCGCTCCGGCGTTGCCCGCACCTTCCAGAACATCCGCGTCTTCCCGCACATGACCGTGCTCGAAAATGTCGTCGTCGCCGCCCGCCAGGTGGAGCCGGATCTTGGCCATGCCGAGGCGGCGGCAATGGGTGAACTTGCGCGCATGGGGCTGGAGAGATTTGCCGATCAACCGGCCGCCAGGCTTGCCTACGGCCAGCGCCGTCGGCTCGAAGTGGCACGTGCACTGGCGTTGAAGCCGCGCTTCCTGCTGCTCGACGAGCCGGCCGCCGGCATGAACGCCGTCGAGACCGCCGAACTGGTTTCGATCCTCTCGACGGTCCGCATCGAGCGCCGCATCGGCATTGTGCTGATCGAACACGACATGCGGCTGGTGATGAACCTGTGCGAGCGCATCGTCGTCATCGATCATGGCCGCGTCATCGCCGACGGCACGCCGGGCGATGTCCAGAAGAACCCCGCCGTGATCGCAGCCTATCTCGGCAGCCGCACGGCGCGCGCCAAGACCGCAACGCCTGAAAACCAGACCGCATGACCCGCAACGACAGCCAACCATAAGAAATCCAGAAGGAGAACCGACATGCCAAGCCTCTATCGCCTCCATCGCGCCGCTTTGTGCGCTGCCGTGTTCGGCATCGCCGCCATTTCGACGGCCAGCGCCGAGGAGATCATCATCGGTGCGGCGACCGCGCAGACCGGCGGCCTTGCCCCTTACGACCAGCCGGCACTTGCCGGCCTGCGCATGTCGCTCGACGAGCTCAACGCCAAGGGCGGGCTCGGCGGCAAATACACCGTCAAGCTGCTGATCAAGGACACGCGCTCCGATACCGCGCAGACCGCCACCGTCGCCCAGGAGCTGATCGACGCCGGCGCCAAGATCATGATCACGCCGTGCGATGCCGATCCCTCGATTTCCGCCGGCCAGCTCACCCAGCCGCTCGGCATTCCGACCCTGACGCTGTGCGGCTCCGCCCCGGTGCTCACCGGCGCGGTCGGCGACGTCATGTTCGGCACCTATCCGGCCGACAATGTGCAGGCGACGGCGGTCGCCGACTTCGCCGTCTCGGAAGGCAAGAAGAAGGTGTTCCTGCTGACTTCGCCGGACTCCACCTACACCGCCAATCTGCCGGAATATTTCGGCAAGGTGTTCGAGAAGAAGGGCGGCGCCATTGTCGGTCGCGGCACCTTCAGCATGGGCCAGCCCGACTTTTCCGCCGAGATCACCAACATCAAGGGCCTGGCCGACAAGCCCGACCTGATCATGACGGCGGCCTATGAGCCGGATTTCCCGGCCTTCATCCAGCAATTGCGTGGCGCCGGCGTCACCATCCCGGTCTATGGCGCCGATGCCATCGGCACGCCGACCATCAAGGCGCTCGGCAAATTGGTCGACGGCGTCGTCTACACCGCGGCCGGCTATGCCGAGCCGGGCAGCAAGCTCGAGGCCTTCAACGCAGCCTTCACCAAATATGCCGGCCACGCACCGGAATCGACCTATGAGGTCAATGGCTACGAGATCGGCCTGATCCTCGACCAAGCGGTCAAGACGGCTGGCTCCGACAACCCGAAGGCGATCCGCGACGCCATCGCCGGCCTCAAGGACTTCGAAGGCATCACCGGCAAGATCACCTATGCCGGCACCGATCGCATGCCGCTGCGGCCGGTGGCGCTGATGCGCTACGAGGGCGGCGAGGGCAAGCATGTCCAGACCCTGATCCCCGACGCTGCCGACGTTCCCGCGCCGTGATGTCATGCTGAGCGTCGAAGCCCTGAAAATCCGGTACGGCGAGGTCGAGGCGGTGCGCCGCGTCGACCTCACCGTCGGCAGCGGCGAGATCATCGCTCTGGTCGGCGCCAACGGCGCCGGCAAGAGCTCGACGCTCGGCGCCGTCGCCGGGCTGGTGCCGGCGGCATCCGGCAAGGTGATCTTCGACGGTGTCGACATCACCGGCCTGGCGCCGGAGGCGATTGCCCGCAAGGGCGTCGCGCTGGTTCCCGAAGGCCGCCGTATCTTCGCCAGCCTGACGGTGGCCGACAATCTGCGTCTCGGCGGCGCAGTGCATCAGCCGGCGGCCGAGGCAAGGCTGCGCGAGGAGGAGATGCTGGAGCTGTTCCCGATCCTGCGCCGCTACCATCGCGTCAAGGGCGGCAATCTGTCGGGCGGCGAACAGCAGATGCTGGCCATCGCCCGCGCGCTGATGGGCAAGCCGCGCATGATCCTGCTCGACGAGCCCTCGCTCGGCCTTGCCCCGCAACTGATCGACACCGTCTTCGACCTGATCGCCGAACTGCGCCGCAAGGGCCTGACCATCCTCCTGGTCGAACAGAATGTAGCGCTGGCGCTCGAAATCGCCGACCGCGCCGTGGTGCTCGCCAATGGCGAGGTGGTGCTGTCGGGCACGGCAAAAGAACTCGCCTCCTCGGACCTCGTCCGCCAAGCCTATCTGGGAGCTTAAGAAGCATGATCGCGCAGCAGATCATCAATGCGGTGAGCCTCGGCGGCGTCTATGCCCTGCTGGCGCTCGGGCTGGCGATCGTCTTTTCCATCGTCGGCCTGATCAACTTCGCCCATGGCGAGCTGATGACGCTGTCGGGCTATGCGCTTCTGGCCTCGCTGGTGCTGGGTTTTCCCTTTCCCGTAGCCGTGCTCGTCGCCGTCTCCTGCGGCGCGCTCGCCGCCGTCGCCATGGAGCGTATCGCCTTCAGGCCCATGCGCGGCGCCAGCGTCACCAGCCTGCTGTTGACCAGCTTCGCGGTTTCCAGCTTGCTGAAGGTCGTCTTCCAGAACGGCATCTCGGCACGGCCGCAAGCTGTCGCCATGCCTAGCTGGATGACCGGCGCCTTCTCCTTCGGCGACTTCACCATCGGCGTCGGTCCCAGCATCTCCATCGTCGTCTCCGCACTGGCGCTGATTGCGCTGGAAGTCTTCCTGCGCCGCTCGGTGACCGGCACGGCGATGCGCGCCGCGGCGGAAGATTTCGACGTCGTGCGCCTGATGGGCATTCCGGCCAGCCGCATCATCGCCACCGCCTTCCTGCTCTCCGGCCTGCTGGCCGGGCTGGCGGCCATGCTGTGGGTGGCGCAGCGTGCCTCGGTCGATCCGCTGATGGGCTTTACGCCGGTGCTGAAGGCCTTCATTGCCGCCGTCGTCGGCGGGCTCGGCAGCCTGCCCGGTGCGGTCGCCGGCGGCTTCCTGCTCGGCATCATCGAGGTGCTGCTGCAAGCGACACTGCCGGGAGCGATCGCGCCCTATCGCGACGCCATCGTGCTGTCGGGCGTCATCGCCGTGCTGCTGGTTCGCCCGCAAGGCCTGATCCCGGCGGTTCGCGCCCAGCGAAGCTGACCTGATGTATACCAAGCTCGAGTTCGCGCCACTGTCGCGCGACGAGGTGTTCGGCCTGATCGAGGCCGCGGCCTTTGCCACGGTGGTGACATCGGGACCGCAGGGTCTTGTCGTCTCGCATCTTCCCTTCGTGCTCGATCGCGCGCGGGGTGAAAACGGAACGCTGGTCTCGCATCTCGCCAGGGCCAATCCGCACAGCGCGCTGATCGCCGAGGGCAGGGAGACGGTCGCCATCTTTCACGGTCCGCATGGCTACATCTCGCCGTCCTGGTATCCGCGCAATCCGGTGCGCGACAGCGCGCCGACCTGGAATTTTGCTGTCGTGCATTGTCATGGGCATCCGGTGCCGCTCGACGATCATGCCACCGCCCGGCATCTCCTGCAGCTTGTCGACGTGCTGGAGAAGGAGCGCGACGACCGCTGGTGCATGCGCGAACTGGGACCAGGCGGCATGGAGCGGCGCATACCTGGTATCATAGGGTTTGACCTGCCGATCGGGCGGCTCGAAGCCAAGTTCTAGATGGGACAGGATGAGCGCCTCTATGACACAGGCGGAGCTATCGGGGCGCTGGAACAAAACGATCCGGCGCTGGCGGCGATGATGAAGGCGCACAACGCGCATCGCCAGGACTGACCGCCTGCATGCGGCAAGGATAAGAAAAAATGATCCCAAATCTCAACATCGTGCCCTTCGTCAGCGTCGATCATATGATGAAGCTGGTGCTGAAGATCGGCGTCGAGCGCTTCCTCGTCGAACTCGCCGGCTACATCGAGGATGATTTCCGCCGTTGGGAGCTGTTCGACAAGACCCCGCGCGTGGCCTCGCACAGCGCCGAGGGCGTCATCGAGCTGATGCCGACCAGCGACGGCGAGGTCTACGGCTTCAAATATGTCAACGGCCACCCCAAGAACATGCGCGAGGGCCGCCAGACGGTGACCGCTTTCGGCATGCTCGCCGATGTCCACAATGGCTACCCGGTGCTGTTGTCGGAGATGACCATCCTGACCGCGCTGCGCACGGCCGCGATGTCGGCTCTGGCCGCCAAATACCTGGCGCCGGCCGGCTCCAGCTGCATGGCGCTGATCGGCAATGGCGCCCAGGCCGAATTCCAGGCGGTGGCCTTCAAGGCGCTGCTCGGTGTCGACAGGCTGAGGCTTTACGACATCGACCGCACTGCCACCGAAAAATGCATCCGCAATCTCGCCGGTCTCGGCTTCGACATGGTCGCCTGCGGCACCGCGCAGGAGGCCGTCGAGGGCGCGCAGATCATCACCACCGTCACCGCCGACAAGCAGTACGCCACCATCCTCACCGACAACATGGTCGGCTCCGGCGTCCATATCAACGCGGTCGGTGGCGACTGCCCGGGCAAGACCGAACTGCACCGCGATATCCTGCTGCGCGCCGACATCTTCGTCGAATATCCGCCGCAGACCCGCATCGAGGGCGAGATCCAGCAGCTTCCGGCCGACCATCCCGTGACCGAGCTGTGGCAGGTGATGTCAGGCGCCGTGCAAGGCCGGCGCGATCCCGGCCAGATCACGCTGTTCGATTCGGTCGGTTTCGCCATCGAGGACTTTTCGGCACTGCGCTACGTCAGGGATCAACTGCGCTCGACCGGCCTCTATCAGGAACTCGACATGCTGGCCGACCCCGACGAGCCGCGCGACCTGTTCGGCATGCTGCTAAGAGCGGCCCAGCACGGTTGAGACGAGCGTTGTTCAGCCAGCCGAGCCCCACATGGCATCCGGCACCACCACCAGCTTGCCGACGAAATCCTTGGCGATGAAATCCGCCTGCGCATGGTGGAAATCGGAGAGCTTGTAGACGCCGCCGACCAGCGGCCGGATCTTTCTCGCCTCGATGTACCCAACGATGCGGCGGAAATCCGCGCGCGTGCCCTGGCTTGAGCCATGCAACTGCAATTGCTTCAGGTACATGGTCCTGAGATCGAGCTGTACGACCGGACCGGCAATCGCGCCGGCGGTTGTGTAGCGGCCTTCGGGCCGCAGGATGCGAAGCAAGTCGTTGAAGATGGCGCCGCCGACGAGGTCGGCGACCACGTCGATCGGCTGGCCTCCGGTCGCCTCATTCACGGCTTGCGGCAGGTCGGCAACACCACGCGTGATGACAGCTTCGGCGCCGATGTCGCGTACCGCCTGTTCCTTGCCCTTGCCGACGACCGCATAGGGAATGGCGCCGCGCGCCCGTGCCAGCTGCACGATGCCCGAACCGACGCCGCCCGAGGCGCCTGTGACCAGCACGCGTTCACCGGCCTTGAGTGCGGCGCGCTCCAGCATCTGCTCGCCCGTCAGATAGGCGCAGCAGAAGGTGGCGAGTTCGACGTCGCTCATGTCGGTGTCGACGACATGGGCATTCTCGGCCGGCACGGCCTGATATTCGGCGTAGCCGCCATCGCGGCCATGGCCCATATAGTCGATGTCGGCGAGCGAATCGTCGTCGCGATTGTAGATCGAGAAATCGACCATCACCCGTTTGCCGATACGGTCGGGCGACACACCTTCGCCGACAGCGGCGATGATACCGACGGTGTCGGTGCCCTGGATGCGGGGGAAGCTCAGCGTGTTGTTCTGTCGGCGCCATGTCGACACGGCGGCAGCGTCCTCCTCCGTGCCATAGGCGCCCTGGCGCACCCAGACATCGGTGTTGTTCATCCCGCAAGCGCTGACCTTGACCAGCACTTCACCGGGAGCGGGCGAGGGCACTTTCACGTCGCTGCGGTAGACGAGTTTTTCCGGTCCGCCGTGTCCGGTAAGCAGCACGGCGGCCATGGTGGCGGGGAGGGTTCTGGTCATGGCATTCATCGGTCGATCTCAGAGATTGGCAAACACGCTCTTCACGGCATCGGCGGTCTTCGACACGACGATGTCGGCTTCCTCGCGGGTCAGGCAGAGCGGCGGCGCGAAGCCCAGAATGTCGCCCTGCGGCATGGCTCGGCCGATGACGCCGCTCGCCGCAAGCGCCGTCGCTACCTGCGGTCCGATCTTCTGCGAAGCGTCGAAGAACACCCGGTCGTCCTTGTCGGCAACGAATTCCACCGCCGCCAGCATGCCGTCGCCGCGGACGTCCCCGACATTCGTGTGGCCGCCGACTGCCTTGGCCAGTTCGGCGCGGAAATAGGCGCCGGTCTCCTTGGCATTTGTCACTAAATCCATCTCGTCGATCAGTTCGAGATTGGCGACACCCGCGGCAACGCAGATCGGATGCGCCGAATAGGTCCAGCCATGGCCGAGCGAGCCGAGCTTGTCGGAGCCCTCAACCAGCACCTGCCACATCTTGTCGGCGACGATGACGCCCGACAGCGGCGCATAGGCCGAGGTCAGGCCCTTGGCGATGGTGATCAGGTCCGGCTTGATGCCGTAATGGTCGGAGCCGAACATGGTGCCCAGCCGGCCGAAGCCCGTCACCACTTCGTCGGCGACCAGCAGCACGTCGTACTTCTTAAGCACCGCCTGGATCTTTTCCCAATAGCCTGCCGGCGGCGGCACTATGCCGCCAGTGCCGAGGATCGGCTCGCCGATGAAGGCAGCGACCGTTTCCGGACCCTCGGCCAGGATCATCTCCTCGAGCTTGTCGGCGCAATGCTGTGAAAACTGCTCCTCGCTCATCGAGCGGTCGGTGCGGCGAAAGTAATATGGTGCTTCGGTGTGCAGGATCGGCGCGCGCGGCAGGTCGAAGGCGTTGTGGAACAGGTCGAGCCCGGTCAGCGATCCCGTCATCACGCCCGAGCCGTGGTAGCCGCGCCAGCGCGATATGATCTTCTTCTTCTCCGGCCGGCCGAGCACGTTGTTGTAGTACCAGATCAGCTTGATGTTGGTTTCGTTGGCATCCGAACCGGAGAGGCCGAAATAGACCCGCGACATGCCCTGCGGCGCGCGATCGATGATCATCTTGGCCAGCGTGATCGAGGCCTCGGTGCCGTGGCCGACATAGGCGTGGTAGTAGGCGAGGTTCTTCGCCTGGGCGGCGATGGCATCGGCGATCTTCTGACGGCCGTAGCCGACATTGACGCAGTAGAGGCCGGCGAAGGCATCGAGGCTCTTCCGGCCATTGTTGTCCCAGACGGTGACGCCCTCACCGCCGGCCATGATGCGCGTCGGGCTTTCGCCCCGCGCATGCGTGCCCATATGGGTCGAGGGGTGGAAGAAGTGGTCGCGATCCCAGGCGGCGAGTTCGTTGGACTGGTCGAGCATTCTTTTGACTCCTGACAAAACGGTGATTCCGGCGCAGCTTAAGCTACATCCAGGCAGAGATATTTGAGATCGGTGAAAGCCTCGAGCCCGTGGCGCGAGCCTTCGCGCCCGATGCCCGATTGCTTGACGCCGCCGAACGGAATCGGCGCGCCGGTGATCTTGACGCGGTTGATGGCGACCATACCGTAATCGAGGGCGCGGCCCATGCGCTGCTGCCGGCCGCCATTCTCGGTCACGACATAGGCGACGAGGCCATATTCGGTGGCGTTGGCGCGGGCGATCACTTCGGCCTCGCTGCCGAACGGCGTCACCGCGGCCACCGGACCAAAAGTCTCCTCACGCATGATCAGCGCTTCGTCAGTGACGTCGGCCAGCAGCGTCGGCTGGTAGAACAGGGGGCCAGCCTGGTGCCGCTTGCCCCCGGTGAGGCAGCGCGCGCCGTGAGCGATGGCATCGGCGACCTGTTCCTCGACCTTCTTGACGGCGCGCTCGTGCATCAGCGGGCCGATGTCGGTGCTATCAGCAAGGCCATTGCCGGTCCGCAACGTCTCGATACGCTTGGCGAAGGCGGCACAGAACCGATCGTAGATCGGACGCTGGACATAGATACGGTTGGCAGCGAGGCAGTCCTGGCCCGACGTGGCGAATTTGGCGTCGATGGCGATATCAACCGCTTTGTCCAGATCGGCATCGGCAAAGACGATCAGCGGGGCGTGGCCGCCAAGCTCCATCACCAGCCGCTTCATCGTCGCAGCACTTTGCGCGGCGATCAGCCGGCCGATCTCGGTCGAGCCGGTAAAGCTCATGGCGCGAACGCGCGGGTCTTCGCACATCCGCCCGACGATGGTCGAAGCCTTGCCGGTGATGACGTTGAAGACGCCGGCGGGCAAGCCGGCGCGTTCGCCGAGCTCGGCCAGCGCCAGCGCCGACAGCGGCGTTTCCGAGGACGGATGCGCAACGATGGTGCAGCCGGCGGCAAGGGCTGCCGCAGCCTTGCGGGTCAGCATCGCCGACGGAAAATTCCACGGCGTGACGACGCCGACGACACCGAGCGGCTCGCGCCGAACCATCATTTCGGCGTTCGGCAGATGGCTGGTGACGCTCTCGGCATTCAAGCGTTTTGCTTCTTCGGCATACCATTCGACGAAGGAAGCGGCATAGTCGATTTCGCCCAGCGACTCCTGCAGCGGCTTGCCCTGTTCCAGCGTCATCAGCAGAGCGAGGTCTTGCTTTGCAGCGACGATCAGCTCGAACCATTTGCGCAGAATTTTCGAGCGCTTCTGCGGCAACAGTGCCCGCCACGCCGGGAAGGCGCGCGCGGCGGCATCGATCGCCTTCGTCGTCTGCCGGCCGTCGAGCGCGGCGACGAAAGCGACTGTGGTGCCGGTGGCCGGGTCGGTAACTTCGAAGCTTTCGGCAGCCTCGCTCGCCGTCCAGTGGCCATCGACATAGGCGAGTTCACGCAGCAGCCGGCGGTCGGCGAGGCGATCGAGCGCTTCATGGCGATGCGAGCGGGCGAAATGCGCGGACATGGTCGAGACCTCCCGGTTCGGACTGATGCGGGAAGACTATTCATCCGATGCAGATAGAGAGGCTGTTTGGACAGCCCCATAGAGAGAGATTGTCTCTATTGGCCCACGGGCGCAGATGATCTCTCTGCTGACCGGTGGGCGGCACTAAACCTGGAGATTGGCCGAAGCCTCCCCGCCTTCGTCATCCACGGGCGGAGCAGGAGCGAAGCGACGCGGCGGAGACCCGAGGATCCATGCCGTGATCTTGGTCGAGGAATGCAGCAGAGCAGAATTCTGCACCGCAGCAGCGCTTTGAAGTCGCGGCATGGATCCTGGGGTCTGCGCCGCGTCGCTGCGCTCCTTGCTTCGCCCCAGGATGACGACATGACGGGGGTTTCGATCAGTCTCCTGGGTGTACGGTAGGGGAGATTGACCTCATGCTTGCGCCGGCAGCAGGTCGGCGAGGGGCAGCGCGATCTCGTCCTTCACCGTCTTAATGACGATGTAGGTGAAGTACCGATCGATGCCGATTTCGCGGTCGAGCAAGCCGTCGACCAGCCGCTGATAGGCGTCGATGTCGCGCGCCATCACCTTCAGCACATAGTCGACGCCGCCGCCGACCGACCAGCAGGCGACGATCTCTGGGATGTCTCGGATGACGCGCTCGAAGCGGTCGAAATCGGCCTGGCGGTGGTTGGCCAGGGTCACCTCCATCAGCACGGTGGCAACGGGTGCGACGACGCGCATGGCGATCCTGGCGTGATAGCCCGAGACGATGCCGGCCTTTTCCAGCTTGCGCAACCGCATCCAGCACGGCGTCGGCGACAGCCCGACCTGCTCGGCCAGCGCCAGCTTGGTGATGCGTCCATCGCGCTGGATGGCGTCGAGGATTTTCAGGTCGATCGGGTCGAGTTTCACTGATGTCATCAGAGCTCACTTTTCGTCCGAGTACCATGACGGCGCATTATTTCGATTGTCAATTGCACTGATTTCGATCTCTAATAAGTCATGACATTGTGGCAACCCGATCCCGCACTCATCCGGCGGCCGGCATATCAATCGCTGGCCGACCAGTTCGCGCGTGCCATCCATGACGGGCGCCTGGCCAATGGTGCGCGGCTGCCGACCCATCGCAGGCTGGCCGACGATCTGAAACTTTCGGTGCAGACGGTCAGCCGCGCCTATGAGGAACTGATCCGTCGCGGCCTGATTTCGGGCGAGATCGGCCGCGGCAGCTTCGTCCAGACGCAGCGCCGCGAGCCGGAGCCGCCATATCTGCCCGAGCGGCTCGGCGAAGTCATCGACCTGTCGATCCTGAAACCGGTTTGTGAGCCGATGCATCTGGAGCGGCTGAAACAGGCACTAGGCTGGCTGGCCGAGAACCTGCCGTCGAGTTCAGCACTTTCGTTCCGGCCCAACATGGTGTTTCCGCGCCACCGCGCGGTGGCGGTCGAATGGCTGAGGCTTTGTGGCCTCGATGCATCGCCGCAGAACGTCAGCCTGACCAACGGCGCCACCGCCGGCATGACCGTGGCGCTGATGAGCGTCGCGCCGCCGGGTTCGACGGTTGCCACCGAGGCGATCGGCCACCATACGCTGGTGCCGTTGGCACGCTATCTCGGCTTCAATCTGGAAGGCCTGCCGATCGACGACAATGGTCTGATCCCGGAAGCGCTGGACGAGGCCTGCCGGCTTTCCGACATCCGCGCGGTCTTCGTGCAGCCCTCGGTGATCAACCCGACGGCGACCCTGATGGATGCGCGGCGGCGAGAAGAGATCGCCGCGGTCGCGCGCAAGCACGACATCGCCATCATCGAGAACGATGTGCTCGGTCCGCTGGTCGAAGACCGGCCGCCGCCGGTTGCCGCGTTCGCGCCGGAGCGCACGCTCTACGTCACCTCCTTCACCAAGATCACCGTGCCCGGTCTGCGCATCGGCTATCTGGCCGCGCCCGACCGCTACGTCGCCGCCGTCGCCAACCGGCATCTGGTCTCGAACTGGATGGCGACGCCGCTGGTGGCCGAGATCGCCACCAAATGGGTGACCGACGGCACGGCGATGGAGCTTGTCCACTGGCAGCGCGCGGCTTTGCGGCGCCGGCAGGATATTGCAGC
The DNA here is from genome assembly GCF_024518695.1 of Mesorhizobium sp. LMG17149. NCBI lineage: Bacteria > Pseudomonadati > Pseudomonadota > Alphaproteobacteria > Hyphomicrobiales > Phyllobacteriaceae > Mesorhizobium > Mesorhizobium sp. LMG17149. The sequence goes on from NZ_JANIFL010000003.1 coordinate 491,196, forward strand.
GCAAGTGCTGGCGGGGGTGGACTATCGCGCCCGGCGCGACGGGTTGCATGTCTGGCTGCAACTGCCGGCCGACCGGGCCGAGGAAAGCTTTGTCGCCCAGGCTCGCCTGCAGGGCGTGGCGATTGCACCCGGCACGTCCTTCCGTATTTCGGCTGCGCCCTGGCATCCGGCGGTACGTATCTCGCTGGGTTCGACCACCGAGGGGGAACTGCGCGCCGGCCTCGGCGTTGTCACCAAGCTTTTGCTCGGCGATCCCGAGCACCTGCTGCTCGCTATCTAGCGAGTGCGCCGCTATCCGGGTGATGCCGGCCTGCGAAAGGCAGCCTCCTGCGCTTCCGGTACTCACGTACGAAAAGTACGCTCCGTTCCGGTTCTCGGAGGCTCCCATTCTCGGGTCGGCCTGCGAATCCCGGCGCACTCTTCGGCACTGGTTGCTCAAGAATTGTGCCGAATGGGAAATATTGTCATGATATTATTTTCCCAATTGACATGATTTGGCGCGTTCCGCATCGTTAAGGGGCACAGGCTTCTCCAGCACGGGGAATTTATTTGTCCGCATCAGCGCCCATCATCAAGATCGACGGCATCTCGAAGAGCTTCGGCAGCTTCAAAGTGCTGGACGGCCTGTCGATGCAGGTCATGCCCGGCGAGAAGCTGGCGCTGATCGGCCCGTCGGGTTCGGGCAAGACGACGATCCTGCGCATCCTGATGACGCTTGAGCGCATCGATGGCGGTCATATCCAGATCGACGGCGAGCAACTCTACCACATGGAGCGCAACGGACAGTTGCTGTCCGCCGATGAGCGGCATCTCACAAGGATGCGCCAGAAGATCGGCATGGTCTTCCAGCTGTTCAACCTGTTTCCGCACAAATGCGTCATGGACAATGTCACGCTGGCGCCGATGCTGACCAAGGGCACGCCACGCGCCGCCGCCGAAAAGCGGGCGATGGAACTGCTCGAAATGGTCGGCATGGCCGACAAGGCCAAGTCCATGCCGGCGCAGCTGTCCGGTGGCCAGAAGCAACGCGTGGCAATCGCCCGGGCGCTGGCGCTGTCGCCGAAGATCATGCTTTTCGACGAGGTGACGTCGGCGCTCGATCCGGAGCTGGTCGAGGAGGTGATGAACGTCATGCGCAAGCTGGCCGCCGAGACCGACATGACCATGCTGCTGGTCACCCACGAGATGGGCTTTGCCCATGATTTCGCTGACCGGGTACTGTTCTTCGATCGTGGCAGGATCGTCGAGGAGGGCAAGCCCGACGAGATTTTCCGCAATCCCAAGCAGGAGCGTACGCAAGGCTTCCTGAAGAAGATCATCGCGGCCGGACATCGCGTCTGACCGCAATGCCCAGGGCGACGAAGTCGTCCCGAGGTGGCGAGGGCCGCCCCGTAACAAAGCAAGACAAGAAACAAGGAGTTGGGAACAATGAAAAAACTTGGCATTCTGGCTGGCGTCGCCAGCCTTACGCTGGCGGCGGTGCTGGCCGCCTCGAGCGTGGGTTCGGCCGATGACAGCAAGCTCGAACAACTCAAGGCGCAAGGTTTCGCTCGCCTCGCCATCGCCAACGAGCCGCCCTACACGGCGGTCGCCGCCGATGGCAAGGTTTCGGGTGCCGCGCCCGATGTGGCCCGCGAGATATTCAAGCGGCTCGGCGTCGCCGACGTCGCCGCTTCGATCTCTGAATATGGCGCCATGATCCCCGGCCTGCAGGCCGGTCGCTTCGATGTCGTCACCGCCGGCCTGTTCATGAAGCCGGAACGCTGCGCCGCCGTCGTCTATTCCGAGCCGGTGCTTTGCGATGCCGAGGCGATGTTGGTGAAGAAGGGCAATCCGAAGGGCTTCAAGAGCTATGAGGATGTCGCCAAGGATACGACTGCGACCATCGGCGCGCCAGGCGGCGGCACCGAGGAGAAGCTCGCGCTCAATGCCGGCGTGCCACGCGATCGCGTCATCGTCGTGCCGGATGGCCAGAGCGGCGTGAAGATGCTCCAGGATGGTCGCATCGACGCTTATTCGCTGCCCGTCCTGTCGATCAATGATCTGGTCAAGAAGGCCAACGATCCGAACCTCGAAGTCATCGCTCCGGTGCAGGGCGCACCGGTCTATTGCGACGGCGCCGCTTTCAAGAAGGGTGATGAGGCACTGCGCGACGCCTTCGACGTAGAACTGGCCAAGATGAAGAAATCAGGCGAGTTCGCCAAGATTATCGAGCCCTATGGCTTCTCGGCGGCGGCGGCGATGTCGACCAGCCGCGACAAGCTCTGCGCGGCGAAGTGATTTTTCCTTCTCCCCGTTCAACGGGGAGAAGGTGTCACGAAGTGACGGATGAGGGGCGACGCCAAGTTCTGAGACTCTAGTGCTGCCCCTCATCTGCCTGCCGGCTTTCGTTGCTCGAAAAGCCAAGCAATTGGCTTTTCGCCCGCTACGCGGACCGCTCCTCAACTCCCCGTAAATGGGGAGAAGGAGCTAAACCCAACGTTGGAACGTAAATGACCCAGTGGTCCGGCTATTTCGGCCTGATATTGCAGGGAGCGATTGTCACCATCGAGCTGACGCTGATGGGGTCGGTGCTTGCGCTGTTCATGGCCTTTCTTGCCGGAATGGGGCGGCTGTCGCGTTTCTTCGTGCTGCGCGCGCTGGCCACCGCCTACATCGAATTCTTCCGCGGCACCTCGATCTTCGTGCAGTTGTTCTGGGCCTATTTCGTGCTGCCCTTCATCGGCATTTCGTTGACCCCGTTGCAGGCCGGCGTGCTGGCGCTCGGCCTCAATGTCGGCGCCTACGCCGCCGAAGTCGTGCGCGGTGCCATCCAGTCGATCGGCCGCGAACAGTATGAGGCCTGCACCGCGCTCAATCTCGGGCGGTGGCAAGGCATGCGCCACATCATCCTGCCGCAGGCGCTGCTGGTGATGCTGCCGACTTTCGGCAACAACGCCATCGAATTGCTCAAGGCGACCGCCGTGGTGTCGCTGATCTCGCTCACCGACCTGACCTTCCAGGCGCAGGTGGTGCGCGCCCAGACCGGCAACACCCTGGTGCCATTCACCACCATCCTGATCATCTATTTCATCCTCGCCCTGCTCATCTCGTGGGGCGTGCGCTCGCTGGAACGACGCATGGCGCGCGGCCTCGATGGGGTGCGTGCCTGATGGCCAATTTCCTTCTGATAAATTGGGCCTGCTGATGGAATGGGATTGGAATTTCGTCTGGGAAATCATGCCGACGCTGATCCAGGGGGTGAAGATCACCATCCTGGCGACGCTGCTCGGCTCGGTGCTGGCGGCGGTCGTCGGGCTGGGCATTGCGCTGGCGCGCCGCTCGCCCAACAAAGCGCTGTCGCGCACGGTCGGCTGGGCGGCTGAATTCATCCGTGGCACGCCGCTGCTGGTGCAGCTCTATTTCATTTTCTACGTGCTGCCCAACATCGGCATCCTGTTGCCGCCGCTGGTCGCCGGTGTCATCGGGCTCGGGCTGCATTACGGCACCTACACGGCCGAGGTTTATCGTGCCGGCATCGACAATGTGCCGCGCGGCCAATGGGAGGCCGCCAAGGCATGCAATTTGAGCGCCAGTCAGACCTGGACCCACATCATCATTCCGCAGGCCATCCCGCCGATGATTCCGGCGCTCGCCAATTATTTCATCGCCATGTTCAAGGAAACGCCGCTGCTGTCGGCAATCACCGTGCTGGAACTGATGAACCAGGCCAAAAGCGTCGCCAACACCTACTATCGCTATATCGAGCCGATCACCTTGGTCGGTGCTTTCTTCCTGGTCATCAGTCTGTTTTCGGTCGTGCTGCTGCGCTGGCTGGAACGCCGCTACGGCAAGATCGAGAGGTAGCCGATGAAACCCTTGCCCGAGATCAAGATCTACCCGAAACGGCCGGCGCTGGATGCACGCCCGCTCGACATGCGCATCGGCCTGATCATCCTGGCCACTGATCACACCAGCGAACCGGATTTCCGCCGCATGGTGGCGAGCGAGCGGGTCGGCGTCTATGTCGCGCGCATTCCCTATGCCAACCCGACGACGCCTGAAAACCTGCGCAAGATGCAGCCGGCGCTGACGGCGGGCGCGGCCCTGATCCTGCCGGACGAGAAGCTCGATGCCATCTGCTATTCCTGCACTTCGGCCTCGGTGGTAATCGGTGATGCCGAGATCGAGGCGGCGATCCAGGTCGCAAAGCCCGGCGTGCCGGTGGTCACACCGCCGATGGCGGGCGTGCGCGGGCTGCGTGCGCTGGGCGCAAACAAGCTCAGCATCCTCACTCCCTACACGGTCGAGACATCCAGGCCGATGGCCACCTATTTCGCGGCGCGCGGCTTCGAGATCGTCAGCTTCACCTGCCTCGGTTTCGAGGATGACCGCGAGATGGCGCGCATCGCACCAGCAACGCTTGTCGATCTTGCGCGGGAAGCCACCGGCGCCAGCGCCGATGCGCTGTTCGTGTCCTGCACGGCGCTGCGTAGCGCCCTCGCGCTCACCGGCATGGAAAAGGCGATCGGACGTCCCGTGGTGACCAGCAACCAGGCGACCGCCTGGAACTGCCTGAGATTGTGCGGGGATGAGGCGCCGCATCCTGAGTTCGGGCGGCTGATGACGTTGCCGTTGGTTCAGTAAGACGATGTCCCACATTCACGAGCGACCCCCTCTGGCCTGCCGGCCATCTCCCCCTCGAGGGGGGAGATTAGCTGCTGCCCGGCTTTCGCCAATCACCGACGTGACAGGAAGAACGGCAGCGTCGAAGCTGCCAATCTCCCCCCTCGAGGGGGAGATGGCCGGCAGGCCAGAGGGGGTCGCCCCATGACGCGCGCCGTCGCCCTAGCGGACATCCGTATCGCCCGTGACCGTATCGCCGGCAAAGTCGAGCGCACGCCAACCGTCTTGTCCCACAGCCTCTCGGAACAGTTCGGCGTCCCCGTTCACCTCAAGCTCGAACACCGGCAGACCACCGGCAGCTTCAAGCTGCGTGGCGCCTCGAACGCCGTCGCCTCGTTGAACGCCGAACAGAAGGCGCGGGGCGTGGTCGCGGCCTCGACCGGCAATCATGGCCGCGCGCTGGCGCATGCGGCGAAGCTTGAGGGCATGCGCGCCGTAATCTGCATGTCGCGCCTGGTACCCGGCAACAAGCTCGACGAGATCCGCCGGCTTGGCGCGGAGGTCCGCATCGTCGGCGACAGCCAGGACGATGCCCAACAGGAGGTCGATCGGCTGGTCGCGCAAGAGGGGCTGATGATGCTGCCGCCCTTCGACCATCCCGACATTATCGCCGGGCAAGGCACGCTCGGGCTTGAGATGATCGAGCAGGTCCCGGATGCCGCCCTCGTTCTGGTCCAGATCTCCGGCGGTGGGCTCGCCTCAGGGGTTGCTACAGCCATCAAAGGCGTCAGCCCCGGCACAAAAATCATCGGTGTCTCGATGGCGCGTGGCGCGGCGATGAAGGCCAGCCTCGATGCGGGCCAGCCGGTGCTGGTGGAAGAATTGCCGACGCTGGCGGATTCGCTCGGCGGCGGCATCGGACTCGACAATCGGCTGACCTTCGCCATGTGCCGCGACCTGCTCGACGATGTCGTCCTGCTCAGTGAAGACGAGATCGCCGCGGGCATCCGCCACACCTATGCGCAGGAGCGCGAGATCGTCGAGGGTGCCGGCGCGGTCGGCATCGCCGCACTGCTGGCCGGCAAGGTCAAGTCGGACGGGCCGGTGGTTGTTCTGCTGTCCGGTCGCAACATCGATATGGACGCGCACCGCACAATCGTTTGCGGCGTAGCGCCATCGCTCAAGGAGCGCGCCGCATGAGCCGGATGACGATCCTCACTGAGAAAGAATTGCGCAAGATCGTGACGCTCGATCTCGGTGCCGTCGCCTGCGTCGAAAACGCCTTCCGTGCGCTTGCCACTCTGCCGGTGGCAATGCCGCCGATCCTGCGGCTAGACATTCCCGAGCATCGCGGCGAAGTCGACGTGAAGACCGCCTATGTGCCTGGCATTGACGGTTTCGCCATCAAGATCAGCCCCGGGTTCTTCGACAATCCGAAGCTCGGCCTGCCGAGCGTCAACGGCATGATGGTGCTGCTGTCAGCCAAGACCGGCCTGGTCGAAGCGCTGCTGCTCGACAACGGCTATCTCACGGATATCCGAACCGCTGCTGCCGGCGCCGTCGCCGCCAAACATCTGTCGCGGCAAGACTCGTCCGTTGCCGCGATCTTCGGCGCGGGCGTACAGGCCGGGCTGCAACTGGAAGCACTCATGCTGGTGCGGCCGATCACCGAGGCGCGCATCTGGGCGCGCGATGCGGCAAAGGCCGAGGCGACAGCCGGAGCCTTGCGCGAAAAGCTCGGCATTCTCGTGCGCGCCGAGCCGGACGCGGCAAACGCGGTCGCCGGCGCCGACATCATCGTCACCACGACGCCTTCAACCGAGCCGCTGATCAAGGCCGGCTTCGTTTCCGCAGGGCAGCACATCACCGCGATGGGATCGGACGCCGAGCACAAGAACGAGATCGCGCCGGCAATCCTGCGCATGGCCGATCTCTATGCCGCTGACAGTGGCCGCCAGACAAAGCGGCTGGGTGAACTGCATCATGCAATCGCGGCGGGCGTGATGGCCGCCGAGGAAGAGGTGACCGAACTCGGCCAGATCATCGCCGGCGCGAAACACGGACGGCGCTCGGCCAGCGACATCACCATCGCCGATCTCACCGGCACTGGCGTCCAGGACACGGCGATCGCCACGCTCGCTCGAGACCGTGCGCGGGTGGCCGGTTCCGGGGCCATCTTCGAAAGCTGATGCTGGCCGCAGGAGCATGATCCGGAAAAGTGGGAACCGGTTTTCTCGGACAAACGGTTTTCCGTTTGTCCAGAGATCACGCTCAAACAAGAACGACGAGTTGGATTCAAAGCTGATACCGGCCGCAAGGCCCAACAAACGAGGACCAAGAACAATGCAACCGAACCTGAGATTCTCGCGCGGCGAATATGCGGATCGCCTCGCCAAGACACGCAAGGCCATGGAGGCCAAGGGCGTCGATCTTCTTGTTGTCAGCGATCCTTCCAACATGGCCTGGTTGACCGGCTATGACGGCTGGTCGTTCTATGTGCACCAGGCGGTTATCGTGCCGCCTTCGGGCGAGCCGGTCTGGTACGGCCGCGGCCAGGACGCCAACGGCGCCAAGCGCACCGCCTATCTCGCGCACGACAATATCGTCGGCTATGCCGATCACTATGTGCAGTCGACCGAGCGCCACCCGATGGATTTTTTGGCCAGCGTGCTTGCGGATCGCGGCTGGGGCAAGCTGACAGTCGGCGTCGAAATGGACAATTACTGGTTCTCGGCGGCCGCCTTTGCGTCGCTGCAGAAGCATTTGCCCAATGCCCGCTTTGTCGATGCCACCGCGCTGGTCAACTGGCAGCGTGCGGTGAAGAGCCCGACCGAGATCGATTATATGCGCAAGGCGGCCCGCATCGTCGAGGCCATGCATCAGCGCATCTTCGACAAGATCGAGGTCGGCATGCGCAAATGCGATCTCGTCGCCGAAATCTATGATGCCGGCACGCGCGGCGTCGACGGTATTGGCGGCGACTATCCGGCGATCGTGCCGCTGCTGCCGTCGGGTGCCGATGCCTCGGCGCCGCATCTGACCTGGGACGACAGACCGATGAAGCGGGGCGAGGGCACTTTCTTCGAGATCGCCGGCTGCTACAACCGCTATCACTGCCCGCTGTCGCGCACCGTCTTCCTAGGCAAGCCGACGCAGGAATTCCTCGATGCCGAGAAGGCGACGCTGGAAGGTATGGAAGCGGGGCTGGCCGCCGCGAAACCCGGCAACGCCTGCGAGGACATCGCCAACGCCTTCTTTGGTGTTCTCAAGCGATACGGTATCGTCAAGGACAACCGCACCGGCTACTCGATCGGCCTGTCCTATCCGCCGGACTGGGGCGAGCGCACGATGAGCCTGCGTCCCGGCGACCGCACCGAGCTCAAGCCCGGCATGACCTTCCATTTCATGACCGGCCTGTGGCTGGAAACGATGGGACTGGAGATCACCGAGTCCATCCTGATCACCGAAACCGGTGTGGAGTGCCTGGCCAATGTGCCGCGCAAGCTGGTGGTGAAGGATTGATGCCGATGTCGAATCTACGTCCATCACCGGTCGCGCCGACCGTCGATTTCGACCGCGACGGCATCCAGCACGGTTTCCTGCGCTTGCCCTACAGCCGCGACGATTCGGCGTGGGGCTCGGTGATGATCCCGATCTGCGTCATCCGCAACGGCAACGGGCCGGCAGCGCTGCTGACCGGCGGCAACCATGGCGACGAGTATGAGGGGCCGCTGGCCCTCTACGATCTCGCCAGCACCCTCGATCCCAAGCAAGTCAGCGGCACGGTGATCATCGTGCCGGCCATGAACTATCCGGCCTTTCGCGCCGGCACGCGCACCTCGCCGATCGACAGGGGCAACATGAACCGCAGCTTTCCCGGCCGGCCGGACGGAACGGTGACCGAGAAGATCGCTGATTATTTCCAGCGTGAGCTGCTTCCCCGCGCCGACATCGTGTTCGACTTCCATTCCGGCGGCAAGACGCTGGACTTCGTGCCGTTCTGCGCCGCGCATACTTTGCCCGACAAGGCGCTGGAACAGAAAGCCTTCGACGCGGTCGCGGCCTTCGCCGCCCCGTTCTCGATGCGCATGATCGAAATCGACGCTGTCGGCATGTATGACACGGCAGCCGAGGAGATGGGCAAGGTCTTCGTCAGCACCGAGCTTGGCGGCGGCGGCACGTCGCGCGCGCAGACCGTGCGGATCGCGCGGCGCGGCATTCTCAACGTACTGCGCCATGCGGGCATTGTAGATGGTGCGGTCGAGAAGACTCGAACCCAGTGGCTCGACATGCCGTCGGGCGATTGTTTCTCCTTCGCCGAAGATGACGGCATGATCGAAACCATGGTCGATCTCGGTGAGCCAGTCGAAGAAGGCTCGGTGCTGGCACGCATTCATTCCACCGGCCGCACCGGCACCGCTCCCCAGGAAATCCGGGCAAAAATGTCGGGCATGCTGGCGGCGCGGCATTTCCCCGGGCTGGTCAAGGCCGGCGACTGCGCGGCGGTGGTGGCTGTGCACGTCTGAGCGATTCCGCCGAGGCTTGCTCCACCCGGTTCGCGTCCATCGTCACTTGCTCTTGGTCCGTTGCGGAGCCTTCGGCGCGGCGGAAAGAAGCAGCATAGCGAGCGGAGTCGACATTGCAGGAGGATGTCACTATATAGCGGCGGCTTCGACCTGCGCGCCCGAGGGCAGCACCTCGAAGCAACTGTGAATGTGTAGTGTGTTGCGCCATCTATTGTGACGGAAATCGGCTCGGAAACCGGAAAAAAGCAAATAGAAACAGTGGCGCAGCGCTGGGCGTGACCCAGCCAACGGTACCGACCCCTCCAGAATCAGAAAATGCTCTTGACCCTTCGATTTCCTATGGCTCTGTGGACCTTGGACGGCATTGGCTTGCCGGACGACCGCGACTCGGCTGGAATGGGGACATGCATCCTTTGCGGGATGTCGACGTTTGTGATTACCAACCGGCTTTGCCGCCAGGGAACAGCAGTATGAGTGAACACGCCATCGAATTCTTGCGGGGATGGATCGGCGAAAAGGTCCATTGCCAGTCCTCCCAGGCAAGGATCGACAAGCAGGCCGAAACCCTGGCCAAGGAGTGCGCCGCCGAGGCGGCCGAGGTCGGCATTCCGCTGGAGGATATCCAGGAAGAAGTCGGCGATATCCAGGAACTTATCGCATCCCGGCTTGAGGAAGCGGCCGAGGCCGAGGAAAGCCAGCAGGCCCCCGGAAAAGCCGCGGAATGATCAAAGCCGCGGAATGATCGCATAGTGGCGACGTGTTCCAGCGCGGGCTTGTGGTCCGCGTTTGTGTCTTCAGCCAAACTTCTCCTTCAGCCACGCCTTCGGCAGCGCCGGCACGAAATTTCCGTCGCGTCCGGTCATATCGTCATTGGCAACCAGCGCGTTGAGGATTGCTTCCTCCACGGTCTGGATCACTGCATCGAAAAACGGATCGATATCGGTGTCCGGAATAAAATCGGCGCTGGCGATGCGGCCGGATGGCGCCAGCGCTGCGCTCGCATTGGCGGTCGAGAAGGCGATAAAAATGTCGCCTGAACTGTGATAGCCGAAGCCGCCGGTCAAGGCGACGCCAAGCGGCACCCGTCGGGCCAGCCGCTTCATCTGATGCGGCAGGAACGGTGCGTCGGTGGCGATGACGGCGATGATCGAGCCTTTCTCGGCACGCGGTGTGCCTTCGCGGACAGCCGGTTCGACGAGTTCCGGCCCGGCGCGCAGGCCGCGAATGGCAATATTGCGCCGTTTGCCAAAGTTGGACTGCACGAAGGCGCCGACCGTATAGGCACGGCCGTGCCATTCGACGATGCGCGATGCCGTGCCGGAGCCGGCCTTGAAGCCGAAGGTGATCATGCCGGTGCCGCCGCCGACGCTGCCTTCCTCGATAGGCCCGCCGGCGGCACCGTCGAGAGCCTGCGCAACATGCTCTGACGTCAAATGGTGGCCGTTGATGTCGTTGAGGAAGCCGTCATAGGTCTCCGCCGCCACCGGCAGCCCCCAGCCGCTGTCGAGCGCTGCCGGCAGCACGCTTTGCATCCAGCGCAGCGTGCCGTCGCGGGAAACACCGCAGGAATGCGTGTTGGTGATGGTGATCGGGAAGTTGAAAGCGCCGGTTTCCTCGACGATGTGCGAGCCGGTCAGTTCGCCGTTTCCGTTCTGGCTGAAAATGCCGGCGAAGACCGGCGTGGCGAGGTCGGCGAGCGGCCTGGGCAGGATCGCGGTCACGCCGGTGCGCACCGGTCCCTCGCCGACGACAAGCGCGCCATCGCCCGAAATCAGCGTCGCATAGCCGACCGTCACGCCGGGCACATCGGTGATCGCGTTAAACGGTCCGGGCCGCCCATCGAAGCCGATGCCGAAATTTCGCGCGCGCGGTTTGCCCGAGGGTGTTGTCAGATGATGCGGATTGTCGGTCATGGTCTCAGAACAGGGATCCCTGATTGCCCGGCTCCTTGGCCTTGGCCGCCGGCTTGGCCACGGCTTTCGGTTTTGCCGTGCCGGTGATCGCCACCGCATCGGCGATGCCGTCGGCGAACTCGAGCGAAAGCGCCATTCCCGACGCCACCTCGGCAGCCTGCTTGATCACCGCGCCATCCGCATCCCTCACCAGCGCAAAGCCGCGCGCCAGGACGGCCTTGTGCGACAGCGACGCCATCAACCTGTCGGCCTGGACGACGCGGCCGCGCAGGCGCTCCAGCCTGAGCACCACTGCTTGCGTGCCGCGTCTTGTCAAAGCTGTCAGCAAATCCCTCTGCACGCGTTGCCGCCGTGCCGTCGGCTCGATCGTGATGCGGCCTTGCAGCATGGCCAGTTGCTGCTTGTGCCGCTGCAGCGATGCCCTGGCACATTTTGGCAATTGATCGGCCGCTCGGTTAAGCTCCGCACGCCGGGCTCTTGCCAACGCGCGCAGTGCCCCTTGTGCTCGCAAAAGATTGCGTTCGTTGGTGCGCCGCGCCTCGGCAATGCGCTGCGACAGCATTGCCGGTGTCAGCTTTACGGCAAAAAACCTTGCACGCTTGCGTTCGGTGGAGACCAACAGGCCCCGGCCGAGCCTGGATGTCGCCTCGTCGAGGCGTCGCCGCGGCAGCGCCAGCAATTGATCGGGCGAGGGCAAAGCCCTGGCGGCGGCACGGGCGGCCTGCCGCTTGCGTTCGAAATTGCGCAGGACCGCCGCTTTCAGCCGCGCACCGAGGCTGGCAAGCGTTGCTTCGAGATCGGCCTTCACCGGCACGGCGATTTCGGCTGCACCCGTCGGTGTCGGCGCCCGCACGTCGGCAACGAGGTCGATCAGCGTCCAGTCGGTCTCGTGGCCGACAGCCGAGATCACCGGAATGCCGGAAGCGGCAACCGCGCGGGCGAGCACCTCGTCGTTGAAGCCCCAGAGGTCTTCGAGGCTGCCGCCGCCACGCGCCACGATCAACAGATCGGGACGCTGGACGGCGCCATCCCATGCCAGCGCGTTGAAGCCGTTGACCGCGGCGGCCACTTCGGCGCCTGACGTCTCGCCCTGAACACGCACCGGCCAGACCAGGATGTGCAGCGGAAAGCGGTCCTTGATGCGGTGGATGATGTCTCGGATGACGGACCCTGTCGGCGAGGTAACGACGCCGATGACGCGCGGCATGAATGGCAGCAACCGCTTGCGACCGGCATCGAACAGCCCCTCGGCCTGTAGGCGCCGCTTGCGCTCCTCCAGCAGCGCCATCAGGGCGCCGGCGCCGGCAGGCTCCAGATTGTCGATGACGATCTGGTAGTTGGATTTGCCGGGATAGGTGGTGAGCTTGCCGGTGGCGATCACCTCCATGCCCTCTTCGGGACGGAATTTCAGCCGGCTCATCGTGCCTTTCCAGACCACGGCGTCGAGACGGGCACGGTCGTCCTTCAACGCGAAATAAGCATGACCGGACGAATGCGGTCCTCGGTAGCCTGATATTTCGCCACGCACCCGCACATTGCCGAAAACGTCCTCGACCGTGCGCTTCAGCGCGCCGGAAATCTCGCTCACCGTGTATTCGGCGGCGTTGGTGCGTGATTCGGATGCTGCTTCGCTCATCGGTCGATTGGGGAACGGTTGGGCGCCCGCGTCAAGGCGGTTGCGTCGGGCCAGCCGTTCATAACCCGCATACCTGACCTTGCCTACCAGCCGGGCAGAATCTGGTTCGGCTTGGTTCGCCGCAGCTTGGTGAAGGCGAGTGCCGCGAAATCGAATGTCCCGGGATCTTCACCGACCGGCACGGAGATATTGTCCAGGCTTTCCGAAATATGGCGGGCGAGCGCATCGACGATCTCCGGCCGCGACGTCTGGCCGCGCATGATGCCGATGCGGCAATCGGGCAGGGCGCCGAAGCCGTCGGCTTCGCCCAGCACCCGCATGCCGGGCCGCAGCGCGCATTCCGGCAGCACCGAGATCGCGAGGCCCGAAAGCACCGCGGCGGTGATGACGGTGGCCGAGAAACTGGTGAACAGGATGCGATAGTCGCGATTCTGCTGGTCGAGCACATCGACGGCGGCGCGCCGCCAGATGCAGTTCGGCCGGCCGAAGGCCATCGGCAGCGTTTCCTGCTCATGCGTCGCATGGTTGGCCGAGGTGACCCACAGCAGCGGTTCGCGCCGCACCACCTCCGACTGGCCGCGTACGTCGTTGTGAGTCACCAGCGCGAGGTCGAGATTGCCGCGCTTGATATGCTCGACCAGCCCCGGTGTCGGCTCGCAGATGACGGTCAGTTCGACGCGCGGATTGGAGCGCGTGAACCGCGCCATGATCTCGGGCAGGAAACGGTCGGCATAGTCGTCGGGCGTGCCGATGCGGATCGTGCCTTCGAGCCGCCGGTCGTCGAAGGCAGCCAGCGTCTCACGGTTGAGATAGAGCAGCCGCCGCGCATAGGAAAGCAGCTTGTCGCCTTCCTCGGTCAATCTGTTGGTGCGCCCGTCTTTTTCGAACAGCGGCTTGCCGAGCCGCTCCTCCAGCCGACGCATCTGCATCGAAACCGCCGACTGGGTCCGGTGCACCTCTTCGGCCGCCCTGGTGAAGCTGCCGGTATCGGCGATCGAGATGAAGGTCTGCAACTGATCGAGATCGAGCGGCGATTTCATCGACATGATCCATCACTGGTGTTGATGGCAAAGATTAGAAACATTCGTTGGATTAATCAATCGGCCGATGGCAAATTGGCATTGTCCACATGAAGGCATGTGAATCGAAGCCGGAACGGCCGCTGTCGCCAGCGCCGATCGCCTGGTTTTGTCCGTTCGAGTCTGAAGGAGACCGACAATGACCACGTTTGATTTCGCCACCGAGACCTCGCGCATCACCTCGCGTCCGGCCGTTGCGACGCGCGTGGCCAACACCGTCTCCAACGTCTACCGCGCCTGGAAAAATCGCCGCGCCTTCTATCGTCTTGGCGAGATGTCGGACGCCGAACTCGCCGATATCGGCCTGACGCGCGGCGACCTGCACGTCGCCATCGACGTGCCGTTTGGCCGCGACCCGACGGCGATGCTGCGCGAAATCGCCAGCGATCGCATCGAAACGATCGAGGACATCGCTCGCAAGGTGGCCTGATCTGATGCTTGTTGTTTAGGTTGCCGCGAACCTTTTCGGGGTTCGACGCGACTGACGAGTATGCAGGCTCCCACTCCCTGCCGGATCCCCCCGGCCCGCCTGCACTCTGCCCGGTCCTCCCAGGACCGGGCTTTTCCTTTGGCTGTCAGGCGAATGCCAGCTTTCGCGATAGCCTTGGTATCGATCTGCCGAGCTCATGCGCGGCCTCTATCCAGGCTGCTATGGCGTCCTGGACATTGGCGATGGCCTCTTCGGGGGTGTCACCGTCACTCACGCAGCCTGGCAGATCAGGCACCAAAGCCGAAAAACCGCCTCCATCCTCTGCAGAAAGTGGCGCAATGACGACCGGATATTCAAGTCTGTCCATCATGGCCCTTTGCCTCGTCGATAAATGCCACGAGCTTTCGATTATCTTCGGTCCATATCCCGCTTGAACTGGTCGAAGATCGTCTCCACGCCCCTCTGGTAGTCGTCACGCTGCTGGGCGCCGGTCTCGAACATCTTGCCGAACAGATCGTCGAACGGATTTTTCGGCCTGCCGCTCGGATCGGCCTGTGGCTGCGGTGCCTGACGCTGCTGTGGGGGCGCTTGAGGCTGTTGCGGCGCCGGCTGTCCGCCAGGGATGCCGCCTAAGCCACCGCCACCTTGCCGCAGCATCTCCTCGAAGATTTTCCCCAGCGGATTGTCTCCGTAGGGGCTTTGTGTCTGCTGCGGCTGCGCCCGCCCTTGCGGCTGCGGCTGAGGCGCGCCACCGCCGAACATGTCCTGCAGCACCTTGCCAAGTGGATTTTCGCCGTAGGGATTGGGCTGCGGCTGCGGCTGGCTTTGCGGCTGTGGCTGAGGCGCACCGCCGCCGAACATGTCCTGCAATACCTTGCCGAGCGGGTTGTCCATCGGGTTCTGGGGTGCCGGCGCCTGGCGCGGCTGCGGCGCCGGGGCCTGCATGCCGCCGCCTTGCCGCATCATCTGCTCGATGATCTCGCCCAGCGGATTGTTGCCGCCGCCGCCAAAACCGCCGGCGGCCTGCATCTGATTTGTCGTCTGCTTGAACAGCCCGCCCATGACCATCGAGGCGATGGCCGGCAGCATCTGCTGCAGGATCTGCTGATTGACGCCGCTGGCTTGCGCCGCCTGGCTGGCCACGGCGCGCGACAGGTCTTTCGAGCCGAACAGGTGCCCGAGAATGCCGTTGCCCTCATCGACGCCTTGCGGCGAGAAGGCCCGGGTTGCGTCCTCGAAATACTTGGCGTGCTGGCCGCTGGCCATCGCCGTCATGAAGGCGCCGAGCCCGTAAGGGTCGGCTGTGTTGCGCTGCAGCCCCTGCGAAAAGGCCGGCAGCAATGCGGCGACCGCGGCTTGCGTCTGCTGCATCGAAAGCCCGTACTGCTGGGCAAGGGCCTGCATGCCGTTGCCGTTCTGGGCCTGTGTCAGCATGTCGAACAAGGAAGGCATTGGTCTCTCCTCCGGAAATCCTCGCCGAAGAAGCCTAGTTTGTTTCCACTTCCGATTGAAGCGACTTTTGCCGGCCGGTCAGCTTTGCCAGATCCGAGGGTTAATAGGCGTATTCCATGAAAACCGGCTCGATCGAGCCGCCCCAGCGCGTGTGGTAGGCCGACAGCATCTCCTCGGCGCTGGTTGTGCCGCGCGCCACGACCTCGTCGAGCGTGTTGAGGAACGAGGTCTCGTCATAACCGTCGCGGTTCTTCTTGCCACGGTTCTTCAGGCCCATGCGGGAAATGACCATCACGTCACGCGCGATCTCGCGCAGCGTGGTGTTGCGGAACGGTGCGGAAATGCCTTGTTCCGGCACGGCGTTGCGCATCGCCAGCGTTTCTTCATACGTCCAGCTCGACGTCAACGCCTCGGCGGCATCGAGTGCGGCTTCATCATAGAGCAGCCCGACCCAGAACGCAGGCAGCGCGCAGATGCGTCGCCATGGCCCGCCATCGGCGCCGCGCATCTCAAGGAAGCGCTTCAGCCGCACGTCCGGGAACAGCGTCGACAGATGGTTCGCCCAGTCGCCCATTGTCGGCAGCCCGTCCGGCACCTGATTGCGCGCGGCACCGGCCATGAACTGACGGAAGGTGATGTGCGTCATGTCGTGATAGTGGCCGTCGCGGATGACGAAATACATCGGCACGTCGAGCGCCCATTCGACATAGTCGGCGAAACCGAAATCGGGCGAGAAGCAGAATTCGAGCAGGCCCGAGCGCTGGTTGTCGGTGTCGCGCCAGATATCGCCGCGCCAGCTCTGCAAGCCGTTCGGGTGGCTTTCGGTGAAAGGCGAATTGGCGAACAATGCCGTCGACAGCGGCTGCAGCTTCAACGACACCTGCATCTTGCGGCGCATGTCGGCCTCGCTCTCGAAGTCGAGATTCACCTGGATCGTGCAGGTGCGGTACATCATGTCGAGGCCCTTGGTGCCGACCTTGGGCATGTAGCGCGTCATGATCTCATAGCGCGATTTCGGCATTTTCGGCGTCTCGGCCAGCGACCATTTCGGGCTGCCGCCGAGGCCGAGGAAACGGATGCCCATCGGCTCGGCGATCTCGCGCACCTGCGCCAGATGGGCGTTGCCCTCGCGGCAGGTCTGGTGGATCGTTTCCAGCGGTGCGCCGGAAAGCTCGAACTGGCCGCCGGGTTCCAGCGAAATCGCACCCTGACCGGTCGGCTCGACCAGGCCGATGATGCGGCCGTCATCGACGATCGGATCCCAGCCGAGCTTTGACTGCATGCCTTCGAGAATGGCGCGGATGCCGCGCTCGCCGCCATAGGGGACCGGTGCATTGCCGTCGACATAGAAGGGGAATTTCTCGTGCTCGGTGCCGATGCGCCATTTGTCGCGCGGCTTGTTGCCTTCGGCCAGATGCTCGACGAGTTCGTCGACACCTTCGATCGGGCGGAAATCGGTCGTATCGCGCGCCATGATGGTACCCTCAGAGGCGGCCGGATGACCGCCGGCGGTAAATGGACGAAATGTCAGCAGACGATCAAGCGAAAAATCCTGAGCCACAGGTCAACAGGAATTGAACGTTGCTGGAACTCTGCATCCCTTGCAAGGGATGACGTCTCACCAGTCTCCGACAGTTGCCTGCATCACCGCGAGCGCGGCCACCGCCGCGGTGTCGGCGCGCAGGATACGCGGGCCGAGCGGAATGGCGGTGACGAAGGGCAGGGCGCGCAGCATCTTGCGCTCGTCGTCGGAAAAACCGCCCTCCGGCCCGACCAGCAGCCCAAGCTTCTTTTCCTTGACCGCCTGCAGCGCGGCCAGCGGATTGTTGGTCGAAGCATCCTCATCGCAGAAGATCAGCCGTCGCTCTGTGTCCCAACCGGTCAGCAGGCGGTCGAATTTTTCGGCTTCGCGCACCTGAGGCACCGCCAGGATGCCGCATTGTTCGGCGGCTTCGACGACATTGGCGCGCAGGCGATCGATCGACGGCTTGGCCACTTGCGTGTGCTGGGTGATGACCGGCTGCAGGATGCCGGCGCCCATCTCGACCGCCTTCTGCACGAGATAGTCGAGCCGGCCCTGCTTCAGTGGCGCAAAGCAGTAGACGAGATCAGGCAGCGGCGGCTGCGGCCGCTGCAACGCTGACACCTTCAGCCGCACCGCCCTTTTCGTCTTCGCTGATATGGCCGCTGACCACTCCCCGTCGCGGCCATTGAACACCAGGATTTCGGCGCCTTCGCCAAACCGCAGCACATGCAGGAGATAGTGGCTCTGCTGTTGGCCAGCGTCGAACTCGACATCCGGCGCGAGATCGTCGGGCACGAACAGACGTTGCATCTTGTAATTGGCGCGCATCGCCGAGGAATGAGCGAGCCGGCCGCCGGCGTCAAGCCTCGGCGGTAGGATGCCACACCGGCCGAAAGCCATGCCGCAGCACGGCGAGCGTCGTGGCCGGCGTCAGCAGCGACAGTGTCTTGCCTTTGAGCAGGCCGAAATCTGCGGGTGGGCCATATCCCGCAAACGACCAGCGCAGCGTCTTGCCCCTACGCAGGGCATAAACAGTGCGACCATCCGCAACCATGGCGCCGTCCGGCAGGCCGGCAAGGTCTTCAACAGCAATCCCTGGCGGCCTGCCGCCCGAGGCCAGCCGCTCCTTGTGCAGCCGCTTGTCGACCATCGGCGCGCGCGGTTCGGCAATGCCGAACGCGTCGCCGAAGCGGCCGACGAAATCCCTGGCCCGTTCGCGCTGGCAAAAGAAGCAGGGGCGATGCCCGGCCGCCAATGCCGTCACCTCGTCGAGGAAGAACAGTTCTGTCCAGCCCGCTTTGCCGCCCTTCCGGTTGCGGCCCATCGGTTCGCGCCGCACATCGCGGAATTGGCGGACGCAGATGATCCAGGCCGGAAGCGCCCAGCGCTTCTTCTTGAGCGTCTTGGTCTCGGGATCGTGGATGATGCCGCGATTGCCGGTGAACATGCCGCGATCGGGCACAGCGTGGATGGTACCGAACGGATCGACCCGGTTCTGCAGTGGCATAGTTTTCTCTCCGGACACGCATCTTGGCTGCAATGCGAGCGGCATGATATCGCTCCTCGCATCTTTTCATGTCAGCAGGGTTTTGTGATGCGGGTGCTGGTGGTGCAGAACTACGACAATACCGGCCTCGGCCAGGTCGGCGCAGCACTTGCGGAAGCGGGTGCCGATCTCGACCTGCGTCTCCCTTACAAAGGCGATCCCCTGCCGGATGACGCGGCCGGGCATGATGCCATGATCGTGCTCGGCGGCGGCCAGAACGCGCTGGCCGACGATGAGTACCCCTATTTCCCGGCACTGCTCGAACTGACCCGCGACTTTGCCGACAAGGATCGCGCCGTGCTCGGCATCTGCCTGGGCAGCCAACTCGTCGCCCGTGCCTTCGGCGGCGAAAACCGCATCGGCGGCGCCAATGAGTTCGGCTGGCACGGCGTATCGCTGACGGCGGACGCCAAGGGCGATCCGGTGCTGGGCGCGCTGCCGGAGAAATTCCCGATCTTCCAGTGGCATGACGACACCTTCGTGCTGCCTGAGGCCGCCGTGCGGCTTGCCGGCAACGATGTCGCCGAGAACCAGGCATTTCGCGTCGGCCGCGCCGTCTACGGCTTCCAGTTCCATTTCGAGGCCGACCGGCCGATGGTCGAGGACTGGAGCACGTCGTTTGCCCCGACCATTGCCGCGCGCCATCCCGACTGGGCCGGCAAGCTCGATGGCGAAATGGCGCGCAACGGGCCCGATGCGGATGCCGCTGGCCTCGCCATTGCCCGTGCCTGGGTAGCAACCATCTGAGTGTTGGCCTCTCCGTACCCTCCAGCGTCACATAATTGGCACGCGGCGGTGAAACCGCCTGGGGAAAACCGTTTCATTCTTGGCTTATGTCCGCCCGCCATCCTAGAAGGCGCGCGCTCTGCATCTTCTGTGCAACGGCTATGAACCTTTTGTGTGACCCGCGCGACACACCGTTGATACAGAACATGCCTAGAAGCGCAAAATCGTCGAAACTTTGAAGCGAATTCTCGGTTTCAACGCATTGGTAACCGCCTGGTGCACAGATGCAGAAAGCTCAACAAGAGATGACCTCCGTGAAAGCAGCGCTTCTGTCCTTTGCCATGTTGTCCGCCATCGTGCTGTGCGGTCTCGGCATCTATGCCGCCGACGCAGCCAACAACCACAACGCCGTCGACGGTTACGGCGTCACCGCCTCTCTGCGCTAAAAGCGGGAAGCGTCTTTCGCGTCCTCCGACGCGCGACGCTCAAGCTTCCTTGATCGTCATTGTCAGGATGCGTTTGTCCGCGCCGTCGACGACGAGCGCGCTCAGCATGCCTGATTGCCAGGCAAGCGTGTCGACGTTGACGCGGTTGGCCATCACTTCCGCCTCCGGCACCGGCGTGTGGCCGTGCACCACGATCTTCGGATAGAGGTCGGGGTGGTTATGGAAGACGTCGCGGATCCAGATCAGATCCTGCGGGCTTTGTTTTCCTAGAGGAGTGCCCGGCCTGATGCCGGCATGGCAGAAGAAGAAGTCCCCGAAAGTCACGGAGAACGGCAGCGAACGCAGGAAGTCGATGTGGCTTTGCGGCACGGCCTCGACCAGGGCCTGATGTCCTCTGCGCACGGCCGATTCGGCCTTGCCGAACCATAAGCTTGTGCCTTCACTGATCGCCACGCCGTAAGACTGTGCCGTTTGGATGCCGCCGAACCGGATGAAAAGTCCTTCCGGGTCAGGGGTCTTGAGAAAGTCGAGAAAGCCGATGTCGTGGTTGCCGGTCAGCATCAGGTGACGAGGGTCGCGCTCTTGCGCCTCGATCAGGAAATCGATGACGCCCTTCGAGTCCGGCCCGCGGTCGACATAGTCGCCAAGATGGATGACGCGCCAGTCGGCAGGTGGGGCCTGCTCGATCTCGGCCCTGATGCGCCGATGCATGGCGGCCAGCAGGTCGAGCCGGCCGTGGACGTCGCCGATCGCGTAAAGACGCACACCTTCCGGCCCATGCGCGTCGAGAAAATGGATGCCGGGTTCTGCCAATTTTTCGGTGTCTCCGTGGTCGTGCGGTCACGGGCTTAGCGCCGGAGCTGGTCCTTGCCCATGTCGGTGACAAGACGCTTTCCGCACAGCGCCAGCGTGATGTCCATCTCCTTGCGGATGATTTCCAACGCCTTGGTAACCCCTTCCTTGCCAAGCGCCCCCAGGCCGTAAAGAAATGGCCGGCCGATATAGGTTCCCTTGGCACCTAGGCAAAGCGCCTTCAGGACATCCTGGCCGGAGCGGATGCCGCCATCCATATGCACTTCGATCGTGTCACCGACCGCGTCGGCAATCTCTTCCAGAACGCCGATCGACGACGACGCACCATCGAGCTGGCGCCCGCCATGGTTGGAAACGATGATCGCGTCGGCGCCGGTCTTGGCCGCCATCAGCGCGTCCTCCTTGTCGAGAATGCCCTTGAGGATCAGCTTGCCGCCCCAGCGCTCCTTGATCCAGGCGACGTCCTTCCACGACAGATGCGGGTCGAACTGCTCCGTCGTCCACGATGCCAGCGAGGCCATGTTGCCGACACCCTTGGCGTGGCCGACAATGTTGCGGAAGGTCCGCCGCTTCGTGCCGGCCATGGCGGCGCACCAGTGCGGGCGGATGGCCATGTCGATGATGTTCGTCAGCGTCAGCTTGGGTGGCGCCGAAAGCCCGTTGCGGATGTCCTTGTGGCGCTGACCGAGAATCTGCAGGTCGAGCGTCAGCACGAGCGCCGAGCATTTCGCCGCCTTTGCCCTGTCGATCAGGTTGAGCACGAACTCCTTGTCACGCAGCACATAGAGCTGAAACCAGAACGGCTTCGTGGTTACCGAGGCGACATCCTCGATGGAGCAGATGCTCATCGTCGACAAGGTGAACGGCACGCCGAATTCCTCCGCCGCCTGAGCCGCCAGCATCTCGCCATTGGCGTGCTGCATGCCGGTCATGCCGGTTGGCGCCAATGCCACCGGCATCGACACTTTTTCGCCGATCATCGTCGATGCCAGCGAACGGTTGTCCATATCGACGAGCACGCGCTGGCGGAACTTGATCTTCTGGAAATCCTCTTCGTTGGCCCGATACGTGCTTTCGGTCCACGAACCGGAATCGGCATAGTCGAAGAACATCTTCGGCACGCGCCGGCGGGCGAGGTCCTTGAGGTCGGCGATGGTCAGGATCTGGCTCATGGGCTTCCCGTTTCGATAGCTAGGAGCGTTTGCGTGCAGGTTCGGTATCGGTGGCTTCGACCCGCTGCTTCAGCCTCAGTCGCGAAACGCGCTGCCAGTCGCCGCTGCGCTCGGCTTCCGCCATCGACCGTTCGACATAGGTGATGTGGTCCATCGCCGCTTGCCGGGCAGCATCCGGATCGCCGGCCTTCACCGCCGCATGGATCGCGCGGTGCTGCGCGAGCAGGGCGTCGCGCGCGCCGGGCACGCTGAACACCAGCAGCCGGTTCTGGAACACGCCCTCCGACAACAGCCGGTAACAGGAACGCAACGTGTGCAAAAGGATGATGTTGTGCGCGCATTCGCAGATCGCGTGGTGGAACTCGACATCGATCTCGGCCTCGTCGTCGAAGTCGCCGGTCCGGTGCGCATCGTCCATACGTGCCATGATCTTGTCGAGCAGCGCCATGTCGTCCGCAGTGGCGCGCCGTGCCGCGTATTCAGCCGCGACCCCTTCGATCTCGCGGCGATATTCCAGATAATCGGTCACTGCCTTGCGGTGCATCGAGATCAGGTCTGTCACCGGTTTGGTGAAGAGCTGGCCGATGACATCGGCGACATGCGTGCCGCCGCCGGGCCTTGTCGTCAAAAGGCCGCGTCCTTCCAGTG
This sequence comes from Mesorhizobium sp. LMG17149, assembly GCF_024518695.1. Classification (NCBI taxonomy): domain Bacteria; kingdom Pseudomonadati; phylum Pseudomonadota; class Alphaproteobacteria; order Hyphomicrobiales; family Phyllobacteriaceae; genus Mesorhizobium; species Mesorhizobium sp. LMG17149. The sequence goes on from NZ_JANIFL010000003.1 coordinate 513,713, forward strand.
ACTTCAGCGCATCACGCAGGATCGGCCGGGATACGTCGAACTGGCGTGCAAGCTCGCGCTCGCCCGGCAGCCGGTCGCCGGTGCGCAGCACGCCTTCGAGGATGAGGCTCTCGATTTGCTGCACCACCTCGTCGGCGGTGCGCGAATGCTCGATCCTGGAAAAAATGTCGCGCAACAGAATGCCTGGAAGGTGAACCGGTGTCGTAGAATAGAGCTTGCCTCGCCAACTGGTCAAATTATTTATCCAATTGACAAAAGCGGGCCGATTTCCCGCCCGATGCCATCATCTTCGGCTAACTTGCTGTTTGCGTCATCAGGCCATTGGCACTAGAGGGACGCGCGTGCAAGAGGGTTCAAGGAAACCCAGGGAACAAGCCGTGTCAGACGACCCGTCCGATCTCGAATTCCAGCCGCGCGCCAAGGGCAGCGTCATGGGCTTTCCTGCGCATGAGGGCCGGCCTGGCGCACTCGGCGAGGTTCATGCCCGGCCGCACCCGTTGATCGAAAAGCCACGCGTCCTGATGCAACTCGCCTTCATGACCGAGGGGGGCTCGGGCGTCGACCACGCGGTGCTTTCCGAACTGTCGCGGCGCCTCGGCGTCGCCGCGCCCGACCGCCAGGCCCGCCATCATGCCATGAAATGGGGCAAGGGCTCGCTGCGCTGGGAGCGGCACACCGAATTCTCGACCTATTTGTGGGAAGGGCCGCTTTCCGAGAGCGGCAGGGCGCAGGAGGACTCCCCCTTCGGCAACGGGTTTTCGCCGCCGGGAACCTGCATCTCCGGCATCAGGCTCGAAATCCGCAAATGGACGCAAGCGAGCGAGCAGCTGATAGCCGGTTTCGATCCGACCAGCCTGTGCTACTCGCTGGTCGAGCGCGGAAACGCCGCCATCGTCACCGATTTTCGCCAGGATGGCGATGGCCTGACGCGCATGCTGCTGCTCGATCGCGGCTTGACCTCGGCGCGTACCGGCGCGTTGTCGCAGCGGCTTATCGACATCGAAACCTATCGGACGCTGGCCATGCTCGGCCTGCCGCTGGCGTTGACCTTGTCCGGCCGTGCCCGCCGCATCGAAGACCGGCTGGCGCAGACCACGCTTGAGATGAAGGTCGCCGGGACTCGCGACAGCCAGACCTTGCTGGCCGATCTGACCGAACTTGCGGCGGAGTTGGAGGCGGACGCGGCGTCGAGCCTTTACCGTTTCGGCGCCAGCCGTGCCTATGACGGCATCGTCGGCGAACGGCTGGAGGCGCTCGAGGAAGAGGCTGTGCCCGGCTATGACACATGGCGCGGGTTCCTGCAGCGCCGGGTGGCGCCCGCAATGCGCACCTGCCGCTCGGTCGAGGAGCGGCAGGAAAATCTGTCGCGAAAACTGACCCGCGCCACGACGCTGCTGCGCACCTGGGTTGATGTCGAGGTCGAGAAACAGAACCGCGACCTGCTTGCCTCGATGAACAATCGCGCCCGCCTGCAACTGCGCCTGCAGCAGACCGTCGAGGGGCTCTCGGTCGCCGCCGTCTCCTATTATGTGGTCGGCCTTGTCGGCTATGTCGCCAAGGGTGCCTCGATCTTCGGCCATGCCTTCGCACCGGAGATCACTACCGCGGCTTCGGTGCCTGTCGCCATCCTGCTGGTCTGGTGGGGCGTACGCCGCGTGCGCCGGATGCACTCCGAGCCCGGCAAGCCGCCCGGCGAATAGATCTGCTCACCCTCCCCCTTGTGGGGAGGGTCGGCTCATGATCGCAGCGAAGCGAAGATCGTGAGACGGGGTGGGGGTCCTCGTAGAGCGCCGCGCGGGGGAGGGTGAGACAGCGGCAGATTGCCGCTGCGGAAGCTTGCCCCAGCCTTGATGCCGGATTCCCAACCACCGCAGGATTTGCACCCAACGCGCTTCACTGGTAAAAGATTTTGACCAGTCAAGCGAAATGAGGCTGCTGATGTCCGGCCTGGCCATGCCGAAACCAGACGACGCCACGATGCGCCGGCGCGACGAGATCGTCGCCGACATGCGCATCATCGTGCCGGGTGAGGGCGTCGTCGACGCCGCCAATTCCATGCGCGCCTTCGAGAGCGACGGCCTGACCGCCTATCGGCAGCTGCCGCTGGTTGTTGTTCTGCCGCAAACCGTGGCGCAGGTGTCGCGCGTGCTGAAATACTGCAACGATCGCAACATCCGCGTCGTGCCGCGCGGCTCCGGCACCTCGCTATCGGGCGGCGCGCTGCCGCTCGAGGACGCCGTGCTTTTGGTGATGAGCCGCTTCAACCGTATCCTCGAGATCGATTTCCCCAATCGCGTTGTCGTTGCCCAGCCGGGCGTCACCAATCTCGGCATCACCACCGCCGTCGAGCAGCAGGGCTTTTACTACGCCCCCGATCCATCCTCCCAGATCGCCTGCTCGATCGGCGGCAATGTCGCCGAAAATTCCGGCGGCGTGCACTGCCTGAAATATGGCCTCACCGCCAACAATGTGCTCGGCATCGAGATGGTGCTGATGAATGGCGAAGTGGTACGGCTCGGCGGCAGTCACCTCGATGCGGAAGGTTATGACTTGCTCGGCGTCATGACGGGTTCGGAAGGGCTGCTTGGCGTCGTCACCGAGGTCACCGTGCGCATCCTGAAGAAACCGGAGACGGCTCGCGCACTGCTGATCGGCTTCCCGACCAGTGAGCAGGGCGGCCAGTGCGTCGCCGACATCATCGGCGCCGGCATCATTCCGGGCGGCATGGAGATGATGGACCGGCCGGCGATCCACGCCGCCGAGGATTTCGTCCATGCCGGCTATCCCCTGGATGTCGAAGCGCTGCTGATCGTCGAGCTCGACGGGCCGGGCGTCGAGGTCGATCATCTGATCGGCCTTGTCGAGGCCATCGCCTACAAGAACGGCTCGACCACCTGCCGCATTTCGCAGTCCGAACATGAACGGCTGAGCTTCTGGGCCGGCCGCAAGGCGGCGTTTCCGGCCGTCGGCCGCATCTCGCCCGACTACTACTGCATGGACGGCACCATCCCGCGCAAGGAGCTGCCGCGCGTGCTCGCCGGCATGCGCGAGCTGTCGGAAAAATACGGTCTCGGCGTCGCCAATGTCTTTCACGCCGGCGACGGCAATCTGCATCCGCTGATCCTCTACGATGCCAACGTACCGGGCGAACTCGACAAGGCCGAAAGCTTCGGCGCCGACATATTGCGGCTCTGCGTCAAGGTCGGCGGCGTGTTGACCGGCGAACACGGTGTGGGCGTGGAAAAACGCGACCTGATGCCGGAAATGTTCACGCAGATCGATCTCGACCAGCAGATGCGCGTCAAATGCGCCTTCGATCCCAACCATCTGCTCAACCCGGGAAAAGTGTTCCCGCAGCTGCGGCGATGCGCCGAACTCGGCCGCATGCACATTTCCGGCGGCAAGCTGCCGTTTCCGGACATTCCGAGGTTTTGAGGGATATGTCGGCGCTTGAACACCCCCCTCTGTCCTGCCGGACATCTCCCCCTCAAGGGGGGAGATTGGCAGCTCGCGCGCCTCGCCCTTTTGTCACCATTGGAGATTGGCGAAGCCATATGCGACATCCGATCTCTCCCCTTGAGGGGGAGATGTCCGGCAGGACAGAGGGGGGCGCCAAGGAACTCAGCATATCCGAACTCGCGTCTGGCATAGAATTCGCCCCCTCTCCGTCTCGGGCTTTGCCCGAGCCACCTCTCCCCCGCTTTGCGGGGGCGAGGAACCCATGCCCGAGTGAGGTTTGAGTTGCTGTTCAAACAATCCTTGCTGGACAAGATCGCGCGCAATGAAGTGACGCTCGCTTTTCGGCGCTGGAAGCGGCCGACCGTCAAGGCCGGCGGGTGGGTCAGAACGGCGTCAGGTGCGGTTAGGATCGGGGACATCTCGATCGCGAGCGGCTCCGAATTGACGGAGAAAGACGCGACCGCAGCCGGCTTTCCGTCCCGAGGAGCCCTTCAGGAGATGCTTGGCCCCGATGACGGTACCCCGGTCTATCGCATCGAGCTCAAAGGCATCGAGCCCGACGAACGCGTTGGCCTGCGCGGCGACGCCGTGCTTTCCGATGAGGACTGGCATGCCTTGACCCAGCGTTTTGCGTGCTGGGACAAAACGGCACCCGGCTACTTCCCGTCGATCCTGCAGGCGATCGGCGCCCATCCGGAAGTGCCGGCTGCTGTCCTTGCCGACAAGGCCGGTGTCGAAAAGCTGAAGTTCAAGCAGGATGTCCGCAAGCTTGGGGAACTCGGACTCACCGAGAGTCTCCAGATCGGTTATCGGCTGTCGCCACGGGGCGAAGCCGTGCTCGAAAGGCTTCGGGAGCACAGGCTTTGACTACTTTCACCCCAACCACGTCAGACGAAGTTCTCTCCACCGTCGCCTGGGCAGCGGCGGAAGGCTCGCCGCTGGAAATCCTCGGCCACGGCTCCAAGCGTGGCGTCGGCCGGCCACTGCAAACCGAACACACGCTCGACCTGTCGAAACTCTCTGGCGTCACGCTCTATGAACCGGCTGAACTGGTGCTGTCGGCCAAGGCAGGCACACCGCTGGCCGAGATCGAAAAGCTGCTGGCGGAAGACGGCCAGCAACTCGCTTTCGAGCCGATGGATTACGGTCCGCTGTTTGGTGGCGAACCGGGCAAGGGCACCATCGGCGGCGTGCTCGCCGCGAACCTCTCCGGTCCGCGCCGGCTCAAGGCGGGCGCGGCGCGCGATCATGTCCTGGGCATCAATGTGGTGTCCGGTCGTGGCGAAGCCTTCAAGTCGGGCGGCCGCGTGGTCAAGAACGTCACCGGCTATGACATGTCCAAGCTGATGGCCAACAGCTGGGGCACGCTGGCTGTGTTCACCGACGTCACCTTCAAGGTGCTGCCGGCAGCCGAGGCTGAAGTCACGCTCGCCATTCGTGGCCTGCTCGACGATGCGGCAGCAAGCGCCATGGCCCTGGCGCTTGGCTCGAGTGCTGAAGTGTCGAGTGCCGCCCATCTGCCCGAGCGGATCGCCGCGCGTGTCGCCGGCGGCAGTCTCGGCAGTGAGGCCGCGACGCTGCTGCGTGTCGAAGGCTTCGGCCCGTCCGTCGCCTACCGCATCGCCGCGCTGAAAACGCTGCTCGGCAAGGCTGGGCCGCTGCAGGAGATTGCCGGTGACGCTTCACGGCTGATCTGGCGCGATGTACGCGATTGCAGGCCCTTCGCCGACAACAGCGAGAAACCGGTCTGGCGTGTCTCGATGACGCCGGGACAGTGCCACCAGATGGTCCTGACGCTGCGCATGCAGGCCGCCGTCAGCGCCTACTATGACTGGCAGGGCGGGCTGGTGTGGCTGCGCATGGAACAAGGCGATCCGGAAGCCGCCCTGCTGCGCGGGCTGTTGAGGAAACATGGCGGCGGCCATGCGACGCTGGTGCGTGCCGCACCTTCGCATCGCGCCGCTCTGCCGGTGTTCGAGCCGCAGCCGCCGGCGCTGGCAGCACTCAGCCAGCGGCTGAAGCAGGAATTCGACCCAAAGAACATCCTCAATCCCGGCCGCATGGCCTAGGACATTAGCGATGCAGACCAATTTTTCGCTTGCCCAGCTTGCCGATCCGCATGTCGCGGAATCGGAAAAGATCCTGCGCAAATGCGTGCATTGCGGCTTCTGCACCGCGACATGCCCGACCTATGTGACGCTCGGCAACGAGCTCGATTCACCGCGCGGGCGCATCTACCTGATCAAGGACATGCTGGAAAACGGCCGTCCCGCCGACAAGGAGATCGTCACCCATATCGATCGCTGCCTGTCCTGCCTCGCCTGCATGACCACCTGCCCGTCGGGCGTCAATTACATGCATCTGGTCGACCATGCCCGCGCCCATATCCAGGAGACCTACCAGCGGCCGCTGCTCGACCGCCTGACCCGCGCCATGCTGGCTTTCGTACTGCCCTATCCCGCGCGCTTTCGCGTCGCGCTCAAGCTGGCGAAGCTGGGCAAGCCCTTCATCGGCCTGTTCGACAAGGTTCCGGCGCTGAAGCCGCTCAGTGCGATGCTCAAGCTCGCGCCGGTCTCGATTCCGGCAGCTTCGCCGATGGGCTCGCCAGGCCTCCATGCCGGGCAGGGGACCAAAAAAGGCCGCGTCGCCATCCTCACCGGTTGTGCGCAATCGGTGCTCGATCCCGCCATCAACGAGACGACGATTTCGCTGCTGACGCGGCTCGGCGTCGAGGTCGTGGTGCCACCGGGCGAAGGCTGCTGCGGCGCGCTGGTGCATCATATGGGGCGCGAGCAAGCCGCCCTTGCCTCTGCGAGGCAGAACGTCGATGCCTGGACGCGCGCCATCGAACAAGGCGGGCTCGATGCCATCGTCATCACTGCATCCGGCTGCGGCACGACGATCAAGGACTACGGTTTCATGCTGCGGCTGGATCCGGCCTATGCCGACAAGGCCGCGCGCGTTTCGGCGCTGGCCAAGGACATCACCGAATATCTCTCGACCTTCGATCTGCCTGAACCGGTGCGCAAGCCGGGCACGGTTGTCGCCTATCACTCGGCCTGTTCGATGCAGCACGGCCAGAAGATCACCCGCCAGCCGAAGGAACTGCTGGCCAAGGCCGGCTTCATCGTGCGCGAGCCGCGTGAAGGACATCTCTGCTGCGGCTCCGCCGGCACCTACAACATCCTGCAGCCCGAGATCTCGGCCAAACTGCGCGACCGCAAGGTGAAAAACATCGAGGCGACGGGGGCTTCGATCGTCGCCACCGGCAACATCGGCTGCATCACCCAGATCGCTTCCGCCGCCAAGCTGCCGGTGGTGCACACGATAAAACTGCTCGACTGGGCCTATGGCGGACCAAAGCCGGAAGGCGTTCGGGAAGAGAGCCTGATCGCCGCGGAGTAGGGCGCCAGCCCCAGCGCTACTCCGCCGCAAGCCTGTCCGCAGTGCCGTAGGTCGCCTCATAAAGCGCGCGCTGGCGGCTGAGCGCCACCATCGTGTTGCGCAGCAGGATGGCGACCGTGATCGGGCCGACGCCGCCCGGCACCGGGGTGATCCAGGAGGCGACCTCGCGCACGCTTTCGGTGTCGACGTCGCCGACGATGCGGCTGGTGCCGTCAGGGCCGATTTCGGAATTGATGCCGATGTCGATAACGGCCGCACCCGGCTTGACCATATCGGCCTTGATCAGCCGCGGCCTGCCGACGGCGACGAACAGCGCGTCGGCGCGCCTTGCATGGGCGGCGACCGACCGCGTCATATGGTGGCAGACCGTCACCGTCGCGCCTTCGCTCATCAACAGGAAGGCGATCGGCTTGCCGACGATTTCCGAATGGCCGACGATGACGACTTCCAGTCCCTTGAGGTCGAGGCCGGTTTCCTTGAGCAGTTCGACCGAGGCCGCCGCCGTGCAAGGCGCGAGATCGAGCTGGTTGTAGACGATATTGCCGATCGAGGCCGGATGCATGCCTTCGACATCCTTCAGCGGATGCACCGCCGCCTGCAGTGTCCGGATCGGGATGTGGGCCGGCACCGGCCGCTGGATGATGATGCCGGTAACACGCGGATCGGCATTCAGGCCGTGGATCGCAGCTTCCAACTCGCCTGCCGTGATGGTGGCGGGAAAGCGCCGCTCCTCGAAATCGATGCCGGCGAGCTCAGCCTTGGCGCGCTGGTTGCGCACATAGACATCCACTGCATCGGTGTCGCCGACGGTGATCGAGATCAGCTTGGGCGGAAAACCCTCGGCTTTGGCGATCGCTGCGTCCTCGGCAACGGCGGCGATGATGCGCTGGGCGACCGGGCCGCCCTTGAGATAACGGCTGTCTTCGGACAGGGGCATGGGTGAACTCTTTTGTGGAACTAGCCACCGAGATAGCAAAAGAATGCGGTAAAGGGCAGCATGAAAGCGAACCGCTATGCCCGTTGCGCGACGCGTGGGTGACCTTTGCCCTCGATTTCTGCTCAAAAACGGAAAGGGCAGCGCGGTTTCCCGTGCTGCCCTTCCTGACCGGCCGCATCCCCATACGGCCCGTCCCCCGTATCCCTAAACTGGCCTCGAAAAGCGGACTGCTTTGCCGGCCAGGTGATTCGCAAGGATTATTATATCACCTCGACCGTGGTTCCGACATTGACCCGCTCATAAAGGTCGACGACATCCTCGTTGCGCATGCGGATACAGCCCGATGACACCGCGCCGCCGATCGTCCACGGCTGATTGGTGCCGTGGATGCGGTATTCGGTCGTGCCGAGGTAGAGCGCGCGGGCGCCAAGCGGGTTCTCCGCGCCGCCGGCAAGATAGGTCGGCAGGTAGCGGCCCTTGGCGGCTTCGCGTTTGATCATCTGCGCCGGCGGGCGCCAGTCCGGCCACTCGCGCTTGTTGGTGATCTTGTGCGTACCCGACCATTCGAAGCCGGGCTTGCCGGTGCCGACGCCATAGCGCCTTGCCTTGCCGTTCTTCTCGACGAGGTAGAGGAAGTTCTGGGTGGTGTCGATGACGATCGTGCCCGGCTTTTGGCCTCCGTCATAGTCGACTTCCTGCGGCAGGTAGATCGGGTTGATCTGAGGACGCGCGACCATGCGCTTGGCCGGCGGCTGCACCGCCGCCGTCTGCACGCGGTCGGGCTGCGCCAGGCGCAGGCGCCGTTGCTGCACCACCTGCCGGTTCTGGCGTACGACGCCGGGCGCTTGGCCAAGCTGCAGCACCCAGGGTGCTGAAAGGTCGGGGCTCACCATCACCGGCGGCCTGTCGGCATAGCGGTCGCCGGCGATTGAGGGTGTGACGCCGGCGGCAAACACAGCCACGGCGCCGAGCACGGGAAACAACACTGTCTTCATCGTAACGCACCTTGATCGTCTGATACAAAACGGGTGGAAACGTCCTCCCGGTTCGGCGATCATTGGCGCGCAAGCAGCAACCGAAACATGAATCGGAATGCGTAAAATGCGGCTTTGCCAGTAAACCTTTTGCTGTGGTTACCGCCGGGTTCAGGAATCTGGTAAAGCCGCGGTAAATGCCCGCGCAAAGCGCGTTAACGAACGGATTTTGGCTTATGGACAAGGAAAAAACCGGCCTGCTCGCCGGTCCCGATGGTGTCGCGCGCTGCTTCTGGCACGGCAATCTGCCCGACTATCTGCACTACCACGATCATGAATGGGGCCGGCCTGTGGCCGACGACCGCAGGCTGTTCGAAAAGATCTGCCTGGAAGGCTTTCAGTCGGGCCTGTCGTGGCTGACCATCCTGCGCAAGCGGGAGAATTTTCGCGAAGCCTTCGCCAATTTCGAGTTCGACAAGGTCGCCGCCTTCACCGACAAGGATGTCGAGCGCCTGCTCGGCAATGCCGGCATCATCCGCCATCGCGGCAAGATTGTCTCGACCATCAACAACGCCAAGCGCGCCCGTGAAATGGCCGACGAATTCGGCTCACTGGCCGCCTGGTTCTGGAAGTTCGAACCCGGCAAGGACGAGCGGCCGCAAATCGTCGACCTCGCCCATCTGCGTGCCAACCCGACAACGGCCGTCTCGGTGCGGATTTCAAAGGAGCTGAAGAAGCGCGGCTGGAGCTTTGTCGGCCCGACCACGGTCTACGCCTTCATGCAGGCCATGGGCCTGGTCAACGACCATCTCGAAGGCTGCGTCTGCCGCAAAGAGGTCGAGAAGCAGCGAAAGGCTTTCAGGCGGCCGAAATAGGCTCAGGTGCCGTTGGCGCTGGCCAGCACCAGGCCGGCGACGATCGCCACCACCGTGGCCACGGTCGGATAGATCACCAGCAGACCAGTCATCAACGCGTCGCGCATGGATGGTCCCTTGCCGGTGTCGACGGGTACTTCGAACGGGCCGGCAGCCTGGCTGACCATTTTCGGGGCGTGGATGTCGGCCGGGCGCAGGCGTGCGGGCAATTCAGCATCGCTGTCGATGGCGTGGTACCTTGCTGTGCTGGTCATGGCCGCGAACCCCTCATTTCCCGCGCTTTATCTCTCGCGATTGTGTCGGCACGATGCCGTACGCATGGCGGGATTGTTTCATTTGCGGTCCGGATTGGTTTCAAGGAGGTTCGGCGTCGCCTTCTCCCATCAGGAGCGCCAGAGGGCTGACCCTTGCCGCCTACGACCTCTTCGGTTAGGACACCCGCGTTGCGAAAATCGCAACATTGCTAACCTGCAAGCATCATAAAACGCCGAGCAAACACCCCATGGCCGATAAATCGGAAAAGACGAAAGCGCGACTGCCGCGCGGTTTTGCCGACCGCAGCGCCGAGGACATCCGCGCCGTCGAGAAGATGGTGGCGACGATCCGCTCGGTCTATGAGCTTTACGGTTTCGAACCGGCCGACCAGCCGCTGATCGAATACACCGACGCGCTGGGAAAATTCCTGCCCGACCAGGACCGGCCGAACGAAGGCGTGTTCTCCTTCCAGGATGACGACGACCAGTGGCTGTCGCTGCGCTACGATCTGACCGCGCCGACGGCCCGTTTCGTCGCCGAGAATTACGAGCGGCTGCCCAAGCCCTACCGCAGCTACCGCTCCGGCTGGGTGTTCCGCAACGAGAAGCCAGGCCCCGGCCGCTTCCGCCAGTTCATGCAGTTCGACGCCGACACGATCGGCACGCCGGGCGTGGCCGCCGACGCCGAAATGGCGATGATGATGGCCGACGTCATGGAAGCGCTGGGCATCAAGCGCGGCGACTACGTCATCCGCGTCAACAACCGCAAGGTGCTGGACGGCGTGCTGGAGGCGATCGGCCTAGGTGGTGAGGAGAATGGCGGCCGCCGGCTGACGGTGCTGCGCGCGATCGACAAGCTGGACAAGCTCGGGCCGGAAGGCGTGAAGCTCTTGCTTGGCCCGGGCCGCTGGGACGGCGGCAAGGAGGGCGAAGGCGACTTCGCCAAGGGCGCCGGGCTGAACAACGGGCAAGCCGAGGCGGTTCTTCTCGCGACCGCGAGGACTGTACAGGCCGGCCAGGATTCCATGGTCAGTTCGAACGCCATCTACCAGGAAGGCGTCGGCGAACTCGCCACGATTGAAGCGCTGGTCAGGGCGGCGGGATATGGCGAGGACCGTATCGCCATGGACCGCTCGGTCGTGCGCGGCCTCGAATACTACACCGGCCCTGTCTTCGAAGCTGAGCTTCTGGCCGAAATCCCCAACGAAGACGGCCAGATCGTGCGCTTCGGCTCGGTCGGTGGCGGCGGCCGCTATGATGGCCTCGTCTCGCGCTTTCGCGGCGAACCTGTGCCGGCGACCGGCTTTTCCATAGGCGTCTCCAGGTTGATGACCGCGCTGAAGAACCTCGGCAAGCTCGATGCCTCGGACGTGATCGCGCCGGTCGTCGTGCTGGTGATGGACAAGGACACCGACAGCCTCGGCCGCTACCAGAAGATGGTGGCGGAGCTGCGCGCCGCCGGCATCCGTTCAGAAATGTATCTCGGCGGCGCCGGCATGAAGGCGCAGCTCAAATATGCCGACCGCCGCGGCTGCCCGGTCGCCATCATCCAGGGCGGCGACGAGCGCGCCAAGGGCGAGTTGCAGATCAAGGATTTGATCGAAGGCGCGCGCATGTCCGCCGAAATATCAGACAACGCCGAATGGCGCGCGGCGCGCCCGGCGCAGGTGACGGTGGCGGAGGGCGAACTGGTCTCCGAGGTGAAGAAGATTTTGGCGGCGCAGGCTGCTGATCGCGCGAAAGGTGGCGCTTGAACACCCCCCTCTGGCCTGCCGGCCATCTCCCCCGCAAGGGGGGAGATTGGATGTCGCGTGGGCTTTCGCCAATTTCCAGCGTTGAAGAAGCGGTGCGGAGCCTTAAGTTGCCGATCTCCCCCCTTGCGGGGGAGATGGCCGGTAGGCCAGAGGGGGGTGCCTCGCGCCCATCCTGTCCATGACCTCCCGCACCCCCGCCATCTCCACCGACATCACCAACCTCTTCGCCACCCGCAACACCCATGCGGTCGAAGTCGCCATATTGCAGCCGGCCGACCCCTTCCTCGACATGGCCGGCGAGGATCTGCGCCGCCGCATCTTCCTCACCGAAAGCGAAACCGGGCAGACATTGTGCCTGCGGCCGGAGTTCACCATTCCGGTCTGTCTCGATCACATAAGCTCGCAGGCCGGCACGCCGCGCCGTTATTCCTATCTGGGCGAAGTGTTTCGCCAGCGCCGCGAAGGCGGCAACGAGTTCTTCCAGGCCGGCATCGAGGATCTCGGTGACCGCGATACCGCTGGAGCCGATGCCCGCTCGGTGGCCGACGCGCATGCGCTGCTGTCGCTGGTGCTGCCTGGCCAAGCGCTGGCGATCACGCTCGGCGACCAGACCATTTTCGAGGCGGTGCTGGCTGCCCTCGGGCTGCCGCGCGGCTGGCGCATGCGCCTTGCCCGTGCGTTCGGCTCGGCGCCGATGCTTGAGGCGGCACTCGCCGATCTCGCCAACCCGCCGCGCAACGGCCAGCTCTCAGGTCCGGTCGCCGCTCTCGTCCTCGACGGTGATCTGGACGGTCTTTCCGCCCATATCGCCAGCGGCATGGAAGAGGCCGGCCTGTCGGCGTCCGGCGGGCGCTCGCCCACAGACATTGCCCGGCGGCTGATCGAGAAAGCCGAATTGCGCAGCGTTCGGCTGTCGAGCGAGGCCTTTTCCGCGCTGAAGGATTTTCTGGCGATCGACGTTCCGCTTGATGGCGCGGCCCAGGCACTGGAGACCTTCGCCACCGGCGCCGGGCTGTCGCTCGATGTCGCGCTGGAAAAGTTCGCTGCCCGCGCCAAGGCGATCGAGGCGCACGGCTTGCCGGCCGATAAAATCCGCTACGACGCCGCCTTCGGCCGCCCGCTCGATTACTACACCGGCCTGGTTTTCGAAATCGCGGCCGACAATGGCGACCGGCCGCTGGTCGGCGGCGGCCGCTATGACCGGCTGCTGACCCTGCTTGGCGCGAAGACGCCTATCCCCGGCGTCGGCTTTTCCGTCTGGCTCGACCGCATCGAGGCATTGCGGGAGACGGCGCCATGATCACGCTGGCGATCCCGTCCAAAGGGCGCCTGAAAGAACAGGCGCTGGACGTGCTGGCCAAAGCCGGCCTCGCCGTCAGCCTGCCCGGTGACGAGCGCAAATACCACGCCCGTGTCGAGGGCCTGGACGATGTCGAAGTGGTGTTTCTATCGGCTTCCGAGATATCAGGCGAGATCGGCCAGGGCGCCGTCGATCTCGGCATCACCGGCGAGGATTTGGTGCGTGAAAACCTCGCCGACTGGGAGACCCGCGCCGAAATCGTCGCCCGTCTCGGCTTCGGCAATGCCGATGTCGTGGTGGCTGTGCCGGACATCTGGCTCGACGTCGACACCATGGCCGATCTCGACGACGTCGCCGCCGATTTTCGCCAGCGCCATGGCCGGCGGCTGCGCATCGCCACCAAATACTGGCGGCTGACGCAGCAATTCTTCTCGCAGAAGCACGGCATCCAGGTTTATCGCATCGTCGAGAGCCTGGGGGCTACCGAAGGCGCGCCGGCGGCCGGTCTGGCCGATGTCATCGTCGACATCACAACCACCGGCTCGACGCTGCGCGCCAATCATCTCAAGGTGCTGGGCGATGGCCTCGTCCTGCGCTCGCAGGCCTGTCTGGTGGCGTCGAAGAAGACACGGGCGGCAGCGGACGAGACGCTCTTGCGCGACATTGCCGCGAAGATGGCGGCGGCGGCCGGATAGCGGCGGGGGCCACTACCCCTTAGGGACCCCGAACCCAGCCTAAAAAACCCTGACGGCGGCCCGGCGGTGTCGGTAGCGTTTGCGCCGAGGTTTTCATGGTGATAGGAATTATTTCCTTGACCGGTGAGGGCAGCTATGCTACATTTTCGTCCATGGTGCTGATTTGCGCCAACAACCCGCCGCCCAGGCGGGTTTTTCGTTTTGACGCCTCGTCAGCCAACGCGAAGCTACGAAGCATCGTCGACCGGATCGCTGCCCTGCCTCGACCATCGGCGGGATTTCCTCCACCCCGGCAGGCTGATAGGTTCGGCTAATGCATGTCGCCCAAAAGTGATCTCGGTTTTGGGAGAACGACATGCATAAAAACAGGACCTAAGCGCGTCGCATGATTCCGTTTCAGCGCGACGCGCTTAGTCCCAGGAGGAGAGAGCGATGCCGGTCAATCTCGACGAGCTGAAGAATGCCAGCAATCTGCGCGGACGCGGCGCGCGTGCTGGCGGTGTCTTCGTCGCACCCGTCGACAACAGGGCGCATGTCTCTGGCGAACGCAGCGTGCCGCTGCTCGACAAGACCATCCCCGCGCTGTTTTCCGACACCGTCAGCAAATACGGCACGCTCGACGCCGCCGTTTTCGTCGACCAGGACAAGCGTTTCACCTGGAGCGAGCTTTCGGACACGGTTGACGCGCTGGCTGCCGGCTTCCTGGCACTGGGGTTGGCAAAGGGCGATCGCGTCGGCATCTGGTCGCCCAACCGCTGGGAATGGCTGGTGACGCAGTTCGCCACCGCCCGCATCGGCCTGATCCTGGTCAACATCAACCCGGCCTACCGGCTGACCGAACTCGACTATGCGCTGAACAAGGTCGGCTGCAAGGCGCTGGTCACCGCTGCCAAGTTCAAGACGTCGGACTATCTCGGCATGATCGAGACGCTGGCACCCGAGATCGCCAAGGCTACGCCCGGCAAGCTCAAGGCGCAGAAACTGCCGGCGCTGAAGATCGTCATCCGCATGGGCGAGGAGAATTCGCCCGGCATGTTCAATTTCGGTGATGTGCTGGCCATGGCCGGGCGTGACGAGCATGACAGCCTCGACCGCATTTCGGAGAAGCTGAAGCCGCGCGAGGCCATCAACATCCAGTTCACCTCAGGCACCACGGGAGCCCCCAAGGGCGCGACGCTGACCCACGGCAACATCGTCAACAACGGCAATTTCGTCACTTCGGCGATCAAGCTGACCGTCGACGACCGGCTGTGCATCCCGGTGCCGCTCTACCACTGCTTCGGCATGTCGATGGGCACGATGGGTTGCGTCTCGAAAGGCGCCACCATGGTTTTCCCGGGAGAAGGGTTCGACGCCGGCGCCACGCTGAAGGCGGTGGCTCAAGAACGCTGCACCGGGCTCTACGGCGTGCCGACCATGTTCGTCGCACTGCTCGATCATCCGGATTTTTCCGCCTTCGATCTCTCCAGCCTGCGCACCGGCATCATGGCCGGCTCGCCATGCCCGATCGAGGTGATGAAGAAGGTGGTGTCGCTGATGCACATGGAACAGGTGACCATCGCCTACGGCATGACCGAGACCAGCCCGGTGTCGTTCCAGAGCGGCGTCGACGACCCCTTGGAAAAGCGCGTCTCGACCGTCGGGCGCATCCACCCCCATGTCGAGGTCAAGGCGGTCGATGCCGACGGCGCTACCGTTGCGGTCGACGTACCGGGCGAGCTTTGCACGCGCGGTTATTCGGTGATGCAGGGTTACTGGGACGACCACGACAAGACCCGCGAGGCGATCGACAGCGACGGCTGGATGCACACCGGCGACCTCGCGACCATCGACGCCGAGGGCTATTGCAACATCGTCGGCCGGGTCAAGGACATGGTCATCCGCGGTGGCGAGAACGTCTATCCCAGGGAGGTCGAGGAATTCCTCTATCGTCATCCAAAGGTCAAGGAGGTGCAGGTGTTCGGCATTCCCGACGCCAAATATGGCGAGGAGCTGTGCGCCTGGATCGTGCTCAAGCCCGGCCAGATTGCCACCGAGCAGGAGGTCAAGAACTTCTGCGCCGGCCAGATCGCCCATTACAAGATCCCGCGCCACATACGCTTCCGCACCGAATTGCCGATGACGGTGACCGGCAAGCCGCAGAAGTTCTTGATGCGCGAGGCGATGGTGGAGGAACTGGGGCTGGTGGCGCAGAAGACGGCGTGAACGGGTGAACGCTTCGATCTGTCGGTGCGCGAATGCAGCCACGGTTCGCAGCAGCGGTCAGGGGCTTGCATGAGCGGTTTCGGACGTTCGGTGACTTCGTATGCGATGCCGCTGGCCGCCTTGGTGATGGCTGTCGCCGTCAGAGCCGGCGGGCTGTCGGCGGACGAAGGTTCGCTGAGCGCCAGGATACTCGTCGGAGCGCTTTCGAGTGCGATTATGTTCACCACCATTTTCGTGGTGCTCGACCACGCCGAGGCGGTGGCTCGGCGTGTAGGAGAGCCCTACGGCACATTGGTGCTGACTTTTGCCGTGACGGCAATCGAGGTGTCGATCATCGTTTCCATGATGCTGCATGGAGAGAACAACCCTACGCTTGCACGTGAGTCTGTCTTTTCAACAGTGATGATTGCATCTACCGGCGTCGTCGGCACGTGTCTTGCGCTTGGCGGCTGGCGTCATCGCAAGCAGGCAATTGTTCGACAAGGGACCAGCGCATATCTCGCGGTTCTGATCGCGCTGACCATCATGACGCTTATTCTGCCAACCTACACACAAGCTACGGGGCCGGGCACATTTTCGGCAGCTCAACTTGGCTTTGTGAGCGTGCTTTCGGTGCTGCTTTATGCAAGTTTTGTGTTCGCGCAGACTGTCCGCCACCGAGAAGACTTTGTCGAAGGGCAGGCCCACGGCGTTTCGCTGCGGACTGCCCCTCACGAAAGCGTCTTTGCTGGCGCATTGCTGCTTTTGATCGGGCTGATTGGCATTGTCATGCTCGCCGAGCAGGTCGCCGCAACTGTTGAAAATACGCTCGTTGCCTATCAGGTGACACAGGCTGACAGCATTGTGGGGGCATTGATCGCCGGGCTGGTTTTGATGCCGGAGGCCATTTCGGCGGTTCGCGCTTCACTCAACAATGAGCTGCAACGCGGTTTGAACGTCGCGATGGGTTCCGCTTGCGCCACAATCGGTTTGACAATACCGGCGGTCGCGGCCGCCAGCCTGCTGACGGGAAGAGGGTTAACCCTGGGGCTTCCAGCGACTGATACAGTGCTTTTGATTTTAGCGCTGTTCATATGCAACGTGAGTTTTAGCACTGAAAGAACAACATTCTTGACGGGCGCGGTCCACATCGTGGTATTTCTTACATATATATTTCTTATATTTGTACCATGAAAACTTTGACCCAGGCTGGCAATTAGATACAGTGGCGAGACTGGTCGTCAACGGACTGCTTGGGTTCTTCAGTCTGGAAGCCGACAGCGAACTGCAGCCCGTTGCCTGAGATGGCGTTTCCGCTTCCGCACCGAATTGCCGATGACGGTGACCGGCAAGCCACAGAAGTTCCTGATGCGCGAGGCGATGGTGGAGCAACTGGGGCTGGTGGCGCAGAAGACGGCTTGAGGGCTGGCTTCGCGGTGCGGCTGGGTTGCTTTGAGCCAACTGTCGACGACGGCGACGAGGTAATGACGTCTCAATCGGGCCGAGAGCGGACTGGCGGCTTTGGGCGGCTTCCGCACAAAGCTGCCGGCCGTGAGCCGTGACGCAGAAAGGCTCATTTGTCATCCGAGCGTCATTCCACGGCTTCCCGGAGTGGCTACTCGTATCGATCGTGGCGACGTACCCAGTCCATTCCCTCCTTCTCGTTGCGGCCTTTCGGCATGAAGTCGAGCATGGCGTAGGTGCCCATCATCACCTCAACCCCGCGCCCGTAGGTGGAGTAGGTGCGAAAGACCTCGCCCGCGTGCTTGAAGAAGGCGCTGACGCCGGGCCATTCCTCGCCGGTCTCCCGCCATGGGCGTTCCCCGTTGCTGCAAACATCGTCATTTCCGGTCCTCGGTCGAATTCGGCGTTTCCAACGGTTGCGATCCGGAAACGCTATTTCGGACGGAGGCCAGATGGGAGTTACAAGTGTGACGTGATTTCAATGGGGGCCGTCTGCAGAATGGCGGTTCACCGCGCGGCAAGCGAGATAGCTGTCATAAGCTGATCTATAGGCGGGCAGCGGCCCTATCATCCCGCGAAGTTGGCACAGTTGCCAAGAGGTGCCCGCGATCCGCTTTCCCACCGGCGAGAAGGGCCAGGTGCGCGGCTTCGACGGGTGTGCTCGACAGCTCCGTGGACGCCCTGAACGTCCCAAGGGTCAAACTATCTGATCAAACTGACGCTCAACGAGGTCGCCGCAGCATCGGGATGAGCGTCGGCGACGAACCGACCTGGATCGCGCCGAGCGATTCGAAGCCGTGCCGCTGGTAGAATGATATGTTACGCGGGTTCGAGGATTCCAAATAGGCCGGCGCGTGATCGCGGTCGCACTGCGCGAGTGCGTACGCCATCAAGGCATCGCCGTGACCTTCGCCTTGATGCGCCGGGTCGACGCCGATCAGGGGCAAGTACCAATGCGGTTCGGTCGGGTGGTACGTGGCCATCTGCTCGAATATGGCCGCGGTTTCAGGGGCGAGAGAGGATTCAACCGTGCTCTCGATCACGGCGCCAAGCTCTTCCTCGTCGGAATGCACGCCGGGCGGCAGCCACAGCGCCGTCCCGGCGTAGCCGTCGGTGCAAAAGGCGCTTCCGTTAGAGAATGCCCTGCGCCCGAACGCACGCGCCATTCGCGGCATGGCTGCAAGGTACGGGTGTGCATGCGGCCAGGTCCACCGCGCCATAGGGTCCGCTGCAAACGCCAGCACGATTATCTCGACCGCTGAATCTTCATCGGCTGCGTCCATAACTCTCACTGTCGGCGACTTCACGCTGCCCTCCTGACGTAGGTGGTTCGACGAGGCGCCCGCGCCCGTTCTCAGCAACGCATCGTAACCCGGATGGAGTGGGAGCGATACCGGTTGCTGTCGGCTCAGCGGTTCTGGAAAAGCTGAAGCTGCCCGGATCGTGCTCAAGCCCGGCCAGATCGCCCACTACAAGATCCAGCGCCACATCCGCTTCCGCACCGAATTGCCGATGACGGTCAGCAAGCCGCAGAAGCTTTTGATGCGAGGCGATGGTCGAGGAACTGGGGCTGGTGACGCAGAAGAAGGCTTGAGGGCTGGCCTCGCGCTGCAGCTGAGCCGACGTCGAGCCGTGAACTCGATTGGCGTCTAATAGCGCTGGGTCGTCCAGGCTGACATTGCACTGCATTGGTTGGGCATCCGAGCATCGCACTGAACCCGGCCGCCAGCGGTGCTCGAATCCACCGGCAGCAGAAACTGCCGGTGGCACGGGTCATACGGCATCTGCCTCGTTTTGCGGGAACATGGCGCGACGTGATTCCGCATCGAGATCAGCCTTGAAGGTATGCCTTGCCTTCATGTCCAGGGCTCGCTGGACCGCAGGGCGCTTGGCCGCCTCGTCCATGAAGCGCACGACATTGGGATAGTCGCCAAGACCCTTCTCGCCGAATGCATATCCGGCGGAGGCGGCCCAGCCCCAAAGCGCCATGTCGGCGATCGTGTACTCGTCGCCGGCCAGATAGCGGGCCTTTCCAAGCCGACGGTCCAGAACCGCGTAGTGGCGCTCGAGCTCCTTCACGTAACGATTTTTCGCATAGGCGATATCTTCCGGCGCGTAATGCAGAAAGTGGATTGCCTGGCCGGAAAACGGCGATAGGCCCGTTGCCACGAACTGAAGCCATGACAGCATCAAAGCCTTGGCCTTCAGTTCGCCCGGAATGAATTTTCAGTGCTTCTCGGCGAGGTAGAGGAGGATGGCGTGGGAGTCGAATATCGTCACCTCCCCGTCAACCATCGCCGGCACCTTGCCATTTGGATTGATCTCCCTGAATTCCGGCGTGTGCTGCTCGCCTTTGAAGATATCGACCGGCGAGACGTCGAAGGGCAATTCCAGCTCTTGCAGCAGCACCGCCACCTTCATCGAATTCGGCGTGGCGTGAAAATACAGATTGAGCATCTTTTTCTGTTCCATCGTTGAACATCCACCCAGTCCGCCCGATCGGCGTCTGCTGATGTTGAGCGCCTGAAACATGCTGGCCTGCCCGCCAACACGCCAATCGATCTTGCGGATTGGTGGCATCGAGCCCGTTCATGGCAGGTCGGGCGATCGGACGGGTTTGGATTTTAACAAGTCCCAAACCCATGAACGCGATCGATTCGTCTCATCGTGAAACGCGATTTCTCGAGGCGCGCTCAGAGTTCTAGAGCGGTGACATCAACCGACCGAAAGGAACCAATCATGATCTCTCGTTCTCTAATGTCTGGCGTCGCAGCCATGATTCTCTTCAACATTGTATCGCCATCGATGGCCGGCAGCACGGCTCAGGGGATTTCGTTCGCCTCCGACCAGAGTTATCCGGAGAGCATGACATGGTCGGCCAGGCAGGACACCTTTATGGTCGGCTCGGTGCGTCATGGCCTGGTGGCCAAGGTCGACAAAACCGGGAAGTACACGGTGTTCGTGCACGATGCGAGGCTGGTTTCCACGGCGGGTCTGCTCGTCGACGACAAGCGCAACACGCTTTGGGTGACGAACTCCGATCCGGGCGTCGGCGATCGCACCGGTGCGGCGAGCAAGGGCAAGCTTGCGGCGGTGGCCACCTACGATGCCACGACCGGCCAGCCTCGGGCCTATTACGATCTCGGCAGCCTCAGCGAAGGTACGCATTTTGCCAATGACATCGCGCTCGATGCCGACGGAAACGCTTATGTGACCGACAGTTTTGCTCCGATCGTCTATCGGATCGACACAGCGGGCAAGGCGGCGATCTTTGTGCAGGATCCACGCTTCACGAATGGCGACGGCTTCAAGCTGAACGGCATCGCCTGGCACAAGGATGGCTATCTGCTCGTGGGCAAATACAATACGGGTGAGCTGTTTCGCGTCAGTATCGCCGACCCCCGCACGGTCGAACCGGTTAAACTGCCCGAGGCCCTCACGGGTGCCGACGGCATTCAGTTGATCGATGACCAGCACCTCATCGTGGTGCAGAACCTGGGCGCAGATCGCACCGTCGAACTGGTATCCGCCGACGGGTGGGCATCGGCGACGATCGTCCGGCAGGAGCGCAGCATCATGTCGATGCCGACGGCCGCGGCGATCTTGGGCGACGATGTCTACGTACTGAATTCGCGGCTCGACACGCTGTTCGATCCGGCTGCCGACAAGGTTGGCGACTACCTGCTTCAGAAGCTCTGATTGCACGGCATGTGGTAGCCGGAACGATTGCGTGGTGTTCGGCCACTACCCCTCGTGACCGCTGCGAGCGCTCTGTATCACCAGTTTGCGCAGCCATATGTGGGCGGGGTCGCTGCGCATTCGTGGGTGCCAGAACAGGTTCATGGCGAACGGCGAGAGCTCCAAGGGGGCTTCGAACAGATCGAGGACTTGAGCGAAGCGCCTCAGGAATCGCCGGGGCAGGGTGCAGATCAGATCGCTGTTTTCCAGAACGAGCGGGGCCAGTGCGTAGCTCTGGATGGAGACCGTCACATTGCGCGAGCGGCTGATCTCGGCAAGCGCGTCGTCGATCATCCCTGCAAAATGCCCGCCGCTCGTCGAAATGAGCAGATGGTCGAGGGCACAGAATTCGTCCAGGGTGATTGACCCCTTGCCACGCGGATGGCCGTGCCGCTGGGCGGTAACGAACTCTTCTTCGAACAGCTTCTGCCCGATCAGACCACTCGAACCGTCTTCCGCGGCTCCGATGAAGAGATCGATGTCGCCCTGCTCCAGATGCTCGACGATCCTCGGCTTGTTGGGCACCGTAAAGGCGACCTTTGCGTTGGGAGCTTGGGATTTGAACCGCGGAATGAGGTCCGGCGCCAGGATCGCTGCCGGATTGTCCGTCGCGGCAATGCGATAGACACGTTTGCTTGTCGCGGGGTCGAACAGATGAGCAGTATTCACGAAATCGCTCAACCGTTCGAGCAGCCGGGTGAGTTCGGGCTCAAGTGCCAGAGCGTGAGGCGTCGGGATCATTCCCCGTCCGGACGCCGCCGTTGTGAAGAGGGGGTCGTTCAGCAATTGACGCAGACGCGTCAGGCGGGCCGACAAAGCCGATTGGGTAATGTTCAATCTCGCCGCCGCATGGGTGACGTTCTGGTGCTTCAACAGCGCGTCGAGTGTCAGCAGCAAGCCAATGTCGAAATCCGATAACCGTTTCGTCAATGGGACCTCGAACCAGCAGGGGGACCTCGAAACAGCAGGCGCTATTCAATCGGTAGCAATCTCTAGCACGGTTCCGGAGACTGAAGGACATGCGGCTCCAGTCAATCCTGCAATGGCTTCGAAGTTCCTTTCCCGCCCGGTCGGGTTACTGAGGTGACGGCAATCGGGACGGCTGGTCCGGGTAGCCTTGACGACAACAAGACCCGCCGGGGGATGATGCCGACGGCTGGATGCACATCGTGGAACGTCCGGTTTTAATACGGGGAGCACTAAGAGGCGAACCGATGTCGAGTGCTCAGCCGGCATGTGCTTCGCATTTAGCGAGGTTCAGCCACGGCCGCCGCAGCCGTCCGTGCCGGCTTCAGTTGCCAGAATGATCTGACGAGAACATCGTCGGCATAGATCGCGTCATCGAGTTGGGCCTGCCCAAGCGCTTGGACCATTGTCGGTCGATCCCCGAGCAGCGAGACGCCAAATGCAGCCTTGCCATTCGGGAGCGGCACGCCTAGAGCGTCCAAAATAGTCGGGAATATATCGACCACGCTCGAAAGTCCGGTATATGTGCGGGGGCGAATGCCATCGCCCGACAGGGAGAAAAAGTTGCGTCTTTCAAACCTGTTCAACTGATCCGTCACCGTGCTCGGCGCGCTGAGGTGATCGCTTTGCAGCACCAGAACGGTATTCGCCATCAGCCCTTCTGCCTCGGCTTTGTGAATGAAGTCCGCGATGAGCATGTTCGTGCATTTGACGGCATGGAGAATATTGGGGGTTTGCGGAGAAAGTCCGGTCTTGCCGATGCATTTGTCCGTCAGATAGCCGTCCATCGCGTGCCCACCACTGACGGCGATCGTCAGCGCGAGCGGTTTGCCGTCTCGCTGCGCGCGCCGCAAAATGTCGAAACTCATATCCAGAACCTGGGCGTCGCTGGCGCCAAAAGTGCTGCCAGACCCGGCGACGGCAGCGACGACTTCCGATCCCCCAAAAAGCGATGAGTAGCCATGGGTGGCATAGAATGCCCCCTGACCGGTGAAGCCGAGTGGCCAACCGGAAACGAAGCTCTGCCGATAGCCCCGCGACTTCAGGACGTCGCCCAAGCAGGTCAAGCCTGGCAGGAACTGCGAATTCTCCTCCAGATACTCGCGGGTTGTGAAATACGACATCAGCAGCGGCGTTCCACAATTCGCGGCGACCATGCCCGCGATGGAATTGTTGGTGTAGGCCAGCTGCACCATGTTGGTCGCTGAGAGGCTACGCCTGTCGAATTCGAGCAGCGGACCCATGACATCGCCAAACGTCGCCTCGTTCATGTAGGTGCGTTCGGCGCTCTCGATGAAGATATGTATGAGGTTCTTCGGCACGGCGGTCACGGACGCCCCCGCGGCCGGTTTCGTCAACGAGGTAATATCGACGAAGTGCTTGGACAGGAAATCATGCAGCGGGTTGAGATGGACCGCCGCCGCGATCGGGCGCGTCAGCATCGGGTTTGCCGCTAGGAAGAACGCCATCAGGGCGACGTCTAATCTCCTTGTCAGTGTGCCGCGCGCCTTTAGCGCGCCGAGACCGAGAAGCACGACCAAGATGACCAGTATCGTGTTTCCGGTGTTCATCAAACATTCAAGAACGACGCCGGGGGTAAGAACCCCGGCACCGACATGCATGAACATCGCGGCCCAATCGAAATAGCCGAAAACGCTTTCAAGATAGACATAGAAAAGAAACAGGAAGCAGGGGATGAGCGATAGATAGATGCTGAACCACCTGCGTCTTGGCTGATCTGTCTTGGCGCCTTGCTGACAATCCAGCAACAGAAGCGCCCACAGAGCGCAAAGGCCAAGGATGACAAGCAGCCTTTTCTCCGAGAGATTGATTAGCGATACGAGCCAGGTGAGCGAGCCCACCGTCGCGGCGCTAACCAATGATGCGATTGGCCTGGAAGAAACCGCAGGAATTCCGCGCATGCCTTGCACTCGAACGGTGATGTCCGAAGTGAATATCGAGAACCATTTAAAACTATACTAAGGAGATGCAGAAAATTTTTCCTCATTGAACGATCTGTTAAGTTAGAAAAAGCTAATGTCGTAGGGCGAAAGCAACCTGCCTTTTAGGGTGCCGGACAGCCATAGAAGGCTGGTCCGCCGTGATGTTCTAAGGTAGGATTAAAGTCTTCTTGGCGGGAGTAATGCTTGAGTGATACGAAATCCAGCTTTAGACGGCGTCAGGGCACTCGCCGCGATGCTGGTTGTCGTGCATCACTCCCAGAGCCCATGGATGCCTGGCGGCTTCATCGGCGTTGACATCTTCTTTGTCTTGAGCGGGTTTTTGATCACGTCGCTCTTGATGCGAGAGGCCGACAGTACGGGCACCATCGCGATCGGAGCGTTTCTGCTGCGCCGCTCAGTTAGGCTGATGCCGCCCCTTGTTATGTTGCTTGCCGCAGCCCTGATAATCGGGCCGCTATTCTGGCCGGACGTCCCTATTGGGCTGATCGTCGCTATCTCGATTTTGTATCTCGCGGACTATGTAAGTGCGCTCCATGGCGTCATTCCCCTGCTTGGTCACACATGGTCGCTTGCGGTCGAGGAGCATTTCTACCTGATCTGGCCGATGGCGGTGCTGGGGCTGGCAAAGCTCGCCCAAAGGTCAAGGATCAAGGCGCTTGCGATAGCGTTCGTCGTGGCAACGCTTTGGCGGCTGGGCAATGCTTATCACTACACCGAGTTCGAGATGACTGCTTTCCGTTTCGACACTCGGCTCTCTGGTCTGCTGTTGGGCGCATTAGTGTCTGTTTCGGGCATCAGCCTCAAGGGTCGGCACGCCAATATCGTAGGGCTGTCGTCTTTGGGTGCGCTTGTGGTTCTTGCGTTCGTGGCAACACAAGAGCCTGTATCGACCGCCTATCTGCAACCGCTTATCGACATGGCGTCGGCCGGCCTCGTCGTGTCGCTGCTCAACAATGAAACGATGATAGCCCGTGCTTTTGCATGGAGGCCGATCGTCTATATCGGCATCATCTCGTATTCGGTCTATCTATGGCACTATCCGATTTCCAGAGCGGCGTTGATGTACACCAACGACTGGCGCATGGTCCTTGTCGTGACGCTTGTACTTTCGCTTGCGATCGCCGCACTGTCTTGGACCTTCGTCGAAAAGCCGTTTCAGTCATGGCGGCGAAATCGCTTCGCAATGGTCTAATCCGGCTTATCCGTCGCCCTACGCAAATGCGGCTTCAACACCTGAAAATCCGGAGCTTCACTTACGCGATCACGGAAAAGCACATACACGACTGCAACCGAGCATCCGAGCAAGCTCAGCGCCCGTCTACGGTCCCAATCAATCTGCGGCACTCATGCAATGGCCGGTTCAAGAAATGGCAAAGCTGGTCGCAACGTCAGCGATGCTGCACAAAGTTGCCATCTAAGGCCGAGCCTATTTAAGTCGTCATTGGGGAATAGAAGACTTGGCGGTTCCATTATGCCAAGCACGAAGGCGCGGGCCATGGCCCGCGCCTTTTCATATTCAGCCTTCCAAAGAGCTCAGTCCTTCTCGAAGATGCGCGCCTTGGCGACGACACCGGCAATGGCGCCGCCGATCAGCGGTGCAACGATGAACAGCCAGAGCTGGCCGATCGCGGCAGTTCCCGAAAACAGTGCCGGACCGATCGAGCGGGCCGGGTTGAGCGACGTGCCGGTCACCGGGATGATGGCGAAGTGCAATCCTGCCAGCGTCAGGCCGATGACCAGTCCGGCGAACGCCGTCGAGTGCTTTTCAGCCGTGACGCCAAGGATCACGGTGACGAAGGTGAAGGTGCCGATCACTTCCCACAGGAATGCCGAGCTGACACCCCATTTCGTCACATCCCAGCCATTGGCGCCGAAGCCGGTGGTGTGTCCGCCAACCTGGCCGGAAACGATGATCCACAACGCCAGCGAAGCAAGGACGCCGCCGATGACCTGCGCGATCCAGTAGGGGATCACGTCCTTGGCCGGCAGCCGGCCGGCAAGGAAGACGCCGAGCGTCACCGCCGGGTTGAGATGCGCGCCCGAAATGGGGCCGATCGCATAGGCCGCCGCGATGAGGCCGATGCCGAACGCCAGACCGATGCCTTCCTGGCCGAGCGGCAGCGCGCCGCCGAAGCCGCCCGTCACCACAGAAGCCGTACCGATGAACACCAATAGAAATGTGCCTAGAACTTCCGCCAGATAAGTCTTCATTGCCCTCTCCTCGTGTCGATCCGCCGGTCCACCTTTTGCGCGCCGCGAATCACAACCGGAAGAGTATTCGCAACCAGAAAAGTTGGAAAGCAGAGCGGTTGTGCAGGCCGACCTGCTTGTGCGCGCCGGTTGCGCGCTCTAGAGCAGGGCCGGAATAATTTTCTGCGTGACGGAACAAGACCATGCGACTGGGCGGACGGCTGGCTGCGGCCATCGAAGTGCTGGAAGACATCGGCCGGCGTCACCGGCCGGTGGCGGACGCGCTGAAGGATTGGGGCCTGTCGCATCGCTTCGCCGGCGGCGGCGACCGTGCGGCGATCGGCAACATCGTCTATGACGCCTTGCGCCACAAGCGTTCCGCGGGCTGGCTGCTGGGGCAGGACACGCCGCGCGCCATCGGCTTCGGCGCGCTGCTGCTCGAATGGCGCCAGACGGCACAATCGCTCAACGAGGCGCTCGATGGCGACAAGTTCGCACCGCCGCTGCTGACCGCCGCCGAGCTTCAGGCCATCGCCGAACGCCGGCTTGACGATGCGCCGGCCGCGGTGCGGGCGGATGTTCCGGACTGGTGCGCGCCGCTTTTCGAGCGCGCCTTTGGCTCGACCTGGGCCGACGAGGGCGCCGCGCTGGCAACGCGCCCGCCGCTCGACCTCAGGGTCAACACCTTGCAGGCCAACCGCGACAAGGTGCTGGCCGAACTGACGGGAACCGGCGCGAAACCCTCGGCAATCGCGCCACACGGCATCCGCATCCCGCCGATCGACGGCGACGGCCGGCACCCGAACGTGCAGGCCGAGCCGGCTTTCCAGAAGGGCTGGTTCGAGGTCCAGGACGAGGGCTCGCAGATCGCGGCCGCCCTTGCCGGGGCCGAAGCCGGCATGCAGGTGCTGGATTTCTGCGCCGGCGCCGGCGGCAAGACGCTGGCACTGTCGGCCTCGATGGAAAATCGAGGGCAGATCTTTGCCCATGATGCGGAGAAAGCACGGCTGGCACCGATCTTCGACCGCATCCGCCGTTCGGAAAACCGCAATGTGCAGGTGGTCACCAAACCCACAGAACTCGCGCCGCTCGGCAACCACATGGACATCGTGCTGGTCGATGCCCCATGCACCGGCAGCGGCACCTGGCGCCGCCGTCCCGACGCCAAATGGCGGCTGACGCAGAGACAGCTCGATGCCCGCAAGGGCGAGCAGTCGGCGATCCTCGATGCGGCCAAAGCCTATGTCAAACCGGGCGGCCTGTTGGTCTACATCACCTGCTCGGTGTTTGATGAGGAAAACGGTGAGCAGATCGCGGCCTTTCGGAACCGTAACAGCGGCTTTGTTTCCGTCGACCACCGCCAGCTCTGGGACAGCCGTTTTCCCGGCCATGAGGCAGCCGCACGCATCGGCGCCAAAGGCGACATCTCGCTGTCGCCGGCGCTCAGCGGCACCGATGGGTTTTATCTCTGTGCGTTACGCAGATCGGCCTGAATCCAGTTCCTGACGGATGCGTGGCGCCGGCCGGCAGGCCAAGTCGATTGTGCAGTGCAGCAAAAGCATTTGCCTGCCGTCCATGCCTCTGCAATAAGCTTATCCGCGTAAAGGAAGGCAGCGGCAATGGCAGCAAAGATCGTACCCGCCCCGGACTATGAGGATCGCGTCAGGACCTCCTTCGCGCGTCAGAAGGCGATGGCCACGATCGGCGCCGAACTGACGCTGGTGACGCCCGGCATCATCGAGATCGAGATGCCCTATTCGGCGGCACTCACCCAGCAGCACGGCTTCCTCCATGCCGGCGTCATTTCGACGGCGCTGGACTCGGCCTGCGGCTATGCCGCCTTTTCGCTGATGCCGGAAAATTCCGGCGTGCTGACCATCGAGTTCAAGGTCAACCTCCTGGCGCCGGGCAGGGGCGAGCGCTTCCTGTTCCGCGGCTCGGTGACCAAGCCAGGCCGCACCATCATCGTCGCCGACGGCCAGGCCTACGCCTTCGCCGCCGACGGCGAGGCCAAGCTGATCGCCACCATGACCGGCACCATGATGACGGTGGTTGGCCGCGATGGGATTGAAGGGTGAGTGGCCGGTTCGCCGCAGGCGAATTCATCGTGCCGGTGGCACGATGAAAGGCCACGAACGCCGGGAGCTGCCGGAGGCAGCGGGTCCCGGCGAGCGGCGGTGCAGATAAGCAGATGATCGGGCGGAGAGGAATAAATCATCATGGCCGATAAAATCTCCCGCCTGTCGGGCAAGGACGTCCTCTTCGTTATGGCGGCGCAGGCCGAATACGGCCCGCACCTCAAGCAGCTGTTCACGCCGCTGATGACCGGTGTCGGTCCGGTCGAGGCCGGCGTCAGGCTGGGTGCTGAACTCTCCTGGCTGAAATCGCAAAAAGCACTGCCGGATCTCGTTGTTTCGCTCGGTTCAGCCGGCAGTCGGACGCTGCAGCAGACGGAAATCTACCAGGCGGTTTCGGTCAGCTACCGTGACATCGACGCTTCGCCGCTCGGCTTCGAGAAGGGCGCCACCCCCTTCCTCGACCTGCCGGTAACCGTGCCATTGCCCTTCAAGATACCGGACATCAAGCAGGCGACCCTGTCGACCGGCGGCGCGATCATCACTGGCGCGGCGTATGATGCTGTTGCCGCCGACATGGTCGACATGGAGACCTTCGCCTGCCTGCGCGCCTGCCAGCTGTTCGACATTCCGCTGATCGGTCTGCGCGGCATTTCCGACGGGGCGGCGGATCTCAGGCATGTCGGCGACTGGACCGAATATCTTGAAGTCATCGACGAGAAGCTGGCGGACGCCGTCATGCGGCTCGAACAGGCGATCGGCGACGGCGCCCTTCGGACGGAACCATCCCATGAAGATGCCGGACCAGCCTGAAAGTCGGGCTACGCAACCCATTGCGTCGACTCGTTTCTTTCTCTAAACGCTCGCCATGAAAACAGCCAATCATCCCGACACCGTCCTGATTGTCGATTTCGGCAGCCAGTTCACCCAGCTCATCGCCCGCCGCATCCGCGAGGCCGGCGTGTTTTCCGAGATCGTGCCGTTCCAGTCGGCCGAAGCGGCATTCAAGCGTATCAATCCGAAGGCCGTCATTCTGTCCGGCGGTCCGGCTTCGACCGGCGATATCGGCAGCCCGCGCGCGCCGCAGATCGTCTTCGATTCCGGCGTGCCGGTGCTTGGCATCTGTTACGGCCAGATGGCCATGTGTGTGCAGATGGGCGGCGTCGCCGAAAGCTCCGACCATCGCGAGTTCGGCCGCGCCTTCGTCGAGATACAAAAGGACAGCCCGCTGTTCGAGGGCCTGTGGGCGCCCGGCCAGCGCCACCAGGTGTGGATGAGCCATGGCGACCGCGTCATCTCCTTGCCCAAGGGCTTCGAAGTGTTCGGCAAGTCCGAGGGCTCGCCCTTCGCCATCTTCGGCAACATCGAGCGCAAGATGTACGGCATCATGTTCCATCCCGAGGTGGTGCATACGCCCGACGGCGCCCGGCTGCTCAGGAATTTCGTCCACAACATCGCCGGCATCGAGGGCGACTGGACCATGCGCGCCTACCGCGAGCACGCGGTCGAGACGATCCGCAAGCAGGTCGGCAAGGGCAAGGTCATCTGCGCGCTGTCGGGCGGCGTCGATTCTTCCGTTGCGGCGCTGTTGATCCACGAAGCGGTGGGCGACCAGCTGACCTGCATCCTTGTCGACCACGGCCTGATGCGCAAGGACGAGGCCGCGGGCGTGGTGGCGATGTTCCGCGAGCATTACAATTTGCCGCTCATTCTGGTGAACGCGTCGGACCGTTTCATTGACGCCCTCGAGGGCGAGTCGGACCCGGAGAAAAAACGCAAGACCATCGGCCGGCTGTTCATCGAGGTGTTCGAGGAAGAGGCCAAGAAACTCGGCGGCGCCGAATTCCTGGCACAAGGCACGCTCTATCCCGACGTCATTGAAAGCGTCTCCTTCACCGGCGGCCCGTCGGTGACGATCAAGTCGCACCACAATGTCGGCGGCCTGCCCGCGCGCATGAACATGCAGCTGGTCGAGCCGCTGCGCGAACTGTTCAAGGACGAGGTGAGGGCGCTCGGCAAGGAGCTCGGCCTGCCCGAAAGCTTTATCGGCCGCCATCCATTCCCCGGCCCAGGCCTCGCCATCCGCTGCCCAGGCGGGATCACCCGCGAAAAGCTGGAGATCCTGCGCGAGGCCGATGCCATCTATCTCGACGAGATCCGCAAGGCCGGCCTCTACGACGCCATCTGGCAGGCCTTTGCCGTGCTGCTGCCGGTGCAGACGGTCGGCGTGATGGGCGACGGCCGCACCTACGAGTTCGTCTGCGCGCTGCGTGCCGTCACCTCGGTCGACGGCATGACGGCGGATTTCTACCACTACGACATGGCCTTCCTCGGCGCCGCCGCCACCCGCATCATCAACGAAGTCCGCGGCATCAACCGTGTCGTCTACGACGTGACGTCGAAGCCGCCGGGAACAATCGAGTGGGAATGATTCAGGCCTACTCAAACGCCGCCGAGAATACGCCAATCTGCGATGTAACATACTGAAAACGAAAATAAATCCTTTCAGAGACAATCAGCGACAATCGGCACGCAGAGATTGGCTTTGACGGGCCGCCTGACGGACCTTCCGCATATTGCCCCCCCGAGTTTTTCTAAGTACCGTCAGAGCCAATGAGGCTTGTGACGGTACTTTTTTGTGCCTTAAGGCATTGAAGAAAAAAGGAACCTTCTGTCACGAAGCTTCGAAATTGTACTGACGGTACTTTTTAGGAGGCAATGGGTATGCTGACGGACGCCGCCCTTAAGGCACTGAAACCAAAAGAAAAAGCCTACAAGATTGCTGACCGTGACGGCATGTACATTCGCGTCATGCCCAGTGGCACGATCTCGTTTCGGCTGGATTACAGGCTGAATGGACGCCGTGAGACGGTCTATCTAGGCAGATATGGCAGAGATGGAATCTCGCTCGCGTTGGCACGAGAGAAGTGCCTTGATGCCAAGCGCGCCGTCAGCGAGGGACGTTCGCCGGCGATCGAGAAACAGCGCGACAAGCGCCGCCTGAAAGAGGCAAAGAGTTTCGGCGAATTCGGCGAGAAGTGGCTCGCGGCCGCGCCGATGGCCGACAGCACGCGCGCCATGCGACGCGCCATCTTCGAACGGGAGCTTCTTCCGGTCTGGCGCAATCGCTTGCTGACGGAGATCACGCCCGATGACCTGCGGGCCCATTGTGGCGCGATCGTTGAACGCGGTGCTCCGGCGACCGCCATCCACGTTCGAGACATACTGAAGCAAATCTACGGCTTCGCGATCTTGCATGGTGAGAAGGTCGCCAATCCGGCCGAAGAGGTTGGACCGGCATCGATCGCCACCTTTGTTCCAAAGGATCGCTCGCTTTCGCCCGCGGAAATTCGAGTGATGCTGAAGCAGCTGGAGCATATCGCTACACTCCCCACGATCCGTTTGGGAATGCGGCTTTACCTGCTCACTATGGTGCGCAAGAGCGAGCTGCAGGACGCGGTATGGGACGAGGTCGATTTCGAAAATGCGGTCTGGACGATCCCGAAGGAACGCATGAAGCGCTCGAAGGCGCACAATGTATACCTGTCACGCCAGGCGCTCGACATTATGATCGCCCTAAAGACCTGCGCGGGAAATTCCAGATACTTGCTGCCGTCGCGGTACGACGCAGATGCTCCTATGTCGCGCGCCACCTTTAACCGGGTCACGTACGCCGTCATCGAACGCGCGAAGTCCGAGGGGCTGCCTCTGGAGCCGTTTACGGTTCATGACCTGCGGCGCACGGGCTCGACGCTGTTGAATGAACTTGGTTTCAACAGTGATTGGATTGAAAAGTGCCTGGCGCATGAGGACGGGCGCTCGTCGCGCGGTGTCTACAACAAGGCCGAGTATGAGGTGCAGCGTCGGCATATGATGCAGGAGTGGTCGGACATTTTGGACGCCTGGGTCCAAGGCAAGAAGTATGTGCCAACGCTCATCCCGCCGTCGATGCCGATCTTGCAGGCCGACCCGGCGTTTTGACTGGAGCCCCGGTGTTGCCTTCACGCGACGCGTCTTGACAATTGATCAACGTTTCCGCTGCCAGAGTTGGTGCAATCGCCACATCGCCTTGCTTGTCCGAGCGCCGTCCGGACCACCAGCTACGGGCTTGGGCAGATTTTCTCGACCTTGCCCGAACAGACGGACTTCAGTTTCACCAGACTTGGAAAGTAGTCTGCCAACGGGGCAAATTCTTTTGCAAAGCAGCCGTTGGCGTCGGGCCAAAACCATGGTCCCCCCTTCGGTTCGGGAGGCCAGTGCCCGGGAGGCATGGTCCTGTTAGCGGCCATCTCGATGATGCTGCTGCAGAACTTGTGGTTCGTCGTCACTTGGGGCAGGCCGTGGCACCTGAAACACCCACCTGCGTCTGGGGGAACGATCGGGCCAAAATTAGACCAAGGCTCGGGTTCGTCCCCAAGACCGACAAACTCAAACGTTTGCGACTTCGGCACGTCCTCCGCGTACATTGACTTGATGGTCTGACTAAGCATCGTCTTCGGGTGCACAATGAACGGGTTATTGCCGAGGCGGCAGACGTTGCAACGATCTTCACCGTCTTTGGGATGCACCAGTTCACCGAAATCCCGCGTCTTGAAATCATCCCAGGTGATGCGGCTCGTGCCGGAACCTTCGTAGACAATGTTGTCGAATAAACACGCCTTCTTTTGCAGCTTGTCTGCACAGATCGTGCCGACATATTGCACAGGCCAACCGGGTTTGCGCCTGACGAGCGCTACGCAGAAACCGCCGGAGATATCATCCCTATAGGTCCACACCTCGGCGTCAGTCCAATCTGAAGGGAAGAAATACCTATGTGTTTCGGAACCGAGGTCCTCCCTATGGACCCAGCGCTTGTCCGCCGCGAATGAGCCGGGCACCGGTACTCCCGCATCGCGACACGCCTTCAGGTATGCTGGAACGTCGTCGCGGAATTTCGCCTCGCCCACTGCGGGCCAGCCACTCTCCGTGAGCGCGGGGCCGGCACCTTGTCGCTCGATGATGTCTTTGGCCTTTTGCCATTTGCTGACGAGCCGGCGAGCAACATCTCGCTGCTGTATGGCAGCATCGGTGTTCGCCAGAGCCGCTGCAAGTTCGATCTGCACAAAGCTTCTTTCTGCCTGCTGCGCCCGCGAAACGACTGGTCCCTTGAGCGTATCGATCATCTGCCTGTATCGGTCAGACGCTTCTTCAACGAGCAGCCCTTCGACGCAACCGCGAGCGCGTTCCAGCAGCTCCCCGCGATTCTTGTCGGTGACGTTGACCTCTACTCCTGAGGGCACTTCGAAAATGCCGCCATACGCGGCGACGAGATCACATGACATGGCCAACGAAGAGAGGCTTCCTGATCCTTCATCGGCCGCCATCAATAGGGTCGAGACGTAAGCGACGATCAGCAACGCCCCAGAGGCTGCGACGGTTCTCCAACGCATCAGCATTCAGTTCCTGACAAGCTTGAGCAACCGGGCCGAAACGGTGTGTGAAGGAAAGTCCCTGTAGCGATATTGCATGAAGATGTTTCGCCGAGCCTGTCGATCAGCAAAAGGGCATCGCGGGTTTTCACTGCGGGTCCGCTTGCGGCGATCCAGCGAAGCGCGGCCTCCTGAAGCCCTTTATGCATGCCTGCTTCGTCCAATACCTGTTTCCAGGTCCGCGACTTGAAATGGGTCTTGCCGGCTACAGCCATGACGGCGGGCGAGCGAGCCGTCCAGAATGTCCGCCGCAACCATTCGCTGCAGAACGTCGGCCACATCGACGAGCGGAACCGTCAGCGGCAGATAGCCAATCTCTGCCGGACCATGAATCATGGCGACATCGGCATCGGCACTGCGGCGTCCTGTGAGATAATCCTCGAAGACTTTCCGATGCCGATCATCCCGAACTGCCAGCATTCAGCTGCTCTGAGGGCACCCATGCTCGCCGCACCGAGTAGGCGGCAGCCGGCGTCAAGCGCGAACAGAATTTCCTTGTGCCATACTGCAGGTCCCGATTCGAATAGGCCGTCGATCAACCCGATGACCTTGCGCCCCTCGAGCACCGCGCGCATGACATCGCCGCACCGGGCCGGTGGCGCAATGTCAAACGCCTGCCCACCTTGCACACCAGCGAGCGCGATACAGGCTTGGACCGACGAAGATCAGAGGCCTTATGCGAGGCTCCATTGCCGCAGTAGCTTGCGGGCAGCTCGTCCGGACTGTGCATAGGATTCGGGTTGGTGCGTGCTGACCAGGTCGTCGGCAAGCACGCGTACCGCTTCGATCCCGAATCTGCCGCCGCCGAGCGGGAAAACATAGATGTCGCGGACGCCCTCCGTCACGCTGCCGACGGTATCTTGCAAACTCAGATCCTGGCGTTGGTTCAGGAGGCCACCTTGCGGCAGAAGCCGGTAGCTGCCGAACAAGCACGATCCAAGGTCGGGATTGTAGGTGAGATAATAGGAGCAATGGACATTGTCGAGTGGACGCGATGGATCCCATATATCCTTCGTTCCTAGGACATAATCATTCCTCGTGCGCAGGACGGTGGCGGATTGTCCGGCCTCGAGATCGTCCAGTTGAACAAGCCTCCTGTTTCAGTCTTAGTATCGGCGCTAACCATCCAGATCGCGCTATGCCGTTCTTGCCGCGTGATCCAGGCCTTTGACAGGACGGGCTCGGCGTTGTTTCACGTCGGGATTTGGTGCGCGGAGGATAGGTTTCGAGCGGCGGGCCGAAAGCCATGCCTGAACCTCGCCGAGGTCCCAAACCACGCATCGGGCGGTCAACGCGAAGCGTCGCGGAAATTCGCCCCGCTGTTCCATTTCGTAGATCGTGCTGTCTGCAAGGGGCACCATTTCACGCAATTGGTGTCTCCGGATTGTACGCTTCAGTACCTCTTCATTCGATCGACCCATTTCGCACTCCTCAGCATGGGCCCAAATTCAAGGCGAAGGTGTTCGATAATGAAAGAGCGTCCTGTCCCGCGTCGCATCATCGGCGGTTTTGACCTGCAAAAGGGACAAGTCACGCGTTGTGGTGGTCAACTTTTCGCAAATGGCTTCTGCCGCCACGACACTCGCGCCAACCCGCATCTGCAATCTCGGATCGATCTCCAGCGTGCGCAGGAAGGCGATTCGTTCTGTCAGCCCGGACTAGGTTCGACGCACCAGGTGCTTCCGGCGCCGAGCGCAGCCAATGAAAGCGGGTTTGGCCGATTCGACGGATCAACCTCCAACAGCCTGTCCATTGAGGCAAGCCGATCCAGCGAGATACCCGCAATGATCGCGTTCTCTGCCCGTCGGCGGGCAATCCGTATGCAGACCTGGTTTCTGATCGGC
This sequence comes from Mesorhizobium sp. LMG17149, assembly GCF_024518695.1. Taxonomy (NCBI): domain Bacteria; kingdom Pseudomonadati; phylum Pseudomonadota; class Alphaproteobacteria; order Hyphomicrobiales; family Phyllobacteriaceae; genus Mesorhizobium; species Mesorhizobium sp. LMG17149. The sequence continues at coordinate 549,259 of NZ_JANIFL010000003.1, forward strand.
AATGATGTCGCCGAACTCATGACCGTTCTTTGGCAAGCGGCCTCGGCCGCACGATGCTCAAATCAAATTTGGTTGGCAGGTCAGGTCCCGTATTGTTGACGGCGGAGGTGGGCATTCGATGGGCGGGCGGGATGATTACCATCCGGACGTGTCGTTCAGGCCAGAGCGGCTTCCCGAAGAGTAGGAAAACGCCTGCTACGAGAACGATGATCAACCCCGCTGCGAACGCATTCGCGATGATATGACCAAGCCGCATGCACCCTCCACAGAAGAGTACCCGCCACGCCAAGCGAGCCGTGGCGGGTAATCAACCAACCGACGATGAAGGGACGATGATCGACGGTCACATTCCAAATGTCGAAAAGGCTGTGTTGTTTCACGGGTCAGACCTTTGCGCTTCTGCATTGGAGGTTCGTCGGTGCTACACGCGTGCCTGCCCGAACAACCATCTGCGCACGGCAAAGGACCGCCACCGATCAGCAATGACGGGCCCTGCCTCGAGACTGCTCGGCTGTAAACCAAGCTATGGACTGAACTTCGATTTCAGAAGCAGGTTCCCTTGATCTCCGAACTTGAACTTCAGTGGGTCGGCCCCTACTGGGGCGCCGAGGCGGACCCGGCCGAGGCTTGGGGGCCTCGACAGGCAGCGGGGGGACGCTGCCGCTTTCGAACCTGCCTCGTCATATCAGGACTAGCGCACAAAAAAGCCCGCCACCTTTCGGCAGCGGGCTCCTGGAGAGGCAGGCCATTTGGGGGACGGGTGCTGCCCCAACGAGTTTCCTTTTTGTCACGGCCCGATCTTTGTCAATAATGAAACGTTGCTTGGCTCGATGCGGACTGCGCCAAGGATGCTACAAGATTTTTGGATGCGGTGCGGACGAGAGATGGGGGCATCACTCGGACGCGACTGGCTCAGGCGGGCTACCGCATCCACTCCACCATCGCGTAATCTGAAAGTCCGCGCCCCAATGCCTCCACGGATGGAATGCTGATGGCATCCAACTTGCGCCATTCGGTTCCTGGCTATCAAAAAAGCCCGCCGCCTCTCGGCAGCGGGCAGTGTAGGTCCCTAGGATCACCCCGCGGTAACTAAAGTACACCCCGCCTCGCCAAAAGGGAAATGTTAGATTTCTCTAATGGATGATTCGGACCCTTGGGGCTCGCCGTGGCGTATCAAATACGGGAGCTTCTTGCGGGGCGGGTGATAGCCGATTATCGCGCAGAAGCGCCGACCTCTTTCCGTGCAGCCGAAGGCGCAACTGGTCGACCTTTGACACTTCACCGGACGGGGGACTACTTCCTTGAGGTGACCGATGAGACCAGCGGGACAGTGTTCGCGTTTCAGTACGCCGACTTGCTCTACTGAGAGGGCTCGCCTCCGTTCGGCGCACTGTTGGGTGTTGCTGATTGAGCAGTGTGCACAGCGCCGTAATGATCTGCGGGGGGGAAGAACGGCTTGACAATCATCACGCTGTCTGGGACGCCTTCAGACCCCCAGGAAAACGCACCATCGCCGCTGATGTAGACCACAGGTAGGGTTGGGTTGGCTCGCCTGACGTGCCCGGCTACTTCCCACCCAGATTCTCGAGAGCCGAGACGGATGTCCGTAAGGAGGCCGGCGAACTTGTTTGGACCCTCATCAAACGCCTTTACGGCGGCTTCGGCACTCGGCACTCCTACGACGAGAAAGCCAGCGTCCTGCAAAGCAGATTCAAGGTCGAGCAGGAGCCTGTGGAATTCCAAACCCGTCGCCACCATCTCCCGTGAGGGTCTTCTGCGCCGCTTGCCTTGATGCAGTGTATGAATTCTTGGTGACCTAGTTGCTGGTCTCGGCAAAGAGCCGCTCCCGGTCCAGAAGGTCAATAACTTGTTCCGTTTTTCCTTACCCCAGAGCGTGGAGAGGCGCGCGCGGTTCCAGTCGCCTTCACCCTTGATGATCTCCTGAAGTGCCCCGCGGTCAATCACGATCTGCGACGGTCTACCCCTTGGTAGTCCCATTTCCGCGCAAGGGAGCAAACAATTTGGATTCGTCTGCGCATTTCGGATCAAAATGCAGTTCCGACCGTTAGACGCGCAGCCAGGTTGGAGGCAGCGATGAACGTCAGTGACGAAGCCACGAAATCTCTTTGGATGAAGGACACGGAGTTGCCCTCGGCCCCGCAACTGGAACAGGATGTGCTATGCGACGTGGCGGTGGTGGGGGCTGGCATGGCCGGCGTTTCTATTGCCTACGAACTTGCGCTGGCGGGACAGTCAGTGGTGCTGGTCGACAGGGGGCGGCTGCTCGGTGGGATGACTTGCCGCACGACCGCCCACTTGGCCCCGATCTGCGACGACGGCCTAAGCGAACTCGTCAAAATCCGCGGCGAGGATCTCGCTCGAGGTTTTCAAGAGAGCCAGCAAGCCGCTGTCGACCGGATCGAGGAACACGTCAGCGATCTTGAAATAGACTGCGACTTTCGTCGGCTCGACGGATTTCTTTTTCCCGCAGCCTGGATGGACGAAAAAGAAGCCACCAAGCAATGTGATGAAGAGTATGAAGCGGCCGGCAAGGTCGGCGCAGTCGCGGAACACGGCCGCGGCGTTCCGCTGAAAGGCCATGAAGCGGCGCCGGTGCTACGCTATCCCGATCAGGCCACGTTTCACCCACTGAAATATCTTCGTGCCCTGCTTGACGATTTCGGGGAGCGCGGAGGCAAGGCTTTTGCCGAAAGTGCCGTGACCGAGATCGAGGAGGGTGAACAGATCCGCCTTCGCGTGGAAGGGGGCGCAACCATCACCGCCGACAACGCCGTGTTTGCCACAAACTCGCCGGTCAATACGGTGGTGGCGATCCACAGCAAGATGGCGCCCTATCGGACCTATGCGATGGCATTCGAGCTGCCCAAAGCAACTCTTCCGGACGCGCTCTATTGGGATATGGACGATCCCTATTACTACGTTCGTCTCCAACCTGGGGAGGGTGACATCGACTATCTAATTGCGGGCGGTCGTGATCATAAATCTGGTGAAGCCGATGACGGCTCGGCGCGTTTCGATGCATTGGACGCCTGGATCCGGGCCCTTGTTCCGGAACTGGGCCAGGAAGCAGCGCGTTGGTCTGGCCAGGTTCTCGACACGATCGATTATTGCGGCTTCATCGGCCGTAATCCTGGCAGCAAGAACGTCTTTATCGCTACCGGGGATTCAGGACAAGGAATCACCCACGGAGCGTTGGCTGGCCTGCTCATCCGGGACCTTGTCGTCGGTGGATCCAGTGTGTGGGAGGAGGTTTATGCCCCCGATCGCAAGCCTCCCTTGGCATTGGTGAACTACGTTAGCGAGAACCTGACGGCGTTGAAGAATTTCGCGGAGTATCTGTTGCCCGGCGAGATCAAATCAGCCGCCGATCTGGAACCCGGTCAGGGCGGTATTCTCCGCGACGGTTTGAGCAAACTCGCCGTGTGCCGTGACCAAAACGGTGGAACGCACATGCATTCCGCCAGTTGCACGCATCTCGGCTGCATCGTCCATTGGAATTCGACCGAGCAGTGCTGGGACTGCCCCTGCCATGGCTCCCAGTTCGCGCCGGATGGAGCCGTTCTCAATGGTCCCGCTATCCGTCCTTTGTCGGCCCGGACCGGAACCGCCTCAGATTGGTCCAAGAGATCACACGCACAATCCCACAGCGGCGCAGACTGAAACTCCCGGTCCGGTCATGAACACCAACATTTCAACCGGGCGGGGCGCTTTTCCCACCTGGACACTCTTCATCGTTCAAAATATCTCGCTGAACACGAGGATCGCGAACGCGACGACGGTGTCGCGCTAGACCAATGCCATCGGCATGTAACGGATGATTACCCTGTCTTGCCGGAAACGGCGTTCCAGTTCGGAGCGGCGGGCGCACCAATCGGACAAGTCGACTTCTTCCGCCATGACCTCGAAGATGACAATTTCGTCGATGGCGGAGTCGGCACCCTTTTGCCACAACCCCTCCGCTGGCGCCTGAAGGTAGGCAGTCACGCCATCGAACCGGGCAGCCAGCTCTTCCTTGACCCGATCGAAAGCTTCCCGCTCAAATGGCCGGCCGTCATTGTCCGCGCGCGGAAGCAGGATTTGGAAGAGGTGCATGACGACTTCTCGCTGAAAAGCATCCAACGGCTTTCATGGCGCCCCGTTCCTTCGGGAATAGCTCGGCCGGAGTGAAACTGGCGAAGCTGACGCTTGAGCGGGGGGCTGAATTCTCTGCCGAAACACACGCCCATCATTCAACGCTACGACCTCGTGCTGCCGTAAACGTGCCTGAGGTCCGCTCGACGGAGAGCCCGATTAGCGACCTTCGTGCCAGCCGCACGGCCGGATGCGAGCGTCACATCTGCCGGCTGCGACTTCGCCCAATACGCTCTCGACTGCGGGCTTTTCGACGGGCAACTCTAAGCTCGGCAAGTGTTGGCCACCACCAACCCCTCAGGCGTTCGGTCGGGCCAGCGGCCACCCTTGCGGGCCATGTCCTTACAAGTTCGCCCAGTGTAGCGGAGCGCCATCTGCCCCAAACGAATTCGCCGTTCGAAGCCATTGCGTGAGGATAAAGGGAAGTTGCGTCTGATGGCGCGACCACTTCACCGGAAATGTCGGTGAAGACGACGACCCCGTAGAGCTCGGTTGCGACAGCGCGACCCAGGTGAGGTTGATCGTGAGTTGGCAACGGGTAGCGGTGACGCCGGCGTTCAGCAGCCAGTTGGCGCGAGGCTCTGTAGCCTTCAGTATTTCTGGCGTCCACACGTCGCCGTTTTCTTTCCTCCGGCTCGGCATGGCGAGCAGCTTTTTCGATGCTTGGCCACCGGCGCCGGAGCTCGTCATATGAGCGAAATGGAACTCTCCAGGCCCGCAATTCGTCGTCCCAACTCGACCACGGGACGGCACGCAACTCTTCAAGCACTGTCCTCGAGTAGGGCGTACGAATGCGCAGGTCGTCCGCGATGTCCAGATATTGGCTCGATATTGGATCGAAGGCGAAGGCATCTCGTCCCTTGCTGTCGTCGTCGGGCGTCCGTAGCGCTGCCTCTTGCGCTAGCCACCGGTCAATCCGCCGGGCTGCCGTTGTGCCGGGCACGAACCAGCTCTTGCGCTCGTCACTCCATCTCGCGCGCGGAAAAGCCTGCTGAAACCGCTCGACCGCCATTCGATCGAAGGAAAAGCGGGCTTCGGCGCCACTTGCCTCCTGCTTCTGCGGCCCGGGACGTGGGTTGTAATCCATCACAATGCATCGTTCGCGTTTTGTCGCAGGCAACGCAGTGACGGCCCTAAAGGTTCATCTGCCTAGCAAGCCTCCGGACCCCTGAACCCACGCGAAATGCCAAAGCTGTAGTGAAACTTTCCCCCCGTACCGCGGTTAAGGAGCTGAGAGGACAACACCGTCTAAATCGAACGAGAGAGCGGCTGCGGGCGAGCCTCCCCAAAGGATCGGTCGCGTGCCAGAAGAGGGGAGGGCGCAGGAGGTAAAACATGGCATCGAGACACATCGGTCGCCAGCCCAGGCGCGAGATTTGCGCCGGTATAGAAAAGGAGCGGCGGTTATTGGCGAGGCTGCCTGCAAGACTGACAACCCCGCCGCCGGCATAATGCAATGACACGCATCGCGACCTTCAATTTGAATGGCGTGAACGGTCGCCTGCCGGTGCTCATCAGATGGCTAGGTCAGACCAACTATGACATCGTCTGCCTTCAGGAGTTGAAGACCTCGGATGAGAAATTTCCCGCCGAAGCCATCAGGAACGCCGGTTACGGTGCCGTCTGGCATGGGCAGAAGTCTTATAACGGTGTAGCTGTACTCGCCCGAGGGAAAGAGCCGCTGGAGCGTCGGCGTGGCCTCCCGGGTGATCCTGACGATACTCACAGCCGGTATATCGAGGCGGAGGTGGATGGGATCGTGATCGGCTGTCTGTACCTGCCCAACGGCAATCCAGCGCCTGGCCCGAAATTCGACTACAAGCTCCGATGGTTCGATCGTCTGATCAGCTACAGCCAGGTACTGCTCAGGGAAGGCTCCCCGAGCGTTCTGTGCGGCGACTATAATGTCGTGCCAACGCCGATCGATGCCGCGGTGCCAGGACGTTGGCTAGGCGATGCGGTCTACTTTCCGGAGAGCCGGCAAGCTTACGCCGAAATGCTTGGTTATGGCTGGATCGATGCTGTCCGCCGTATCCATCCGGAGAAGGGCATCTATACGTATTGGAACTTTTCGTATCGTGGCGGTTTCGACAGGAGCTCCGGCCTGCGCATGGACCATCTCCTCGTCAGCCCGTCACTTTCGTCCAGATTACGTGATGCCGGCGTGGACGCTGATTTGCGCGGCTGGGAAAAACCGAGTGATCATGCGCCAGCCTGGATAGAGCTCAACCTACCCGGCCGTGATTGAAGGGTGCCGTTGTTCGCCAGGATGCCGGGCTTTCGCTATTGCAAAGCTGGTCTCTGCACTTGAGCATGGGATCTACCAATCTCGTGGTGGCAAAAGCTTCGCATTCACTGCTGAACTGGCCGACAAGCGCAGGCAGTTTGCGGGCGCCGAGAAGTCGCTTGCGGCCGAAAGCGATGGCAGGGGGGATGTCCTTCGGCCGCCCGATCCAATTACTTCTCAGGCCGAGCCGCGCCATCACGCGCGACCGGCCATCTCTTTGTCGCTCCCCACTAACTATTCCTGTCGGCAAGCTAAAGGATGATGCAGGAGTGAAGGCAGCCAGCGCCGAGGGTACCCGCTGGAGCTCATGGGCTTGGCTTCGGGTGGCACCAGTACGGCAGCGGCCGCGTGGGATCGCTGGTCACGGCCTGTCAGTCAGGCATCTGGCGCATGCCGCGCGGCGGGTGAACTCGCGCGGAGCTAGGTGATCTCATAGTAAAAATCGCAAATCAGATCCGCGACCTTAGTCGCTTCAAAATCAGTCATATGCGCGGCGGTCTCAAGAGCGACAGTCTCCATATCGTCCTGATCGACGGCCAGAAGGTCTAACAATTTCGCAAACTTGAATTTGAGCTCTCGGTCGCCGTCGAATTCATCGATCGTGACGTTCAAAATATTTACGTTGGCGTCTATCAGCCGCGTTTGAATGCTGTCGGAAGAGGCCGCTAACGCGCGAACGGCCGCAAAAAAGTGCTCACGCGCTTTGGTGTATTTTTCGTCCATTTAGAAACCTCGGTGGGTTAAAATGCCTTGGACGTGAGGGCGGAGCCGGGACTTAGGCTTTCGATAGCGCCGAAGTCAACGCATGATTGCCGCCGCAGGGCGTTTAACGGTCACTTTCTATAAGTTCGTCTGCACCGCCAATCTTCGGCCCTGTCATCCAAGGCGGCGCCACGGGAACGTCTTCGATCACACCCACCCTGCGTGCCCAGGTCACAAACGTCTTGTGCGCGGCCTCGACAGACTTGCGACCATCATATGCCGAGTAGCATGTATCACACGCCGCCCCGTGGAGAAGGCCGCGCCTTTCGACCGGCCATTCTTCCAGAAATTCTATGGCATCCATGACGCAACCGATTTTTCTGAGGACGAGACTGTCATCTCGTACAAAAATCGGCTGTTTGAACGTAGCGCTTTCCATCGTGACCTCCCTTCCAGCCTAAAGCGACGCTTGTGCCTCTTCGGGTGACGCAGGATTTTCCTCGGCAAAAGCATGCCGGTCCGCGTGACGCCTTCTCGGCACAGAGAGGATATTGGAAATGCCTCTTTTCAGTTCAAGAGAGAAGTGGCCGGCCGAGCCCAGCAGCCTCTTGGCAATCGTGTCGCCGTGCACCCCATCCCGCTGCCGCGCGTCGGTTCAGTCCGCGAGGGCTTCGAGCCACCAACCTGCACGTCGGCGATCTTGCCCTCGCGTAGCAGGGCGGCCTCGAACCGGCTATGGGAATTCGCGTCAAGATGTACTGGAGTGCAGCAGCCCCGCGAAGGGCCGATCCAGTACCAGAGGTTGAACTGTGTTTCCTGTTACTCATGTCCATGGCGGCCACTTCACACAAACGCGGGATAGATCGCCGAACCGGAACGGCATCAGCATCGATTGTGGTCTCGCGCGTAAAAAAAGAGCGGGCCCGGAAGATCCGGACCCGCCAGCGGCTATGATCAGGCTGCAGAAAGCGGTCGGTTGTTCGCGAGCCAAAGGCTGGCTGCTGCCAGGGCCGCAACCACAACGCCAGCGATGACGTGCGACCACATTGCTGCCGCCAGGCCGGCAAAGCCAAGCACCCAAGGTGCGGCCACAATCCACAGGCCGACGACAAGGTTCGCCCATTCTTCAAATTTGTGGAACGCCACCAACGCGCGCGCCGCGATCAGAACGGTGATTACGCCCGCGATGAAGGCGTGCCAGACGGCAACAGCATCGGCAGCATAGCCAAGGAGCCAGGGCGAGAGCGCCAGCGCGATGCCGGCAAGGATATTTACGACATCGAGCGCCGGCCTGCTGCTGTCGGAAGTGAGATTCTTCAACATCGATCATTCTCCTTTCCTGCGTTTCAGTACGTCAATGTACCGCCCTTGAGTCGAGGGCGGGTGCGGCAGCGGGCCTGTTCGGCCCGATGCCGCAAAGCTTCTTGGGTCCCGATTTGAAACGGACGCAGCCCTTCGGCGAGATCGGCTCAGTCAGGAGGAAGGATTCGATCTCCCGAGGTTCGAACGCATTGCCGGCGATCTCACTCAATGCGAGATGCGGCCGGCTCTTCGGGCTGGCCGCCAACCGGGGCGCTGCGCCGCGCGCCCGGCCCGCTGCCGCGACCGCAAGCGCGAAGGGGTTCGGGATCGTACGTTGGGCGTCGAAGTCGATCAGTGGGTCCATTCTTGCCTCCAGTCATGCGGCTATCCGGGAGCATACCGGGCTGAGCCGAGTCTGGAATCTCTGGGTGCGGCCCTCCAAGGCCAGCAGAGCGAGTTCAACCTCGTCCCGTCGCGTCGGACGTGCATTTTCCGGCATGCCTTCTGCGGTGGCCAGGTCGATCAGGTACTCGTTCCAGGCCCAGTTCTTGAGCACGGCAAGTTTCTCGTCGAGTGCGAGTACCGGGTCATCCACGACCTCCATCGGAGAGGCGTAGAATGTCTCGGGCTCGGAAAGCGCCGTCTGTATGTGCGCTGCCTTTGCACCAGCGCCATAGTTGTGGCTTGCCTGAAGCCATGCCAATTGCAGCCGTTGCCAAACCACGTCGGAAAAGACGTGCCTCTGCTCCGATGCTTGCCTGTTGCTGACCTTGGCCTGGCAGCCAGAAGATGGAGCCTGCACCACGTGGTTGAGGCCTTGGCGCTCCGCATAACGGATCGCCGCCTCAAGCGTCGGAAAATCCAGTTGAACCTGGGTCAGGGTGTCCCGGCCGCCCGTATAGCCCATCAGCGGCTCGATGAACGGGGCTGTGCGAGGTTCGAAAATCAATCGCCAGTCCTTGCGGGGCTTTGCTGAGGTCGTGGCCGAGCGGCATGGCTGGTAGATCCGTGCCGTCACGCCATCCGGAAACACTGACCGCCCCATTGACAAAGCCGGCTCGTCGAGACGAGGCCGATTGTCATTGTCCGGCCGGCCGGAGGTCTTGGTTGGGTTTCTGATGTCGCTGCTTTGAACTGTCTCCATTGTCTGTCCCTCCCATAATGAAGGGTGGTATGAGCAGCGGCCGTTACGGCCGCTGCTCATACTGCCGTGCGTCAGTTCTTGCCGTTGATTGCGATCCGCTTGGCCTTCGCCTGCGCCCGCTCGGTCTTGGGCAAGGTCACGGTCAGCACCCCGTTCTTGAAGGCGGCGTTGACCTTGTCTTCCTCGACCTCGTAGCCGAGCGGAATGAGGCGCTCGAAGCGACCGTAGAAGCGCTCGGAGAACTGCCGGTCTTTGTCCTCGGTCTCGGAACGCTTCTCGCCTTTAAGCTTGAGCGCCCCGTTGTCCAGCAGGACTTCTATGTCGCTCTCGTCCAGGCCAGGTATTTCCGCCGTGACGCGGACTTCCTTGTCCGTGTCAGAAATCTCCACGCTGGGCCAAGTGGCGGCAAAAGAGGGACTGAAGGCCGGCAGTCTGGCGCCAAAGCTGCGGAAGGCGTCATCGAACAGCCTGTTTACCTCCCGGTGGAGGGAGACGAAGGGGTCTCGATCTCCATCAGGGAAGAGACTGGGCGCCGAGTTTCCGTTGCCCCGGCCCCATGGGATCAAGTCACGTACGCTCATTGTCTTTCTCCTTTCGTAGGTCTCTGAGCCGGGCCGGACGCCCGGCTCAAGCGATGCCTTCATAGTGGATTGCTCAGGCCGCCAGCTTCTCGGTCTCGACCTTGGGCGCTTCGATCTTCGGCATGCGAGCCCCGCTGGAGATCTCGACCTTGCGCGGTTTCATCTCCTCGGGAACCTCGCGCTTGAGATTGATGCTCAGCAGCCCGTTCTCGAGGCTGGCGCCAGCAACTTTGACATGATCGGCCAGTTCGAACCGACGCTCGAAAGCGCGCCCGTTAATGCCGCGGTAGAGATACTGGCCGTTCTCATCGCCCGATTGCGACCCGCTCACGACCAGCATGTTGGGCTGGTAAGTGATGGTGAGCTGGTCCTGCGAGAAACCGGCGACCGCCATGGTGATGCGATAGTCATCATCATCAACCTTGGCGATATCGTAGGGCGGCCAGTTGTCGAACGAGGCCACACGGCTCGCATTCTCAAGCATGTCGACCATGCGGTCGAAGCCGATGCTGGACCGGTACAGGGGGGTAAAATCGAGGTTCATAACCACATCCTCCTTTGAGCAACATGGATCATAGGAGGCGCCAAGAGCCTTGCCGCCTCCTGGTCTGCCGGCCCCATCGGGCGACCGGCGACTATCAAATTTAGAATCGCGACTTGCACCTTCAAGAGGAAGAATAGGAAAATTTTCAGCGGCAGTCCGGGCGACGCACCCATGCCGCCCTCCCGCCGGCGGGGTCACTCGCCGACGGATCCATGGTGCAGGAACAATTATGTGGCGCTTAAATCCGATCGATGAATGGCACGAACCCGGCCACCACCGCGCTGTCACTGCCATCAGGACCGGCAAGCTCTTCCGATTGATCCAATTGTTGCAACGCATCCATGATCGCATCGAAGCTGACCGGTTCACCCGCCCCCGGCAGCATGCGAAGCGCTGGCACGGATTCTACCGCGCAGGCATCCGACGCCCATGACGAAAGGATGGCGCGCTTCTCCTGAACGTCCAGGGCAACGTCGGCCAAAACGTCGTGGGGGTGTTTGAAATGCCGTGCCGGATGCAGCAAGCGGTCCAGAAAAACGTCAGGGGCCACGGGTTCAATCGAGGCAAAATGGGTCGAAATGGCTGCTTCCATTGATGGTCCTCCGCTTCAGACAATCTCCTGCGTGGTTGAGTTTGGCGGCTCTCGCGATTCCCGCCAGACGAAATTTTGGAACGTCTCAAGCAGGTTTCAATGGCTCGGCACGGGTCACATCCCCGTCGTCAACGCCTTAGAACCATTTTATCGGGCCGGTGAAACAATCGGCGAGAATCTCAGTTCTGGCGTCGGACGAAAATCAAGGACCCGAATCCGGCAGGAGAACCAGTCATGTCTTACCTCTCCAGGAACTTGTGCATTGGCTTGATCACAGGAGCCCTGATGCTCTCGACTGGCGGCCTTGCTCCGGCCACCGCACAGGAAATTCCGAACGACTTCAGCGCAATTGTGCGTCAGAAGCTGCCAGCCGTTGTCGCCATCACGACCAAGCAGATCATCCAGGATCAAACGACGCTCAACGGCTTTCTCAATCCCTTCGACGGGGCAGGGCGTATCCAGCCCCAGGTGCGGGAAGCACTCGGCTCCGGCTTTGTGATCAGTCCCGAAGGCTACATCGTCACCAATAACCATGTCGTCGCCGACGCAACTGAGATTCATGTCGTGTTCTCCGACAAGGAGACGGCGCCCGCCAGGGTGGTGGGCCGCGATCCGGCAACTGACATCGCGGTATTGAAAGTCGATCCTCGGCCCAACATGACGGCGACGGCCTGGGGGGATTCGGACGCGATGCAACCAGGGGCCTGGACCATCGCCATCGGCAGTCCCTTCGGCCTCGGGGGCACGGTCACTGTCGGCGTCCTTTCTGCCCGCTCTCGCGATATCCAGGCCGGTCCTTACGACGATTTCCTGCAGACTGACGCCTCGATCAACAGAGGTAACTCGGGAGGTCCTTTGTTCAACGCGCGCGGCGAAGTCATCGGCGTCAACACGGCAATCGTGTCGCCGTCAGGCGGCAGCATAGGCATTGGGTTCGCGGTGCCCTCGCGTACCGCTCGGACTATCGTCGACCAGCTGATCAGCACTGGCCGCATCGAGCGCGGCTTCATCGGCGTGCGTCTTCAGGAGATCACGCCCTCCATCGCCGAGGCGCTCGGAATGCCGGGCGCCAAGGGAGCGCTGGTTGCCTCGGTCGAGGCTGGCAGCCCGGCGCAGAAAGCGGGAATCCAGGCCGGCGACGTGATCACCCGGTTCAACGGCAAGGACATCCAAGGCGTCCATGACCTGACGCTGGCGGCAGCAAGCCAAAAGCCGGGATCGAAAGTGACCGTAACAATGAACCGGGGCGGCACACACCAGGAATTGTCACTGACTGTCGATCAGCGCAGGGATCAGGAGGAACCGACCGGTACCATTCCAAGCCTGGGGACAGAAGACCAGCGCCTTGGTCTATCACTGAGCCCCATTCCGGACGATGCGCGCCAGCAACTCGGCCTGCAGGCCGACAGGACGGGCGTGTTCGTCCAGGATGTCGCTCCCAACAGTCTTGCAGCCGAAAGCGGCATCCGGCCAGGCGACGTTATCGTGTCGGCCAACAACCGAAACATGACCCAGCCGTCCGACGTCCGTGAGGAATGGGCGAAATCCCGTCAGCAGAAAAGACCAATGCTGTTCCGTATCGACCGGCAGGGACAATCGCTTTTCGTTGCTGTGGCAAACTCCTGACTGACAGGCCAGAGGGCGTCGCGATCTGTGCTGCTGGCCTGGCCCCCTACCGGGCGCACCAGAGTTGTGAAGCTGATGAGCGGTGTGTTTTAGGTGGCGGTCCGTTTCAACATGCGGCTGCCGGAGCTGTTCTGCAGCTTTGCACACGCGACCTGCGACGCATCGGTCGGCGAGACCAAAGTCGACCTTAGGTTCGGCGCATCGGTGAGCACATCCTGGACAAGAACAAGGTGCGATCCGCTCCTGAGCGCGTGCGCGGCCTTGTGATGCTACTCGTACGATGGTGGGAAGTCTGAAGGCCACGCGCAAGCCCTTTGACTGAACTGAACCGGGCCCAAAGGTCGGCTTCATTGAGAAAGTGCCTGCAACGCTGCCGTGGATGACAGGGCCGAATTGCACATTCCATTGCTGATCTATTCCAGACGGGTGCCCGGTTCAGCCGGGTCGTCCTCGTCGGGCTTAAGCAAGTCAATAAGCGCGGCCCCTCGTGTTCCCGGAAGTGGGCGCCCCTGTCCCATTAACGCGTCGTCAGCAAAAGCCCACGCCCACGCCTCGCTCAATTCCTCGATCGACGCACCCGTTGCGATGATCTCCGCAACTGTAATATCGTCGGCTAATCCAATGACGGAGAGAACTTCTTGCCGTGTCATCGTTTGACCGCGTTCTGACTACAACCCAACTAGATGGAGATTTCATGGAGCACTTGCAACCGATCTAATGAGGGCTGTTGCAAGATTCCCTTGCGCAAGATCAGAGGCTGCGTAATGGCGCCATACCTGGCCAAACGCGCGCAACATAGGGCGCAGGGCGCAGAAATCGACGGAGCCCATGCGCTCGGCATTTGCGAAGACTCGGCAAATCATCCAGATGATCGCCCATCACTGAGGCCACTTGGTGGAACTCCTACTGGACCATCCACGCAGCGGGAATCGGCTATGGGTGTTCGCAACAACCCGGAAACTCGTTTCAGGGGATTATTCTCGAAAATCGTGGTCTGCCGGGCGCGATGTGGAGATACAGGGGAACCCTTGGGTCGTCTCGGTGGACCAAAGTCCCTGAACTAACCTGTTATCATCGACGCACGGGAACCCCGCGATTCAGAAGAGCAGATCTCGGGCCACGCCTATGCCCCAAGGCTGCCCGGCCGAATATGTTTGCGCGCGGATAACTCCGGTCTGTGAAGCAGCACCCTGTTGCGGCCGGTCTGCTTGGCCAGGTAAAGTGCGGCATCCGCCCGTTGCTGTAACTGCTCCGGCGAGATCGCCTCAGCGGTCTGAACGGCAACTCCAATGCTCAGAGTGACCCAGCGCGACACGCGGGATCCAGGGTTGGGCAAAGCGGCAGCCTCGACGCTCTTACGCATTCGTTCAGCCACAGCGGCGGCCTCTTCCTCGTTCACCCCGGGCAGGAGCACGAGGAATTCTTCGCCGCCATAACGGGCAACGTGATCGCGATCACGCCTGACGTTTTCCTTCAAGATAGTTGCGACCTTTACCAAACACCGATCTCCCTCCGCATGGCCGAGGTGGTCGTTTAGCTTCTTGAAGTTATCAATGTCGCACATCAGCATCGCGGCACCGGCAAGGCAACGTTTATCACTTCCCCATAGGTGCTCGAGTGTTTCCGTCATCCAGCGACGGTTGGAGATGCCGGTGAGTGGATCGGTCCTCGCCAGGAGTACCAGTCGATCATTGGCTTTCGCCAGTTCGGCGCCCCTGCGTCGGTCGCGAAGCTCAAACAGGAAAGTCTTTTGAGCGAGAATTGTCATGATGCGCCGCGCGGCCACCGTTGCAAAGATACCGCTGGCGAAGAACAGCGTCCCAGCCACTGCACTCCCATGCGCGATGGCCGGGTTCTGCAGTTGAAGCATGAGATAAAGTCCGAGCGCCAGCGCAGCGATAGTCATCGTCCAGGCCAGGGGGATCCCGAAGATTATGATGGCTGTAATGGCCACGAACAACATGACGTTCAATTGCCGTTCGTAGAACTCGCCACCAGCGCTTGCTCCGACCAATGCGACTGACAACAAGATAAGGAACATGCCTGCGATCAGCGAGGTTCCTTGGAGCCAAGGCGCCTGCGGTTTACGCCAAACAAGGACGACGGCCAACGACACGGGCGGGATGATGGCGCCGGGCAGGAGCATGGACTGCGCTACGACCCATGGAAGCAACGCCGCGTTCAGTGCCAACGTCAGCACATCCAAAAATGCCACCCAGATCATCCACGCGCGGATGATTTTGGCCGTTTGCGACCAGACACGTACTCGAAATAGGCGTTCGATCTCGCCACGCAGGCTGATTTCGCGCGTACGGCGCGCCAGAAGCCGGTCGACCTCAGCGGCTAGGGCAGGATCATCCTGCACATCGGGGGGCATCAGATCTGACAAGTCGATAGGCCTTACGCTGCTTTCTCCTGAACATCTATCCAAGCCATAGGCGGTCGGCGGTGGGCAATCATGTCAACTTACCCTGAAGATTTGATTTATAGCTGTGATTTGCGAACACTCGGTCCCAAACCATCTGATCCTCGATGCGCGTAGCCGAATTAACCTTTGTAATTGCGGTGGCGCTGCACCGCGGTTATCCACGCCGCCGCCGGGCTCGGCGAGATGTCCCGGGAGCTTCTGAAGTCGAGCACGTGAAGGAATGGGGGTGATGCCGATTCTCGTCATCATTGACCTTTCGAGTATTGCCTGCAGACCAACAGGATGGATTTGGCCATGAAAGGAAGCCGACCGGGTATTTCGTTGTTGGATTTCGACATACTCTCCCGGGCTCTTACGTCAGCCATCAGGGAGAGCCCGGAATCCGATTCGACGGTCCAGGCCCGCGAGCTTGTGTGCCTATACACCGGCAAAAAGTCAGCCGACCAAAATTTGATCGCGGCCTTGCTTCACGCCAGTCGCGCCCAGCTGGACTTGGAAGCATCCAAGGAAAATCGGCCCGGCAAGAATTGACTGAGTGCCTGCATCTGCTCGACGTGATCTCTCACCGGTTGTCTCCTCAACGGAGCTACGTTCCGAGACGAAGCCCAAAGGCCCGACCGACTGAGACGCAGCGCATAATTCCCGCGGGCGACAGGACGAATATCCTGACCGCGACACGATAGCCAGAAGGTCACCGAATGGACCTTTAAAGTCATGGCAGCGGGTTGGACTTCGATCGAGATAGCCGAGGCCATCGAGCATCCGGCCGTGGCCGACCGTCGTGGGCGCGAGGAAAACGCCGCTCTAGATGCCTGCTGCTCGCACGAGCATTTTGACCCCAGGGCGATAAATTTGAACTGACCTGAGGAACATGCATCTGCAGTCGAAGTTCGGGATGTGCTTGGTGAGGACGACTCCCTCCTTGAAACGACCAAGCTCTGGTGCGAGGGCCCGCCTCTGGTTCCGAGACCCGGTGGCGGGCCTATGCAATGCCAGCAAGCGTTAAGTTTTTTCTGCAGGCCTGGAACCTGTTTCTGAAATCGAAGTTGGGTTTGCAGCTTGGCTCCCCGGGCCAGGTCTCAAAGCAAGGCCCGCCGCTGTTTGTGTCCTCAGTGGCGGGCCTACTTCGTTTCCGCTCAACGCTACATTGCGCTAGATTAAAGCAACGATCATCCACGCAATCTCACATGGCCTCGGTCCATGGCCAGGTCGGCACGATCATTTTTTGGGTGACGGTGACCACGCCGACCAGTTGGTCACAAGGAGTGACCAAACGACGAGACCTATAGCTACGGGCACAACGGCAATCCGGCAACAAAGCCCGATGTGTCTAGGCTGCCCGTAACCTCCGGGATTTGTCGCGTCGGGCGTCATGGTCTTTCCTCCCGATCGCCTAGCCGTCGCAGGCGACGAGCTACTGGTCATGCGCGGTGATGGGATTGCTGTCTTTAACTATGCCGATTTGCGGCTCTTGGCCTTTGGCCGGTCTTGGCCGATGCCTTCCTTGGCGAGGCTCTTTCGAAGAACCGAGGCCAGGTCGACCACGTTCTCCTGGGGCTTTGGCGCCGGTTTCGGGGGCTTTTTGCCCTTGCGCTTGGCGTCGATCATGGCAATCAGCGCATCCTCGTAGGTATCCTCGAATTTCGAAGGATCGAACTTTGTTACTTTCTTGTCGATGAGAAGCCCCGCGATTTCGAGCAGATCCGAATCATACTTTGGGCTTTTCACATCGTCGAAGACGGTGTCTTCCGACGTCATCTCATTGTGGGTGCGCAACTCGGTCAGCAACATCCCCTTACCAAGGGGTTGGATCAACACTTCGCGCCCGCGCTGATAGAGTACGACGCAGGAGCGTGCCGCGACGCGCTTCTTGGCCATCGCGTCGCGCAGGACGCCAAAGGCCTCCAGCGAGGCGCCGTCAGCCGGGATCAAGTAGTATGGCTTTTCGAGATAGCGCGTGTCGATCTCGGCAACCGGAACAAAGGAATCGACATCGAGTGTGTGCTGCGACGTCAGTTTCAGTTTCTTGATCTCGTCCGGCTCGACGTGGATGAACTCGCCCTTGTCCGCCTCGTAGCCTTTGATCTGATCCGCGACTTCGACAACATCGCCAGTCCCTTCGTCGACATAGGCACTCTTGACGGGTAAACCGTCGCTGCGGTTCAAAATCTTGAAGTGGATTTTCGATGCCTCGCTTGTGGCACCCACTATCTTGACCCCGCACGACACGGAACCGACCCTCAGAAAGCCCTTCCACACCGCGCGGGGCGCAACCATGCCGTTTCTCCTAGACCTTGATCTCGGCACAACGTCAGTCAGGCACACGGTTCTGTTCCGCGTCATGGGCAGCACCTTGTCGCCAGCTTATTCCTCACGGTAGTCCAGCAGCTTGGCGTGGCGGAGCCTTTCCTCGCCCTTTAGGAACCGCACGCGACCGACCAGACCAGGCTTAAGCCATTCGGCCTTTTCTTTCTTTAGACCGATGGGCACTGGTCCGCCGACCTTCCCTTGCACGCGATCCCATAGTCGCTGACGCTTGTCGGCTTTAAAGGCAACGAAAGCGCCGCCAGCATAGCGACCCTTGTCGGCCATGAGCACCATCGCGGGCTTTCCGGCCTCGCGCTGCACGCCAATGATGTCCATTTCCTTTTCGGCATAGCACTTGATCTTGCGCCAGTTCATCGTCGGCCCGCTGCGGTAGACGCTGTCCTTGCGCTTTGAGATCATGCCCTCCAGCCCTGCCTTGTCGACCAGGTGATAAACCGCATCGCCAGTGCCGGGCATGGCTTTGCTGACCTGAATGCGCCCGACGGCTGGTATCAATGCCTGCAGGATCTCGCGGCGGTCTTCCACCGGCATGTTGCGCAGATCATGCCCGTTCAGATGCAGGAGATCGAACGCCACCAAATACAGGTCCCGCGACGGCTCACGGCGGGTAACGGCTGATTGCAGGGCGTGGAAGTCGGACAGGCCGGCCTCGTTGACCGTGATTGTCTCGCCATCGATGATGAAACTTTCCGCCTCGATCGCCTCCGCCTCTCCGGCAAGTTCGATGTAGCGGCCGGTCCAGTCGTAACCATTCTTGGTGAACAGCCGGATCCCGTTTTCATCCTTGATAATTTGGGTGCGATACCCGTCGAATTTGATCTCGTGGAGCCATTCGTCGCCTTGCGGTGGCGTGTCGACCAGCTCGGGCTCCATGGGCTTGATGAACTTCAGAGGCATGCGCCGACTCGCATAGTGCGATTCAATTAGCGCGCGCTAAAATGGTTCCGGAACATTTTAGACGAATTGAATGTTTGACAGTTATGACGAAGCTATCCGACCTTGGACCGCCGATTCCCGGCAAGCAGCACGGCGGCGAGCCTGCCGACGAGCTCAACAATTTTATGACCTGTCCGGTGTGCGGCCAGCAGTTCGACATGCGCGACTTCCGCCAGGTCGCTTGGCACAATCTGCCTCAGCATGAGCCGCTGGAGCCGGAGCTTGCCACAGGCCGGAACGCGAAATGGTTGCGGATGCGATCGTTGAAATAGCGGCCCTTGGCAAAGGCAGTTTTAAAATCGGCGTAGGTATCAGGCGGCACGTCCAGAAAGTCGTACTGCCTGCCGCTCGCTACAAACCACACCGATAGAACCCTGGTGCCCGGATTGTATTCGAACCTGCGTATCGAGGTTGACGGCATGGTGCACCAGATGCTGCTAGCGAGCGGCCCGCGAGATGGCCCGCCCACTGAGGAAGCGGGAGCGGGCCGACCACGGCTGTACGTCCATGGCCATCATCGCCTCCACGGAAGGGGCGGTGACAGAATTTCAACTCCCATTGGATTGCGGCGTTCCACAGATAAACAAAAAGGCCCGCCACCTCTCGGCAGCGGGCAGTGTAGGTCGCTAGGATCACCCAGCGGTAACTAAAGTACACCCCGTCTCGCCAAAAGGGAAATGTTAGATATCTCTAATGTATGATTCGGACCCCGGGGGCTGACCGTAGCGTATCAAATCCGAGAATGTCTTGCGGGCCAGGTGATAGCGGAATACCGGGCTGGGGCCCCGACATCCTATTGCGCCGCCGCACAGGCAACGAAAAGGTCCCTGACGCTCCACCGATCCGGAAACTACTTTCTTAAGGTGACCGACGAGAGCAACGGCAGAGTGTTCGCCTACCAATACGCCGACTTGCTCTGCTGAGTGGGTCTGAGTAGCGGCTGCTGCTCACCTCCGGGTCAAAAACCCGCCGCCCCATTCATAGCAGCGGCGGGCCGTGCCTAGGGATAGTTGGACTAGACGGTGTGTTGATTCACCGCTGATGGATGGCTGAGGTGCAAAACCATGCAACCACAAACCCCGATACGCGACAGAAAGCCGTCGCAACGTCAACTTTACTCAAGCCGGAATTCAACCGCATGCTTGTCGGCCTCACTAATAAGGCCGCTGTCCATGGCGGCTTCGAACGCCTTGGTGAAATACTGATCATCGGAAGCCTCGTGATTCTGCTGCGCAAGATCGATCGGCAGAGCTCCGATCACGCGGCCCGTTGTCTTCTCGATGACCGTGACGGTCCTCTGCATCAGGGTTTATTGACCGTGTCGTCGACTGCGTTGGCCGTCGATTTGACGTCCCTGCCGACGCCTCGGACGGTGTTGGCGCAGGCCGCAAGGGCCAAGGCACAGGCAAGAATGACAATCGGTGTGATGCGTAGCAGTCTCATGGACGGGTTCTCCTATTTGTGGTTATCAAGTCCGCTTTGCCGTATCGCACCTGTAACCGCCATCACCTTGTTGTGGGCGGCCGCTTCATCTGCGGTGTCAAAGGGCGTTGCGATGGTCGTCCCATCCAGAGCCAGTAGCACAGCCAGGAACGGAAGGCCGATCAGCGGTGGTGCGTAGACGTACGCTGGGCGGGCATTCTTCATCGCCCATGTAGCACCCTTTGTCGGTCAGGACCTAATCCACGCCCTGAAGACCAAAAAGCCCGCCAGCCGGAGCCACCGGGCTTCCAGTGGTCAAAGACCTGCTCAGGTCGCAGAAAGACCCGACTCGATGACTTGCGCCGTGATTGAGGAAAGAATTCCCCGCTTGGTCAGGACTGGCTTTTCATAGGCTTTTTTCATAGCTGTTCCTCCCTTTTCACCCACCGAAACTGCTTTGGGGCAATTAACTTGTCAAGCTGATGCTAAAATGGCCGCCAGTGACGCACGCCACGCGTCGCGATCGTCGCAGAGAAGACGGAGAATGATCCGGTGCGAACCAGCGGGCGAAGAACTTCGGTCGCGTTGGACGGCAAACGGGCAATCCAGATCGACGGCTGTCCTGTCGAAATTGGTCGACCAAGACTTAGCCGGCCCCCCAAATCCGGGGAACGATGCTAACGGGAGAGCGCTACATGGCCGGGCCCACCTACCGCCGGCATGCAGCGTGAGCAAGTCGTGATCGATCGCAGCGGCAGTCCGTCAACCCGGCGCCGCGAGTCGTGCGCGAGAGCACTGGCTTCCGAGCGTTTCCTCCAGCCGAGCCAGTCGGCGACTGACAACGGATTTGCGACGCCCAGCCGCCCCTCCGCACGATGCCTGGTCCCTGCGTGATCTCCCGAAGGTCCTGGCTTCGGCTTTTCTGATCTGGCACATCGTCGGACACTCAGCGCGTCTTGCCGGAGCGAAGATGCATCTCGATCTTGTTGATGGCCTTGGTGAGGATATCGACTGCCTGCAGATTGACTGCGAAGTCGAAGTTCCCTTGCGCCGTTTCGAATATCAGAACGCCGACCTTGGTCTCGTCGTCGCTCATCATGCCTGTTCCAATGCCGGTCGGCATATAGGGTGGTTTTTCTGACATGGTTCTCTCCTCGGGTGCGGTGTGGGCTGGTCAGGTTTTTAGCCATCCAGCGTGCGACCTGGAGTGGCCAAGCACGATCGATCGACGATGGCCGTGTAACCCGTTCACCGCTAATCGAAATGCATCGACTGGCCGCGCATCATCGCCAGGGTCAGTGCGATTGCAGGATTTGCAGGTGGCTTCTCCATAAGCAGGGAGCCGTCGAAATCGCGCCATGCCGCCATCCGCAATTCTTCACCGTCTTCGCTGGCTGCAGGATCGAAAACGTGGGCATCGTAGGGGTCCTGGTCAATCTCGATCGTCCAGTCCTTGAGTGCCTTGCGAGCCATTTCTTCCACCTGGGCGAGGTTGCTGGTGAAGAAGGGGATACGGTCGCCATTTTCCGAAAGCGGCTCGACCTGATCCAGCGTCGGCCGCTCGGGCACCCAACCAAGAACGAAGGCAATATCGAAATCGATCTGGCGGTCCGGCCCGGTCGTGGTCTCCAATCGGGTGACAACATCGGGATAGAGCTGTTTGCGCGCCGGCCACGTGTCCGGGAGCGCCTCGGCCTGCAATCTCGTTCGGGGCACGTCGATCAGCTCCAAGATCTGATGGCCCGGAACTTTATCCTCCGGCCAGCCCGCACAACATGCAGTCGTCGCAGCCTCGTCGGCTTCCATCCAGACCGAAGCAGCCTGGTCCTCGTCCTCGGTTGGCTGGTCGTCTTCCGGGAAGCCCTTGATATCCCAGCCTTCCAACGCGAACAAACCTTCCGCGCCTTGCAAAGCCGTAATGCCGGCGCGCGAGAAGACTGCTTCGGCTGCCGCGACCCCGCGTGCCAGTTCCTCGGGCGTTGCACCTTCAATGTTCAAGCGAAGTTCCACGGTTCGCCTCCAGTATCAATCACCAACAGTGAACAAAATAAGAACAAAGGTGTCAATAGACTCCTGATGGTTTGGAAAAATGGTTGTTTTCCAATTTGGATAGGGAAGATCTGGCAATCGGTTGAGGCTTCGTGCTCAATCCCAACGCAACTGCATTCATGGCCGATGCTACACGCGGACCACCGCGGACGGGGACAGTCGGTCCCGCGTCCCGTCCTGCGGCCGGCGCTATGCTGACGCTCCTACGGCTGTCCTGTTAACCGCCCGCGGCGGGGGCGAATTTCCTCCGTCCCGCGCGCGACAATGTCCGCCATTGCGGACGCGCGCAGGACTGCGGTTTATACGCGTTTTTCCTTGTGCGCCGCCAACCGCCGGCGCGAACATCCCAACAGGACAGGTGGCCTTCGACGCCTCGTCCTGCTGGCAAACGGTTCTTTCGGTGCCACCGGGCGGTCGCGACAAAATTTCTTCCGCAGCGCAAACTCTCCATGGCATTGACTCTTTATTAGGAAGGGAACAAATGAGGAACATTCCGCCACCATGTCGCGTTCAGGGGACAGATGAGTGCATCGACGCCAAACGCTGCTATTTCCGATCTGCGAGATCGCATTGCGCGTCTCGAAGGCGGTAATGCGCGCAAAAGAGCGGTGCTCCCATTCGGTATCTCCTCGATCGACAGTCATCTGCCAGGCGGGGGTGTGGCGCTTGGCGCACTTCATGAAGTTGCCGGCGGCGGCAATGGAGCGATCGATGGCGCTGCAGCGTCGCTTTTTGCAGCCGGGATTGCAGCGAGGACGCAAGGCAAGGTGCTGTGGTGCGTGACGCGCCAGGATCTGTTTGCACCGGCAATCGCACAGGTCGGACTTCATCCCGACCGGGTGATCTATGTCGAAGCCGGTGACGACAAATCCTTGCTCGCCTGCTTCGAGGAAGGTCTGCGGCATGTCGGGCTTGGAGCTGTGGTCGCGGAAGTGGCGCGCCTGTCCATGACGGCCTCGCGCCGGTTGCAACTGGCATCGGAAGGCTCCGGCGCGATGGGCATCGCCATCCGCCGCTGGCGCCGCCAGACCGAAGCCGCCGATTTCGGGCAGCCCACGGCGTCTGTCACCCGCTGGCGAGTTTCCGTGCTGCCGTCGCGACCGCTGCCTGTGCCCGGCGTTGGTCGGGCGCGATGGCAACTTGAACTGATCCGGTCTCGTGGAGGGGAAACACTCGATATCGAAGTGGAGGCTTGTGATGCCAAGGGTCGTCTCGCTATTCCTTCCAAGCTGGTCGACCGACCGGCTCAGAAGGAAATTGGGCGACGTCTCGCCGCCACCGGATAAGCCTTTGGTGCTGGTCGGGCGGCACGGTAATCGTCGCCTGGTGACTGCGGTGGATCGCGCGGCACTGGAAGCGGGCCTGCGCGTTGGAATGCCGGCAACGAAGGCGCAGGCCCTCGTCCAGGGGCTGGCGGTCATGGATGCCGAACCTGAAGCAGACGCGCAGGCATTGGATCGGTTGGCCCTGTGGGCTTTGCGGCGGTACGCGCCGATTGTCGCAGCAGATCCTCCCGACGGATTGGTGATGGATACCACGGGCGCCGATCATCTTCATGGCGGTGAACGCTTGATGCTGGCCGATATGGTCGAACATCTCGGCAAGGTCGGCTTCTCGGCGCGCGCAGCCATAGCGGATAGCTGGGGTGCTGCTCATGCGGTGGCGCGATACGTGAAGCAGACCGTCAGCGTGGTCGCCGTCAACGCAACCCAGGATGCGATTCTTCCACTGCCCATCGCGGCACTGCGGTTGCCCGACGCAATCGTCAGGGGTTTGCGGGTTCTCGGCTTCGACAGGGTAGGCGAGCTTCTGCAGCAGCCGCGCGCGCCACTGACGTTGCGCTTCGGGCCGGAACTCGGCCGCCGGCTTGACCAGGCTGCTGGACGCCTCGCCGAGCCGATTGAGCCGGTGCGGTCAGCGGATGTGGTCGAAGTCCAACGTGCCTTTGGCGAGCCCATCGGTGCGGCCGAGACAATCGCGCGCTATGTCGGCAAGCTTGTTCAAGCGCTGTGTGTCGATCTCGAGACCAAAGGCCTCGGGGCCCGGCGGCTCGACCTGCTGCTCTACCGCGTCGACAACCGCATCGAAGCCGTTCGCGTCGGCATGGCCTTGCCTGTCCGCGATGTGAAGCGGCTGACACGGTTGCTCTGCGACAAGATCGAGATGGTCGATCCGGGTTTCGGCATCGAGTTGATGCGCCTGTCCGCGCCCTTGGCAGAATCACTGACACCCAGGCAGACCGTTTCGTCGCTGATCGAGCAACGGGATGCAGACATCTCGGATTTGATCGACACACTCGGCAACCGTGTCGGTGAGGAAAAGCTCTATCGGTTTACCCCGGTTGCCAGCGATGTGCCCGAGCGATCTTTCCGGCGTGTAGCCGCTGCATCCGCTGAGACCGGCGACGCATGGCCAGACCATTGGCCGCGTCCGGCTCGTCTGTTTGCCGTGCCGGAGCCGATCGAGGCCATTGCGCTGCTACCGGACCATCCGCCGGCGAGCTTCACCTGGAAAGGCATCCGTCGACGGATCAAGCGCGCTGATGGTCCCGAGCGGGTTTTCGGCGAATGGTGGAAGCGCGACGCCGAGCTAACTGCCGTGCGCGACTATTTCCAGGTCGAGGACGAAGCCGGCGAGCGGTTCTGGATTTATCGCGCAGGCGACGGCGAGGATACCGCGACCGGCTCGCATCGCTGGTTCCTGCACGGCATCTTCGGATGAACGCGTGCTATGTCGAGCTGCAATGCACCTCGCATTTTTCCTTTCTGCGGGGCGCGAGTTCCTGTGAGGAACTGTTCGCGCAAGCAGCCAGCATGGGAATGCCCGCCCTTGCCATCTGTGATCGCAACAGTCTGGCCGGCATTGTCCGCGCGCACGAGGCTGCAAAGGCAACCGGCGTCAGGCTGATCGTCGGCTGCCGGCTGGATCTGGTGGAAGAGATTTCCATCCTGGTCTACCCGACCGGTCGCGCGGCCTACTCGCGGCTGTGCCGCTTGCTGTCGCTGGGCAAGAAGCGTGGCGGCAAGGCGAAATGCGTGCTGCATTGGGCTGACGTTGTCGCCTATGGCGAGGGGCTTCTTGCAGTGCTCGTGCCCGACCAGGCCGACGACGAATGCGCGCTCCGGCTCAGGCGGTTGCGCGAGGCATTTGGCGATCGCGCCTATATGGCGCTGACGTTGCGGCGCCGTCCCAACGAGGCGCTGCGGCTGCACGATCTGGCCAATCTTGCCGGACAGGCCCACGTGCCAACGGTTGTCACCAATGATGTCCTGTTCCACGAACCGTCACGGCGCATCCTGCAGGACGTCGTCACCTGCATCCGGCACAATGTGACGATCGATGATGCCGGGTTTCGGCGCGAGCGGCACGCCGACCGCTACCTGAAGCGGCCCGATGAAATGGCACGGCTGTTCAGCCGCTCCCCCGAAGCGCTCACGCGGACGATCGAGATCGCCGAGCGCTGCCGGTTCTCATTGGACGAGCTTGCCTATCAATATCCCGAGGAGCGGATGCTGCCGGGTCTGACACCGCAGCAAGCCTTGGAGAAACTCACCTGGGAGGGCGCGACGGAGCGCTTTCCCGAGGGCGTGCCGGACAAGGTCGTTGGCACGCTCAGGCACGAGTTGCAGCTCATTGAGAAGCTGCAATACGCGCCGTATTTTCTGACGGTCAACTCGATCGTTCGCTTTGCCCGCAGCCAGGGCATTCTCTGCCAGGGCAGGGGATCAGCAGCCAACAGCGCCGTCTGCTATGTGCTCGGCATCACCTCGATCGATCCCGACCGCAATGACCTGCTGTTCGAACGCTTCGTCTCGGAGGAGCGGCGTGAGCCGCCTGACATCGATGTCGACTTCGAGCATGAGCGTCGGGAAATCGTCATGCAATGGGTGTTCGAAACCTATGGCCGCGAACACGCCGCGCTCTGCTCGACGGTCATCCGCTATCGCTCGAAGGGCGCCTTGCGCGATGTCGGCAAGGCGCTTGGACTGCCCGAAGACCTCATCAAGATGCTGTCCTCGCAAGTGTGGGGCTGGTCGGACGAAGGCGTCCAGCCGAAACATGCCGAGGAGCTGAACCTCAACCTCGGCGACCGTCGCCTGCGTCTGGCGCTGGACTTGGCCAGGCAGTTGATCGGCGCGCCGCGGCATTTGTCGCAACATCCGGGCGGCTTCGTCCTGACTCGCGACAGGCTCGACGATCTGGTGCCGATCGAGCCAGCCGCGATGAAGGATCGTCAGGTTATCGAATGGGACAAGGACGACATCGACGCGTTGAAGTTCATGAAGGTGGACGTGCTGGCGCTCGGCATGCTGTCCTGCATGAAGCGCGGTTTCGATCTGCTGGCCGAGCACAAGGGCATCACTCTCGATCTCGCGACGATCCCTGCCGAGGATCCACGCACCTATGCGATGATCCGCAGGGCCGACACGCTCGGCACCTTCCAGATCGAATCCCGCGCCCAGATGTCGATGCTGCCGCGCATCAAACCGCGTACTTTCTACGATCTTGTCATCGAGGTTGCGATTGTTCGGCCAGGCCCGATCCAGGGCGACATGGTTCACCCCTATCTGCGCCGGCGCGAAGGCAAGGAAGACGTCGTCTATCCCAAGCCTGAGCTCGAAAAGGTGCTTGGAAAGACGCTGGGCGTGCCGCTATTCCAGGAGCAGGCGATGCGGGTGGCGATTGAATGCGCCGGCTTCACGCCAGGCGAAGCGGATCAACTGCGCCGCGCCATGGCGACCTTCAAGCACACCGGTGGCGTTTCCAGCTTCGGCGCCAAGCTGATCGGCGGCATGGTGAAGAACGGCTACGAGCGCGAGTTCGCCGAAAAGACCTTCAAGCAGCTCGAAGGCTTTGGCAGCTATGGCTTTCCCGAAAGCCATGCCGCCAGCTTCGCCCTGATCGCCTACGCCTCGTCCTGGATGAAATGCCATCACCCCGATGTCTTCTGCGCCGCTCTTCTCAATGCCCAGCCGATGGGCTTCTACGCGCCGGCGCAGATCGTTCGCGATGCACGTGACCATGGTGTCGAAGTGCGCCCTGTCTGCATCAACGCCTCGCGTTGGGATTGCACGCTTGAGCCCATCGCCGATGACGGTCGGTTCGCTGTCCGGCTTGGTCTGCGCATGGTCCGGGGTCTTGCCAACGCCGATGCTGCGACCATCGTCATCGCACGCGCAGACCGGCCCTTTGCGTCGGTGGATGACCTCTGGCACCGTGCCGGTGTTCCTGCTGCCTCTCTGGTTGAACTCGCCCAGGCTGACGCTTTCCAACCATCCCTATTGCTGGCGAGGCGTGAGGCCCTATGGGCGATCAAGGCACTGCGCGACGAACCGCTGCCACTGTTTGCGGCGGCCTCCGGCCGCGAGCAGCGGACGGTATCGGAGATCCAGGAGCCCCTTGTCGCGCTGCGTGCGATGACCGCCGGCGGCGAAGTGGTCGAGGACTATGGACATGTTGGACTGACCCTGCGCGACCATCCTGTTTCCTTCCTGCGCGCCGACCTGGGGCGCAAGCGCATCGTCTCGTGTCGCGAGGCCATGCAGGCGCGCGACGGGCACTGGCTCGAGGCGGCTGGCCTCGTGCTGGTCCGCCAACGACCTGGCTCGGCCAAGGGCGTCATGTTCATCACAATCGAGGATGAGACGGGCATTGCCAATCTGGTCGTGTGGGTCAAGGTCTTCGAAAAATATCGCAGGGTCGTGCTCGGCGCCGGCATGATTGGCGTTTATGGTCGCATCCAAAGGGAAGGCGAGGTGGTCCATCTTGTCGCTCATCGTTTGAGCGATCTTTCCGCCGATCTGGCCAGCGTTGGCGATCGTGAGTCTGCCTTTCCCCTGCCGCATGGCCGCGGCGACGAATTCCATCATGGCAGCCCGACGCCCGATCCGCGCGGCATGCCGAAGGGGCCGAGGCCGCGGAATATTATCGATCCCTATCTGCACATCGACCAGATCAAGGTGAAGACACGGGATTTCAAATAGGGCGGTGCAAGAACGGGTCTGCCGAACAATGGCTGGGTTCGTCGATACACATGAGCGATCGCTCAATCGGTGCTTCTGTCATTTTTCAGAGAAAGGCCTTGAACGCTGCTGCGAGAGCGGCGGGATTTTCTTCGGCGACATGGTGCCCGCTCCTGATTCCGTAGCCCCCCACGTCGTCGGCCCAGTGCTTCCAGATGGCAACCGGATCGCCATAAATCTGCGCCAAATCGTCGTCGAGTGACCAAAGACAGAGCATCGGACAGCGCACCCTCCTGCCGGCATCTCGATCTTCGCGGTCGTGGCGATGGTCGATCCTTATGCCAGCGCGGTAGTCTTCGACCATGCCATGGACGATGGCTGGATCGTGGATGAATGAAACCAATTCGTCATAGGCATCGTGTCCCATCTCATCTGGCCGCAAGTCACTATACCATGCCATCGGGTCTGCCAGGATGGCCCGTTCCGGCTTCTCGGGTTGAGCAAAGAAGAACCAGTGGTACCAATCGCGGGCAAAGTTCCAGTCGGCCCGTTCCAGATGCTCGATAACTGGCAACCCATCCACGGCAATCAGCTTTCGCACCAGGTCGGGATGGTCCATCGCCATTCTGAAAGCGACCAGACTTCCACGATCGTGCCCGGCGACGAAGAAAGCGTGGTGGCCCAACCTTTCCATCACCTCCACCAGCGCCGAAGCCTTTGCCCGCTTGGACGAGAACCTGCTCTCGGGGTCATCGGCCGGTACGTAGGAGCGACCGAAGCCCGGAAGGTCGGGGCACACGATCCTGAAATCTGCTGACAGCAAGTCCGCGACCTGGCCCCACGTCATATGCGCGCGAGGATGGCCATGGATCAGAAGCAGAGGCGGCCCAGATCCGCCATGCCGAAGCCGTATCGGCCCGCCCTCGGTTTCCATCATTTCAAGCACGAAGTTGTCGAACATTGGCCATCCTCAAAAACGGGCTGTTGTCGGCTTGAAGAACTCCTTCAGCATGGAATGGTTCGGGACCGGCCAATCGCGACTGCAGATCGTTTCGGCTCCCGGTTAGCTTTCGCTCAGGGTCCATTCTGGACGCGCGAGTGGCTACAAGGCGGATCTAACGGAGCAGGCCCTCGTCGTCGAACGCGTCCCAGCCCTTCAACTTGGGCCGGGGAGCGTCATCTCTGGGGTTATTCCCGGCGCCGCGAACCTTCTCGCTACCCTTTCCCGCCCGCGTCAGGGCAGCCTTGCCGGCGCCACGTCGCCTGTTCTCTGTAACTTGCTGCGCGTCTTCTTCGCGCCAAAGGCTTGGCAGATCACGATCAAGGATGTCCTCGATGTGCTTGGGATCGAACACGTGGAAGGTGACGGCCTTGGATCGACCGCGCATCTTCACGGTGCGGGTGCCAATGCTTTGCAGCCGTCCGTCTTTCAGCCACTTGTGACGCTCACGCGAAGAAATTGCGAGGATGTCCTCCGCCTCGCGCGGCAGGACCGGGAGTACTTCGATGGTTTCCAGGGTCTTGGCGATCTTGTTCGAGGCGGCCTCGAACTCTTCGGCATCGTCTTCGCGCATCCGCAATGTGATGCGACCCGTCTCGGCTTTGATGTACTTCCTCACCGCCCATGGCAGGCGGGCACGTATTTCACGCTCGATACCTTTCGTGCGCACCGACGAGCCAAGCGTGGCTGATGGCGGAAGTGGCCACTCGGCAATCAATGACAACGAGGTGCTGACGCTTTGGCCCGAGCCGCGATCTCGAGGGGCCGCAATTGCCGCAGCGATGCCGCTAAGAATCTTCCGTGTTTGCGCAAAACGCACCGGCATCTGAGCTAGTCGCTTCCTTGTCGCACGGTTTCTACCGCCAGCGACCCGGCCGGCAGGGCCTTCAACAGCTCCACCTCGGGTTTCGTGAGGTAGATCCATGCCGCCCAATCGTCCGGGCGCAGAACCACAATCTGGCGATTGTGGATGGGCGCCACGTCCGGGCCGGGTTCCGTCGTCAGCATAGCGAACGTCGGGGGCTTGTTGCCTTCGCCATCGCGCCACAGGCCGGCGATCGCCATGAACGAGGCGCCGTTGAGCGTGAAGCGATGCTTAGCCTTTGGAGACTTCTTTCCGGTGAATTCGAAGAAAGCCGACGCCGGAATAAGGCAGCGCTTGCTGTTGGAGAAGTTCCGTCCTTCCGAGCGGAAGTTGAAGATCGGCCCGCCTTTGGGCCCGGAGGGCGGAAAGGCAAAGGTCATGCGCGTGAGTTCGATCGTGTCGCCGGCGGCGCGCATGATCGGGGCGGGATCACTGATGCGGATGTCATCCGCCTGCGGCAAATCCAGTTCGGTTTGATGGGTGGGAATGTCGAGCGCCAGCAATTGCATCATCCTGCAATATTCGGCCCAGGCGATATGCTGCTCATAGTCGTTGCACATGGCTGCCCACGCTTTCAGTCAGTTGATGACTTATAACAAATAACGCGGCTTGGCTGCGGCGCCACCATCGCGAGATTTTCCGTTATGCCCGAAATCTCGCGATCTGCTTGAGCATCGCGCGGTTTGTCGGTGATGACATCGCCGTGGCTCACAATGATGCGCTCAAGGTCAGGCCCACCAGACCATCTGCGGAAAGCCTGGCCCAGCGCCTGGCCGTCCTTGACAAAGAACCTCTTGGCAACACGCGGCATGCTGGGCCGGTCGACGCCAAAGCCAAGCACACGCGCTACAATGTGGGCACCAATTTGCGACGGTCTTCATCCATACGGGCTTCCATCCCTGACGTGAGATCGGCCACGCCGATGCTACTTCCTGCCGCCGCTGGGTACCGAGACGGGTCCATGAGAGTGAGAGTGCAGACCGGGTTTGCCGTGACGGGTTGAAGGTCGGGAGAGAGGCTCCTGGCGCCCGTCGCGGAGAACCGCGATGCCCAGAAACACCGCTAGCGCCCGTTCCGGCAACGACCGGCCAGGCCTCTATACGGAAATCACCGACAAGATCATCGCCGAGTTGGAAGCCGGACGCATTCCATGGGTGCAGCCCTGGGGCACGGCGGCGGCAAAGGCGCCGCTCGCCATGCCGGAAAACGCGTCGACCCACCGTCGCTACTCCGGCATCAACATTCTGATCCTGTGGGGCGCGGTCATCGAGCACGGTTTCACCGGCCAGAGCTGGCTGACATTCCGCCAGGCGCTTGGGCTCGGCGGCAACGTCAGGAACGGAGAACATGGGACGACCATCGTCTACGCCGACCGCTTCGTGCCCGACGATGAGCGTAACCGAGCCCGCGAGAGCGGGCACGAAGCACAGCCGGTCCCATTCCTCAAACGCTTCACAGTCTTCAACGCCGATCAATGCGAGAACCTGCCGGAGGACGTCGCCGCCGTCGCACCACCACCTCCGCCGGGCATGATCGAACCGCAAGCAGAGGCGCTGATCCGGGCCACCGGCGCGGATTTTCGGATCGGAGGCAGCCGCGCCTTCTACAGCCCTGCGAGCGACTTTGTGCAGGTCCCGCCGCCAGCCGCCTATTTCGAACCGATCAACTGGCACCGTACCGCGTTCCATGAACTGGGGCATTGGTCGGGTCATTCCTCCCGCCTCGGCCGTGATATGACCGGTTGCTTCGGCTCTAAATCCTACGCGCGGGAGGAACTGGTGGCTGAGATGGCCGGGGCCTTTGTCTGCGCTTCTCTCGCCATCGTGCCGACGGTGCGCCATGCCGACTACATCGGCTCGTGGCTGGCGGTCCTGCGCGAGGACAATCGCGCCATTGTCCGTGCCGCCAGCGCCGCCTCGAAGGCCGCCGAATTCATCCTCGGCTTCCAGCCTGGCGTGGATCAGCAAGCCACCGCGGCAGCGGCGAACGACAAACGGGAAGCGGCGTGGTGAGCCACGCAGAACCGGAGTCGGACCGCGCTTCGCCGGCTTCCCGGTTCGGTGGCCAGGAGAGTGAGAGGGGTGCCGGTATTTCATGACGGGTTTGGGTCGAGAGAGAGGCTCTCGGCCACCGTCGCGGAGAAAACACCATGGCTACTGCCGTTCAAAAGATCACCTTGTCGTCCTCGCGCGACATCCCTTTCAACAAGTTGGTGCTCGCCCAGAGCAACGTCCGGCGCATCAAGGCCGGCGTCTCGATCGAGGATCTGGCGGCTTCGATCGCCCGCCGGGGCCTGATCCAGAGCCTCCATGTTCGTCCCCTGCTCGATGCCGGCGGCGACGAGACAGGCATATTCGAGGTGCCGGCCGGCGGTCGCCGCTACCGCGCTCTCGAAATGCTCGTGAGCCAGAAGCGGCTTGCCAGGACCGCACCCGTTCCTTGTGTCATGGGCAACAACGCTGTCCTGGCGGAGGAAGTTTCGCTGGCCGAGAACATCGATCGCGTCCCACTTCATCCATTGGATGCCTATCGCGCGTTCAAGGACATGCGCGACAAGGGCATGTCGGAGGAGGAGATTGCCGCCGCTTTCTTCATCTCCGTCACCATCGTCAAGCAGCGCCTGAAGCTCACCGCCGTGTCGCCGGCGCTGCTCGATGTCTATGCCGACGCCGGAATGACGATCGCTCAGCTCGAAGCGTTCTCGGTCAGTGACGACCACGCAAGACAGGAGCAAGTGTGGGAGGCGATCAAGAACAGCTGGTCGAAAGAGCCATACCAGATTCGCCGCATGTTGACGGAGAACACTGTCCGCGCTTCCGACAAGCGTTCCGTGTTCGTTGGGCTCGATGCCTATGAGGCAGCTGGCGGCCAGGTGCTGCGTGACCTCTTCCAGTCGGATGACGGCGGATGGCTCCAAGACGCGCTGCTGCTCGACCGTCTTGTCGCCGAAAAGCTCCAGCTCACGGCTGATGAAATTGCCAATGAGGGCTGGAAGTGGATCGAGGTCGCGGTGAGCTTTCCCTACGGCGCCGCGAACGGCTTGCGTGAACTCCACGGCACGCCCGTTGACTTGACCGACGAGGAGCAGGCAACGCTCGGGGCGCTGCGTGACGAGTTCGACAAGCTGCAGGCGGAATACGAAGAGGCGGACGAGTTGCCCGATGAGATCGACCAGCGGTTTGGCGAGCTTGAAGCCGCCATTTGTGCGCTGGAGGCGCGCCCCGTCCACTTCGATCCGGTCGACATTGCAAAAGCGGGTGTCTTTCTCAGCGTTGACGCCGATGGATCGCTTCTCGTCGAGCGTGGCTATGTGAAGCCGGAGGACGAAGCTTCCGTTGCGCCCGATGGCGAGAGTGACTTCGGGGCCGGGGGAACCGACGATGGGGCGACGTCGGTCCAGCGGGCGGTAATTACCATCGGCGGCCAGCCAGCTCAGCCGCAGGATGATGAGGAGGATGGCATCAAGCCCTTGCCGGATCGCCTGATCATGGAACTGACCGCCGAGCGCACGCTGGCGCTACGCGACAAGCTCGCGAACGATCCGGCGATCGCCTACCTTGCCGTGCTCCACAAGTTCGTGCGCGACGTGTTTTCCCGCTACAGATCACAGGGTGTCGCGATGGAAGTCTCTGTCCGCGGCACGGTTTTCTCGGCCCAATCTGCCGAGCTTCGCGACACGCCTTACGCGCACGCGGTCGAAGTCCGCCACGCGGCCTGGGAAACCCGTTTGCCTGGGGGGGTCGACGACCTCTGGGATGCGCTTGCGGCGCTTACTGACGACGAGCGAGCCGCGCTTTTTGCCCATTGTGCATCCTTCGGCGTGAACGCCCTTTATGAAAAGGCCGATCGCTATGGGAACGGCGCTATCTCGGCACATGGCGTGCAGGAGCGTCTCACTGAGGCCGATCACCTGGCCCGGGTAGTCGGCCTCGACATGGTCGATGCCGGTTGGCGGCCGACGGTCGGCAACTATCTCGGGCGCGTCACCAAGGCACGTATTATCGAGGCCGTTCGCGAGGGTGAAGGCGAGAGCGCCGCCCAGCTTATCGACCACCTCAAGAAGGACGACATGGCCAAAGAGGCGGAGCGGCTGCTGGCCGACAGTGGCTGGCTGCCCGAACCGCTGCGGCTCATCGACCTCGATGCCGAGGGCGCGTCAAACGCGGACGAGGCAGACAAAGCGCTGCCCGATTTTCTCGCCGGTGACGACGAAGACAGTCGGGGCGACGAGAAGAGTGAGCAGCAACTCGACGCCGCGGAATAGCCTCGGCTTCGCGGATGATCTGGCTGCCCGGCACTTGCAAGAGCGCCGGGCCTTTTTGTGTGCGGTGGTCAGAGTGAGAGGGCGGGCGCGACGGGTTTGAGCCCGTCCGGTCAGAGAGAGCGCCGGAGGGCTTTCCCGTGTCGCTCTCCGAAGGACCTTCCCGATGAACGTTTCGTTCCCGACAGCCACCGCCGACCCAGCCGCGGCAATCCACGCGGCAGCGCTGCTTCTGCTTCCCCATCTCGAACGGGGTCACCGTATCGACATGGCTCTTCTGCGCGGTGCTATGGAAGCGTCGTTTGAAGCGTCCGACGCAAGCGGCGCCTGGGACTGGAAGACCGCCTACGATGCATGCGAGGCAGCAACCGTCCTCTTCCTGCGCAAATACGGAAAATCACTTCTGCGCAAAGCCGGATCTCCGGCTCGCGCCTTGCCGCTTTTTGGCAGGATCGCTGGCCTACTGCCCACGCAGACGCGCCGCTCCGAGGAAAGTCAGGCGTTGCAGCAGTTCTCGACGCCGATCCCGTTGGGCCTCGCGGCTGTCACTGCGGCGGCCATCACCCCCTTCGATCGCGTTCTGGAGCCATCCGCCGGCACCGGTCTGCTCGCCATCCTCGCCGAGATCGCCGGCGGCTCGCTCGTCCTCAACGAACTTGCCGAGGTCCGCGCCGGCCTGCTGTCCAGCCTCTTTCCGGCGGGTGCGGTGACCCGGTTCGACGCCGCACAGATCGATGACCATATCGATCCGGCGATCATGCCGACTGTCGTGCTGATGAATCCGCCATTTTCCGTCCTCGCCAATGTGCAGGGTCGCGTCTCCGACGCAGCCTGTCGCCACATCGTCTCGGCGCTCGCCCGGCTTGCCGACGGTGGTCGCCTGGTCACGATCAGCAGCGCGAATTTCGCACCGGAGGCACCCGCCTGGCGTAACGCTTTCATCCGTCTGCAGGAGCATGGCCGCGTCGTCTTCACGGCGGCTATCGAGGGCTCTGTCTACGCCAGGCACGGCACAACGATCGAGACGCGCCTGACGGTCATCGACAAGCTGCCGGCCAATGATCCTTCTGTCTTTCCGGTCTCTCCCGGTCTTGCCCCGGACGTTGCAGCGCTGCTCAGTTGGATAGAAGGACATCTTCCGGCAAGGTTGCCGGTCGCCGACACGGTAAAGGTCGCTCCCCTTGTTGCGATACCGCGCCGCGTGCGCGGCTGTCTCGATCGCTCTATCGCTACGCCTGCTCGGCCGGCGCCTTCCGAGCCGGCCGGCGTTGAACTCTCGTATGAAACGATCGACTGGGCACCCGACGAGAGAGTGCGGCTGACTGACGCGATCTATGAGCATTACGGGTTGCAGACGATCCGTATTCCAGGCTCCCAAGCGCATCCGACCAGACTCGTCCAATCCACCGCGATGGCGTCCGTCGCGCCGCCAAAGCCCAGCTATCGACCAACGCTTCCCGTCGATATCCTAACGTCACTCTCCGATGCTCAGCTTGAAACCCTGATCCTCGCCGGCGACGCCCATTCGGGCTTTCTCGCCGGGTCATGGATGGTCGACGATACGTTCGATATCGTCACAGCCGCACCCGAGGACGCGGAAGGGGCGGTGCGCTTCCGACGCGGGTTTTTCATCGGGGACGGCACGGGCGTCGGCAAGGGCCGAGAGTCCGCCAGTATCGTCCTCGACAACTGGCTGCAAGGCCGCCGCAAGGCCGTATGGATCTCCAAGTCGGACAGGCTGCTTGAGGATGCGCAGCGCGACTGGTCGGCCCTCGGAATGGAGCGCCTGCTGGTCACTCCACTGTCGCGCTTCCCGCAGGGCCGTCCCATCGCTCTGGCGGAAGGCATCCTGTTTACAACCTATGCCACGCTGCGTTCCGACGACCGTGGCGAGAAGGTTTCGCGGGTCAAGCAGATCGTCGAATGGTTGGGCTCCGATTTCGATGGTGTGGTCATTTTCGACGAGGCGCACGCGATGCAGAACGCCGGCGGCGGCAAGGGAGAACGCGGGGATGTCGCGCCCTCGCAGCAGGGCCGCGCCGGCCTGCGTCTGCAGCACGCACTGCCGAGCGCGCGTGTCGTGTATGTCTCCGCGACCGGCGCGACCACGGTCGGCAATCTGGCCTATGCGCAACGGCTCGGCCTTTGGGGTGGCGAAGATTTTCCGTTCTCGACCCGGGCGGAGTTCGTCGAGGCGATAGAGGCGGGTGGCGTGGCAGCCATGGAGGTGCTCGCCCGTGATCTGCGGGCGCTCGGACTTTACACAGCTCGTTCGCTCTCCTTCGACGGCGTCGAGTATGAACTGCTCGAGCACGAACTGACGCCAGAGCAGCGGCGCATCTACGATGCCTATGCTGGCGCCTTTGCCATCATTCACAACCATCTCGATGCTGCCATGCAGGCGGCGAACATCACGGGCGATAGCGGCACGCTGAACCGCCAGGCGAAGTCAGCCGCGCGCTCGGCCTTCGAGAGCGCCAAGCAGCGCTTCTTTGGTCACCTGCTGACATCGATGAAGACGCCAACGCTGATCCGCTCGATCGAGCAGGATCTCGATGCCGGTCATTGCGCGGTCATCCAGATCGTTTCCACAGGCGAAGCGCTGATGGAGCGGCGGTTGGCAGAGATACCGACGCAGGAATGGAACGATATCCGCGTCGACATCACACCGCGCGAATATGTGCTCGACTACCTCGCCCATTCCTTCCCGGTCCAGCTCTATGAGCCCTTCACGGATTCCGAGGGCAACCTGTCATCCAGGCCGGTCTATCGTGACGGGCAACCCGTCGAGAGCCGCGAGGCGGTCGCGCGTCGCACGGCGCTGATCGAAAAGCTTGCCAGCTTGCCGCCGGTCCCCGGCGCGCTTGACCAGATCATCCAGCGCTTCGGTACGGGAATGGTGGCGGAGGTGACGGGGCGGTCGCGGCGCATTGTGCGGAACGGAGACCGATTGATGGTCGAGAGCCGCGCGGCCTCCGCAAATCTCGCCGAGACGCAAGCCTTCATGGATGATGTGAAACGTGTTCTCGTCTTTAGCGATGCCGGCGGGACGGGACGCAGTTACCACGCCGACTTGTCGGCGCGGAACACGCGGTTGCGCGTCCACTATCTGCTCGAGCCCGGTTGGAAGGCCGACACCGCCATTCAGGGTCTTGGTCGCACACACCGGACCAATCAGGCGCAGCCCCCGCTGTTTCGGCCGATCGCGACCAATGTGAAGGCGGAGAAGCGTTTCCTCTCCACCATAGCCCGCCGCCTCGACACCTTGGGCGCGATCACGCGCGGGCAGCGCCAGACCGGCGGGCATGGCCTGTTTCGGCCAGAGGACAATCTGGAATCGCACTATGCGCGCGCTGCCTTGCGCCAGCTCTATCTGCTGGTCGCCCGCGGCAAGGTCGAAGGGTGCTCGTTGCAGGGGTTCGAGGAGATGACTGGCCTGAAGCTGATGGACGATAGCGGCATCAAGGATGAGCTGCCGCCGATCAGCACATTCCTCAATCGCCTGCTCGCACTCACCATCGACCTGCAGGACATCCTGTTCGCGGTCTTCGAGCAGTTGCTTACAGCCAAGGTGGAAGGCGCCATCGCGGCTGGCGTCCATGACGTCGGGCTGGAAACGATGCGGGCCGAGAGCTTCGTGATCACCGGGCGGCGCACGATCTACATCCATCCGGGCACCGGCGCCGAAACGCAGCTCCTCACCATCGCGCAGCGCCAGCGCAATCGACCCATGTCAGTCGAGGAGGCTGTCGCCCATCTCGCCGCGTCACATGTCGTTCTCCTCATCAACGAACGGTCAGGGCGCGCAGCAGTGAAACTGCCGGCACCCTCGTTCATGCTCGATGACGGTGAGATCGAGCGACGGGTCCGCCTGATCCGGCCAATAGAACAACATCATGCCTCACTGCGCATGATGGAGGAGAGCCACTGGGCCAACGCGGATCGCGACGCTTTCGAGGCGGCGTGGAGCGCCGAGGTTGCCGGCATCCCCGCGTTCACCGATTCGACCATCCACATCGTCGCGGGCTTGCTGCTGCCGATCTGGAAACGGCTACCCAACGAATCGAGCCGCGTCTATCGCCTTCAGACCGATGACGGTGAGCACATCATCGGTCGCAGGGTT
The DNA here is from genome assembly GCF_024518695.1 of Mesorhizobium sp. LMG17149. Lineage (NCBI taxonomy): Bacteria > Pseudomonadati > Pseudomonadota > Alphaproteobacteria > Hyphomicrobiales > Phyllobacteriaceae > Mesorhizobium > Mesorhizobium sp. LMG17149. The sequence continues at coordinate 587,564 of NZ_JANIFL010000003.1, forward strand.
TCGGCGGCCTGGGTCGCCAGCGCACTCGCAATCGGTGTGAGTCCGTTAACCGCGGCGGACGCCTTCAACGCATTGATGGATGGCGGCACGACTCTGGACCTTGCTGAGGGACTTCACCTGCGCCGCGTCCGCATCATGGGCGCCAATCGAATCGAGCTTTCGGGCTTCACCGACGCTATGCGCGAGCGGCTCTCGGCGGACGGGCTGTTCCACGAGATCATATCGTGGAAATTGCGCATGTTCGTCCCCATCGACGCGACGGGACCTGCGGTACTTGCCACGGTCCTTGAGCGCTATCCTGTGCAGCGCGTCAGTGAGAGGGAGGCAGCATGATGTTCCCTCACAATGCTTCCGAACTGGCACACCGTCTTGCCCGACAGGCCGAAGCGGTGTGCCGCCGCTATCTCTCCAATGGTCACCGCGAAGGCCGGTACTGGCTGGTTGGCGATGTTCGCAATTCGCCTGGGCGGTCAATGTTTGTCCGCCTTGAGGGTCCGGATTCGGGTAAAGGCGCGGCAGGCAAGTGGACGGATGCCGCCACCCGCGAGCACGGCGATCTGCTCGACGTCATCGGGGAATGTCTTGGCACGGCGGCCTTCAAGGACGTCGCCGATGAGGCGCGCAGCTTTTTGTCCATGCCCCAGCCAACCCCCGATAAGACTGAATGCAGACGACGATCGGCTGCCGCCCCTTGCGGCTCTGCCGAAGCGGCCAGGCGGCTGGTCTCCATGTCGCACGCGATGTCAGGCACGCCCGTCGAGACATACTTGCGCGCACGCGGGATCACAGCCTTGCACGAAACAGCCTCTCTTCGCTTTCATCCGCGCTGCTACTATCGTCCCGACGAATCCGGGCCGACCGAAACCTGGCCCGCAATGATCGCGGCTGTGACCGACCTCAACGGCAAGCTCACCGGCGCCCACCGCACCTGGCTCGATCCGCGCGGCTTCAGCGAAGCCAATCTCGGCCGAGCTTCGATCGACACGCCGAGGCGAGCCATGGGCGAGTTGCTCGGGCACGCGGTCCGCTTCGGCGTCTGTAGTGACGTGATGGCGGCCGGCGAAGGCATCGAGACGATGTTGTCGCAGCGTTCAGCGCTGCCCTCCTTACCAGTCATCGCAGCCCTGTCGGCGGCACATCTGTCAGCCATCCTGTTTCCTGGCACACTGCGGCGGCTTTACATCGCTCGCGACAATGATCCGGCAGGGGATGGGGCAATGGCGACCCTCATCGAGCGCGCCAGCTCGGTCGGGATCGAAGCGATGGCGCTGACACCGCAGCTCGGTGACTTCAACGAGGATCTGCGCCTGCTTGGTCTGGACGCCGTCAGAGCGTCGTTGCGGGTTCAGCTCGCACCCCAGGACGTCCCACGTTTCATGCCCCTTGCGGCCTGACCGGAAGGAGGGACGTGATGGCGGCAAGTCGCTGTCGGGTGTCATGCGCATATTGCGTTTTTTCGCGTGGACGTGGGCCGGCCCACGGCCTTCCAGAGGGCGATCGGGCAGCAGGCGGCCCGGACCGGCAATGGCCGCGCCCAGCTATTTTCCGGCGGCCCTTTCCACCCCACGCGGCAGGCCGCGCGGGGACCCCGGCCTCAGGCCTTCCATCGCGAAACAAAATAGCCGGTCTCGCCATCCTCCACTGGCGTTTCGGCCCTGCGCTGGCGCTGCGGGTGCAAGTCCGGACCGCCCGCTGCCTTCGTCGCCATGAAGGCCGCGATGGGCGCGGCCGATCCGCCGAAGGAAACAATCATGGGCGACCCGGACGATACCCACTTCGAACCGCAACCCGCATCATCTCCGACCGACCACGTCCTCCAGGAACTCCAGCTCTACGGCTACCGTCGTTTCGAAGACGAACCCGATCCGCGTCCGCTTCCCGAGGCCCAGGTCATCGCAGCCAGCGCCGCCGACATCTTCGATGCCCTCGTCGTGGCGATGGCCGACACGCGCCTCGAACCCGATCTTGAGGAGTTGCTTTGGGGTACGGTCAACCTCTTCCATCGCGCATGCAGCCGAATCGAGCGCGAACTCGACGAAAACGAGGTCTCGCAGCAGCGCCTGCAGCGCGAACAGGACGGGTCAGAGGTCAAGTCCGTTGAACTCGAACGGCTCACCGCCCAAGGTCAGACGCTGCTCGAACGCCGCGGTGCCTTCGAACTGATGCGCGATCAGGCCGCCGAGCACTTCGAGCGTCACACGCATTCGATCTGGCGACCGCGTTCAGGCTCGGTCGTCAACCATCGCAATCTCACCGCGGCAATGATTGACAGCCGCGATTTCCTTGCCGCCAGGAAGTACGCCGATAGCCACGCACTTCTTCCTGCCGGGCCAAAGGTCGCGTTCACCGGCGGGCTCGACTTCAATGACCATCGCCTGATCTGGGCCAAGCTTGACCAGGTCCATGCCAAGCACCCGGACATGGTTCTTCTTCATGGTGGTTCACCGAAGGGAGCCGAGTTGATCGCGGCAAAATGGGCTCACCATCGCAAGGTGCCGCAGATTGCCTTCAAGCCCGACTGGACCAGGCACGCCAAGGCCGCTCCCTTCAAGCGCAACGATGCAATGCTCGAGGCACTGCCGATCGGCGTCATTCACTTTCCTGGCACGGGCATTCAGGACAACCTCGCCGACAAGGCCCGCCAGCTTGGCATCCCGGTCATGAAATTCGGCGCCGCATGACGGCCAATGCCATGCTCGTCGGCGGATGTTCGTCCCAAGCGGCGTCTGACCCAGCGACTCCTGGCGGGTTTGCGATGAAGGCGCAGGCAGGGTGTCAAGCTCGAGGATTCATCGGCTTCTGAAATCGGAAGCACGACCCATCACTGCGTTATCGGCGCAATCCCTTGATCCGGTCCGAGGCCCTGTTGCCATCAACCCATGAAGGGTCGGACAACGCGAAGCATGCCGCCGTTTCGGCTTCGCCTCAACGGTGATTGCGGCCCTCGGCCGGACACATCGGGCGCCTGTCACGCGGGGATGGTCCCCGCTTCCAAACAGGAGCCGGAAAGATGTCCCTCGCAGAAGCAAACGCTTTCGCCTTCAGCCTCGCCACCAGCATGATGGTCAGCATTGTCATTTTCCGAGCCGGGGACGGAACGGTCGCTGTCGTACCGGCAGATGAGTATGACGGAGACGCTTGCGATATCGTCGCGGAAATGGACCCCTACGTCGAATGAACTGACGCCGGATTTGTCGGCGACCAGCGAGGCGCGTCGAGCTCGGGCGCGCCTCGTACTGATTGTGCTGTGGCGACTGCACCGACGCTCAAGGGTATGGCGTCGCGAGACTGAGCCGGAAATCCCGAACGCGCTATGTCAGTCGTGCCCGGGTCGTGCGCGGCGTCGCCAGGAGAAGGCTGGTTTCGCTGCCGGTTATGCCAGCTATGAGGCGTATCCGGCGCAGCACCGCGTCAAAATCGGTGAGCGAGGCCGTACCGAGTTCGACCACCAGGTCCCAGCGGCCATTGGTGGTGTGAATGGTCGAGACCTCGGCCAGACCGCCGAGCGCCCGGACCACGCGGTCGGCGGCATGGCCTTCGATCTCGATCATCATCACGCCGCGTATTCTCTGGTCGACGGCGTCGGCGCGCAGCACCACGGTGTAACCGATGATCTCGCCGGATTTTTCCAGCTTCTCCATGCGCGCCCTGACCGTCGCGCGCGACACGCCGAGATCGACCGCGAGATCTGAGATGCTGCGCCGGGCGTCGTGCCTGAGCAGCGTGACCAGCCTTTCATCGAGAGCATCCATGATTGTTCCATTTCGATCAAAGTGATTGCTCAATATGATAGAGTAGTCTTCTCGAAATGCCAATTTTCCCTGTTCAAACCGCCGGAGCATGGTGATTCATTCCTTCGATCAATCGTAAGGGCAAAAGAAATGCGCTGCAGGATCGTTGGCGCGCCGGTGCAGGACGGCGCGGGCAGGATGGGATGCGAGATGGGGCCGAGCGCGCTGCGCACGGCAGGGCTTGTCTCGGTGCTGTCGGAACTCGGCCATGAGGTCGAGGACTGGGGCGCGGTGCAACCGGCTGCGGCGCGCGCTATCGTCCACGGCAATCTTGCGCTGAAGGCGCTGCCGGAGATTTCCGCCTGGACGGCGGCGATCGCCGAGACCGCCTATGCGGCTTCGAAAGACGCCATGCCGATCTTCCTGGGCGGCGACCACGCAATATCGGCCGGCACGGTGTCGGGCATAGCGCGCCGGGCCGCCGAGCGCGGCCGGCCGCTCTTCGTGCTGTGGCTCGACGCCCATCCCGATTTCCACTCGCTCGACACAACCGTCAGCGGCAATCTGCACGGCGTGCCGCTTGCCTATGCCAGCGGTCGGACGGGTTTCAACGGCTATTTCCCGGACCTGCCCGTCGCCGTCGATCCGGCCCGCATCTGCGTGATGGGCTTGCGCAGCGTAGATCCGGCCGAGCGCCGGGCGCTGAACGAAGCCGGCGTGACCGTGCATGACATGCGCACCATCGACGAGCACGGCATCGCGCCCTTGCTGCGCGCCTTCCTCGCCCTTGTCGAAGAGGCCACCGGCCTGCTGCATGTCAGCCTCGACGTCGATTTCCTCGACCCCTCGATCGCACCAGCCGTCGGCACCACCGTGCCCGGCGGCGCAACCTTCCGCGAGGCGCACTTGGTGATGGAGATGCTGTCCGACAGCGGGCTGGTCTCCAGCCTCGACCTGGTCGAGCTCAACCCGTTCCTCGACGAGCGCGGCCGCACCGCCACGCTGATGGTCGACCTCGCCGCCAGCCTGATGGGCCGGCGCATAATGGACCGCCCCACCCGCAGCCATTCCGGAAGCATTGCATGACCCAGCCATCACGCCTTGCCATCGTTCCCTTCGTCAGCGTCGACCGCATGATGAAGCTGGTGCTGACCATCGGCGTCGAGCGGTTCCTGACCGAACTCGCCGCCTATATCGAGGAGGATTTCCGTCGCTGGGAACTGTTCGACAAGACGCCGCGCATCGCCTCGCACAGCCATGACGGCGTCATCGAGCTGATGCCGACCAGCGACGGCCGCCTCTACGGCTTCAAATACGTCAACGGCCACCCGAAGAACATGCGCGAGGGCCGCCAGACCGTCACCGCTTTCGGCGTGCTCGCCGATGTCGGCTCCGGCTATCCGATGCTGCTCACCGAAATGACGATCCTGACGGCGCTGCGCACCGCGGCCACCTCCGCTGTCGCCGCCAAATACCTGGCGCCCAAGGATTCGCGCTCCATGGCCATTATCGGCAATGGCGCCCAGTCCGAATTCCAGGCCGTCGCCTTCAAGGCGCTGCTCGGCGTCGACCGGCTGCGGCTCTACGACATCGATCGGTCAGCTTCCGAGAAATGCGCCCGCAACCTCGCCGGCAAGGGTTTTGACATCACCATCTGCACGACGGGCCAGGATGCTGTCGAAGGCGTTGACATCATCACCACGGTGACCGCCGACAAGCAGTGCGCCACCATCCTGACCGACAACATGGTCGGCTCCGCCGTGCACATCAACGCGGTCGGCGGCGACTGCCCCGGGAAAACCGAGCTGCACCGCGACATCCTGCTGCGCTCCGATATCTTCGTCGAATTTCCACCGCAGACGCGCATCGAGGGCGAGATCCAGCAGCTCGACGCCGGCCATCCGGTGACCGAGCTGTGGCAGGTGATGACCGGCCAGGCAGAGGGCCGCAGGACTGCGGAGCAGATCACGCTGTTCGATTCCGTCGGCTTCGCGACGGAAGATTTCTCCGCACTCCGCTATGTCCGCGACCAGCTCCAGGCCACCGGCCTCTATGAGGAGCTCGACCTGCTCGCCGATCCCGACGAGCCGCGCGACCTCTTCGGCATGCTGATTAGGGCAGCACTGCAGCCGGCTGCCTGAGCAAAGGCAGCGTCCTTTAAATGAGAAGGCGCTTAAGCGTGGTCCCATGGCCTGGCGTCTTTCCAACTCGAGGACACCGCCAGACAGGACACCGATAACCCCACGGCCATCATCGCCAAGGCGGCAAAGTCGAGCGGTGGTGCGCGATTGAGTTTGATATCAGAGCTCCGGCTTGATTGGAGGCTTGCCTACCGCCGAGGTCAGCGGAGCACGCCTGAAATCAATCAAACGCATGGCACGTCAATCCATCGCGAGTTCGGGAATGCGACAATGCGTGCCAGAGGCTGAGCAGGATTTCGTTCGATTGTGAAACATCGTCGGACAAGAAGGGCTGCGGGTTGCCGCGTTCTCCTTCATCCATTCCTGTCGTGACGAGCACACCGAAGCGGTCTCATCGATGGGTGTTTCTGGTCTGAAGGTCGGCTTCGCCTCGATCGCCTGTGACGCAACGGCGCTTCGCGACTTTCTTCCCCTGCCGGCTGCGCCGTCATTCCTAGCGGCACAACAAAGTCGCTCCAGCGCCATCCTCCGCTTCGCTTCGGCCCATGGGTGCGCCCTCGATCGCCTCCGACCTCTCGACCACCATCGAGACCGCAATGGTGCGGCTCGAAACAATCAGGATCAAGGAGAACTATCATGGCTACCATCGGCACCTTCAAGAAGTCCGGCAACGAAGAATTCACCGGTGAAATCGTCACCCTCAGCGTCCAGGCCAAGAACGTGCGCATCGTCCCAGACACACGCGCCACTGGCGAAAACGCTCCCAGCCATCGGGTGCTGGTCGGCCGCGCCGAGATCGGCGCCGCCTGGTCCAAGCGCTCCAACGAGGGCCGCGACTATCTCGGTCTCAAGCTCGACGATCCGAGCTTCAACGCCCCGATCTACGCCAACCTCTTCGACGACGAGGAAGGAGAGGGCTTCTCGCTCATCTGGTCCCGCCCGAATGCGCGGCGGGGTGACTGAGGACCCGCGAAGGCCCCGGCCAGAAGGCCGGGGCCTCAGACTGCTGACAAACCCCGTCGATTTTCGGCGGGGTTTTTTGTTATGTGATTGAAGTGTCTTGGACTGTTTGTGTCAGGAGATTTTTGACAGGAGGCATTCAGCCTCATGCGCGGGCCGGCTTGGGCTTCGGGCACAGGCAAAGGGCGATCTTTTTGATGTTCTGGGCGGCGGCGGCGATCAGGCACTGGCAGGCGACCTTGGTGAGACTTC